>CAVBWT010000012.1:0-69866 GCA_963599235.1 Lawsonibacter asaccharolyticus | reverse complement strand
GAGTGATGGTGTCATCCCACGGCATTTCGTCAATTTCATAGCCGCTCTGCTGAGAAAGTTTAAGATAGGTATCACGTCCTACGGCAACGATATGTGTGTCGGGAAGCGTGATGGAGACAGGCTTATTGTTTTTTAACGATTTTCGGGTCATAAGCTCCCAGCGAGTCTGCGTAACACTCATAAATGCAATGGGAACTCCCTTATAATACTTTATAACATAGCCGACAGAACCATAATAAATTTTCGTGTTTTTGTCTCGGAACGCAATTTGATGATAACCAATATCTTTTGTTTCAAGCGCGGTATGCGGCAAATCCACATAAGAGTGCATCATCCAGTACCGCCAGCCAAAGAATACGCCGAACAGCACGACAAGCACAGCCGTAACGGTAAGAGCGATTTTCTTTTTCAGCTTTCCAATATCCTTCTTCACCGTCGTCAGTGCGACGATTGAAGCGGCGTTCTTTTCTTCCACGGCGGCAATTTCCATTTCAGGGGCGTCCATCTCCTGCAAGACGGTGCGGCACTCGGCACAATTGTCCAGATGTTCCTGAACGTCCGCAGCAGTATTCGGATCGCAGACATTGTCCTTGAAAAGCGGCAGTAAATCGCGGACGAGATAGCAGGGTAGTTTCATAACAAAGCCTCCTTCAGTTTCATCCGGGCGCGATAGAATGTGACGCGCGCCCAGCTTTCTGTCTTGTGGTGGAGCGTGCCGATTTCGGCAAAGCTCAGTTCGCCGTAGACCCTCAGCCAGAAAACTTCCCGGAACGGTTCAGGCAGAGCGTGGAGCTTGCTGTACAAGTGCAGTTCCTGCTCACGCTGTTCCAGTCCTTCACCCGGTTTCGGGGCCAGGTCGGGAATGACCTCGGGGGGATCCTCCGGCAGGGGAGCTTCCCGTTTCTGCCGCCGGTAGTGGTCGGTCAGGGTATTTTTGGCGATTTGACACAGCCAGACGTTCAATGCGCAGCCGCCCTTGAAACCATCAATGGCATCCAACGCTTTGAAGAACGTTTCCTGCGTCAGCTCGGCGGCCAGTTCCTCGTTTTTGCAGAGGGTCATCAGGTAGGCGAACACGGGCTTATAATATTGAAGATAAATTTCTTCAAATGATGAATTGTCCATTCGCGTCACCCTCCTTTCTTGTTTGGAACCGGTTCGCCCATAAGACGAAAAAGAAGGCAAAACGTTACAGCTTTTTCAAAAAATTTTTGAAAAAATAGAAAAAACGCCGCAGATTCCAAAAAACTGCGGCAATATGAAACTTTAATGCACTAAAAACAGCTCCAGCACCAGCACGACGGCGCAGCAGGCAACGGAGACCTGAAACAAACTTGCGCCGAACCATGCGGCGGCAATGCCGACCACGAGGGCGATAGCACCAGCCACCGGGCTTTGGGTGGCGTTGACGATGGCAGGGAAGGTCATAATTGCCAGCGTAACATACGGTACATAGTATAAAAACGACTGGATGAACTGATTCTTAATGGGCTTGCGGATGAGCGTCAGAGGCAGGACGCGAATCGCGTAAGAAACAAGGAACATCACGAGGATGTAGATGTAATTATTCATCGTGTTCAGCCTCCTGTTTGACCGGGAAGAGGATCGCAGCCGCCGCAGAAATGAAGACGGTGAGCAGGATGGTGCGTGTGCCGTCTGATAGGGAAGCGATGCCCGGCAGATAATTGCAGATAAAGCTCAGGAAAAAGCTGATAGAGACCAACGCTGCGACGATCTTGCTCTTCCGGGCCGGAGGAATAATGATGGCAAGGAACATGCCGTAGAGCGCGACGCTCAGCGCACTGACGGCGCGCAGGGGCAGCAGGTTTCCGGCGATGATGCCGAGAGCCGTGCCGGACGCCCACGCCGGAGCCGCCAACAGGATGGCACCATAAGTATACCACGGATTCAGCGGCCCTTTACGGGCGATGGTAATGCCGAACAGCTCGTCGGTGACGTCATAACCAATGATGAGACGATGGATAAACGGGGTGTCAGGGGTAAACTTCTGTGCCAGTGCGCAGCTCATCAGCAGGTAACGCGCGTTAGCGATGAGGGTGATGATGGCGACCTGCAGGTAGGTCGCTCCACTGGTAATGAGGGCGAATGCCGCATATTCACCGGCAGAGGCGTTGTTCAGCAGGCTTGCCAGAAAGCCCTGAAACGGACTGAAACCTGCACGCCGAGCCGCGATGCCCAGCGAGAACGAAACAGCAAAATATCCCAGTGCGATAGGGACGCCATCACGCATTCCCTCCAGAAAAACGGATTTCCGGAACGCATAGACCGGCTTCGAGGATGTTTCCTCCGGCCGGGAAAGCTCCGTGGTCGAATTCATATCATTAACTCCTTTCGATTTCAAAACACCAAGTCTTATTATACCGCGCTTTGCCGCAGGAGAAAAGGGGAAAATCCATCTTTTTTCGGCAGAAATGTGTACGAGATGTACGTTGTACAAATACACTTGACTTTACAACACGGATAAGATAGTATAATTACATTGTCCGGACTGTTGAGGACAAGGGGAAAGTATAAAAGAATTCGGAAAAAGAAAAGGGGTACATTTATGGCAGCATTTACGGCGTTCGTAGAGCAGGCCAGCAATATTCTCTGGAATTATCTGCTGTTATTCCTGCTGGTTGGCACCGGCGTGTTTTTCACCGTCCGGCTGGGCGGTGTGCAAGTCCGTCGGTTTGGCGAAGGCTTCCGTCGTGTGTTCGGCGATTTTACGCTCCGTGGCAAAAAAGCTGACGATGAGGGCATGAGCAGTTTTCAGGCATTGGCAACGGCCATTGCAGCGCAGGTCGGCACCGGCAACATCACCGGCTGTGCCACCGCACTGGTCAGCGGCGGCCCGGGAGCCTTGTTCTGGACGTGGGTGTCCGCCTTCTTCGGTATGGCGACTATCTACGCCGAAGCGGTTCTCGCCCAGCACTACAAGACCACAGTGAACGGTAAAGTTACCGGCGGCCCGGTCTACTATATCCGTGCGGCCTTCAAGGGCAGGTTCGGCAAGATTTTGGCCGGTATCTTCTCGGTGCTGATCATTCTGGCTCTGGGCTTCATGGGCAATATGGTGCAGTCCAATTCCATTGGTGATGCCTTCCACAATGCCTTTGGCGTCAACCGGGTCATTGTTGGTGTCATCACGGCGGCAATCGCGGCATTTATCTTTCTGGGCGGAGTTCAGCGCATCGCAGCAGTCACGGAAAAGGTCGTTCCCATCATGGCGGCGTTCTACATCCTTGGCTGTCTCGTCATCCTTGTGCTGAATTACAAGGCTTTGCCCGGTGCCTTTGCGCAAATCTTTGTTCTGGCGTTCAAACCGCAGGCCATCGCCGGTGGTGTCGCTGGCGTGACGGTTCAGCAGGCGATGCGCTTCGGTGTTGCGCGTGGTCTGTTCTCCAACGAAGCCGGTCTGGGTTCTACGCCCCATGCGCACGCTCTCGCAAAGGTCAAGCATCCGCAGGAGCAGGGAGCCGTTGCAATTCTTGGCGTCTTTATTGATACGTTCGTTGTCCTGACCCTTACCGGTCTTGTCCTCATCACCTCGGGTCTTATCCCGGAGGGTCTGACCGGAACCGCTCTCACGCAGGCGGCGTTCAGTCAGGCATTCGGCGGCTTCGGCCCCATCTTTATCGCGATCTGCATGTTCTTCTTTGCATTCTCGACCATCATCGGCTGGTATTTCTTCGGTCAGTCTAACTTCAAGTCTTTGTTTGGGGAAAAGGCTCTTCCGATTTACAGCGTTATCGTCGTTCTGTTCATTCTGGTTGGTTCGACGCTGAAAGTTGACCTTGTCTGGGCGATGGCCGACTTTTTCAACGGCCTGATGGCGGTTCCCAACCTGCTGGCTCTGCTGGCACTTTCGGGCGTTGTCGTGGCGATTGATCGGGATAAGAGAGAGTAAAACTACATACAAACAAAAACGGCTGCCTGCAACAAAAATGCAGACAGCCGTTTTGCTATTTTAATCTACCACATCTTCAAACTGACTGTTATACAGGTCGGCGTAAAAGCCGCCTGCCTCGATCAGCTGGTCGTGGGTGCCCTGTTCCACAATGTCGCCGTCACGCATCATAAGGATGAGGTCAGCGTCCTTGATGGTGGAAAGACGGTGGGCGATGACGAAGCTGGTGCGGCCCTCCATCAAACGATCCATTGCGGTCTGGATCTTCTGCTCGGTACGGGTATCGACACTACTGGTCGCCTCGTCGAGAATAAGAATTCGGTTGTCCGCCAGAATGGTACGGGCAATCGTCAGCAGCTGTTTCTGGCCTTGGCTGACGTTGGAGGCATCCTCGTTCAGCTCCATCTGATAGCCGCCGGGCAGGGTGCGGATGAAGTGGTCGGCATTGGCTGCTTTTGCGGCGGCAATGACTTCCTCATCGGTAGCATCCAAGCGGCCATACCGGATGTTCTCCATAATGGTACCCTTGAACAGCCATGTATCCTGCAGAACCATACCGAAGCCCTCGCGCAGTGCGCTGCGGTCGAAATCCCGGATATCGTGGCCGTTCAGGGTGATGGAACCCGAATCCACATCGTAGAACCGCATCAGCAGCTTGACCATAGTGGTCTTGCCGGCACCGGTGGGGCCAACGATAGCAACCTTTTCGCCCGGTTTGACCTCGCAGCTGAAATCGTGGATGATGGTCTTATCGGGAGTGTAGCCAAACTTGACATGGCTGAACGTCACCTGACCGTCAATGTCCGAAGCGTCTGCACGGCGTGCAGGGTCGGCTTTCTGGTCTTCTTCCGGCTCGTTCAGGAACTCAAACACGCGCTCTGCAGCTGCTGCCATACTCTGCAGCATGTTGGACACCTGCGAGAGCTGCTGGATGGGCTGAGTGAAATTCTTGACATACTGGATGAATGCCTGAATATCGCCGATGGTGATGGTGCCGTTGGCGGCGAAAATGCTGCCGACGATGGCGACCGCCACATAGCCGAGGTTGCCGACGAAGTTCATGATGGGCATCATCAGGCCGGAAAGGAACTGGCTCTTCCATGCGGATTCATACAGCTTATCGTTGGCGGTGTTGAAGTCCGTGAGGACGCTGGACTCCCGATTGAACGCCTTGATGACGTTGTGGCCGGAATAGACTTCCTCGACCTGACCGTTCACGACGCCCAGCGTTGCCTGCTGTGCCTTGAAGTATTTCTGGCTGAACTTGACGACCAGCATCACCAATGCCAGCGAGACCGGCAGGATGAGCAAGGCAATCAGGGTCATTTTGGGGCTGATGGAAAGCATCATGATGAGGACACCAACCATCGTGGTGACGCTGGTGATGAGCTGGGTGATGCTCTGGTTCAAGCTCTGACCGAGGGTGTCAACGTCGTTGGTGATACGGGAAAGCACTTCGCCGACAGTACGCTTTTCAAAGTAGGCGAGGGGAAGGCGGTTGATTTTCTCGCTGATCTCTTTGCGGAAATTGTAGCAGACCTTCTGCGAGAGGTTCGTCATCAGCCAGCCCTGCAGGAAGCTGAATGCCGCCGAGCAAAGATACATGGCGAGCAGGATCAGCAAAATCTTGCCGATATAGCCGAAGTCGATGCTGCCGATGCCACGCAGCTTTGCGATCCAGCCGGTCGCCAGTGCGGTGGTGGCCTTGGCGAGGATCTTCGGGCCTGCGATGTTGAAGACGGTGGACAGGACAGCAAAAATAACAACGATGATGAGCGAAAGTTTGTATCGGCTCATCTCACGGATGAGCTGCCGCAGCGTGCCTTTGAAGTCCTTTGCACGCTCGGTCGTCTGACGTCCGGGTCTTGGCATATTACTCATCCTCCTTTGTGTTCAGGTTTTCGAGGTCAAGCTCTTTCTGGCTCAGCTGGCTCCGGGCAATTTCCTGATACTCGGGGCAGGTCGCCATCAGCTGAGCGTGGGTACCCTTGCCGACCAGACGACCCTCGTCCAGTACCAGGATCTGATTTGCGTGCAGGACGGTCGAGATACGCTGTGCAACGATGATGACCGTCGCATTGTCGGTCTGGGCCTTCAAAGCACGGCGCAGAGTGACGTCGGTCTTGTAGTCCAACGCCGAGAGGCTGTCGTCGAACAGGTAGATACGGGGATTCTTTGCAATGGCACGGGCAATGGACAGACGCTGTTTCTGTCCGCCGGAAACGTTGGAACCGCCCTGTGCGATGGGGCTTTCGTAGCCGTCCGGCTTTGCGTCGATGAATTCCGTCGCCTGTGCGATGGAAGCGGCTTTCTTCATCTCCTCGTCGGTGATGTGTTCGCCGCCGAATTTCAGGTTGGACTCGATGGTGCCGCTGAACAACACTCCCTTCTGCGGCACATAACCCAGCAGACTGTGAAGTGTCTCCTGCGGCATTTCACGGACATCTACGCCGTCAATAGTGACTTTGCCGCCGGTGACATCATAGAAACGGGGAATCAGGTTCAGCAGGCTGGATTTGCCGCAGCCGGTGGAACCAATGATTGCGGTGGTCTGACCGGGCTGAGCAGTAAAGCTGATATGCTCCAGCGCGTCACTGTCCGCAGCCGGGAACCGGAAGCTGACATCCTCGAAGGAGACGACACCCTTCCAGTCTTTCTTTTCCTGTACGGACTTTGCAGTATTCTCGTCCGGGTCGTGAATGGAAGGCTTGGTGCGGATGACTTCGTCGATACGGTCAGCGGCAACACCGGCACGGGGCAGCATAACGGCCACCATTGCCAGCATCAGGAAAGACATGACAATCTGCATGGTATAGGTGATAAAAGCGATCATCTCACCGACCTGCATGTTGCCAGCGTCCATTGCCTTGCCGCCGAACCAGACGATGAGCAGGCTGGTGCCGTTCATGATGAGGGTCATAAAGGGCATCATGGCGACCATCGCCCGGTTGGTGAAGAGCTGAGTCTTCATCAGATCGGTGTTGGCTTTGTCGAAACGCTCTTCTTCAAACTTTTCACGGCTGAACGCACGAATCGGCATCACACCGGTCAGAATCTCACGGCTGACGAGGTTCAGACGGTCAACGAGGGTCTGCATCAGCTTGAATTTCGGCATGGCAACGTTCATCAGGAAGATGATGAGGAGCAACAGCAAAGCCACATCCAGTACGATGATCCACGAAAGACCGGTGTTGCTCTGCAAAACATGAAGGATGCCGCCGATGCCGAGGATAGGCGCATAGGCCACCATGCGCAGCAGCATCACGCAGACGAACTGCACCTGCTGGATGTCGTTGGTGGTACGGGTGATGAGGGAAGCAGTCGAAAATTTCTCGATCTCAGCGTTGGAGAAGTTGATGACGGAAGAGAAGGTCTCCCGGCGGAGGTCACGGCCAATTGCTGCCGACACACGGGATGCGATCAGGCCGACTGCAATTGCAACGACCACCATCAGCAGGGTCAGAGCCAACATCTGGCCGCCGACCCGGAAGAGGTAGCTCATCTGCACATCGTGGGCGACACCCTGTGCTTCGTATTCCAGACTGACGAGCAGCGTTGCCTGACTTGCCATGCTGGAAAGGGTGGTATCGTCCACCTGAGACATCGCACCAGCTAGCTGCTGCTGGATGGCATCCCGGCTGAAACCGGGCATCTGGGTCATGGCAGTGAACTGCTCACACACCGCGTCGAGGTCGTCTGCGGTCGGGGTGACAGTCTCCGTCTCCTCGGAGATGTTCTGCTGGACTTCATCGAGTCCGGTCATCGGCATCGAGGTCTGGCCGTTGGCGTGCTGGGCGGCTGCCATGTACAGCACAATATCCGGCACAGAGACGGCATTTTCGAGGTCGGTGCGCTCATCATCCGTCAAGTCGGAGCGGAGTTTCAGTACATCGTCGTCCTGAGTGTAATACTCATACGCATTCTGGAACTTTTCAGTGTCCTTTTCGCTCATCAGCAGCGAGAGGGCGTCCATCGTGGAAGTACGCAGCGTTTCCGGCAAAGCGGAGTCGATGCCGCCCTGCTGGATGCCGGTATCCACGATCTTACTGGTGTAATCGGGCAGCGACAGGTCACAGTAGGCCTGCACAAACAGCAATGCGATGACCAGCAGGCAGGCGGCCCAGTGACGGGCCAGCTGCTTAAAAATTTTTCCCATCGTTTGATTCTCCCTTCAATCGTTTTTCACGCTCGGCATTCTCGGCTTCGATGGCGTCCATCAGAACGTCTTTCAGGAACGAGAGCTGCTCGAGCTGTTCCGGGGTCAGGCGCGCCATCACACAGCTGAAGTAATCGGAGAGAGCTTCTTCGCAGAGACGGCTGTCCTCATATCCCTTTGATGTGACCCGCACCAGTGTCTTCCGCCGGTCATTGGGGTCTGTCTCCCGTTCGATCAGCCCGTTTTCCTCGAGCTGGCGCAATCCCCGGGAAATGACCGGCAGCGGTTTTTTAAACTGCTGTGCCAGCTGGGTGACGTTAATGGCACCATCCTGCCCGTAGGCATGGATGGTGCCCATCAGACCTTCCAGCATGGGAAAATGGCATTTCGGGCAGTCCGACAATGCAGCACGCATTCCACGCTTTGCAGCAGAATGCAGTCGGCTGATAAAGTGGCACAGCCCATGAAAATTCAGTTCCTCTTCGGACAAGTAAAAACCTCCTTCTGAAATTACTTAACAAGTGATAACTATTTGCGCCTGATAATAATATATCCGCCTGCATCAAAATGCAAGCGGATATAGGCAACTTTCACAATCTTAGCAGAAAGTTCATATTTAAAACGCCGAAACCATAAAACGCTGAAACAGGGGGGAGATTACTCATGCGGCTGTCGTTCCAGTTCGAGAGATTCCTTTTTGCCAGATGCCTTTCCACAGAAAAGATTCTTTTATCTCTCGTTGATTTTCTTCCCGACCCAGATGCAGATACATGCACCAATGATGGAGATAACGAAGGAGCTGAAAGTTCCGGTAGCATGGATGCCAATCAGACCAAACAGGAATTCGCCGACGAAACTGCCAAGAACGCCCAAGATGACATTACGGCCGAAAGACGTTTCGCTGCCCATGAACCGTCCGGCGATGTAACCGGCCAGCGCACCGACCAGAACACCGGTCAGCAGGGAGACAAAAACGCTGAGCAGGGAAAACAAGCCCAGAAAACAGCCGATGAGAATACAGGAAATAGCAATGATAAGAAGAATCGTTAATGTAATCATAAAGATACCTCCATTATGTGTTTTGTTGTTCCAACGCTGTTTTACAGATATCTTTTAGACAGCACTTTTCACACTCGGGTTTCCGGGCATTGCAGACGGCACGCCCGTGCATGACGAACCGGTGGCAGAGGTCGCTGCCTTCCTCGGGCGGAACGATCTTCCAAAGGGCCTTTTCGACCTTCTGCGGTTCTTTGAGGCCATCCACAAGGCCGATTTTGTTGCACAGCCGGATACAGTGGGTATCTGTGACGATGGCTGGCTTGCCGAACACATCGCCCATGATGAGGTTTGCACTCTTCCGGCCGACACCGGGCAGAGCCAGCAGCTCCTCGAAAGTAGTCGGTACTTGACAGTTGTATTTGTCACGCAGGACACGCATGCAGGCTGAGATATCCCGTGCTTTGGAGCGTCCGAGTCCGCAGGGCTTGACGATAGCTTCAATATCCTCCGGCTCTGCGGCGGCGAGAGCAGCGACATTCGGATACTTGGCAAACAAATCCTCGACCACGATGTTCACCCGGGCGTCCGTGCATTGCGCTGCCAGCCGCACGCTGACGAGCAGCTGCCATGCGTGATCGTAGTCCAGCGTACAGCCTGCGTCCGGATATTCCTTTTTCAGCCGCTCGATGACCTCCAACGCCAGCTTTTTCTTTTCCGCTAGTGCTTTATCTTCTGCGGCGGCCTTTGCTGTGCCCATTATGATCCCCTCATTTCGACAGATATTTCCTGAAAACACCTTGATGATAACATAAATATATGACATTTTCAAGAATAGCTCCTGACAAAACGATGCAGGCCGCAGAAAGATGCGTTATCTGAGAATCATTTTCAATTTAGAACTTGTCCTCTCCCACAAAATGCGTTATACTATAAATGGAATCATTCGCAGAAAAGCGGTAAAAGGCAGGAGGGGAACACCCATGAACGAACCATTGGCGCAGCGTCTGCGCCCAAAAACGTTGGCAGAGGTCTGCGGTCAGCAGCACTTGCTGGCACCCGGAAGGGTGTTCCGCCGCACCATTGAGAGCGGACGCATCCCGAATATGATCTTTTATGGTCCGTCCGGTACCGGAAAGACTACCGTTGCACGCATCATCGCCGAGAACAGCGGCATGACCCTGCACAAACTCAACGGCACCTCCTGCGGCACTGGCGACATCAAGGCTGTGCTGAAGGATATCGGCACTCTCGCCGGAGCAGGCGGCATCCTGCTTTACCTCGACGAGATCCAATATTTAAATAAAAAGCAGCAGCAGAGCCTTCTCGAATGCATTGAGGACGGCAGTGTGACCCTCATTGCATCCACCACCGAGAATCCGTATTTTTACATTTATAATGCGCTGTTGTCCCGGTGTACGGTCTTTGAGTTCAAATTTCTCAATGCCGCTGATGTCAAACAGGGTCTGAAAAATGCTCTGCAAAAGCTCACCGAATCGGAGGGGCATCCCGTTCGGATGGATGAAGATGCCTGCGATTATCTTGCCGAGAGTGCAGGCGGCGACCTGCGAAAAGCATTGGGCTGTCTTGATTTTGCAGTCACGGCGGCTCCCGTTGATAAGACGGGAAAGCATATCGACCTTGAGATGATCAAACAAGTCACCCGGCGGACAGCTATGCGGTATGACCGTGACGGTGACGACCACTATGATATCGTGTCGGCTTATCAGAAGTCGATGCGTGGTTCTGACCCGGATGCCGCTCTGCACTATTTGGCTCGTCTGTTGGAAGCAGGCGACCTGCCCTCAGCCTGCCGTCGTCTGATGGTCTGCGCCTGCGAGGATGTCGGTCTGGCTTACCCCCAAATCATCCCTATCGTCAAAGCGGCGGTGGATGCGGCGAACATGGTCGGCCTGCCCGAGGCGCGGCTTCCGCTGGCGGATGCCGTGATCCTCGTTGCTACCAGCCCGAAATCCAACAGTGCCCATGACGCCATCAATGCCGCCATTGCGGATGTGCAGGCAGGGAAGACCGGCTCCATCCCTCGCCAGCTTCAGAACAAGCATTTCGACGGCGAGGACGCACTGGTAAAAGGCCAGAACTATAAATACGCCCACGACTATCCGAATCACTGGGTCGACCAGCAGTATCTGCCCGACGTCCTCAAAGCTACGAAATATTACCACTTTGGCGAGAACCGCACCGAACAGGCAGCTCGTGCATATTGGGCAAAAATCAAAGGTGAAGATAAGATTTAAACAGCAGGATTAGAAGATAAAGGAGAAAAGCTATGCGTTACTCGAAACAGCGTGAACTCGTTCTGCAAAAAGTGGAACAGCTCTGCGACCACCCCACCGCTGAGGAGATTTACGATGAGGCCGTCAAGGACTGCCCGAATCTGAGCCTTGGCACCGTTTACCGCAACCTGAACAGCCTTGTCGACGCAGGCCGTGTCCGCCGGGTATCCATCCCGGGCAAGGCCGACCGATTCGACCACACCCTCTGCTGGCACAGCCATATGTACTGCACCGTCTGCGGCGGTGTCGTGGATGCGGATGTGGACGAAAAGCAGGTGATGAAGCTGGTCAAAAACCAGAAAGGCAAGGTCGAAGACTGTGCCGTTGTCCTGTTCGGCGTCTGTGAACACTGCCTTGAGCAGGAAAAAGCCGCCCAGTGACCGTCTTTTCTGTAAAAAATGTGTTTGCCCTCTTGCCCTCCGGCACAAAACAGGGTATACTGAAACGAGCATTTTAAAAATTTGAAGGATGGTTTCATTGGAATACATTACATTTGAACACAACAGCACCGCCGCCGAGCTGGTGCGTCAGGCGTATGATACGCCGCCGCTGGCCTTCGTTCACAGCTACGGCTGCCAGCAGAACGTGAATGACGGCGAGCGCATCAAGGGCGTTCTCGTAGATATCGGCTATGGCCTCTGCGATAAGCCCGAGGATGCCGACCTCATCCTCTTCAACACCTGCGCCGTCCGTGAGCATGCAGAGCAGCGTGTCTTCGGCAATGTCGGCGCGCTCAAAGGTCTGAAGGAGAAAAAGCCCGGCCTGATGATCGGTCTCTGCGGCTGCATGGCGAACCAGAAGCATGTCGTCGAAAAGCTCCGCCAGAGCTACCCTTATGTTGACCTCGTCTTCGGCGTGGACGGCATCGACACTCTGCCCCAGCTCATTACCCGGAAGCTGCAGAAGCATAAACGTGTCCTGATGGAGCCGGCACAGCGTCCGGTCATCGTGGAGAATATTCCCATCCGCCGGGAGAGTGAGTTCCGGGCATGGCTTCCCATCATGTACGGCTGCGATAACTTCTGTACTTACTGCATCGTGCCGTATGTCCGTGGCCGGGAGAAGAGCCGCAAACCCTGCGATATCCTCGCCGAGTTCCGGGGTCTGGTCGAGGCAGGCTATAAGGAAATCACCCTGCTGGGTCAGAATGTCAACAGCTACGGCAAGGGTCTGGAAAAACAGGTGGACTTCTCCGACCTGCTCAACCTGCTCTGCACGGTGCCGGGCGATTATCACATCCGCTTCATGACGAGCCACCCGAAGGATGCCAGCTTCAAACTCATCGACACCATTGCAGCACAGCCGAAGATCTGCAAGCACCTGCATCTGCCGGTGCAGTGCGGCTCCGATCGTCTGCTCAAGCTGATGAACCGCCATTATACCATTGAGCATTACATGGAACTCATCGAGTATGCGCGCAAGACGGTTCCGGGCATCACCTTCTCAAGTGATATCATCATCGGATTCCCCGGTGAAACGGAAGAAGACTTCCAGCAGACGCTTGACCTTATTCAGAAGGTCGGTTACATGCAGCTGTTTACCTTCATCTACTCCAAACGCACCGGCACCAAGGCGGCAGAGATGCCCGACCCGACGCCTCGCAAGGAGAAGACCGACCGGATGAGCCGCCTGCTCAAGATTCAGGACGAAATCGCCATGAACCTTGTTAAGCAGCAGGTCGGTCAGACCGTGAAAGTCCTTGTTGAGAGCTATGGCCGTGCCGATGGCACCCTGTCCGGTCGTCTGGATAACAATCTGACCGTCGAGTTCAAGGCGGATGACTCCCTGATGGGGCAGTATGCAATGGTGAACCTGACCGGCGCACGGGCGACTGTTCTGCTGGGCGAACTTGCCGAATAAACCAGACACAAACGTGTTATCATTGATTTAAAAATAAAAGGAGATTCCTATTATGGATTGCATTGATCTTTTCAAGCGTGCTGCTATGGCACTTCAGACTGACCCCCGTTACCTCGTTCTCGATCGGGCTCGCAAGGCCAACGACAACGACGAAGAGCTGCAGAACATGATCGGCGAGTTCAACCTTGCTCGCATGGATCTGAACAACGAGATCGGCAAGTCCGAGCGCAACGACCAGCGCATCACCGAGCTGAACGAGAAGGTGAACAACCTCTATGCTCAGATCATGGCCGATGAGGGCATGGTTGCTTACAATGAGGCAAAGCGTGACTGCGAGAACCTCGTCAACTATATCGACGCCATCATCAACACCGCTATGAACGGCGGCGATCCGATGACCGTGCAGGAGCCGTCCGCTTCCTGTACTGGCAGCTGCTCCACCTGCGGCGGCTGCCACTGAGCCTGACGGAAACAGAAATGAGAAACGCGGCTATGCTATGCAGGCCGCGTTTTGCTTGCAAAAGGCAGTTTTTGTCCGCAAACCGGGCAGAACATACGGAGAGGGAAGGTGTACGTCATGGCTGAGCTGTCGCCTATGATGCAGCAATATCTTGAAATCAAAAAACAGCATAAGGATGAAATTCTATTCTACCGCATCGGCGATTTTTACGAGATGTTCTTTGACGATGCAAAAACGGCGTCCCGGGAGCTGGACTTGACCCTGACCGGCAAACAGTGCGGCATGGAAGAGCGTGCGCCCATGTGCGGCGTGCCGTTCCACAGCTACGAGGGCTATGTGGCAAAGCTCATCTCGAAAGGCTACAAGGTCGCTATCTGTGAGCAGGTCGAAGACCCGGCCAAAGCAAAGGGTCTTGTCAAACGGGATATCATTCGGGTCGTCACACCGGGTACTGTCATTGAGAGCAGTATGCTTCAGGACGACAAGAACAACTACATCGCCAGCATCTTTCTGAAAGACGGCAAAGCTGGCGTCTGCTTTGCTGATGTTTCCACTGGTACGGCGCGTATCACCGAACTGAAAGCCCCGAATGCGAAGAAAATTGCCCCGGCGGTCATTGCGGAACTCTGCCGCTACCATCCCAGCGAAGTTCTGATGAACCCGGGTCTTCTGGACTGCCGGGAGGTCACTGCTTACATTAAGAAGAACATGTCCTGTTCCGTGGAGCTGGTCGAAGAAGAACGTTATGCACCCGGCCTTGTCTCCATCGCCCTTGAGAATCAATTTGGCCGTGACTGGGCAGAAAAGACTGGCATCGTGCCGGATGGTCTGGTGCGGTTCGCAATGGCAGCCCTCCTCGAATACCTGCACGACACTCAAATTAAGGGTGTTGAGCGTCTGAAAACCGTCATCAGCTACAACGAAGCCCAGTTTATGAGTCTTTCGCCGGTGACCCGGGCAAACCTCGAACTGACCGAGACCCTGCGCGGCCGGGAAAAACGAGGGACTCTGCTTTGGGTGCTGGACAAGACCAGTACCGCCATGGGCAAGCGGATGCTCCGCAGCTGGATCGAACAGCCGCTGGTATCCAGCCCGGCGATCAACAGCCGTCTGAATATGGTCGAGAGCCTTGTCCGCCAGACCATGCAGCGTGGTGACCTCATCGAAGAGCTGCGGTACATCTCCGACCTTGAGCGTATGATGACCCGTACTGTCTACGGTTCTGCCACCCCGAAAGAAATTTACGCAATGGCGCAGACCTGTGACCGTCTTCCCAGCCTGAAACAGCTGGCCGAGAGCTGCAACTGCCCGGAACTGACTGAGCTTGCGTCAAAAATCGACCCGTTGGACGATATCAAAACGAAAATTTACGCGGCAGTCGACCCGGAAGCCCCCTCTACTCTGAAGGATGGCGGTGTCATCGCCAAGGGCTATCATCCCGAAGTGGATGAGCTGCGTTCCATCCGGGATAACACGAAGGGCATTCTTGCCCAGCTTGAAACGCGTCTGCGGCAGGAGACCGGAATCCCGAAACTGAAAATTGGCTACAATCATGTTTTCGGCTACTTCATCGAGGTCAGCAACTCCTATAAAGAGATGGTTCCGGAAACGTATATCCGGAAACAGACTCTCACCAACGGTGAACGCTATATCACGCAGGAGCTGAAAGAGCTGGAAAGCAAGATTCTGGGTGCGCACGAGCGGCTTATTACGCTGGAACACAAGCTCTTCGCCGAACTGCTCAGCACCATCGGCGGTCAGCTCGACCGCATCCAGCGGACAGCCAACGCCGTCGCCGAGCTGGATGTTCTGGCGGCACTGGCACAGGTCGCCGCCGAGAACAACTATTGCCGTCCGGTCGTGGACGAGAGTGACGAACTCCGCATCGTCGAGGGTCGTCACCCGGTAGTCGAGCAGATGCTCAAAGGCAGCCTTTTTGTTCCGAATGATACCACCCTGAATTGCGGTGAAGACCGCTGTCTCATCATCACCGGCCCGAATATGGCTGGTAAATCGACGTATATGCGTCAGAACGCTCTCATTGCGCTGATGGCGCAGATTGGCTCTTTCGTTCCGGCCACCGAGTGCCATGTGGGTGTTGTGGATGCCATCTTCACCCGAATCGGCGCATCGGACGACCTCGCCGCCGGACAGTCTACCTTCATGGTCGAGATGACTGAAGTTGCCGAAATTCTGAAAAACGCCACCCCAAAGAGCCTTGTCGTTTTGGATGAAATTGGCCGTGGTACGTCTACGTTCGACGGCATGAGTATTGCTCGCGCGGTGGTCGAACATATCTCCGACCCCAAAAAGGGTCTGGGATGCAAGACGCTGTTCGCCACCCACTACCACGAGCTGACCGACTTGGAAGGTGCTATCGAGGGCGTCAAGAATTACAACATCGCTGTCAAAAAGCGAGGTGAGGATATTACATTCCTGCGCCGCATCATCCGTGGCCCGGCGGATGACAGCTACGGCATCGAGGTCGCAAAGCTGGCCGGTCTGCCGGGTACGGTCACGCGCCGTGCGCACGAAGTCCTTCGCGCATTGGAGGCCAGCACCCCGAAAAATAAAATCGAACAGATGGATTTTGAGACTCTGCAGGATTACAGTTCCCCGGCGGTTCCCAGCGAGATGATGGAAAAGTTAGAAGCCGTCGACGTCGAGACACTGACCCCCATTGAGGCTCTGAACTTCCTCTACGAACTTAAAAAGACTCTGAAAGGCAGCTTGAACAACGAATAAATCACGATAGGAGGGAAACTTTATGGCAGTGATCCGGGTGTTGGACAAGCACACCGCTGAACTTATCGCCGCCGGCGAGGTCGTCGAACGGCCTGCGTCGGTCGTCAAAGAGCTGCTCGAAAACGCCATCGACGCCGGTGCGACCCAGATAACCGTCACCATCGAGTCGGGCGGCGTCAAGCTCATCGAGGTCAGCGACAACGGCAGCGGCATTGAACAGCAGTATATCCCCACGGCATTCATCCGCCACGCCACCAGCAAGATTCAGACACAGGATGACCTGAACCATATCCACACCCTCGGTTTCCGTGGGGAAGCACTGGCATCCATCGCCAGCGTAGCCCGTGTCGAAGTTCTGACCCGTACCGAAAACGAGGACTGTGCTTCCAGTTACCGCATTGAGGGTGGGGAAGAGCAGCCCATCGAGCCGGGCGCGCGCGGTATCGGCACCACCATCCGGGTGCGCGACCTCTTCTATAATACGCCTGCCCGGATGAAGTTTTTGAAAAAAGATTCCAGCGAGGGAACCTTTGTTGCGGACATCGTCGGCCATGTTGCCCTCAGCCATCCGGAGATCAGCTTCAAGTTTGTCCGGGAGGGCAAGTTTCAGTATGTCACGCCCGGCGATGGTACCCTCCGGGGTGCGGCCTACTCCGTCCTTGGCCGGGAATTTACCCGTGGTCTGATCGAGTTGGACAACACCGAGGGAGCCTACCGGGTTTATGGTCTTATCACTCAGCCCAAGAGCTGCCGTGCCAGCCGGAGTATGCAGTATTTCTATATCAATGGCCGCTACGTCCGCAATCGAACGATGATGGCTGGTATGGAAATGGCCTTCAAGGGCACCACCATGCAGGGAAAATTCCCTGGAGGAATCTTGCTTCTTGAGATGCCGACCGACCTTGTGGACGTCAACGTTCACCCGGCAAAGACCGAGGTTCGATTCGCCCATGAAAACGATATTTTCGATTTAGTCTACCATGCGGTTAAGCTTGCGCTTGCTCAGCCCGGCACAGGGGAGCGTCAGTTCACCTTCCGCGATACGGAAGACACCCAGAAGCAGGAAACATCTGCTGCTTTAAAACAAAACGATGCAGCGGATAAAAATACTGTGAAGCAGAGCGGCTTTACCGGTCTTTCTGCCGTGATTTCAGGACAGGCAGAGCCGGGAACTCTCGAAAATCATCCGCAGAAACCTTTCTCTGCTCCGCTTCCCAGCCGCACGGCTCCTGCGCCCAGTTCTTTGGCACAGAAAGCGCAGACCGCTGCTTTTGGGGATATCCTGCCGACACCCACAACAGAAAAAGCAGTGGAGACGGAGACTGGACGCTCATGGACAACAGTTGCACCCAAAACCCCTATTCGTTCGGATGTCACTCTCCACAGCCCGGAGCCGGAAACTGAAAATCAGACGGAGGATGAGCTGCCGTTCTTCCTTCCGGATACGCCGGAAGCCTCTCCTGCAAAAGAGCTGGATGCCCAGTCAACACCGCCTGCATTCCGCCCGGCAGGGAGTGAATCGAACCTTGACGTCGAGATGGACGACGACCTGCCCGAAGCAAAGGACCACATGGCGGCGTGGAGTCCAAAACAGGAAGCTCCCACCTCTCAGCCCACAAGACAGCCGGATTGGGAAACGCCCACCGGCACTCCGGAACAGATGGGCTTTGTGCCGCGGAACGGGCCGGAACCTCTGCGCTATGTGGGTGAAATTTTCAAAACTTATATTTTGGCTGAGCGCGGCGACGAACTTTGTCTTATCGACAAACACGCTGCGCATGAACGTCAGCTCTACGAAAAGCTTGCGGCGACCTATGGCGACGTGCCGAGTCAGCTTTTGCTGGAACCGGTAGCTGTTGACCTCTCCGCCGAGGAAAAGCAGGCTTTGATGGATAACATTCCTCTGCTCGAAAACGCCGGCATTGAAATTGACGATTTCGGCGGCAGTACCGTTTTCATGCGTTCCGTCCCTGCCGACGTCGAGCAGGGGAATGCTGAGGATCTGCTGGTTGAGCTGGCAAATAAGCTGGCGAAAGGGAGCCGTGATGCCCTGAGTGAAAAGACCGAGTGGGTTTTGCACTCCGTCTCCTGCCGTGCTGCCATCAAAGCCGGCGACCGATCTTCGCCGCAGGAACTTATGGCTCTTGCCGAAAAAATTCTCTCCGGCGAGGTGCCGCCGTTCTGTCCGCATGGACGTCCCTGTGTCCTCAAATTGACCCGAAAGGAGCTGGAAAAGCAGTTTGGACGGCTTGTGTAACAAAAAACATCCGGTCGTTGCCGTTGTCGGCCCGACCGCGACCGGAAAAACCGCGCTGGGCGTCGCGCTGGCTCGGCGGTTCAGCGGCGAGATTATCAGCGCGGACTCGATGCAGATTTATAAAGGTCTTGACGTAGGCACGGCAAAAGTAACGCCGGAGGAGACGCAGGGAATTCCGCACTACGGCATCGACCTCTTTCCGCCTGACCGCCTGTTCAGCGTGGCGGATTTCACTGCAATGGCTGGTCAGCTCGAGCAGGAGATCACCGCCCGGGGTCATCTGCCGATGCTGGTCGGCGGCACCGGACTTTATGTCCAGAGCTTTTTATATGGCGTCCGCTTTGCCGAGGAAGAAACGCCTGCCGGTCTGCGTGAGCAGCTGGCTGCCGAACTCGCCGAGAAGGGTGGAGCGGCCATGTATGCCGAGCTGGAACGGGTCGACCCGGAAGCCGCTGCTGCTATCCACCCCAACAATCAGGTGCGTGTCCTGCGCGCATTGGAACATTATCGTGCCACTGGCAAAAAGCTCAGCGACCAGAAAGCCGCATCGCTCCCACCGGAAAAGCCTTACCGCAGTTTGATTTTGGGTTTGGATTTCCCGGAGCGAGCTGCACTTTACCGCCGCATTGACCTGCGTGTGGATAAGATGATGGATGCTGGCCTGCTCAGGGAAGCTGAGTACGTCTATCAGAACCGGGAACGTTTCAAAACGGCAGCGCAGGCCATCGGCTATAAAGAATTTTTTCCGTACTTCGAGCAAAATTCCGATTTGACTGCCTGCGTAGACAAGCTCAAACAGGCATCCCGGAATTATGCCAAACGCCAGCTGACATGGTTCCGTCACATGGATGGAGTCATCTGGCTGGATGCCTCCGCGCCCGATGTCATCGAGCGTGCCTGCGCCGAAACGCAGAATTTTTTAGCGAAGGGGTGAATATCCGATGAGAGGTTCTCGATCTGAACAGGACGGTGCGCATGTTCGGACAGTCATTGCCAGCATTGTGGCGGCTTTTCTGGTGATGGTCGGCTGCTATGTGGGCTATCAGGCTCTGCATATTCTCTTTCCGCCCAACAAATATGAGTCGGCCATCCTTGCTACCGTTTCGAACAGCGTGGATGCCGAAGGCGTGCTGCTCTTCAATGAGACTTACGTCTCCGGCAGTACCGGTACACTGGGTTATCTCGTGGAAGATGGCGAGCGTGTCTCGGTCGGAACTGCTGTGGCTGAGGTATACGGCGACGCAGCACAGGCGACCCTTCGTCAGCAGCTGATGCAGCTCAACGGCCAGATCGACCTGCTTCAGCGTTCTCAGAATACCTCCGCGACCCAGCTGGAATCTCTCCGCAAGGAGCGTTCTTCTGCACTTTATGATATTCTGGATGCCATTGATCAGGGGGACTATGAAGACACGGATACCGGCAGGGAAAACTACCTTCTGGCGCAGAATAAGCTCTGGGTCATTACCGGTGAAGTCACAGATTTTTCTGAACAGATCTCCACCCTGACTCAGCAGATGTCCAATGTGCAGACGCAGCTTGGCACACCGACCCAGATCACAGCCCCACAAACCGGCTATTTCATTTGGAGCAGCAGTTCCGGGCGGCTCAATGCCAGCCCGGATGATATTCTGGCTCTCGACCCGTCGGGGCTGAAAGCCTATATCGAGTCTAGTCCGGCCATTGCGCTGGACGGATGCTCCGGTAAAATTATTTCGGGTTTTACATGGTACTACGCCGGTGTCTGCTCCGCCAAACAGGGCGAAAAGCTTCTCTCAGACGGGAAACCCCTCAAAAAGTCGGTGCAAATTAAATTTCCGGGTCAGGTCGAGACACCCCTTAAGGCTACAGTGAAAGAAGTCAACATCGATGAGGAGAGCGGTCTTGCCCGGTTCGTTCTCACCTGTGAGGTCACCAGCGGCGACATCCTCCGGCTGAATGTAGCGAATGCTCAGATCATCATCGGCGAAAGCACCGGTCTGCTGGTCCCCACCGCTGCAATCCACTACCTGAAAGAGGACGGCACCGAGGCTGAGGAAAAAGGCGAGAACTACATCCCGGGTGTCTACGTCAAGTACGGCAACATTGCCCGGTTCTGTAAGATCGACCCGGTGGACGAGAAGCATCCGCTCATCACACAGGGCGATTATACCCTCATTCAGCCCAGCGGAACGGACAATTCGGTCAGTCAGGTCCGGCTTTATGATGAAATTATAGTCTCCGGACAAAATTTGTATGATGGAAAGCTTTTGTAGTTATTGACATCCGGCGCAAAAAATCCGATAATAGATAAAGCTATTGCAACTCTTTTTGCAGAAGTTGCCAGACAGTGTCATACTGTCTGAATGAAAGGAGCAAATCTTATGTCTTTTTTGGATAGTCTGAAAAAAGGCCTTATTGGTCCGGACGATGATTACGACGATCAGTACATTGACGACGCCCCTCAGATGGTGAATAACAACAACGGTGTCAACATGCCTGTGGACGATGAGGATGAGGACGCCGCAGAGAGTGCCTCCAAAAAGAATAAAGTGGTAAACATCCACGCAACCACCCAGCTCAAGGTCGTTCTGGTCAAACCGGAGCGTTTTGAGGATGCAAGCACGATCGCCGATCATCTGAACAACAAGCGTACCGTGGTGCTGAACCTTGAGTCCACCAACAAGGAAGTTTCCCGTCGGCTGGTCGATTTCCTCTCCGGCGTTGCTTATGCCAACAACGGCCAGATCAAGCGTGTCGCAAACAGCACCTTTATCATTACGCCGTACAATGTTGACATTATGGGCGACCTGCTGGACGAGCTGGAAAACAATGGTGCGTTCTATTGATACCGAATCTGTGCCCAAGGCGGCTCGGGGATTTATCCCGGCTCGCAATGATGAAGAGCGGTATCTTATGCGCCATATCGAGGATCTGGCGCGTACCGCTCAGTCACGGGGCATTGCGCGATATTCGAGCTTTCTGAGCGACCGGGAACAGGATCTGGCTAAAGCAGCTTTGAACCGGTTTGGCACAGAGGAATATCATTTCGATGGCGGCTGGCCGGGTGCGGAGCGAAAGCTGCTCTGCCTTGAGCCGGAGGGATGTTTCCCGGGAAATCCGCTGAGCTGTGTCCGGCTGCGATGCCGGATGCAGCCCGGAGTCGAGCCGCCGACTCACCGGGATTACCTTGGAAGTCTGATGGGGCTGGAACTTAAACGGGAGGCTCTGGGCGATATCGTCCTGCCTGCCGACCAGCCCGGCGTGGCTTATGTCTTCGCGTTGGAGACTGCCGCCGACCTTATTTGTCAGGAGCTTTATCAGGCTGGACATACGGATCTGATAACGGAGCTTCTGCCGCTGGATGAGCTGCCGGAGTTTCCGCAGGCGGAACGGGAGACGCACACCGCTACGGTGTCCTCCCTTCGTCTGGACGCAGTTCTTGCCGCGATGCTCCGGTGCAGCCGCGGCATGGCTGCAGACCTTATCACTGCAGGCCGGGTGGAGATCAACCATCTGCCTTCGGAGAGCGTTCATGCCCCCGTCTATGAGGGCGATGTATTCACCGTGCGCGGCAAAGGCCGCTTCTGCCTGACTGCACTGCCGGGAAAGAGCCGGAAAGACCGTGCCATTATCGAGTTTTTCCAGTATTGAATTTTAAGTGAAATTGGAGGAAACCATTATGCTGACCCCACAAGATGTGCGTTCCGTGCAGTTCGAGAAGAACCTCCGCGGCTATCGTACTGAGGATGTTGACCGATTCCTCGATAAAGTTGAAGAGCAGCTGCTCCTCAACGATAAGGATGCCGAGGAACTTCGCAAGCAGATCGCAGACCTGACAGCGGAAAATGAGCGTCTCCATAAGGAGATGGCAAGCTATGAAGCGGACGGCGATATGCTCAAGAGCGCGCTTATCAATGCGCAGCGGATGGGCGAGAGCGTCATCCGTGAAGCAAACCAGAAATCTGAGGAGATCCTTCACCGTGCGAATCTCCGCGGTGACGATATCATTCGTGACGCAAACGAGCTGCTCCAGAAAGCCAGCGACCGTGCTGATGAGATCATCAACGAGGCAACTGAGAAGAAGCTGTCGGAAGAGCGCGAATATGAGCGCGTCCGTCTGGAAGTCACCCGGTTCAAATCCGACGTGCTGAACCTCTATCGCAGCCATGTCGAGTCTCTGAGCCGTCTGCCGGAGTACCAGAAAGAAGAGCCTGCTGGCGACGATGCTGCTGAGGACGGAAAGGCCGAGGGCAGCACCAAGGAAGAGGAGCCTGCCGAGCAGGTGGCCGCTGAGCTGACCGAAGAGCTGGACGATGCAGCAACTGTCGCTGATGACGCTGCAGCGGATAATGATACCGCTGACGACGCAAAAGAGGAGAACAGCGAAGATTTCTGGGCAAAGGATGAGAGTGAACTCAAGATTGATCCGCCGTCGGCTCCCACCGATGCACCTGCAGCTGCTGCCCCCACAGATGCTTCCACCGCGCCGGACTACACTGCTTTTCAGGGCGTGAAGTTCAGCGAATAAAATAAAAATCTTCCCCAAAGCAAAGTTTCTAGGAAAAAATTAGAGGAGTGTGTAACCATTGGCTAAGAATAAGTCTCAGTACGACAGTACCCTGAATCTGCCGAAGACCCTGTTCGAGATGCGTGCCGGTCTGCCCAAAAAGGAGCCGGTCATGCTCAAGGATTGGGAAGACAACGACCTGTACAACAACCTGATGAAGCATAATGAGGGCAAGCCCCAGTTCATCTTGCATGACGGCCCGCCGTATGCAAACGGTAATATCCATATGGGTACTGCACTGAACAAGATCATCAAGGATATCATCATCCGTGAGAAGAACATGGAGGGCTTTCAGGCTCCCTATGTTCCCGGCTTTGATACCCACGGCCTGCCCATTGAGCTGAAAGCTCTGTCCTCTGTCGGCGACAAGAAGAAGGACATCTCCAAGCTGGAGCTGCGCCAGATCTGCGAGAAGTTTGCTACCGAGCATATCGACATCATGAGCGACCAGTTCAAGCGTCTGGGTGTCATCGGTGATTTCGAGCATCCCTATCTGACCCTGAAGCCTGAGTTCGAGGCTCGTCAGATCGAGATCTTCGGCGAGATGGCAAAGAAAGGCTATATCTACAAGGGTCTGAAGCCGGTCTACTGGTGCCCGGACTGCCGCACTGCTCTGGCTGAGGCTGAGATCGAGTACGGCGAGGATGACTGCGATTCTATCTTCGTCCGCTTCCACGTTTCTCAGGATCCCAACGGTGTGCTGGCAAAGTACGGTATCCCGATGGATAAGACCTACTTCGTCATCTGGACTACGACCACTTGGACCCTGCCGGCAAACGAGGCGATCTGCCTGAACGGTCAGTTTGAGTATTCCTTCGTCAAGATCGGCGAGGAGTATCATATCATGGCGACTGAGCTGGTCAAGAACGTTATGGACGCCTGCCACATTGAGAACTATGAGATCGTCGGTGAGCCGGTCAGCGGTGCAGAGTTCGAGCTGATGCGTTACAACCACGTCTATCTGCCCAAGGAAGGCACTGTCATTCTGGGCGACCACGTCACCCTCGAAAGCGGTTCCGGCTGCGTCCATACCGCAGGCGGCCACGGCGTTGACGACTTCAATGTCTGCCAGAAGTATCCGCAGGTTCCCATCACCGTTCCCGTGGACGATGGCGGCTACCTGACTGAACTGGCTGGCAAGTACGCAGGCCAGCGCGTCTGGGATGCCAACAAGACCATTCTGGCTGACCTAACTGCCTCCGGTGCTGTCATGGGTCAGGTGCATATCAAGCACCAGTATCCGCACTGCTGGCGTTGCCACAACCCCATCATCTTCCGTGCGACTGAGCAATGGTTCTGCTCCATCTCCAGATTCCGTGAGGATGTCTACAAGGCCATCGACACGGTCACCTGGATGCCGGATTGGGGTCATGACCGCATGAAGGGCATGGTTCGCGACCGTAACGACTGGTGCATCAGCCGTCAGCGTACTTGGGGCGTTCCCATCCCGGCCTTCTACTGCAAGAAGTGCGGCAGGTACCACATCACCGATGCTACCATCAAGGCTGTCAGCGACCTGTTCCGCAAGGAAGGTTCCGACGCTTGGTATAAGTACGAAGCAGAGCAGATCATCCCTGCTGGCGAGGTCTGCGAGAACTGCGGTGCTTCCGAGTGGACTAAGGACACCGATATCATGGATGTCTGGTTCGATTCCGGTTCTACCCATGCTGCTGTTCTGGAAGAGCGTCCGGAGCTGCGCTTCCCGGCAGATATGTATATGGAAGGCGGCGACCAGTTCCGCGGCTGGTTCCAGTCCAGCCTGCTGACCAGTGTCGCAAGCAAGGGCTGCGCTCCTTACAAGTCCGTCCTGTGCCACGGCTGGGTCGTTGACGAGCAGGGCAAGCAGATGCACAAGAGCGCAGGCAACGGCGTCGAGCCCAGCGAGATCATCAAGGACTACGGTGCTGATATCATCCGCCTGTGGGTCGCTTCTTCCGATTACACCGTCGACGTCCGCGCCGGCAAGAACATCTTCAAGCAGCTGAGCGAGGCTTACCGTAAGATCCGCAATACTGCTCGCTTCATCCTCGGCAACCTCGACGGTTTCAACCCCAACACCGATTGTGTTTCCGACGACCAGCTGCAGGATATCGACCGCTGGGCACTGGCTGCTCTGGATGACCTGCTGGTGGCTACCAACGCAGGTTATGCCGTGTATGACTTCAACAAGGTCTACCATGCGGTTTACAACTTCTGCGTCGTCGCAATGTCCAACTTCTATCTGGATGTCACCAAGGATCGCCTGTACTGCACCAACGGCGTTGCTCGCCGCGCAGCACAGACCACCATGTATAAGATCCTGATCGCTCTGGACAAGATCATCGCTCCGATCCTCTGCTTCACCAGTCAGGAGATCTGGGACTTCCTGCCCAAGACCGAGGGTATGAACAAATACGTCGTCTTCGAGGATATGCCCAAGGCTGGCAAGTACGCCGCAGACGATGCGTTCAAGGCAAAGTGGGCTCAGCTCATTGCTGTCCGCGACGAGGTCAAGAAGGTTCTGGAGCAGGCTCGTGCCGAGAAGACCATCGGTGCTTCTCTCGAGGCTTCCGTCACCCTGTACTGCAGCGATGCCGTCTATGATCTGCTGAACAGCATCCCGATGGATGAGCTGGCAGACCTGATGATCGTCTCTCATGTCGAACTCGTCAAGGGCGAGGGCGGTGCTGCATCCGCTGTCGAGGGTCTGGGTGTTGCTGCCGCACACGCTACCGGCGATAAGTGTGAACGCTGCTGGAAGTATTCCGCAGACATTGGCACTCATCCTGCACACCCCACTCTCTGCGCTCGCTGCGCCAGCGTTGTGGAGGCATAACCTAAAAATCTTAGATTATCGCATAAAGTAAAAAAGGCGTCTGCAATTCTTGGATCATTGTTGAAAAGTGTTGCAGATGCTTTTGTTTATGTTGGATAACAACAGGAGAAAACTATGGCGTTTGTCATCATCAATCTGGTCTGTGTCGCCGCTCTGGTCGGCATCGACCAGCTCATCAAGCTGTGGGCGGTCAATACCCTTGCGCCGGTGGGAGTCATGCCGTTTATTCCGCACGTTGTCGAGCTGCGCTTTGTCCTCAATCAGGGCATGGCGTTCAGCCTGCTCAGCGGCAAACAGCTTTTTCTCATCATCGCCACCAGTGCCGCGCTGATTCTGGTCGCCTATGAGCTGTTCTTCCGCAGCCGTGGCAAGCTCTTGCAGCAGATCGCTTTTATCCTTGTGCTGGGCGGCGGCATCGGCAATCTTATCGACCGTGTGCTGAACGGCGAGGTCGTGGATTACATCAACCTGCTGTTCATGAATTTCGCGGTCTTCAACTTTGCCGATATCTGTGTCTGCGTCGGTGTCGGCCTGTGGGTGCTTGTCATCTTCCTTGAAGAGCTGCACGGCGATGAGTCAGCACCCAAGGAGCAGTGACCGATGGAACAGCGTGAATTTATCGTAGAGACTGAAGCGGCAGGTCAGCGCATCGACCGCTTCCTGAGCGGCGAAGATACCGGCCTTTCCCGGAGTGCCTTGCAGAATCTCGTGGCCGACGGCCATGTTCTCTGCAACGGCAAGGCGGTTGCAAAAAGCTTGAAACTCAAGCCCGGCGACACCATTCTGCTGGAGATCCCCGACGCAAAGCCCATCGAGGCTGTGCCGCAGGATATTCCGCTGGATATCGTCTATGAGGACGAGCATCTTCTGGTCGTCAACAAGCCAAAGGGGATGGTCGTCCATCCAGCTCCCGGCAACCCGGACGGGACTCTTGTCAACGCTCTGCTCTGGCACTGCAAAGGCAGTCTTTCCGGCATTGGCGGAGAGATCCGTCCCGGCATCGTCCACCGCATTGATAAGGATACCAGCGGTCTGCTGGTAGTTGCCAAAGACGACGCGACCCATATTGGCCTGTCGCAGCAGATGGCCGTCCACAGCGTCGAGCGTGCCTATAACACTATCGTTTACGGCGGCTTTGCGCAGGACGAGGGCTTTGTCGAGAGCAACCTTGGACGCTCCAAGACCGACCGCAAAAAGATGGCAGTCTATCCGTCCACCGAACCCCACACCAAGTATGCCTATACCGGTTACAAAGTATTGGAACGTCTGAGCGAGTTTACCATGCTGGAATGCCGTCTGAAGACGGGCCGCACCCATCAGATCCGTGTTCATATGGCGTCCATCCATCACCCGGTGGCAGGCGATCCGGTGTATGGGTCGCATAACTGCATCACCAGCCTGCACGGACAGTGCCTCCACGCAAAAACGCTGGGCTTTGTCCATCCCATTACAGGGGAATTTCTCCGGTTTGATTCGGAGCTTCCCGATTACTTTACGCATTTTCTTGCGACACTCCGAAGGGGGAAATCATGAAGATGACACTGGATTCGACCCTGGTCCTCTGCGATTTGGATAACCTGCTCCTCAATGAGGAAAACAGCATTCCGCAGGTGCTTCGGGATGTGCTTCAGCTGTTCGGCAGCCGGGGCGGAAAGCTGACCGTCTTTTCCCAGCGGTCGCCTCGTGCAGTCCGGACGATTTTAGGCGGTGTGCGTCTGAGCGCACCGGCTCTGGTCTGCGGCGGCACATTGGCGTACAGTTTTTCCGAGGGCAGCGGCCAGCCGCTCTGCAGTTTTGCCGGACAGGAGGACACAGTCCTCAAAAATCTGCCCTCTTCCACGGGTCTTGGCATCGCTTTGCAGATGGCGGACGGCTCGACCCGGGTCCTGCGGATGAGCGATGCGCTCGAGCAGCATCTCCGGCAGGAGTTCACGCCCTTTGTCCTCAGCAATGCGGCAGATATCCGGGGCGAGGATGTTCTGCGCATACTGCTCTATCAGGATAAAAAGCAGACGCCTCTGGTTTCGATGCTGGAAAAATCTTTGGGCGATGCGCTTGGTCTGCTCCATTCTGAGCGCATTGCAGCGGATGTTCTGGTGCTGACGCCCAGCCTTGTTTCCGGTTCCGCGATGGTGAGTGCAGTCTGCACTCCGTCTGGCTGGACCGAAGAGGAGCTGACCATCGTTGCCGACTGCGCCCAGATGCTCGACCTCATGAAGCTGGCCGGACACAGTGTGGTACCGGCGGACGCTCTGGCTGAACTCCGTCTCGCTGCAGACGAAGTTACCCTGACGGATCATAATACCGGTGCTGCCGCTGAGGTACTCTACCGTTTTGTCCGCAGCGCGGAAAACTAAAGTAAAAATTGTGTAAAGCTCTCTGTATTTATGATGCAGGGGGCTTTCTTTTTGGGAAGAATATGGTACAATGGAAGAAACTTGCGCATCCTGTCGGTGCCGTGCCCGGCTCGATGGGGAAAACTGCGGCAGTTTTGGTGTAACTGAACGGACGACCGTCTTGCATGACGAGGTGGAAAGGGGATTCTGTATGAAAGAGGATAGCATTTTCATCAACCGCGAATTGAGCTGGCTGGATTTTAACCGGCGTGTACTCGTGCTGGGAAAAGATAAAAACGTTCCGCTGGGAGAACAGGTCAAATTCCTTGCTATTTATGGTTCCAATCTGGACGAATTCTTCATGGTGCGCGTTGGCTCTTTGCAGGAGCGCGCGAACCTGATGCGCGGCAAAAAGGAAAAGCGTGAAAACAAGACGAACATGACCGCCGAGGAACAGCTGAATGCCATCATGCCCAAGACAGCGCAGCTGCAGGAAGAGTGCGATAAATATTACGCCAAGGCCCTTGAAAATCTGGCGGAGAACGGCTATAAAAAGGTCGATTTCTCGAACCTCACCCGGGAGGAGGAACATTTCTGGAAGAAGTATTTCCAGAGTGAACTGTTCCCGATTTTGAGTCCGCAGATCGTCGATAACCGCCACCCGTTCCCGTTCCTCCGCAATAAAGAGATCTATCTGGGCGTTCTCCTGAAGGAAAAGCATATGAGTGAGCCGAGTCTCGGCATCGTTCCCATTTCCAGCCAGATGGAGCGGATGCACCTCATCAAAAAGGACGGCCAGACCCAGTTTGCGCTCGTAGAAGAGCTGGTGATGCACTTTGCGCCCCTCATCTTCGGCAAGGAAGCCATTCAGGAAAAGTGCGTCTTCCGTGTCACGCGCAACGCCGATATCGACGTCAAAGAGGGCATGATGGATCACGATATCGACTACCGTGAGATCATGGCCGACCTGCTTAAACGCCGCCGCAAGCTGGCTGCTGTCCGCCTGCAGGTCACGCCTTCCGCTCCCACCGAGGTCACCCGTCTGCTCTGCGCCAAGCTGGAACTCAGCCACAAGCGCGTCTTCGAGCAGAAGAGTCCGCTTGACCTGAGCTTTTTCTACAAACTGACCAGCAAGATGGAAGGGGATAACCACCCCGAACTGTTCTACCCGGCGGCACGGCCGATGCTTCCGCCGCAGGACTATGACCTTGCGGAGGAAGTACAGAAGCACGATGTTCTCCTCAGCTACCCGTACCAGTCTATCCGACCCTTTATCGCAATGCTGAAAAAGGCTGCGAATGACCCGGATGTCATCTCCATCAAGATGACTCTCTACCGGATGGCACGGGAATCCCAGATCGTGCAGGCTTTGATTGAGGCTGCCGAGAATGGCAAGGAAGTTGTGGCACTGGTCGAACTGCGTGCCCGTTTTGATGAGCAGAACAATATCGACTGGTCGAAACAGTTGGAAGAGGCCGGATGCACAGTCATCTACGGCTTCGAGGATTACAAAGTTCACTCCAAGCTGACCCTTATCACCAAAAAACACGCCGACGGTTATTCGTACATCACTCAGATCGGAACCGGAAACTACAACGAAAAGACCAGCGAGCTGTACACCGATTATTCTTTCATCACTGCAGATCCGGAGATCGGCGAGGAAGCATCGAATGTTTTCCAGAACCTTGCCGTCCAGAAGCTGACCGAGACCAGCGAAACGATGCTGGTCGCACCGCTCCGCTTCAAGAGTGTCCTGCTGGATGAGATGGACCGCGTCATCACTGCTGCTCGTCTGGGCCGTCCGGCGTCTATGATTCTGAAAAACAACTCCATCAGCGACCGTGACATCATCCTGAAACTGCAGGAAGCCAGCTGCGCCGGTGTCCGCATTGATATGATCGTTCGCGGCATCTGCTGTGTCCGCGCCGAAGTGCCGGGCAAGACTGAGAATCTGCACATCCGCAGTCTCGTTGGCCGCTATCTGGAGCATGGCCGTATTTACAGTTTCTACGACGGCCAGACGACTCGCATCTACATCGCGTCCGGCGACTTCCTGACCCGGAACACCGAGTGCCGTGTTGAGGTCGGTGTCCGTATCAACGACCCGATCCTCGTCAAAAAGCTGACTGATATCCTGCAGCTTCAGCTCCACGATAATGTCAATGCCCGTGAGATGAAGGCGGATGGCAGCTACCAGAAGGTAAAGCCTGCGGTCGGAGAAGCCATTGTCAACAGCCAGATGGGAATGTATGATCTGCTGAAAGATGACTGGACAAGTTCCCGTCCGGCAAAACCGGCTAAGACCGCAAAACCTCAGCCGAAAGCGGCTCCTGCCGTAGAGCCGCCGAAACAATCGGCCAAACCTGCGATCCCGGTCAAGCCGGTCGAAGCCGATTCCGAATCTGTAAAGCCTTCCGCTCCGGCACCCAAAGCAGTAAAGCCTGCTGCACCAGAACCGAAGCCGGAATCGGTAAAGGCAAAACCGGCATCCGTGTCAGCATCCGAAACGCCGAGATCCAAGATGCCCTCTGTGCCGCAGCATCCGCAGACTGCTGCAAAACCTCAGCCTGCGAAACAGCCCACTGCACAACCTGTCCGCACAGCATCTGCACCCCAGAAGACTACCCATAAAAACTGGCTTTCTCATCTGTTTGACCGATTTAATCGTTAAAATCTGACCCAACCACAGCCGCCCACTTTCTCAAAGCTGGGCGGCTGTGGTTCTGTTTGCGCCTTTCTCTGCATATACTCCTTGAAAAAACGGAGGAACTTTATTTATGCAGGCAGTCCGACAGAAAAAAACGCATCCCAAACTCTTTTTCCGTATCGTCGCACTCATATTGGCAACGACTGCTGTGCTTCTCTTCGGCATTTCCGCTCGGGCAGGAAAGTCGGCACCTGTCGGTGCATCTCTCAAAAAACTCTCTCCGGTTCGGGAAACGCATTTTCCGCTGGGGAGCCGGGCGTGGAGGGTATCCGATGCTTACGGTTGGCGAGACGATCCGTTCACCGGCAAAGAGGCGTTCCACCGCGGTGTTGACCTTGCCTGTGCGGAAGGTACGCCTGTCCTTGCGGCAATGAGCGGTGTGGTCGTCTCGGCACGGAACAGCACCAGCTATGGCAATGTCATCCGTCTCTGCCACAGCAGCGGACAGGAGACGCTTTATGCTCATATGCAGTATCTCTATGTCCGGGCAGGGGAGGTGGTGCAGGCAGGTCAGCCGCTGGGAACTGCAGGGCAGACCGGCAGGGCGACCGGTGCGCACCTTCATCTCGAGTTTTATCAGAATGGTATATCTTACGACCCGGAAAAGCTTCTGAAATGAGCATGCTTATGAAACCATTCCGTCAGAATTTCCGCCTTGGCTGTCTGAACTTTCGTGACCCATTCCTGCTCTGCGGCGTGCTGTATTTGCTGCTCTGGTTCGATGCCAGCGACTTTCTTCGTATCGGGCTGTGGGCGGCCGTTTTTCATGAAATGGGGCATATTCTGGTCTACGGACTCATCCTGCGTCGGAAACCACAGATCGACATTACGATGACCGGTTTCTGCCTGCATGTGAACAAGGAGAAGCTTTCCCGGTTTGAAACACTCTGCCTTGCCGCCGCCGGGCCGGGTACGAATCTGCTTCTGGCAGCGATCTGGGCCTTCCGGATGAACCGGCAGGCGACCCTCCGGGGCAGTGCTTTTCTTGCAGCAAATCTGCTGACGGCGGCGTTCAACCTGCTGCCGGTTCCGCCGCTGGACGGTTGGGAAATCTGGAAATCCTTGCAATTCCCCCGGAAATAGGGTACAATAAAAAACATGAAAAAATGAAAACCGTTTGTCAAAAGCCAATGGAGGAACTTAATGTTTGATCCCAAGCTGAAAGAAGCACTGGGCCGGGTACAGAAGCCGGGCCGTTATACCGGCGGCGAACCGGGCAGTGTCTATAAAGAAAAAGAGAAAGTTGACGTTCGTTTTGCGTTCTGCTTTCCGGATACCTATGAAGTTGGTATGTCCTTTCTGGGCGAAAAAATCTTGTATGAGCTGCTGAACTCTCACGAGAACTGGTGGTGCGAACGTGCCTTTATGCCCTGGCTGGATATGAAAGCTGAGATGGAGCGTCTGCATCTGCCCCTCTACACGATGGAGAGCAAAGACCCTCTGACCGATTTCGATGCCGTGGGCTTTACCCTGCAATATGAGCTGTCCTATACGAATATTCTGGCAATGCTCGACTTGGCAGGTATCCCGTTCTATTCTAAGGATCGTGACGAGTCGTGGCCGCTTATTGTCGCAGGCGGCCCCTGTGCCTGCAACTCGGAGCCTATCGCCGATTTCTTCGACGTCATCCAGCTGGGTGAGGGCGAAAACCAGCTCCCCAGCATCTGCGCTGAAATCGAGAAGGCCAAGAAAGAGGGCTGCGTCTCCAGGAAAGAGCTGCTGCTCCGCATCGCAAAAATTCCGGGTGTCTACATTCCGGCGTTCTACGATGTCGAATATTACGAGGACGGCCGGGTCAAGTCCATCACGCCCAACGAGCCGGGCATCCCTGCGGTTATTACCAAGGCTATCATCAAGAATCTGAACGATTTTACGCCGCCGACGAATTTTGTCGTTCCGATGGTCGGCGCGATTCAGGATCGTGCCAGCATCGAAGTCCTGCGCGGCTGTGTGCGCGGCTGCCGCTTCTGTCAGGCCGGTTTCCTGTACCGCCCCATGCGTCAGCGTGACGCCAGCCTGCTGAACAAAGCTGCGAAAGACCTCTGCGCCAACACCGGCTACGAGGAGCTGAGTCTGTCCAGTCTGTCTACTTCTGACCACGGTCAGCTGGAAGAACTGCTGGATGACCTGAACGAGTGGGCTCCTGAGGAGCATGTCAGCCTGTCGCTGCCTTCGCTCCGAATGGACAACTTCTCTCAGAGCCTCATTGAAAAGACGACCAAAGTCCGCAAGAGCGGCCTGACCTTCGCGGCCGAGGCAGGCACCCAGCGTCTGCGCGATGTCATCAACAAAAACGTTACTTGGGATGAAATCGAAAAGACCTGCTCGCTGGCTTTTGCCAACGGTTATACCTCGGTCAAGCTCTATTTCATGATGGGTCTGCCCACCGAGACGATGGAGGATATCGAGGGCATTGCTGAGACCGCGCAGAAGGTCGTCGACCTCTATTACAGCATGAACCATGCCAAGGGTCGCGGCGTGCAGGTCACCATCAGCTGCTCCTGCTTCGTGCCGAAACCGCACACGCCTTTCCAGTTCGTGCCGATGGATACCGCAGAGACCCTGCAGGCCAAGCAGAAGCACCTGCTTGAAAGCGTCCACAGCCGGAAGATCAAGGTTAACTACCATGACAGCAAGACCGGCTTCCTCGAGGGCGTCTTTGCCAAGGGCGACCGCCGTCTGGCTCCGGTCATCCTCGAAGCCTACAAGCGCGGCTGCTACTTTGATGGCTGGGAAGAGTGCTTCAAGTACGATATCTGGATGCAGACCTTTGCGGACATGGGCATCGACCCCAAGTTCTATTGCCAGCGAGCCATCGGTCTGGATGAGGTCACTCCGTGGTCGCACATGGACTACGGCGTTACCCACGAATACCTTGTGCGTGAGTATAATAAGGCTCTCGCCGCTCAGACTACCCAACCCTGTAACCGTGCCTGCCACGGCTGCGGTGCAAATCATCTGTTAGGAGGACCCTGCTTTGATTACAGTCAGAATCTCGTTTAAGAAAAAGAACGAAGCCTCCTACATCTCGCTGCTGGACATGCAGCGTGTCATGCAGCGCGTGCTGAAGCGGAGCGGACTCCCGGTCTGGCATACGCTGGGCTTCAACCCTCATATCTATATGACGTTTGCCTGTCCGCTGTCTCTGGGACAGGAGAGTGAGTGCGAGTGCGTCGACGTCAAGACTGAGGCCGAAAACCCCGACTTCGCGCAGTGGCAGACGGCTCTGAATGCCATCATGCCGGCAGGCATCGAGGTGACTTCGGTGAAGCCGGTACAGATGAAAGCCGATCTCATCGCCTTTGCCTGCTATGAGATCAGCTACCCGACATCCGCCGCCGAAGCTCTGGCGCAGTACAACGCATTGGAAAGCGTTTCGGTGGAGAAAAGGAGCAAGCGCGGCGTCAAGACCGTGGAACTCAAGACGTATGTTCCGTCACTGGAGCTGAAAACAGAAGGGGATATGGTCAGCTTTCCGCTCTGCCTGCCTGCCGCGCAGGAGCTGACCCTGAACCCGTCTCTGCTGGTCGGTTTCCTTGAGGAAAAATTCGGCATCCCGGCGGCAAATGCGAACATTCTGCGCACCCGGTTCCTCACGGCGGACAAGCAGGTGTTCCGCTGAGAAAAAATCGTACTTATTTTTCCAAAAACACTTGCATTTGTACAGCATTTGTGCTATTCTATTTAGGCGTTAGTGTCCGCTGAAGCCACAGCGGGGTTAATGACGACAATCATTAAACGGGCGGTCCTCTGGCGGCAAAGTGCCGTGCATGAACGTCTAAAAACAAATGGAGGATTCAAAAATGGACGCACTGAAGATTATTTCTGAAGGCAGCATCAAGGCTGAAAAGCCCCAGTTCAACGTCGGCGATACCGTCCGCGTTGATGTTCGTATCAAGGAAGGCGATCGTGAGCGCATTCAGGCTTTCGAGGGTACCGTCATTGCTAAGAAGCACGGCGGCATCGCAGAGACCTTCACCGTTCGCCGCGTTGCTTACGGTGTTGGCATCGAGCGTGTCTTCCCCATCAACAGCCCGTTTGTTGAGAAGATCACCGTTGTCCGCAAGGGCAAGGTTCGCCGCGCAAAGCTGTTCTACCTGCGTGGCCGTACGGGCAAGGCTGCCAAGGTCAAGAGCGATATTTGATTATTCCCGTTTCAACCGGGAGAAAGGAACAACTATGTTGTTCCTTTTTTCTTTTTCGGCGGTCAGCTATGCAAAACCGCGTACTGCCGACAGGAAACTCCCGGTAAAAATGAGAATACAGGATTGAGAGGTGTGGAATATGGAACCGCAAACGCAGCCGGAAAAACAGCCCACTGCCCTCAAGGGGCAGAACCTTCTTGAGTGGTATGAGGCTCTGATCTCCGCCGCCGTCGTGCTGGTACTTCTGTTCTCCTTTTTCTTCCGCATCATTCAGGTGGACGGCGAGTCGATGGTGCCGACGCTGGACAACGGCGATAAGCTCATCGTCTGGGGCGCAGGCTATGAGCCGGAGCGCGGCGATGTTGTCATCGTGGACAGCTACACCAGCTACGGCAAGCCGCTGGTCAAGCGTGTCATCGCCAAGGGCGGCGATACCATCAACATCGACTATTCGACCGGAACCGTCGAGGTGAACGGGAAAGTGCTGGAAGAAGACTACATCGCCGAGCCGACCTATCTCGGCTATGATGTGGAGTTCCCGTACACCGTGCCGGAAGGTACGGTCTTCGTTATGGGCGACAACCGTAACGCCTCACTGGACAGCCGTTCCACCTACGTTGGCTGCATTGATGAACAAGATATTCTGGGCAGAGTGCTGTTCTGCTTTTTGCCCTTTTCGGATTTTGGAGTGGTAAAATGAACAATCAGGATACCCGGTTCGCGAACCAGTACACGATTCAGTGGTTCCCGGGCCATATGACAAAAACGCTCCGGATGATGGAGCAGGAAATTCAGCATGTAGATGCAAGTCTGGTTCTGCTGGACGCGAGAATCCCTCTGTCCAGCCTGAACCCGGAGATCGAGCGGATCACCGCTCGCAAACCCAAACTCTACGCCCTGAACAAGGCTGACCTCGCAGACCCGGAGGTCACGGAAGAATGGATCAAATATTTCCGTGCAGCGGATGCTGGCTGTGTCGCCATCAGTGCGAAGCAGAAAGGCGGCGCAAATGCCGTCAAGACTGCAATTGAAAAAGAACTTGCTGGTCTGCTGGAACGCCGCCAGACGCGCGGCATGGGTGGTGCTAAAACGCAGGTGATGCTCTGCGGTATCCCGAACGTCGGTAAGTCCACCTTTATCAACACCTTTGCTGGTTCTGCTCGTGCAAAGGCGGCTGACCGCCCGGGCGTCACCAAGGGCAAACAGTGGGTCAGTACCGAAAAGTTTGACCTGTTGGATATGCCCGGCGTTCTCTGGAAAAAATTTGATTCCAAGACCACCGCTTCCAATCTGGCTTTCATCGGCTCCATCAAGGACGACATTCTGGATGTCGAGGAGCTGGCGATGAACCTGCTGGATGAGGTGCGCCGCAACTATCCCGATCTCGTTGCCCAGCGGTACAAGCTGGACGCCGAGACGCTGGCTCTGCCGCCCTATGAGCTGATGGAAGCCATCGGCCGGAAGCGCGGTCTGCTGGTGCGCGGCGGTGAAGTCAACACCGAACGCTGTGCCGTTATGCTGGTGGACGAGTTCCGTGCCTGCAAGTGGGGCCGCATCTCCCTCGAGCGTCCGCCGCAGCGTGACGACCTCGCGGACTTTGCCGAGGAGGACGACGAATGAAACGCCGGACGGATGAAGAGATCTCTGCGCCGCTGTACGAGTATGATGCGGCAGTCCGGGCAGAGAGTGGCTGCTTTGCCGGTGTAGACGAAGCAGGCCGCGGCCCTCTCTGTGGGCCGGTCTGCGTTGCCGCCTGCATCCTTGACCCGGAAAATCCGGTCTACGGCATCAACGACTCGAAGAAGCTGACCGAGAAAAAACGGGAAGCCCTCTTCGACGAGATCTGTGAAAAGGCATTGGCCTACAAGATCGTTTTTGTTGGCTCGGATATCATCGACCGTGACAACATCCTCAATGCCACTATGGGCGGCATGAGACAGGCGGTCGAGGGGTTGGACATCGTGCCGAACCTCGTCCTTGTGGACGGCAACTGTGTTCCGGCTGGTTTGACGATGCCGGCAGACCCCGTTGTTAAGGGTGATGCAACCAGTGCCAGTATCGGTGCGGCGTCTATCTTGGCGAAGGTCAGCCGTGACCGTTATATGCTCGAGTTGGACAAGCAGTTTCCGCAGTACCAGCTCGCCAAGCACAAGGGCTACCCGACCAAACTTCATTACGAACTCATTGCGCAGTATGGCATCCAGCCGTTCTACCGTCGCAGCTTTCTGAAAAAACAGGGCTACTGGCTCGAGGGCAAGTGATGGACAGTGCAGAACTGGGTCACAGAGGAGAAGCTGTCGCTGCGCGGTACTACCTCAAACAGGGATGCACCCTCGTTGCGCATAACTTCCGTACCCGGATGGGAGAAATCGACCTCATCTTAAGGGAGCCGGACGGCACGCTGGTGCTTTGCGAGGTCAAGACCCGGAGCGAAGACCCACTGGCAAGTCCGGCCTCCGCTGTGACCCCTGCCAAGCAGAAAAAGCTGATCCGAGCCGCAAAAATCTATCTCCAGCAGACAAATCAAAGCGATGAACCCATAAGATTTGACGTTGCAGAGATAACACCTCTTGACAGCGGACGCTGGATGGTACATATTATAAGGGGTGCTTTTGACACGAATGGTTGATGCACTCAGGTGGGAAACGGCAGAAAATGGCCTTTGCCGCTGCCGTAACACAGGAACCAGTGAGGGTTCCTCTGGCGAAAAGGAGCAACGACAATGCAGTTTTTCAGTACACGAGATCGCAGCCGCATCGTGACCTCTTCGGAGGCCATCGCACAGGGTCTGTCCGACGAGGGCGGCCTGTTTGTACCCGAAAGCTTTCCGCAGGTGGATGTCAAGGCCATCTGTGAGATGGATTACCCGGCAATGGCAGCAGCCATCATCAAGGAGTATCTGACGGATTACTCGGCAGATTTCCTCAAAGAGGCCACTGCCAAGACATACGGCGCAGCCTTTGGCGGCAAGGCCGGTTATCTGGCACCGGTGTCGGAGGGTGTCTCCGCACTGGAACTCTGGCACGGCCCGACCTGCGCATTCAAGGATTACGCCCTTCAGCTGATGCCGAAACTTCTCGTTGAGGCAAAGAAAAATCTGAACCGCACCGAGAAGACCCTCATCCTCGTCGCGACCAGCGGCGATACCGGCAAGGCTGCTCTGGACGGCTATCACGATGTGCCGGGCATTGAGATCGCCGTTTTCTATCCGACCGGCGGCACCAGCGAGATCCAGCGTCTCCAGATGGCAACGCAGGAAGGCGAGAATGTTGCAGTCTATGCCGTCCGCGGCAATTTTGACGATGCTCAGACCGGAGTCAAGCGTGTCTTTGGCGACAAGGCCATCGCCGCACAACTGGCTGAGCGGAACATCCGTCTTTCCAGCGCAAACTCCATCAACTGGGGTCGTTTGGTTCCGCAGATCGTCTACTACTTCGCCGCATACGCTCAGCTGCTCAAGGCTGGCAAAATCGCATTTGACGATAAGGTCGACTTCTGCGTTCCGACCGGCAACTTCGGCGATATCCTCGCCGGTTACTACGCAAAACAAATGGGTCTGCCTGTCGGCAAGCTGGTCTGCGCTTCCAACGAGAACAATGTCCTGACTGACTTCCTGATGACCGGTATCTATACCGCAAAACGGGAATTCTTCAAGACCACCTCGCCCAGCATGGATATTCTGGTATCGTCCAACCTTGAGCGTCTGCTCTACCACGTCACTGGCAGCGATGCCGAAGTGGCCTCTTTGATGAAGAGCCTCAGCGAGACGGGCAGTTATACCGTCCGCCCCGAGACACTGGCAAAGATTCAGGAGAGCTTCAGTTGCGGCTGGAGCAGCGAAGAGCAGGTAGCAGGGGAGATCAAGGCTCGTTACGAGAAGGACAATTACCTCTGCGATACCCATACTGCTGTGGCGTTCCACGTTGCAGCGCAGAAGAAGCGCGACGGCGTGCCGATGGTGGTTCTGTCCACGGCATCTCCCTTCAAGTTCCCTCGCAGCGTGCTGGAAGCTCTGGGACATGCTGCGCCGGAAAACGATTTCGAGGCGATGCAGCAGCTCGAGCAGGCTACCGGCCATACGGCTCCGGTCAGCCTGTCCTCTCTGCGCCAGAAGACCGAGCGGTTTGACGCCGTTATTGACCCGGTTCAGATCGCCGAGGTCGCGCTGGGCTATCAGTCCTGACCCCAATAGAACAGGAGAAAACAAACATGGCACTTTTTGTGCTTGGCGATACGCATCTCTCGCTGGGAGCCTCCAAGCCGATGGATGTCTTTCCCGGGTGGAATAATTATGTTGAGCGGCTCGAAGCCAACTGGCGCAAGCTCATCAAACCCGAGGACACCATCGTTCTGGCTGGCGATATCAGCTGGGCGATGCGTCTGACCGATACCCGAAAGGATTTCGCGTTTTTGCAGAACCTTCCCGGACAGAAGCTCATCATGAAGGGCAACCACGATTACTGGTGGAGCACCGCCAACAAGATGAACGCCTACCTGAAAGCGGAAGGCTTTGACACCCTGCACATCCTGCATAACAATTCCTATACCGTGGATGGCTATGCCATCTGCGGCACCCGGGGCTGGCTCTTCGATGCCGGGGAGCCTCACGATGAAAAGGTGATGAACCGGGAGATCGGCCGTCTCAAGATGAGTCTTGATGCTGCCGAGCCCGGCTGCGAAAAGCTGGTCTTCCTGCACTATCCGCCGGTCTATACCGGCACCAGCGCGCCGGAGATCGTCGCTACCCTTAATCAGTACGGCATCAAACGCTGTTTCTACGGTCATCTGCACGGCAACGCCATCCGGTATGCGGTGCAGGGAGATGTGGACGGCATCCATTACAAGCTTGTCAGCGCGGACGGACTGCGTTTCTACCCCTACTGCATTGTATAAAATGCAGGAAATGCTGGCAAAAATAACAAAAAGTCAAAATTTGGGCTGGCAATTGTATCGAGAGCGTGCTATAATAGGTTTTGACGCGATTGTTGCACCCAATTGAGCGCGCGCGTCCCCGCATTTCGCAAACCCCACAGGACGCGGTGCGCGGTTGCAGCCGGGCAGAAATGTTCGGCGCAATAGAATTTTTGAGTGGAGGATAACCAAAATGAATTTCATTAAGTGCGAAAAGCTCGAGAAGAGCATGGCCGAGATCCAGTTCTCCATCGACGCTGAGGCTTTCAAGGTCGCAGTTGCCGATGTCTTCAAGAAGGAAGGCAAGAAGTACACTGTGCCCGGCTTCCGTAAGGGCAAGGCTTCTCGTTCTCTGATTGAGAAGATGTATGGCGCAGATGTCTTTACCTATGACGCCATCAACGAGCTGTTCCCGGCTGCTTTCGAGGCTGCTGTCAAGGAGGCTGGCGTTGAGCCGGTCGGTCGTCCTGAGGTCACTGTCGATTCCGCAAGCGAGACTGAGGGTGTCACCCTGACCGTTAAGGTCGCTGTCAAGCCTGAGGTCAAGGTCGGCAATTACAACGGCCTGTCCGTTGAGAAGACTGTCCATACCGTTGACGACGCAGCTGTTGACGCTGAGCTGAAGCGTGTTCAGGAGCGTAACGCTCGTGAGCTGACCCGTGAGGGTGCTGCTCAGAATGGCGATATCGTTGATATCGACTTCGAGGGCTTTGTTGACGGTGTTGCATTCGAGGGCGGCAAGGCTGAGCATTACAGCCTGACTCTGGGCAGCGGCTCCTTCATCCCCGGCTTTGAGGATCAGATCGTTGGTCACTCTGCTGGCGAGGAGTTCGACGTCAACGTCACCTTCCCCGAGCAGTATCAGGCTGCTGAGCTGGCTGGCAAGCCTGCTGTCTTCAAGATCAAGCTGCACGAAGTGAAGTACAAGGAGCTGCCTGCTCTGGACGATGAGCTGGCTAAGGACTGCTCTGAGTACGACACTCTGGAGGCTTTCAAGGAGTCCATCCGTAAGTCCAATCAGGAGCAGCTCGACAAGCAGGACGATCTGGCTGTTGAGAATGCTCTGGTCGATCAGGTCATCGACAGCATGGAGGCTGAGATCCCTCAGGCTATGTATGACGCGCGTATGGATGAGATGGTCAACGACTTCGCATTCCGTGTGGAGCAGCAGGGTCTGCGCCTCGAGGACTACCTGAAGTACATGGGTCAGACCATAGAGCAGTTCCGTGCTTCCTTCATGCCGCAGGCTGAGAAGCAGGTCAAGATCCGTCTGGCTCTGGAGGCTGTTGCTGCTGCTGAGAACATCGAGGCATCTGAGGAAGATGTCAACGCTGAGATCAAGCGCATCGCTGACCAGTACAAGATGGAAGAGGACAAGGTTCGTGAGCTGGTCAACGTCGAGGATCTGAAGAAGGATCTGGCTATCAACAAGGCTATCGACTTCATCAAGGGTCACGCAAACGTCACCGAGAAGGCTGCTGAGGCCGCAAAGACCGAGGACGCTGAGTAATTTGCTCCGCCATAGCGGTCAGAATTTATAAGGCAGACGCTTTGACGTCGGCCTTGTAACAAAGGTTGTTTAAATTGACCGATACGGCTCTGTCTTCTTTTGCCGTGTCGGTCAATTTTGCAATACAATTAAAATCCTATTTTTCAGGAGGCGAACCCTATGAGTTTTGTTCCTTACGTTGTCGAGCAGTCGGCGCACGGGGAGCGTTCCTACGATATCTTTTCCCGTCTGCTGAACGACCGTATCATTGTTTTGAGCGAGGATGTCAACGACACCTCCGCCAGCCTTGTTGTGGCACAGCTGCTGTATCTGGAAGGGCAGGACCCGGATAAGGATATCAGCCTGTATATCAACAGCCCCGGCGGTTCCATCAGCGCAGGCATGGCCATCCACGATACCATGAACTATATCAAGTGCGATGTTTCTACCATCTGCATGGGTATGGCGGCTTCGATGGGCGCATTCCTGCTGGCAAGCGGCACCAAGGGCAAGCGTTTCGCTCTGCCCAACTCTGAGATCATGATCCACCAGCCCCTCATTGCTGGTGGTCAGGGCGGCGGCCTGTCCGGTCAGGCAACGGATATCAAGATCCACGCCGAACACCTCGTCCGCACCCGTGAGAAGATGAACCGGATGCTCAGCGAGTATACCGGCCAGCCGCTGGAAAAGATCCAGATCGACACTGAGCGCGACAACTTCATGTCTGCGCTGGAAGCCAAGGAATACGGCCTGATCGACGAGGTTATCGCACACCGCTGAGACTGACCGCAATCATAACCCAGGATAAGGAAAAAAGGCTATGGCAAACAACAATTCCGGCAGAGATAAAAACGAAAAAGACCTGGTTTGCAGTTTCTGCGGCAAGCATCAGGACGAGGTCGAGCGGATGATCATTGGCCCGGGCGTCAATATCTGCAGCGAGTGCATCGGCCTGTGCTATGACCTGCTCTCGGACAAGCCGGAGCGTGGTTCCGGCCGCCAGAACAACAACAGCCGTGGCAGCGCGGCGCGCGCCCGGGTCCAGACGGCAGATAGTTTCTCCGTCAACATTAAGACCCCAGCAGAGATCAAAGAGGGTCTCGACCAGTACGTTATCGGACAGGACGAGGCAAAGCGCGTTCTGGCTGTTTCGGTCTACAACCACTACAAGCGCATCATGAGCGGCGGCAAGGGCGCAGACGTCGAGCTTCAGAAGTCGAATGTCCTGCTCCTCGGCCCGTCCGGTGTCGGCAAGACCCTGCTGGCTCAGACGCTGGCAAAGATGCTGGGCGTCCCGTTCGCTATCGCGGACGCAACCACCTTGACCGAGGCCGGCTATGTTGGCGAGGATGTCGAGAACATCCTGCTCAAGCTCATTCAGGCGGCAGATTTTGATGTGCAGAAAGCACAGATCGGTATCATCTATATTGATGAGATCGACAAGATCACCCGTAAGAGTGAGAACCCGTCCATTACTCGTGATGTTGGCGGCGAGGGTGTTCAGCAGGCTCTGCTGAAGATCCTTGAGGGCACGGTCAGCAATGTTCCGCCGCAGGGTGGACGCAAGCATCCGCAACAGGAATTTATCCAGATTGACACTACAAACATCCTGTTCATCTGCGGCGGCGCATTTGATGGTCTGGATAAGTACATCCAGCGTCGCACCGACAAGTCCGCTCTGGGCTTCGGCAGCAGCCTGCGTGATACTTCCAGCGATGCGCAGAAGGCTCTGCTCCGCAAGGTCGAACCACATGACCTCGTGAAGTTCGGTCTTATTCCGGAGCTGATCGGCCGTCTGCCGGTCATCACCGTTCTGGATGATCTCGACGAGGATGCGCTGGTTCGTGTCCTAAAAGAGCCGCGCAACAGCCTTGTCAAGCAGTACAAGGAACTGCTTGCGATGGACAACGTTGAGCTGAATATCACCGATGAAGCTCTCCACGCTATCGCACGCAAGACCATCGAGCGCAAAACTGGCGCACGCGGCCTGCGCAGCGTGATGGAGAGCATCCTGATGCCCATTATGTATGACGTTCCCAATGATCCCACCATTATCCGAGTCACCATCGACGAGGATACCGTGGAGAACGGCGAAGCGCACATGGAGTACGGTGCTGTCCGTAAACGGTATAAAAATCAGACCTCTCTGAGCTGAGCATCAGCCAGGGAAAAGGGAAGCTCTGCAAAAAGTTTCGGCTTTTGCAGGGCTTTTTTCTTTTAAAATCTTGTTTCTGAACGGATTCTGAGCTATAATATTAAAGTCTGGAAGACTGCGCAGAAACCGGATGGAGAAATATCTCTCTGGCAAGAGTCTGTCCAAGGGTGCGGCACCAGTACAGTGGGTAACAGGAAGTACGATAAAGGAGTGTGTTTTCTATGGCAAATTATTTTGAGATGGATCGCGATGCGCTCACCGCTGAAAAGGCGAAGCTGGAAGAAGAATACAAAAAATTTCAGGCGATGGGTCTGAAATTGAATATGGCTCGTGGTAAGCCCGGCCCTCACCAGATGGATCTCGCAATGGGTCTGCTGCAGATGAATGACTACACCACCGATGCCGGCACCGATGCCCGTAACTACGGTGACCTCGAGGGTCTGAAAGAGGCTCGTGAACTGTTTGCGGACGTGATGGGCGTCAAGTGGAACGAAGTTTTTGTCGGCGGTAACTCCAGCCTGCAGCTCATGTACAATCTGGTCGCAATGGGTTATATGTTCGGTTTCCCCGAGTCTCCCTGCCCTTGGTCGCAGGTCGAGAAGCGGAAGTTCCTCTGCCCGGTCCCCGGCTATGACCGTCATTTCGCCATCACCGAGGAGATGGGCTTTGAACTCATCAGCGTTCCGATGACTCCTAATGGCCCTGATATGGATATGGTCGAGAAGCTGGTCGCTGAGGATGACACCATCAAGGGCATCTGGTGTGTGCCGCAGTATTCCAACCCGGACGGTTACGTTTACAGCGATGAAACCATCGAGCGTTTCGCTTCGATGAAGACCGCCGCGCCCGATTTCAAGATCTTCTGGGATGAGGCATATATCGTCCATCACCTGACCGATGAGATCATCGAGACGCCCGTTCTGCTGAACGTCGCCAAGAAGTACGGCAACGAGGATCGCGTCTTCATGTTCACATCCACCAGTAAGATCACCTTCCCGGGTGCAGGCGTTTCGGCTCTGGCATGCAGTGAGAAGATGCTGAAGTATATCTGCAAGCGGTTCTCGGTCATGATCATCAGCTATGATAAGATGAACCAGCTGCGCCATGTCCGCTTCCTCAAGAACAAGGAAGGCGTTCTGGCTCATATGGCAAAGCATCGCCGCCGTCTCATCCCGTGCTTCGATGCAGTCAAGACAGCTTTTGAGGAAGAGCTGACGCCCTGCGGTGATATCGCTCACTGGACCAATCCCAAGGGCGGCTACTTCATCAGCCTGTACGTTATGCCCGGCTGTGCAAAGCGTGTTGCATCTCTCTGCAAGGAGTGCGGTTTGACCCTGACTGGCGCAGGCTCTGCTTATCCGTACCATAAGGATCCTCAGGATTCTCACCTGCGTATCGCTCCGACTTATCCGAGTCTGGACGAGGTCGAGACTGCATCTGATCTGCTCTGTGTCTGTGTCCGTCTGGCAGCGGTCGAAAAGCTGCTGGCTGATAAGGACTGATCCTTCCCCAAGCTGTAAAATCTCCCTGCACCGCCGTCCGGTCGGCGCAGAGGAGATTTATTATATTTGGAGGTTTCCCATTTTCTATGAAGACAAAAGGTAAAGCATGGCATCTGGTCGTTACCGTACTTTTGATTGCGGCGTTTGTCTATACGGCATTCTTTGGCGTTGCAGTCAAGTACGGCGATACGACCACCACCTACATCAAGGGCGCACAGGATATCCGCTTCGGTGTGGATATCAAAGGCGGTGTCAACGTCACGTTTGTTCCTTCGGACGGATATGACGCTACTGAAGAGCAGCTGGAAGCGGCGCAGCTCGTCATCGAGAACCGTCTGGTCGCCCTGAATGTGACCGACTATGAGTTGTACGTCGATACCGATTCAGACGCGCTCATCCTCGAGTTCCCGTGGCAGTCCGGTGAGACGGATTTCGACCCGGAAGCGGCCATTCAGGAGATCGGTACCACGGCGTATCTGACCTTCCGGGAGGGCAGCAGTGCCGACGGTGAACTGATTCTGGACGGCTCCATGGTCGAGAGTGCGGCGGCACAGTATGGCCCCGTGAACGGCAGCAGCTCGGAGTATTATGTCGCGCTCAAGTTCACCGATGAAGGTGCCAAAGCCTTTGGCGATGCAACCACCAAGCTCTATTCCAGCAACGGCAGCATCAGCATCTGGCTGGATGACGAGAATGTCAGCACCGCAACGGTCAACGCCGCCATTACCGACGGATCGGCCATCATCACCAGCTCGGCAGCAAACCCCTTCACGCAGGAAGATGTCGTCAAGATGGCACGCCAGATCAACTCCGGCGCATTGCCGTTCGCTCTGACGGTGGACAGCTACTCGACCGTCAGCCCGAGTCTGGGCGAGAACAGCCTGAGCGCGATGGTTCTGGCTGGCCTGATTGCATTTGCTCTCATCGTTGTGCTGATGATCTCCCTCTACCGTCTGCCCGGCTTTCTCGCATGTATCGCACTGGCCGGTCAGGTGGCTGCAACGCTGGCTTTTGTCTCGGGTTACTTCCCGGTATTTGAAAGCTTTACCCTGACCCTGCCGGGTATCGCCGGTATCATTTTGGCTATCGGCATGGGCGTTGATGCAAATGTTATCACCGCAGAGCGTATCAAAGAGGAGTTGCGCAGCGGCAAATCTCTGGACGGTGCGCTCAAGAGTGGTTTTGCCCGTGGTTTGACTCCTATTATCGACGGTAACGTTACCATCGTCATCGTCGCCATCGTCCTGATGGGTGCATTTGGCCCGTCGGATGGCTTCTTCGCAAAGGCATTGCATTTTGTATTCTTTGCATTTGGTCCGTCTACCGCAGGTACGATTTATGCCTTCGGTTATACTCTGCTTACTGGTGTTCTTCTCAACTTCGTGTTCGGCATCTTTGCTACTCGTGTTATGATCCGTGGCGCAGCGGCGATCCCGGCTCTCCGTAACCCTGTTCTTTACGGTGCGGATGCTCCCGGCAAGGAGAAGAAGCGCGTCGGTGTCATTGACCTCATGTCTCTGCGCAAGCGTTACCTGAGCATTGAAATCTGTCTGTTGGTTATCGTTCTGTCCTGCTCGTTCCTCTTCGGCGTCAAGCTGGATACTGAGTTCACTGGCGGTGCAATGATCACCTTGAGCTATGAGGACAGCTTTGACCAGTCCGCAGTTCAGAAAACTGCATCCGCTGCGCTCGAAAGCAATGACCTGACTCTCCAGACCGGCGAGAACGTCGCAACAGGGGAGCAGACCCTCAAGATCTCGATGCCCGGCACAGAGACCGTTACCACCGAGCAGGTGGAGACCCTCATTGACTCCCTGAACGAGACTTACCCCGAGAACAACTTTGCGCAGCTCTCTCTGAGCAACGTCAGTGCAGCAATGGGCACTAAGTTCCTCCAGAAGAGTCTGGTTGCCGTTCTGTTTGCAATGGTTCTGATTCTGATTTACATCGCTATCCGTTTTAAGAATATCGGCGGTCTGACTGGTGGTTTGATGGCGATTCTGGCTCTGGTCTGTGACCTGATGATCGTTTACGGTACCTTCGTTGTCCTGCGTACTCCACTGGACGGCAACTTCATCGCTGCAATGCTGACGATCCTTGGCTACTCCATCAACGATACCGTTGTCGTTTACGACCGTATCCGTGAGAACCGCAGTCTGATGGGCAAAAAGGCATCTTTTGAAGAAGTGGCGAATCAGTCGGTCAACCAGTCTGTTCGCCGCACCCTCATCACTACCGTTACCACTGTCATGGCTCTGGGTGTGATGTGTGTCATCGCCAAACTCTATGGTCTGGACAGCATCTTCACGTTTGCATTCCCACTGATGATGGGTATGCTCAGCGGTGTGTTTACTTCGCTGTTCGTATCCACTTCGGCATGGATTACTTGGAGCAACCGCAAGTCCGGCAAAAAGGCGGCCTGACTGTAAAAACAAAGATTCCGGTTCGGACCGAAATCAGGAGGAACAACTATGAAATGTCCCTATTGCGGGGATGAGGAGTCCAAAGTAATCGACTCTCGCCCCACCGAAGACGGCGAGCGCATCCGCCGCCGTCGGGAGTGCCTGCGCTGCCATATGCGCTTTACGACTTACGAGGTCGTGGAGACGGTGCCGCTTATCGTCATTAAAAAGGATGAATCCCGGGAGCCGTTCGACCGGCAGAAACTGCTCAACGCTATGCTCCGTGCCTGCGCGAAGCGTCCGGTCAGCTATGAGACACTGGAACATGCGGTCAGCAGTATCGAGCAGACGCTCATGAGTTCCTATGACCGTGAAGTTACCAGTATGCGGATCGGGGAACTGACGATGCAGGAACTGAAAAAAATCGACGAAGTGGCGTATGTCCGCTTTGCCTCAGTCTATCAGCGGTTTGCGGATGTTGAAAGCTTTTTCAACGAATTGAAAAAACTGATGGACGACCGGGCAAAATAATCACAGAAGCCGCCGGGCTAGCCATTCCAGTGTTTCGACTTGGACTTGCGCACGCCGCAACTCGCCAAATGCTTCTTCAGGTGCATTCCATTCGAGATGTCCGTCGGCGGCACGGAGTGCAGCTTCAAGTTCGGTAAAGTCCTGTGTGCGGAGCAGATGATTTAGCCCTTCTCGCATGGTGTCGCAGAGTTCTGCTCCTTCGGTGATGAACTGCCGTGCGTCGGTGAAATTTTCATCCCGGATGGCTTCCATTGCATTGTCGAGGTCGTCGGAGATTTCTTCGGCAAACTTTTGCACTCGGTAGCTGCTGTAAAAGGCAATCGTCAAAAGAACTGCTGTTATCACAAAACAGGCGTAAATTCGTCGCATATTTTCACCTCACTGAGAACCGTCCTTGTGGCGGTTCTCTTTTTTTACAAGGAAATAGTCTTCGCTGTCATTCCCGATGAGCAATAAAATTTCTTCCGGCAGCAGAGTATTTGCCTGCGCTGTTCGCTCTAGCCACATCCGGTCTTTGCCGCACCATCGCAGATTGTCCTCTAGAATCTGTCCGTCCAACACGAACGGTATCGTTGCCTGTGTCCGCTGGACAGGTAGCTTTAAATCGGAGAGGGTAGCTGCTTCCTTTTCCGGACGGACAGCCACCGAAAGGGTGCCGTTTGTCTCGATAATGGCATAGGAAACATCTCTTGGGTCAAAAATATCTTTTCCTCGTAGAGCTTCCATCAGGTCAGCCGTTGTCAGTCGGAGCATCCGCAGGGCATTTTGGTCGATTTTGCCATCCAAAATCACAGTTTTAGGACGTCCGGACATCAAGTTAAAAAATTTCTGGCTTCGGAAACTCAGCATAGAACCAAATAATTCCAGCGCAGCAATAAGAAAAAGGGGGATAAGGCTGGCCGTGATGGGAACTTCCTCCGACTCAATGGAGATGGATGCCAGATTGGAGATGAGGATGGTCGAGACAAGCTCCTCAGGCTGCAGTTCACCCAGCTGGCGTTTTCCCATCAGACGCATAGCGAACAATACACAGAGATAAATCAAAATCGTGCGGAAAATCAGCAGCTTCAAAACGATGCCTCCTTGGGTGGAATTGAATAGCCGGAAGGTTTCGGGTGCATACTGCCCTGTAAAGGGGGGCGGTTGTGTGCAGCTATCAAAAAGACTTTCCCAAAACCGTGAAATGCTCGATGCTATGTTTGGCAAATCGGCTGATTTTTATGCGAAGGATATCGAGCTTTACCATTGCGCCGGCACGATTTTTCTGTTTGACGGGATGGCAAGTCTGGATTCGCTCTGGCAGCTTTTGCTGGATGCAGTCGACCGCAGAACGCAGATGCTCCTGCCCGGAGAGACGGCCATCAACAGCGGTGAGCAGATTTTTGAGTTGATCTTCAGTCACTCCGACTTGCCTGCCGAGAATATACCGGTCACGGATTTTGAGGACCTTATCAAACGGCTGACTGCCGGGATGTGTGTTCTGCTACTGGATGGCTGTGAGAAAGGCATCGTATTTTCGGTGCAGGGGTTGAAATTCCGTTCAGTGGAGGAACCGTCCGGCGAAGGAAATCTTCGTGGCTCCCGGGAGGGCTTTACCGACCTGCTCCGGGTCAATCTAAGTCTTCTCCGACGGCTCATTCGTACCGAACAATTGGTCATGGAGGTGGAGCAGGCGGATTGCGAGATGAAAACCGAATACGCTCTTTGTTATTGTAAGGGAAGAGTGCGAAAAGAGGTCGTCGACAAAGTTCGCCGGACACTGCAGACGGCAAAGCCGACCATGCTGCTGGATTCGAGCTATTTTGTGCCGTGGCTCTTTCCGGGAAAGTTTCGTTTTTTCGCTCCGGTAGGTTACACCGAACGTCCGGCTGTGGCATCGGCAAAGCTTTGCGAGGGAAAAATCGTTCTTCTTGTCAATGGAAGTCCGTCGGCGATGATCCTGCCGACTCTTTTCTGTGAAAATTTTGATTGTCTTGACGATTACGCCACAACAGCTGTTTTTTCGTCGTTCCTGCGGCTTTTAAAATATATGTCGTTCTATCTGAGTATTTTTCTGCCCGGAAGTTTCGTCTGTCTGGCGGTCTATCTGCCCGAGCTGATCCCCCCACAGCTTCTTTTTAAAATTGAGGCGGCAGAGCAGGCAACACCCCTGCCGCTTTTCGCGGAGATGCTGATGGTGATTTTGATTTTGGAAGTCATCCGGGAAGCTGGACTTCGGATGCCTCAGACACTAGGGCACTCGGTTAGTCTGGTGGCGGCCCTCATCGTGGGAGATGCCGCTATTGCGACGGGGCTGATGAGTACGCCGGTCATCCTGACTGCTTCGATAACATCTATTGCTATTTTTGTTACGCCCTCCCTCTACGAACCAGCGACACTGCTTCGGCTCATTGTAGTGCTGGCGGCAGGTCTGGCCGGGCCGGTGGGTCTGGTGGGAGCAGGGCTGTTCGTCCTTTTCGCACTCACCAGCGTTTCGGCGATGGGTGTGTCCTATCTGGCAGAGAACACATTTCCGGAAAATACTCTCTCCGACGATGGCGTGATTCGCCGCAACTATCGAATACTCTCCCGGAATCCCTTTACCATATGGCAGAAACGGGGTGACAAATAATGCGGAACATCGGAACATTTTCGCCAAGCGTATTCACCCTGAGCATTACAGCCGCAGTGCTGGCAAACTGTATGCAGAGCCTTTCGGGAAGTGGCCTTTCTGCCCGTGCGTTTTTGCTGGGCGGCTTTCCACTGGCCGTTGGGGTGGTAATTTTGTCGAGCCTTCTCGCAAACAGCGGCATTTTCTCAGGAGATAACCTTCTTTCCCGTTTTGCGCAGGCCGGACTTCTGCTTTGGTTTGCTGCCGAGCTGGTATCCGCTGTCTGGGATGCGCAAATGGTTTGCTGGGAGCAGTTTTCCTCGATGGCGGTCATAGGTGTTTTGCCGCTGCTGTTACTGGGTGGCTGGTGTCTTTCTCCGGAGATCTTTTCCCGTGCCGCAAAAATCCTGTGGGTGCAGATGATTGCTGTTGGAATCATCTGCGTTGCCGGTCTTGCCGGACAATTTCATTGGCAGAACCTGCTGGAAAGCACATCTGTTTCTTCCCGTGCTGTGAGCCGAATCAATGTGCCGATTTATGCGGAATATTTTGCATTTTTGCTGGTTGGTTCAAAAGAAACTCCTTCACCGAAATCTTACTGGATGCCATGGCTTCCATTGTGTGCATTCCTGCTGGAAGGCAGTTGGCGTTTTGGAATGGGGCTGCTTTTCGGTTCGGCGCAGAATTATCCGGGCTATGAGCTTCTCCATGCGTGGATGCTGGGCATGTTCTCTCGGCTCGATTCGCTGTTTCTGCTGGTCTGGCTTGCCGTCGGACTGTTCCGCATCTGCCTGTTGGTTCAAATTCTCCGTGTGCTGGCCGAACGTTTCTTTGATTCCACCATCCAAAACAGAGAGGTGGAGCCATGACCCAAAACTGTACCCTGAAAATTTTTGCTGTGGGAGTCGTCATCGTCTGGTGCCTGTTGTTCCTGCGCACAGAAAGTACCCAGAAAAGCATCGTCCGTGCGCTGTTTCTGGAACAGACCGAAACCGGTTGGTCGGCCGGTCTACTCTATCAGTTTCCGGAAGCTTCTGCTGATGCCTCTGAAACAGATGCGAAAATACGATTTGCACTTTCATCCGGTCGGACGCCGCAGGCCGCTTTGACGCAGGCAGAAGAAAAACTTCCACGCAAAGCCAGTTATCGTCTCTGCGATTATCTGCTTCTGGGGCAGGAAAGTGATTTTGAAGCGGTTCAAATCTGTGAGTCGCTTTTTCTCGAGCGTCCGTATGGCCGGTTAGCTTCCCATGTGTTCTGTGTGAATTTCTCCGGTACCACGTTGGAAAAGCAGGCGGAAGAGGATGAATATCTGCCCGAATCGCTTCTTGATTTGCTCAAATCGGATCAGACTGCACCTCGTCTCTACGAAAACCGAAATGGTATCCTTCTTCCGGTTTTAGAGCTGGACGGTGGTGAGCTTTCCAATCGGGATGAGCGATTGCTCCTCACCGAAAAAGGCCAGACGACTCTGGCCGCAGACCAGACTGAAGCCGCTTTATTCTTGTCCGGCAAAAAACGTACCTGTCGGTTTCAGACTGAGACGAACCCGGTCGAGCTGACAAGACTTGCACAGTCGGTCGAAGCAGAAGGGGAGAGCTTTCATCTTGTTCTGACCTGCCGAGTTCCATCGGATAGCCGTAAACCGACAGACGAGGAACGCACCCGGTGGGAAACGCTCTGCACAGAAACCGTTCGGCTCTGCTGGGAACAGGGATTTGATCTGCTCCGCCTTTCAGCTGTGCAGGCATTACGGGATGAAACAAACGCACTGACAACAAAAAACGCCTGCCCGAATTTACGGACAGACGTTGTGATTTTTTAAAGCTCAGTGTGCCGTCTCAAAAATGACGGTAATGGTTGTGCCTTCATCAATTTCGCTTTCCAGCTTGATCTTCGCATTGTGAATACGGGCAATGTGTTTGACGATAGCAAGACCAAGGCCGGTTCCGCCGGTGGCTTTGCTCCGGCTCTTGTCGACCCGGTAAAAGCGTTCAAACACGCTGGACTGTGATTCTTTCGGAATGCCGATGCCGTTATCCTTGACCGTCAGGCTGCAATGGCCGTCACGGGTGCAGGCTGTGATGATTTGGACTTTTCCGCCGGGACGGTTGTACCGGATGGCGTTGTCGCAGAGATTCTGACATAACTCATCCAACAGACTCCGGCTGCCAAGCACCGGTGCGCTCTCGCCGAGATAGGTGAGAGAAATATACGACCGCTTGGCGTTCATTTTTTGCCGTTCAACACATTCTTTTGCAACATCCAGCAGGTCGACGGTCTCCATTGTAGGTTCGTTGCCGGTTTCGCTGACATTATCGAGATGCGACAGCTGCAAAATATCATTGACGAGCTGGATCATCCGAGTCGCTTCCACATGGATCTTGTGGCCAAATCCCGGAATATCCTCGGGTTTTGCGATGCCGGTCTCAATCAGTTCAGCGTATCCGGAAATGCTTGTCAGCGGAGTTTTCAGCTCATGGCTGACATTTGCGGTAAATTCCTGCCGCATTTTCTCGTTGTTTTCTCGCAGCAGCCGGTCAGAATGGATGCTCTCAGCGAAGGGCACAAGCTCTGTATAGGGAACATTGTCCTGAATGTGGTCGAGGTCATCCGTCATTTTAAGGACTGGTTGTACAAGGCTTCGGGTGAGCAGTCCGGCCATCAGCGCAGCGGAAAACATCATCAGTACGCAGCTTAGGACGATGGCAGGAAGCGTTTCATCGTAGATCGACCAGACGGTTTCGGAGTCCTGCGCCACACGAAGGATGTCACCATTGTCCAACAGCATGGCGTAGTAATAAGTCTCAAATCCCATGGTCTGGGAGTCCCGGCGGTCACGGCCAACGCCATCCTGCATGGCCTGCTGGATCTCCGGACGGCTGAGGTGGTTTTCCATCTGCTGCGAGGTGGCCGACTCAAAAATGACGCTGCCGTCTGAGGCGATCAGGGTAATGCGCAGGTCGCTGGTGACAAAAGCGGACAAATCGCTGGGGTCATCGAGCTGGCTGTATCCGGCGGTGATAAGCTTCGTCTCGTTTTCGAGGGCAGTCCATGCCTGCGCCGTAAACGCTTTATGGAATACAAAAATACAGAGTACGGCGGTGCAGACCAGACCGACAAAACCCATCAGAAAAAGACGGTAGCTGATTTTTTCTTCCATGCTGCGTGATTTCATTCTTCGCTTTCCTCCTCGCTGTCCGCCAGCTTGTAGCCAACCTTGCGGACGGTGCAGATGTACCGGCCAGCGTCACCCAGTTTTTTCCGCAGAGTACGGATGTGCATATCGACCGTCCGGCTTTCCACCGAAATGTCGGTACCCCAGACGACCTGTAAAATCGTCTCACGAGTCACAACAAGGTTGGTGTGTTCCAGCAGAAGACGAAGCAGACTGTATTCCTTGTAGGTCAGGTCGACGTTTGTACCGTTGACAGTCACGCTGTGCCGGGCATTGTCCAGCAGAATTTCATGGAACGCATAAACGTCCGGCCGAGCCTCCGGTGCTGAGCGGCGGAGTGCTGCACGAACACGACTCAGAAATTCCATGATGCCAAAGGGTTTCGTAATGTAATCGTCTGCACCGCAGTCCAAGCCGCGCACAGTGTCCAGCTCGCTTGATTTTGCCGTCACCATGATGATGGGCAGACGTTTGAGGGAAGGGGTGTTGCGCAGCTTTTTCAGGATGGAAAAGCCGTCCTCGCCCGGCAGCATTACGTCAAGGATGACAAGTTCCGGCGCAGCGTTGTGCATTGCCTGCCAGAAAGGTTCCGAGGATTCAAAGCTGCTTACATCGTAGCCGCTGGATTGCAGTGCGTACTGTTCCAGCTCCCGGATGGCAGCATCGTCTTCAACAATATAGATCATGCTTTAGGTTTCTCCACAGTTTCATTGTCTTCAGGGAAGAGATAGCGTTCACGGTAGCGGTCGAGCCGACGCTGGAACTGTTCGCTTTCCTTGGAGTCGTGGCCGCTCTTGAGGTCATTCAGATAAGCGTGAGTGTCAAAGCTGTCCTGCGCTACCTCGATCTGCGCAACAGCGACGTTACTGCAATGGTCGCAGACACGCTCATAATTCGTCAGCAGGTCATCCAGAATAAAGCCGTACTCGATGGAGCAGCTGCCGGCCTGCAGACGGGCGATGTGGCGTGCTTTGGTGGCACGAACCAGCTCGTCAACGACCTGCTCCAGTGGCTCGACTTTGCTTGCCAGATGCAGGTCACCTTTGCGGAACGCATCCGTAGTACGGTTCAGGGTATCCTGCACGGCGTCTTCCAAAACCTGCAGTTCTTCCCGTGCGTCCTTTGAGAAGTTGACGTTCTTGGTGTGCATCTCTTCAGCAGATTCCAGAAGGTTGACGGAGTGGTCGCTGATGCGCTCGAAATCGCTGATGGTGTGGAGCAGAGTATTGACGCTCTGGCTGTCGGCGTGATTCAGTTCCCGGCCGGACAGCTTTACCAGATAGGTGCCGAGGGCGTCTTCATACTGGTCGACCTTGCATTCTTCCTCACGGACTTTCTGAGCAAGTTCATCGTTCCAGGTGTGGGTCAGGCTCATGGCCTGAATGACGCCGACACGGGCAAGCTCTGCCATCTCTGCGGTTGCGGAACGGGCACGTTCGACTGCCATAGCAGGCGTATTCAGAAGACGCTCATCCAACAGAGCAAAGCTTTCCTGCTTTGCATCGTCCGGAATGGTGGCGATTGCCAGCTTTTCGAGGACATTTGCGAAGGGAAGCAGAACTGCCGTTGCGCTCAGGTTGAAGCTCGAGTGAACGACTGCAATGCCCCAAGCGGTGACAGTGTCGTTGACAAAGGTGAAGTGAAGAACAGCATTCAGGCTGTAGAAGACTGCAAGGAAAAGGGTAACACCAATGATGTTGAAGTAGAGATGAACCATTGCGGCACGGCGTGCGTTCTTATTCGCGCCGACCGAAGAGAGCAGGGCAGTCACGCAGGTGCCGATGTTCTGACCCATGATGATGGGGATCGCACTGCCGAAGGTGATGACGCCGGTCGAGCTGAGAGCCTGCAGAATGCCGACACTGGCACTGGAACTCTGGATAACACCAGTGACGACGGCACCGACCAGAACGCCGAGAATGGGGTTGGAGAAGCGGACAAAGAGGTTGGTGAACCATGCCTCATTCTGGAGCGGAGCGACCGCTGCGGACATGGTACTCATACCGGTCATCAGGATGGCGAAACCAATCATAATGGTTCCGACGCCCTGACGTTTCTCGTTTTTACCCATATAAAGGATGATGCCGATGAAGGCCAGTACCGGGCTGAACGAGGTGGGCTTGAGCATCTGGATCAGGAAACTGTCACCCTGCAGGCCGGAAAGACTAAGGATCCAGCTGGTGACAGTGGTACCGACGTTGCTGCCCATGATAACGCCAATGGCCTGATGCAGCTCCATGATGCCGCTGTTGACAAAACCGACGACCATGACCGTGGTCGCGCTGGAACTCTGGATGACGGCAGTTACGCACAGACCCAGAAAGAAACCTTTGATGGGGTTGTCGGTCAGCTTGCTCAAAATCTTTTGCAGCTGTCCGCCAGCCTGTTTTTCAAGAGCCTTGCCCATGATGTCCATACCGAACAAAAACAGGGCCAGACCGCCAAAAAGAGAAAAGACATTAAAGATCGTCATATTGTTGTTCCTCACTTATGTTTGACGTGTTGTTCTCCTGTTTATGAGTATACGGGCCGAATGTAAAATGCGAAATCGGATAAATGTAAAACTCATGTAAAGTAAAGAAAATGTAAAGCCAAGCACCCTGTACCTATTATAATGGCTTTTGCTTCACTCGCAACCCTGATTTCCCAAGAAATCCGGAAAAGATTTCTGTAGGAATTGTTTTTCTTCTCCGAATTTATTATAATAATAAGAAACAGGCTCTCTTGCTGTGCGATACGGCAGTCTGAGGGCAAACAACGCAGGAGGAAGAACGATGGGGAATTTTTCCGTTTCTCTCAGCAAGCTGATCGAGAAGGTCAGCATGGAAGTGGTCTATATGCCTCAGGATCAGGACAAGATCCAGATCGAGATTGCTGAAGTCAACCGTCCGGGTCTGTTTCTGGCCGGCTATTACGATTATTTTGATAAACTGCGCTTACAGATCATGGGTCTGGCGGAGATGAATTTCCTGTCCGGACTCTCGCCGGAAAAGCGGTACGAAGCCCTCGACCAGCTGTTCCGGCAGAAGCCGCCTGCCGTCATCGTCTGCCGCAGCGAGGAGCTGCAGCCTTTCCCGGAGATGCAGGAGCTGGCCGAAAAGCATCAGGTCGCGCTGCTCCGCTCCAATGAGACGACCTGCACCCTGATGGGCAGCCTTATCAGTGTGCTGAATCTGGAGCTGGCTCCCCGAATCACCCGTCACGGTGTGCTGGTCGAGGTCTATGGTGAGGGCATTCTGATTCTGGGCGACAGCGGCATCGGCAAGAGCGAGCTTGCCATCGAGCTTGTCAAGCGCGGCCACCGTCTCGTCGCAGATGATGCCGTGGAGCTGCGCAAAGTCTCCAACCGTCAGATCATGGGTACGGCACCGGAAAATATCCGCCACTTTATCGAGCTGCGCGGCATTGGTATCGTGAACGTGGCACGTGTCTTTGGCGTTGGTGCTGTCAAGGTCAGCGAAAGTCTTGACCTTGTGGTTCAGCTGGAAGCATGGGATCCGACCAAGAACTACCAGCGCACCGGTCTCGAGAGTGAATACTACGAGATTTTGGGTGTCAATATCCCCAGCACCAGCATCCCTGTTTCGCCCGGCCGTAACCTTGCGGTCGTGCTGGAAACAGCGGCTATCAACAACCGTCAGAAAAAGATGGGCTACAACGCAGCAAAGGAACTGCTCATCCGTCTGGGGCTGAACGATACGCTGGACTAAATCTTACTCTGGAAAAGAGGAAACCACATGGAACAACTCAAACAACAGCTGTGTCAGGCAGGCATCCTGTATCGGGAAAACGAGCCGCTCAGCGCACACTGTACTTTTAAAATCGGCGGTCTGGCGGATGTCTTTGTTCTGCCGGAGACCGAGGAGCAGCTTTTGAATGCCCTCCGGCTCATCAAAGCTGCAGGGGTCAAATATTATCTGCTCGGCAATGGCAGCAACATCCTGTTCGAGGATGCAGGCTACCGAGGTGCTGTGGTCGACCTGTCGGCTCTGAGTGACACGATCGAACAGGAAGAAAACCTCATCCGTGCCAGCGCAGGCGCACGTCTTTCAGCTCTCTGCGGCGAAGCCCTCCGAGCGGAATTGACTGGTCTGGAATTTGCTTATGGCATCCCGGGCACACTGGGCGGTGCCGTTTACATGAACGCCGGAGCCTACGGCGGCGAAATGAAAGATGTTCTGCACTGGGTGCGGTATCTGACGCCGGACGGCGAAATTGTAAAAGCGGACGCTTCGCAGCTTGATTTGTCCTACCGTCACAGCGTTTTTGAGGAGAACGGCGGCTGCATCCTGTCTGCCGAGCTGAAACTGCAAAAAGGCAACGCCGAAGAGATTCGTGCCAAGATGGACGACCTGCTTTTCCGCCGGAAGGACAAACAGCCGCTGGATAAACCAAGCGCAGGCAGTACCTTCAAGCGTCCGGTCGGTGCATTTGCGGCAGCTCTCATCGACCAATGTGGTCTGCGCGGCTATCAGCATGGCGGCGCGGCCATCAGTGAGAAGCACTGCGGTTTTGTGGTCAATCTTGGCGGTGCTACCTGTGCCGACGTCCTTGCGCTTTGTGATGAAGTGCGTGCCATCGTCAAGGAAAAGACTGGCTATGACCTCGAAAAGGAAATTCGAGTGGTAAAAGCATAAGAGGGGAATACTATGGATCTTCTGATCGTCAGCGGACTTTCCGGTGCGGGAAAATCTGTCGCTATGAATGCGCTGGAAGATATTGGCTTTTTCTGCATTGACAACATTCCGGCAGGACTGCTGCCCAGCATCATGGCGTTTTCCAAGGCAGGTGACAACCAGCTGAAACGGGTCGCATTGTCGATGGATGTCCGCGGCTGCCGTTCCAGTGAGGAAATCGAGCAGGCACTTGACCGGCTCGACCAGCAGGGTGTAAAGTATGAGATCCTCTTTATGGACGCTCCGGATGACGTGTTGATGCGCCGTTACAGTGAGACACGCCGCCGTCACCCCATCAGTATCGCGGAAGGTATCTCGACCCGAGAGGCTTTTGCGAAGGAACGCCAGATCTTACAGCCGCTCAAAGAACGAGCAAACTATACCATCAACACGGCTCTGCTCTCGACCGCTCAGAATAAAGAACGTATCTGCGATTTGTTCCTGAAAAATGGCGGTGCAAAAAAGGCGATGCGGCTCACCATTATGTCCTTCGGCTTCAAGTTCGGCATCCCACAAGAAGCCGATTTGGTGCTGGATGTCCGTTGTCTGCCCAATCCATTCTATGTGCCGGAGTTGAAACATAAGACCGGCCTTGATCAGGAAGTTGTGGATTTCGTCATGAGCTACCCGGAGGCGCAGGAGCTGCTGAAACGGTATGAGAGCTTTCTCGAGTATGCCCTGCCGCTTTATGTCAAAGAGGGCAAGAGCCAGTTGACGATTGCAGTCGGCTGTACCGGCGGCAAGCATCGCTCTATCACCTTTGCACGGAAAATCGCGGAATACTGTGAGAACTTGGGCTACGCACCTGGCGTTCAGCACCGGGATGCAGTCCGTAAATAAACCAAAAAGAAAAGGAACCAAGCATGAGTTTTGCATCCCAGGCACGGGAAGAAATCGCACAGCGCAGCCTGCAAAAAGATTGCTGCGTTCGTGCAGCGGCTTATGGCGTGGCGTGTTTTGCCAAATATTTCGATGCCCGTGGCCTTGTGCTTCAAACAGAGCAGGCATCCATTGCGCGGCTGGCCGAAGAGCTGTTTGCCCGGTGCGGTGTACAGGGCGAGGTCATCGAAAAAACTCGCCCAACCGGTGTCGTCTACGAATTCGGTATCCGTGCGCCGGAACAGGTGGCACGGATGCACGAGCTGTTCGGCACTACCGGCACCGAGACAAGCCTGCAGATCGACCCCAGATTGATTCGCTGTCAGACCTGCGTCAGTGCATATATTGGCGCAGCATTTTTGTGCAGCGGCACAATGACTGACCCTCAGAAAGAATACAATCTTGAGTTTCTCACCAGCCGGACGAACCTCGCAAAAGATTTCGAGGCTTTGCTGGCGGAACATGAGTTTGCGCCGCACCGCACCCGGCGGAATGGTGTCAATCTGATCTACGTCAAAAACAGCGCAAACATCGAGAAAATTCTGGCATTTATGGGCGCACCCGAGGCATCCGCAAAGATGGGAAAGCAGAAAGCCGTCAAGCAGGTGCGCAACCACATCAACCGCCAAATCAACTGTGATACAGCAAACCTCAGTAAGACGGCTCACGCCAACGCACAGACTTTGAAAGCTATCCGCTATCTGCAGGAGCATGACGCATTGGAGACTCTGCCTGAGGTCTTGCAGGCGGCTGCCGCCAAGCGGATGGAAAACCCGGATCTGTCCCTGACGGCTCTCTGCGCCTGCTTTGAGCCGCCGGTCAGCAAGTCGGGGCTTTCGCATCGGATGAAAAAACTGGAATCTCTGGCTGACGCCCTGCGTCAGCGGCTGGAACAGGAGAAAGGAGAGGACAACTCTTGAGCGAAGCAAGCGAAAACAACAAATCGGGCCGGGATTTTGTCCATCTTCATATCCATACTGAATACAGCCTGCTGGACGGTGCCTGCCGTATCGACCAACTGATGGACCGGGTCAAGGAATGCGGCCAGACGGCCATTGCCTGTACCGACCATGGCGTTATGTATGGCTGCGTTCAGTTCTATAAAGCGGCGAAAAAAGCTGGTATCAAGCCTATTGTCGGCTGTGAAGTCTATGTGGCGACCCGAACTCGCTTTGATAAAGTGAACAAAATCGACGGTAATAATCATCTGATTTTGCTTTGCAAAAATGAGACGGGTTACAAGAACCTCATCAAGATGGTTTCGGCTGGTTTTGTCGAGGGATTCTATTCTAAACCCCGTATCGACAAACAGCTCCTTGAGCAGTACCACGAAGGGCTTATCTGCCTGTCCGCCTGTCTTGCCGGTGAAATTCCGCAGGCTATTCTTGCAGGTGATTACGAGCGTGCCAAGGCGTCGGCTCTTTGGTATCAGGACTTGTTCGGGGCAGGAAACTACTATATCGAACTTCAGGATCACGGTCTGGAAGAAGATAATATCGTTCTGCCCCAGCTCATCAAGCTGGCACGGGAGACAGGCATCCCGATGGCTGCGACCAACGACTCCCATTACCTCCGGAAAGAGGACTCCAAGATGCAGAGCATTCTTCTCTGCATCCAGACAGGCAAGACCATTCAGGACGCTGACCGGATGGAGTTCCAGACCGACGAGTTCTACGTCAAAACCACCGATGAGATGTACGATCTTTTCTCGATGGTTCCGGAAGCCTGCGAAAACACCCAGAAAATCGCCGACCAGTGCAACTTCGATTTCGAGTTCGGCCACACCAAGATTCCTTATTATAAGGCTCCCGACGGGATGGACAACCAGGAGTATTTCGAGAAGCTCTGCTGGGAAGGCTTGGAACGCCGCTATGGGTCGAATGTGCCGCAGGCCAACAAAGACCGCCTGAGCTACGAGATTGGCGTCGTCAAGTCGATGGGCTACACGAACTACTACCTCATCGTCTTCGACTATATCAACTATGCCAAGAGTCAAGGCATCCCGGTTGGCCCGGGTCGTGGCTCCGGTGCAGGCAGTATCGCAGCCTACTGTGTCGGCATCACTGATATCGACCCCATCCGTTACAACCTGATTTTCGAGCGGTTCCTCAACCCAGAACGTGTCAGTATGCCCGATTTCGACGTTGACTTCTGCTACGAACGCCGTCAGGAGGTCATTGACTACGTCAACCGGAAGTACGGAGCCGACCATGTGGCTCAAATCGTTACCTTTGGTACGATGGCCGCTCGCAATGCCATCCGTGATGTTGGCCGCGTTATGGGTATTCCGTATCAGAATGTTGATGTCGTGGCAAAACAGGTTCCGATGGAGCTGAAAATGACCCTGAAACGGGCGTTGGAAGTTTCGCCGGAACTCAAACGAATGTACGACACCGACCCACAGGTCACAGAACTCATCGACACCGCCTTGAAGGTCGAGGGAATGCCGCGTCACGCCTCGACCCATGCGGCCGGCGTTGTCATCACGCCGGAACCAACGGATTATTATCTGCCGCTGGCAACCAACGACGGCCTGCCGGTCACTCAGTTCAACATGACCGAGATTGAAGAGCTTGGCTTGTTGAAGATGGACTTCCTCGGCCTGCGCACCCTGACCGTCATTCGGGATGCAGAGGTCGCCGCCCAGAAAAAAGACCCCAACTTCTCCATCCAGAAGCTTGACTATGACGACCCGGAGACTTATAAAATGCTGGGGCAGGGTGAGACAGAGGGCGTTTTTCAGCTAGAATCCTCAGGCATGAAGCAGGTCCTTATGGGTTTGCAGCCGCAGAACCTTGAAGATGTCATCGCTCTGATCAGCCTGTACCGCCCCGGCCCAATGGACTCCATCCCGACCTATCTGCGCAACCGCCATGAACCGGATAAGATCAGCTATAAGACGCCCCAGCTGGCACATATTCTGGACGTCACCAACGGCTGTATCGTCTATCAGGAACAGGTCATGCAGATCTTCCGGGAGCTGGCAGGCTTCTCGTTCGGACAGGCAGACAATGTTCGCCGCGCCATGAGCAAGAAGAAGCACGCCGTCATGGAAGCCGAGCGTGAGCATTTTGTGCATGGCTGTACCGAACCGGGTCATGAGTGCCCGGGCTGTGTGGCAAATGGCATCTCCGAAAAGGTCGCGAATGAAATTTACGACGAGATGTCCAGTTTCGCGTCCTACGCCTTTAATAAGAGCCATGCGGCCTGCTATGCCTACGTCGCATTCCAGACCGCCTATCTCAAGTGCCACTATCCCAGCGAGTTTATGGCTGCTCTGATGACGAGCGTGCTGGATAATACTGATAAGGTCATTGAGTACTCCGGCGAGTGCGCCCGTCTCGGCATCAAAGTTCTTCCGCCGGATATTAACATCTCGACCGGAAACTTTACTGCAGATGGCAGCGGACAGATTCGTTTTGGACTGAACGCAGTCAAAAACGTCGGCCGAAACCTTATTGAACAGGTGGTCGAGGAGCGAAAAGACCATCCCTACACCAGTCTCTATGATTTCTGCAAGCGGATGCGCGGCAACGAACTGAACCGCCGGGCAGTCGAGTGCCTCATCAAGGCCGGTGCGTTTGACGGCTTTGGCTACAACCGTCACAGCCTTGTCGAGGCCGTGGATGGCATCATCAAGAGCGTTGAAAGCGATGCCCGGCGGAATCTGGAAGGGCAGCTTGACCTTTTCTCAGTCATGATGGGCGACGATAGTGCAGAGGAATCTTCGGACAACTATGAGATCAAGCAGTTTCCGGAGTATACCCATACCGAACTGCTTCAGCAGGAGAAAGAGGTCAGCGGCCTGTATCTGTCCGGCCATCCGCTGGATGCTTACCGGGAACAGTCGGCGAAGTTTGCTTCCCACACCATCAAAGCTCTGACTGGCGAGGACGCTCATGTGGCGGATAATACCCACGTCTGCATCGTCTGCACCATCGTCAAGAACCGCCTGATGACAACAAAGTCCAATACCATGATGGCCTTTACCAGTGTCGAGGATCTGACCGGTACGATGGAGGTCATCGTCTTCCCGAGGGTGCTGGATACCTTCCGGGATGCCCTGAAAGAGAATGCCGTCGTCGTCATCGAGGGCCGCCTTTCGGTACGCGAGGATGAACCGGCTAAGCTGATGGCGGAGAGCATTTCTCCCATTGAGGGCTATGACCCCAAACGTCCGCAGGCTAACCGCCCGAACCTGATGCGCGATGCAGCCAAGCGGCTTTACATCCGCCTACCGTCTCGCACCTGTCCGCAGTACGCGAAGGTCATCAACCTTCTTGAGATCTTCGATGGCGATATGCCGGTCATCTTCTACCTCGAAGACAGCAAGCAGAAACTGGCCGCTCCACGCCGTCTGTACACCTCCGGACATCCGCTGTTCTTCCAGGAACTGCAAAGACTGGTCGGCGAACAGAACGTTGCAACAAAATGACATTTCTGTGAGCGAATCAAAACAGGTGTTTGAACAGATAAGGTGTTTTCAAAAAATGGAATCTGTGATATAATTGTTAAAGGCAAGTCAAAGTCTTTATGAGCAAAATACGAAGCGGCATCAAGGAGAAGGGGATACCGTTTCAGTGGGTAAATGAAGAAATAATTGGAGGGAATCTCTCGTATGGAAAAGCAAATCAAAACGATTGGCGTTCTGACCAGTGGTGGTGACGCTCCCGGCATGAACGCAGCAGTTCGCGCCGTTGTCCGTACCGGCTTGCACAAAGGTTTTCGGATGATCGGTATTCAGCGCGGCTATAACGGCCTGCTGAACGGTGAATGTTTTGAAATGAATCTGCGCAGCGTCTCGAACATCATTCAGGCCGGCGGCACCATTCTGTACACCGCACGCTGTCTGGAGTTCAAGACCAAGGAAGGTCAGGATAAGGGCGCGGAGAAGTGCCGTGAACTCGGCATCGACGCACTGGTCGTCATCGGCGGCGACGGTTCTTACCGTGGTGCGCGCGAGTTGGCACACCGCGGCATTCCGATGATCGGCCTGCCCGGTACCATCGACAATGATATTGCCTGCACCGATTACACCATCGGCTATGATACCGCAATGAACACCGCTCTGGAAATGATCGACAAGCTGCGCGACACTACCCAGAGCCATGACCGTTGCAGCGTCGTCGAGGTCATGGGTCGCAACGCCGGCTACATCGCCCTGAACGTCGCTATTGCATCCGGCGCAATGGCTGTTCTGCTGCCCGAGAAGGAATTCGACATGCAGCACGATATCCTTGATAAGATCGTCGAGACCCAGCGTACCGGCAAGCGTCACTTCATTGTCATCGTTGCTGAGGGCATCGGCCATTCTCAGGAGATCGCAAATGAGATTCAGGCTCGTACCGGCATCGATACCCGTGCTACCATTCTGGGTCATGTTCAGCGCGGTGGTTCTCCCACTCTGCGCGACCGCGTGAATGCTTCCGCAATGGGTTATCATGCTGTCTGCCTGCTTGAGCAGGGCAAGTATAACCGTATTGTCGGTCTCAAGGGCGAGAAGCTGGTCGATTATCCGGTCGATGAAGCCCTCGAGATGCACAAGGAAATTGATCCGGTTCTGGTCGATGTCTGCAATACGATTTCGATCTAATGGAATTCGTCTTGTCTTGAATTAAAAATCTTAATTAGAGAGTCGAATGTGTCTGTAAAAGGCAGTTCGGCTCTTTTTGTTTTGTATGATAGGGAAAAGCCAACGGCAGAATGGTATGTGAACCGTTCCGAAATTTTAGTAAAATATGACCTCCCAAATGGGCTGCTGCACTTTCGGATAAAAAGATGTGTAACAGCCCATTTTTTGTTTGTGGCAGCCCATCCGGTTGCTTTCTAGCGCGCTGATATATCAGCCTGTTGGAAGGTAATTGGATGGGCTGTTTTTATCTGACAAAATTTACTCCAATATTCGGAAATCAGTGATTTTAGCCGCGCACAAATGTCTACTCAACAAACCATATTGACGTAGCTAAGTTAAAAAATGCCTGTTTTGCACACTTTATGCAGTGCTAAAATTAGTCGTATTTTACAATAATGTGAGATTAAAATGCCGGTGATTTATACAAAACGATGAACTTTTGACCCCTGTGGCACAAAATTGGCACAAGTTTTTCAGATGTTTTGAGGGGATGCCGCCAAAGGTGACAAAAACAACAAAAATCCATGAGTTTATCATCAACGTCTGAAACGGCTGTTGAGTACACTATCTGACCTGCTAATGACACCTACATCATAACGGTTTGTAGAGTCATGAGAATTGGCTGGAAAATGGATGATTTCTACTTCTTAAAACAACTGTTGAGTAGAGCATGGGTGATGATGATAAGTACATATCGGTGAACGGCGCCGAGTAAAAAGCAGTATGCGTTGTTCATCTTTAACAACGGAGAATGTGGATTTAATTGAATGATGTGTACAGTTTCAACAAAATTCATGCACCAACAGGGTTTGATACAACAATACAACACTTAGAAAAATGTCATAGCAGGGTATACGAGGTTCGACTGTATAAAGCAACACTTCGATTATAGCGGAGTAGAGACAGGTGTACTCAATAGAGTGGTATGGAGTAAGAAATAGGGAAAATATGATTGCTGGGGTATTTGGGTACGACAGCATGATACAACACTTAGCCGATTGTGACTATCACACAGGGGCGATTAGAGAGAAATACCATCTGCGAATAGCGGATGTGTAGATAGATGAAAAAAGAGCAGAGGGGACAATATTGGTTGGAGAACATTATGAAAGATAAATTTGCGGTGTCCATGTTCGGACAAAAACGACTGTCCCGTGAGGGAGGGATAGAAATTGTTGTAAAAGAACTATGCACCAGGATGGCACGGGATGGATGTCAGGTTACCTGTTACAACAGATCTGGTCATCATGTGAGCGGTGCAGAGTACGACGATAAAATTGAATATGATGGAATCCGACAGAAGTTTGTTCCAACCATCGAAAGAAAAGGCCTTGCAGCTGTGACTTCCTCTTTCTTCGCGGCGCTGTACAGTGCATTTGGAAAATACGATGTGGTACATATCCATGCAGAGGGACCAGCTTTTTTCTCGTGGCTACCGAAGATGTTTGGGAAGAGAGTTGTGGTCACCATTCATGGTATAGACTGGCAGCGCGAAAAATGGAAATCTGGCTTTGGCTCCAAGTTTATCCGGCAGGGCGAAAAAAATGCTGTAAAGTATGCGGATGAAATTATTGTTCTGAGTAAAGGCGTTCAGGATTACTTCAAAGACACTTATGGCAGAAAGACACATTTCATTCCGAATGGCGTGAACAAACCGGAAGTTCAAGATGCTAATTTAATAACAGAAAAATTTGGACTGACGAAAGATTCCTACATATTGTTCCTTGGCAGATTAGTGCCGGAAAAAGGTATCCGGTATTTGGTTGAAGCGTTCAAGGATGTCAAAACAGATAAGAAATTGGTTATTGCTGGTGGCTCTAGCGATACGGATTCCTTTATGCAGGAGCTGAAAGTGCTTGCAAAAGAAGATGACAGAATTATCTTTACCGGATTCGTTCAGGGGCAGATGCTAGATGAGCTGTATAGTAATGCCTATATTTACACATTACCTTCTGATTTGGAAGGAATGCCTTTGAGTCTGTTGGAAGCTATGAGTTATGGCAATTGCTGTCTGGTTTCTGACATTCCAGAGTGTGTAGAAGTTGTAGAAGATAAGGCACTGATCTTTAAAAAATCGGATGTCGGGGCTCTTAGAGAGAGGTTACAAGATGCCTGCGATCATCCGGAGAAGGTCATGGAGCTAAAGAAACAGGCAGCTGATTTTATCTGTGAGAAATATAACTGGGATGATGTTGTGAAAGAAACCGTGAATCTATACAGGGGGAAAACGATGGATGAGAGTGCTATTAATCAATAATCTCCTCTAACTGAACGCAGGTAGTGAGATGTACATAGTGAAAATTACGGAAATATAGCGATAATTCGGTATATTTTGCAACATCGGCGGACGAATATCGCCCTCTTTTATCTCGCTACCTCGGTTTACCAATAGAAGATGATTCTATCATAAACACTTTTAGTATCACTACCTGCGTTTGGATGAAGCACTATGGTTTATGAGTAATACATCGAAACTGTTCTATCCGAACAAAAGTAGTGAAACATAGCACATAAAATAAGGAAAAATAACATGAGAACGCTAATTATCAATAAATTTTTATTCCCAAACGGCGGATCAGAGACGTACATATTCAAGCTGGGCGAACAGCTTGAGAAGATGGGACACGAAGTTCAATACTTCGGTATGGATCACAAAGGCCGCTGTGTTGGCAACCGGGTCAATGCTTACACGAGCGACATGGATTTCCACGGTGGCAGTAAACTGAGCAAGCTGACCTACCCGATTAAGACGATTTACAGCAAGGAAGCACGGGTGCAGCTGCGGAAGGTGCTGGACGACTTCCAGCCGGATGTCTGTCACCTGAACAACTTCAACTATCAGCTGACGCCTTCGATTATTCTGGAAATCGTAAAGTGGCGTAAGGAGGCTGGAAAGGATTGTAAGATTGTCTTTACGGCACATGACTATCAGCTGGTCTGCCCGAACCATCAATTGAAGAACCCTATCACACATGAGAACTGTGAGAAGTGCCTCGGCGGTCATTTTGTGAACTGTGCAAAGGGTAAATGTGTTCATGGTTCTACAGCAAAGTCTATTGTGGGCATGATGGAGGCAGAGTTCTGGAAGTGGAAGGGCACCTACAAGTACATTGACAAAATCATTTGCTGCTCGGAGTTCCTGAAAACCAAGATGGACACTAATCCACTGTTTGCGACCAAAACGATTGCAATGCACAACTTTGTGGAAAAGGTAGAGCCTAAAGACGTCGAAAAAAAGGAATATGTCCTCTACTTCGGTCGTTTCTCTGAAGAAAAGGGAATTAACACACTGGTTGAAACTTGCAATCTGCTGCCGGACATTCAGTTTATCTTTGCTGGTTCTGGTCCGCTGGAAGACAAGGTCAATCAGCTGAAAAATGTTAAGAACGTAGGTTTCCAGACTGGTGATGCATTGGACAAATTGATTCGAGAAGCGAAGTTCTCTATTTGCCCTTCGGAGGTATACGAAAACTGTCCGTTCTCTGTTATGGAGAGCCAGCAGCGTGGAACTCCTGTCATCGGTGCAAATATTGGTGGTATTCCTGAGTTGATCACAGATGGCGTGGATGGGCGGCTGTTCACAAGTCGGGATTCCAAGCAGCTGGCATCAATTATCAAGGAACTTTGGAACAATCCGGAAGAGACCGATAACTATGCAAAGGCATGCCTGAACCTTGAACGAGACGACCTTGAGGCTTACTGCAATAAGCTCGTCCCGATTTATCTGGGGGGGTAACCCTTTGTAAGTATCGGCGGATGGATTATGTGCTGTACTTTGGTCGCTTCTCCGAGGAAAAGGGTATCGGCACACTCATCAAGGTTTGTAAGGAACTGCCGGATGTGCAGTTCATCCTCGCCGGCACTGGTCCGCTGGAAGATACCATCAAGGGTGTAAGCAACATTAAAAATGTCGGCTTCCAGAAGGGGGAAGCACTGGAAAAATTCATCCGTGAGTCACGGTTCTCCATCTACCCGTCTGAGTGGTATGAGAACTGCCCGTTCTCCGTGATGGAATCCCAGATGTACGGCACGCCGGTTCTGGGAGCAAACATTGGTGGCATCCCGGAACTGATTCAGGTCGGTAAGACTGGCGAACTGTTTGAGAGCGGTAATGCCGAAGACTTGAAAGAAAAGATTGAAAAACTCTGGAGAGATAAGAAGTTGTGCGAGCAGTATAGCAAGAACTGTAAAGATATCAGCTTCGATACCATCGATGAGTATTACGAGAAAATTATGAAGGTTTATAGGGGTGAAGCATGATTTATGTTTTGTATGATAAACCCAAGAAATTGGAAGATATGTCGTTTTTGACTGCGGCATTTGAAAAAGAGTACAAGGAAATTTATCCTGAGTGGCGCTGCACTTCTATCAAGCAAATGCTCTCAGTGTGCAGTACAACCGTAAAACGTACAAAAGCAGGAGACACCATTGTATGCTGGTATGACTTTATGGGAGTGCTGTGTTGGTGGTTGAGTAAACTGACCAATAAAAAAATTAAAGTTATAGCAATTAATATTTTGCTAAAAGATAAAAATACAACGAAAAACAAGGTGGCAAAGTATCTTTATAAAAAGGCGTTGTGTTCAAATTCTTTTGCGTCAACAGTTACGACTGCGGAATATGGCTGCTATATTAATAAGATTTTGAATACAAAAGCGGATTTTACGCTTTTGCATGATGTCTATCATCAA
>CAVBWT010000011.1:0-70803 GCA_963599235.1 Lawsonibacter asaccharolyticus | reverse complement strand
ATCTTTTCTTCTTTAGCTCTTGCTTTGTTCCACCTCAACTCTTGATTTGAATTATAAAGAAAGGCCGGTATCATCATGCAGCAGATTTTAGTTTTGGGCGGCGGAGCCGCAGGATTAGCGGCGGCACTCTCAGCGGCGCAGACCCTCCGTCCGGGAAGCGGAACCGTCACCATCCTCGAACGGAATCCCAAGCTCGGAAAAAAGCTTCTCGCGACTGGAAACGGACGCTGCAACCTCGACAACACCGCCATTGCGCCGGAGCGGTATTTCACTTCCAGCCCTTCCGCCCTACTGCCGCTGCTTCGTGCCGTCGACCTCGCCAACCCATTAGAATGGTTCAACGCTCTGGGGCTTTACACTCGGACGGACGAGGCCGGGCGCATCTATCCCTATTCCAATCAGGCGGCAGATGTTCTCGCCTTGCTGGAACGCCACCTCGAGAAGCTAGGCGTCGAGCTGCGGCTGGGCTGTACCGTTCGTTCCCTCAGCCAGACCCGAGGTGGTTACGTTATTCAATATATTGATACTGACGGTCAAACGCAGAATCTCCGGGCAAACGCCGTCATCTGCGCGATGGGCGGCGAGGCCGGCCCTCAGTTCGGCACCGATGGTTTCGGCACCCGGTTCGCCGCTCAGTGCGGTGGAAAGATCGAGCCGCTTTATCCCTGTCTGACCGCCTTACAGGTCGCAAAACCCATCAAATCACTGGCCGGTATCCGTGCCAAAGCCACAGCGACCCTCCTGGACAGCAACCGCCCTCTTGCGCAGGAAAGCGGCGAAGTCCAGTTCACCGACTACGGCCTGTCCGGTATCTGTATCATGCAGCTGTCCGGTCTGCTGGCTCCGAAGCGTGCGCCCAAACAGCCAGCCCTCGAATTAGACTTGTTTCCTGCCCTGTCTGAAGAAGAGCTGTTCAGCCTGTTTACTTCCCGGCTCAGCCTTCTGCCCGGCGACACCCCGGCGGATTTCTGGCTCGGCCTTCTTCACCCGAAGCTTGGCCGTGCCCTTTGGACGGCTGCAAAGCTGCCGGATGGCTCTCTTTCCACCATTTCCACCGCCGGGTGGAAAAATCTGGCCCACACCGCAAAGCACTGGCGTTTTGAAAATTTGACCCCCTGCGGCTGGAAGCAGGCGCAGACCACCGGCGGCGGACTCAGCCTGACCGAAGTAGAAACAACTTTCCAGTTCAAAGGTTGTCCGGGCGTCTATTTCGTCGGCGAAACGCTTGACTGCGCCGGTATCTGCGGCGGCTTCAACCTTCACTGGGCATTCGGCTCCGGCCTTGTCGCCGGACAGGATGCCGCCAAAAAGCTTTCAAAAAATCCACATAGATAAGAAAATCTCCCGACAGCATTGCCGGGAGATTTTTGTTTGCTCTAAACTTTATGCCGATTTTTTTGCCTTTGCCGATTCTTCCTCGTCAAATGCCGAATACATCGGTTTCACGTCGATGCCCCGGAATTTGCGGTCGGTGTAGTTCTTGGTGATCTTCGCCACCGTACCGGACAGGCTCAGCACGCCGATGAGGTTCGGGATCATCATCAGGCCGTTGAAGGTATCGGACAAATCCCATGCAAGGCCCAGTTTCATGGTCGCACCGACAATGGTCATCAGAACGAACACGACCTTATAACCTACGCTGGCTTTGGTGCCGAACAGGTACTCGAACGCCTTGGTTCCGTAGTGGCTCCAGCCCAGAACCGTGGAATAAGCGAACAGTAAAATCGAGACCGCAATGAACTTGGGGCCAAAGCCGCCGAACACCGTCGCAAATGCTTCGCCGACCAGTGCGCTTCCCTGCACCTCGGTCAGCATCGTGCCGGTATCGAGGTCGACCAGACCGGTCGTCAGGATAACGAGAGCTGTCAGGGTGCAGACCACGATGGTATCCGCAAAGACCTCAAAAATGCCCCACATGCCCTGCTGGACAGGCTCTTTAACATTGGAAGAGGAATGCACCATGACCGACGAGCCAAGGCCGGCTTCGTTAGAGAATGCGCCGCGCTTGAAGCCCCATGTGATAGCCGCATTGACGCCATAGCCCAGAACGCCGCCGCCAGCAGCACGGAAACCAAACGCTCCCTTGAAGATGGCCACAAACGCCGCCGGAACCGCCGTGATGTGGGTACCAACGATCACGAGCGCACCAATGACATAGAAAATTGCCATGAAGGGCACGATTTTTTCGGTGACGGCAGCCATCCGCTTCAATCCGCCCAGAATGACGAGGGCAGACAACGCCGCCAGCGCAATACCGGTGATAAGGGTCGGAACATGGAATGCCGATTCCATATTGCCTGCAATGGAGTTGATCTGGCTCATGTTGCCGATGCCAAAGGATGCCAGTACGCAGAAGCAGGAGAACAGGACAGCCAGCGTCTTGCCCAGAGCCTTACAGCCCTTTTTCGAGCCAAGACCATCGGACAGATAATACATTGCACCGCCGGACCACTCGCCTTTTTCGTTCTTGCGGCGGTAGAAGATGCCCAGCACATTCTCGGAATAGTTCGTCATCATACCCAGCAGAGCCATGACCCACATCCAGAAGATAGCACCGGGGCCGCCGCTGATGATGGCCGTTGCGATGCCGACGATGTTGCCTGTACCGATGGTCGCCGCCAGTGCCGTGCAAAGACTCTGGAACTGGCTGATGGCTTTATCATCCCGGCCGGTGTGGGCGGTCACATGCTTATCCGCAAAGATGGCACCGATGGTATTCTTCATCCAGTAGCCAAAATGCCGGAACTGAAACAGCCCCGTCCGGGTCGTCATGATAAGACCGGCGCAGAACAGCAGCGCAAGACCGATCGGCCCCCAGACAACGCCGTTGACCGCATTGTTGATGCTTGTAATGGTTTCGAGCATATCGGAATCCCCCTCTGACAGAAAAATGCGGACAGAACCACCAAAAGGCTCTGCCCACATCCTATTTGCTCTCAACCGCGCCCAATGCACGGCCTGCCGCAGGCAGACACACACCATTGTGCGCGAAACTGTTCTTCCGCTGTGTACAGTTGTATTTATTTGTACACGTTGGAAAAACTTTAACATATTTTTTGTGCTTTGGCAAGGCTTCCAGTCCATTTTATTCCGAGGTTTCATCTTTTATTCCGCGAGATGAATTTTGTTTTTGTATGACTTTTCCGCATAAATACCTCTGTTTTCTGAGAAGACTCTCTAAAAAACAGGAGGTCTTCAAATGCGAAAAAGTGGATGGAAACCCTTTTGGGCGGCACTGGGTGCAACGCTTCTCGTCCTGCTTCCGTTGATAGTCGGCACCGTCCTGCTCACTCGCCGTGCAACACGCACCCGCATCCAGACAGCAGAACCTCAAAGCGGTGTTCCGATCATCCTGCCAAAAATCACCGACCAGATGACCCTGCTGGTCTGCATCTCAGGCGAACAGCCGGGTTTTATCCTGCTTTATCTCAATGCCTCCCAAAACTGCCTTGACCTGCTGGCAGTTCCGGCTGAGACCTGCGTTGATTTCGGCGGACAGGATGCTTCTCTCGCTCAGTGCTACACTTCTGCAGGGCCTGCACGCTGCCGGGAAGCCCTGCTCGCGCCGCTCTCTTTACCTGAGGATACGCGCTATCTTGCGCTTTCACCCACCCTGCTGGAAAAGCTGACTGACCGATACGGTTCCTTCCGGGTCAGTTTTTCCGGCGCATTGACTCCCGAGGAACGTTCTCTTTGCGGATGCACGAACGGCGTCGAGGGGCTATCTGCCGCCGAAGCATGGGAATTTCTGTCCAGCCTTGACCGAGAGCAGGCACAAACCATCTCGCCAGCTCACCGCACGGCGGCTCGTGCCGCCGTCTGGGATGCGTTTTTCCGGCAGAATCTCGATCTTTTGCCCTCTACTCTGCCGCAAGCCCTCCGGGAGAACAGTTCCTCCCTCCTGACTGACCTGACAGCGCAGGACTATTATATCTTAGAAACGATTCTGGAGTTTCTCGCCAACAACGCTGCTCTTGTCCAGTCTGACACTCTGCCCGGAGATCGGGACCGCGATTTTTACCGGTTAAACGACGATTCCCGTGCAGCGGTACAGACCTTTTTCAATGTTTCACCCACCAACGGACAAGCCTCATCCGCCAGTGAGCCATAACCCAGCACCAGCGTTCCGGAACGTGTTCCCCCATCGCCATTCAAATCATAGTCCCTCAGCAGGCTGAGCCGGACGCCCTGCTCCTCTGCCGCCGCCCGAAGTGCTTCATCTGTGGGCGGCGACTTCAATTTTGCCAGTAGATGCAGACCGGTGTGCAGACCCTCCAAGGCCAGCTCTCCGGGCTGGAATGATGTCCGCAGTGCCTTCGCCAGTGCATCCCGGCGAGCTTTGTAGGCCACCCGTTCCCGTGCCAGATGCCGGGTGAAATACCCTTCTGTGATGAACCGCGCCAGCGTCTGCTGCTCGAACCGGCTGACCGTACTTGAATAGAGCCGGTACGCTGTCTGCCACGCCGGGATAAGATGCTCCGGCAGCACCATATAGGCAATACGGATACTAGGCGCAAGACTCCGGGAACAGGTGGACAGATAGACCACCGGCCCATCTGCACCTGCCATTCCCTGCAAACTCGGCAAAGGCCGGGTATCGAAACGGAATTCCGAGTCGTAGTCATCCTCAATGATGTACCGCTGCCCGGGTCTCCGGGAAGCCCAGTGGAGCAGTTCTGCCCGGCGTCCGGCCGGCATGGTGACGCCGGTCGGGAACTGATGGCTGGGCGTTACATAGCATACCGATGCTCCCGACCGGGACAATGCCTCGATAGACAGGCCGTCTTCATCCACCGGCAGACAGCAGCAGGTCACACCGTTGTTTTCCAGCACCTGTTTCGCACGAGGATAACCCGGGTTTTCTACTGCCGCCATGCCGGACAGAAGCGGTGCCAGCAGACCAAGCAGGTATTCCAGACCTGCTCCCACCACGATTTGATGTGCGCCGCACCGGACGCCGCGATATTCCTCGAGATATCCAGCCAATGCCTGCCGTAACTCTAAATCTCCCTGTGCATCTCCGTGAGTCAGCAGTTCCGGCGAGGAATAGAGCAGTTCTTTTTGAAGCCGTGCCCACGTCCGGAACGGGAACAGACTCGGGTCAACGCCCCGGGTCGATAAATCGAACCGGACAGGCTGTTTTTTTTCGGCCATTTCAGGGTCAATTTTTGGTGCTGCCGCCGGGAGGTTTTCAGGCTGTGTCGGCAATGCCAGATATTCCTGCACATAAAAGCCGCTTCGCTCCCGGGATTCGAGATAACCCTCTGCCGCCAACAGCTGATAGGCGGCATCGACCGTGTTGACGGACACCGATAATTCCGCTGCAAGACGCCGTTTTCCGGGCATCCGGGTACCGGCAGTGATGGCACCAGTGCGCATCTCCTCGGCAAGGCTCTGATAGAGCTGTTCGTACAGCGGCACCGCCGACGCCGCATCCAGTGCCGTCGTCAAATGAAACATGAAACCCCTCCCAGTTTTGGATATTTCTCCAAACTGACCCCATAAAAAAACTTTATTCTGGGTATTTTCATGGGTTCAGTTTTGCGTATAATAGGAGCATACCTGCTGAACCAGAAAAAGTCAATCGGTTTTGTGGGTTTTCGTGAAATTGGAGGGAAAAATCATGTCAACAACCGCAATGTGGCTGCTGCTGGCAGTCGTTGTCATCGTCATCGTCTTCGCAAGTGTGCTGTACAAGCGCACCTTTACCGTACATGAGCTGGCTCTGACCGGCGTCATGGCCGCCCTGAGCCTGATCGCTTATCTGTTCTTCCGTGTTCCGTTCTACGGTGGTTCTTCGTTCCACCTCGGCAACACCTTTACCGCTTTGACCGCTCTGCTGCTGGACGGCGTTTCCGGCGGTCTGGCCGGTGCGATTGGTCTGGCTTTGGCAGACATCCTGGCCGGTGACCCGGGCTACGCTGTCACCACTTTTGTTCTAAAATTCATCATCGGCATCACCTGCGGTACCGTCGCACACAAGGTCTTCAAGGTTCGTGACCTTGACCGTCACAGCTCCGGCTACCTGCTCAAGGTCACTGCTGCCGGTGCTTCCGGCCTGCTGCTGAACGTCATCACTGACCCGTTCCTCGGCTACTTCCGCAATGTCTATATCTTCGGTCAGGAGTACACCATTGCAAAGGCTCTGACCAAGATCACCGGCGGCGTCACCTTCGTCAACAGCATTGCTTCCACCGTCTGCGTCGTCATCTTGTATCTGGCACTTCGCCCGGCTCTCGAGCGTGCGAACCTGCTGCCCAAGGGTGAGAAAAAGTAAAAATCTACGTCTCTTCTGACATACACAACAGCACAAAGGGCTGGAGCCATAACGGTTCCAGCCCTTCGTGCGTTTTTTATTCTTTTTCAAATACCAAGAACCGGAACGAGATGGTCGTCGTCAGTTCTGGCAAAGCAGCGAGACGAGCTGCACCATCGCGCGGCGTTTTCCAATAGTAGGGCGTCATGGCGAAGAGTGCTTCCAGCTGTTCCGCCGGAACTGTGATCTCACCGGTGACTTCCCGTTCTCCGATAGCACGGAAACCCTCATAGGCAATTTCCTGCACCGGATTTTTATACGGTTTTTCGTAAAGAACCGCTTTCATCTGGTAGAGATGCTCCGCACCCGGCACAACGTAGATCATCCGTCCGCCCGGACGCAGGACACGCAGGAATTCTTCCCGTGCAAAAGGCGAAAAGCAGTTGAGCAGCAGATCTGCCCAACCTGTTTTGACCGGCTGAGAAAAACTCGACGCCACAGCATATTCTGCCTGCGGCAAAGCTTTCGCTGCCAAACGGACCGCCGGTTTTGCAATATCGAACCCGGCCAGTTCCAGCGGACGGTCTGCTTTTGCGAACTGCTCCGCAATGCACCGGTCATACCAGCCCTCGCCGCAGCCTGCATCCAGCAGATGCAGCGGCTGGTCCAGCTTTTCCGGCTGACCGTACTCGAGACACAATTCACCCAGAGCCTGCCCGAAGATGCCATAATATCCGGCATTCAGGAACGCCCGGCGTGCCGCCACCATCTCTTTTCCGTCTCCGGGAGCCTTGGTGCGCATCTTCTGCACCGGCAGCAGATGCCAGTAGCCTTCTTTGGCACGGTCGAAGCTATGCCCGGAAGCGCATTTCAGGCTGTTCTCGCCTGAGAGCGGCTTTCCGCAGAGCGGACACTGCCACGGCGAAGCGTTGCCCGGAAAATTCGGCTGTTTCATCAGACTTCCTCGCTATGGTCTTCGATGGGAGCAGTTGCACCGCCGTGGGCGGTCATATACTCCTCAAAGTTGCTGAACTTCTGCTGCGGCGGACGGCGGCTGATAAGAACAAGACCCGGGTCTTCGTCCTTGGCAGCATTTCGGCTGCGGCTCCGCGTGTTGGTCTGCTCCGGCTTACGCGGCGCACGTCCTGCACCCAGAGGTACCGGGTTTGCATTGTTCCGGCTGCGGTTATTGTTCACGTTTACAGCCGGTGCGCTGTTCTGCGGATTCTGTGTCGGCTTCGGCTCCGCCATGCCTGCACGGTTGCTACGGCTATTCCGCGCCGAACGGTCATTTTTCGGCTGAGTCGGGCGGTTATTGCTCCGGTCACTGCGGCCATTCTGAGCGTTCTGCGGATTCTGGGCAGGCTGTGCGTTCCGCGCCGTTTTGATCTGGGGAGCTGCCTGCTGCTGTGCCGGGGCTTTCTTGGCCGGACGGAGCGGCGTTGCCTCCGGCGCACTTACAAAGTGGGGGTCAAACTTGGGCTGGGTGTTGCTGCCACGGTTCGGAGCCGGGTTCACAGTGCTTCCCTCACGACGGGGACGGTTATTGGAACGGCGGTTTTCATTGCGTCCGCCGGGAGTACGCTTCTGGTTGTCATCCATCGGTTGTTCCTCTTTTGTTACGGATTTAGGCTGTTTTACGGATTTCTCGGCCTTTTTTGCCGGAGCCGCTGCGGATGCCTTTTCCGCTTTCTTTTCCATTTTAGGTGCCGTTTTTTCTGCTTCTTCGGTCTTCGGCTTACGGCCTCGTACCGGAGGTGCTGCCTTGACCGGCGCAGGCACACCATCCCACGGATGGCCGGACACCACCGGGATCTTCCGGCGGTTCAATTTTTCGATGCCTGCCAAGTACTCCTGCTCTTCGGGCGCGCAGAAGCTCACCGCTGTGCCATCGGCACCGGCACGGGCGGTGCGTCCGATGCGGTGGACGTAGGTCTCCGGCACTTCGGGCAGGTCATAGTTGAAAACGTGCGATAGTTCGCTGATATCAATGCCGCGAGCGGCGATGTCAGTCGCGACCAGAACTTTCGTCTGGCCTGCTTTGAAACCTTCGAGAGCGGCAACACGCGCAGTCTGACTCTTGTTGCCGTGGATGGCTGCTGCCGGGATGCCCTGTTTGGTCAGGTCACGGGCGATCTTATCCGCGCCGTGTTTGGTGCGGCTGAAGACCAGCGCATTCTGCACCGGCGGATTCAAATTCTTGATGAGCCAGAGCAGCAGAAATTTTTTATTGCCCTTTTCGACAAAATACAGACTCTGGTCGATGCGTTCCACGGTGCTGGACACCGGGTCGACCTTGACGAAAGCCGGGTCGTGCAGAATGCCAGCGGCCAACTGCTCAATCTCTTTCGGCATCGTCGCACTGAACATCAGATTCTGCCGCTTTTCCGGCAGTTTGGCAACTACTTTTTTGACGTCATGGACAAAGCCCATATCGAGCATCCGGTCGGCTTCGTCCAGAACAAAGATCTCAATGTTCGATAGATCGACCAATCCCTGACCGACCAAGTCATTCAGCCGACCCGGGCAGGCGATCAAAATTTCTACGCCCTTCTTGATGGCTTCGACCTGCGGCCCCTGACCCACACCGCCAAAGATGACGGTACTGCGCAGTTTCAGATACCTGCTGTACACCGCAAAGCTTTCGCCGATCTGGAGCGCAAGCTCCCGGGTCGGGGTCAGAATGAGGGCGCGGGCAGCTCCCTTTTTCCGGGCAGGAGCTGCCGACAGCCGGTCGAGCATCGGCAGCGCGAACGCTGCCGTCTTGCCGGTGCCGGTCTGAGCGCAGCCCATTAGATCCCGTCCTTCCAGCACCGGCGGAATGGCAGATGCCTGAATGGGCGAGGGCGTTTCGTAGCCTGCCTCCGCAACAGCACGCAATACGGGAGCAGAAAGATTCAATTCATTAAAAGTCATGGTTCTCCTAGTTATTTTTTGATTTTACGGCACTCTACATAGTACCGCTTTTCCTCCGCGTGACCCATACTGAAGGTCTTGCGCGGAAGCACGCCGCCCAGCACGACGCCTTTGAAGAGGTCGCGCTTTTCAAACGGCGGTAGCAGGAATGCCACACCGCCCTGTTTCGTCAGGGCGCGGACAGCCGGTTCGTCATGGACATAATCCACCCGGGCCTCTTTGTGGCGTGCAAGGAAATATTCGATAAATTCGTCGATGGTTCCGACGGTCAGGGGAGCAACGGGGTCTTCAAAGCTGAGGACATTCGAGACATGAGGGCCGGCCAGCGTAAAGGACTGCTTCTTGGAATCGCCAAAGCAGATACCGGCCATATTTGCGTCGCTCCATGTAATGAGAGCCAGCAGCACCGCACCGCAGTCCACATTGAAGAGGACACGGTGGATGGGCTCGATCTCAATGGCCGGAGAGTGGACATTGCAGACCTCCGCAAGGCACCAGCGTGCCGGGTGGGTCTTCTGTTCTTCCGGAGTCAGGGTCTTTTTCAGCTCTTCCCAGTAGGCTTTCGCAGAGGCCAGCGAGTGGTTTCCATCGCCGACGGCCAGCGTCAGAGGCTGTGCGCCCTTCGCTTCCGGATATTTGGCGTCAAAGGCTTCCTGACTGCCCAGAGCGTTCAGCGCATGGTCGATCTGTTCCAGCAATGCCGGGTCTTCCACAGCCCAGCCTGCGATATGACCGCCGCCCAGCATCAGCTCACTCTCATAAACTTTGCGCAGCTCCGCCTTTTTCGCACCGATAGGCTCGATGAGGGTGCAGTCCGGGTCATCCGCCAGCATCATGACATGGGGAGCTTCCAGCGATGCGCCGCGCCGGACTGCCATCCGGGGAGGGATACGGGACTCGACTGTGCTTTCGCTGGGGCGCACCACCGGACGGCTGCCCTTTGTATAGCTATATGCTTCAAGGTCGATTTTTCCCACAAGACCCTGACGGATGCGGCCGCTCTGCTCGGTGCGCTCAACATAGATAAAGCCGTCGACCGCACGAGTCAGCACATTCTGGGCGTAATCATCCATCGTCTGATGGATCTTTTCAATGCGTTCCTGCACATCGCTGTCTTCGAGATAGACTTCCGGCAGGATGAGATTCAGGGTGCTGGGGCTTCCGGCCGCAGCTTTTTCCGCCTTTTCCCAGTATTCCCGGTCACTGGTAAACTGGTCACAGGCCACGCATCCCCACTGTTCCAGCGGAACATTTTCCGCCGGGAGAAGGATGTGAGCAGGAGAAAAGCAGGATGCGTGTTTCATAGTTGATTCCTCGCTTTCAATTTAAGCCAAAGACTTATTCGTAATAATTCGCCGCAGTGTCCCGAATGACGGTATGCTCAATGCCTGCATCCGTCAGCGTCTGAAGCAGTTCTGCGCGTGCTGCCTCATCCATCGTGGACTTGGACGGAACCTGTACCAGCAGGTTCTTCATGCCCAGCTGCGCTGCCGGTGCGCCCAGCGTCGTCGAGGTATCCGTCACCTGACCCAGCGAGTAAGCATACCAGAGGGTCACGCTGTCGCCGAACCGAGTCTGCCATGCGGTGATATCCGCCGTCAGCTGACCGGCACGGTCGACGCCGTTGGTCTGGCCGAAGTCCTGTTTGCCGTTCTGTGCCGAGGGGAACTGGACATTTTCCAGCACGACCTGATCGAAACCTGCGGTATGCAGCTCATCGATAAGGTCGCCGATATACTGGACAGCCTCCTGCGAGTAGGGATTCAGCCACGGATTGCCGCCGGCCGAAGCCTTATTGTCCAGCCAGAGATATGCCTGATTGGTGTAGCCAATCGCCATTGTGCGGACAGCTCGTGCGCCTGCCGGGTCTTTGAACGCCGCCAGTTTTGCCACCGGGATAAGACCCTCTTCCTTGAAGATAGCCGCAATGCGTTCCGGGTCAACGGTGCTTGCCGCTGCATTGGCCGAGCCTGCCGCCGTCTGAGACGGATAGTAAACCGTGCCGTCGCTGTCCTTCATGGTAACAACAGCATACTTTGTGCCCTGTGCTACCAGCTGGCCTGCCACCGTGCGGATGGCTTCATCGCTCGTCAGAGCCGTCACATCCGCCTCTGCCCAGCTTCCGGCTACGATCGCCGTATCCGGCGTTTCCGGTTCCGACTCTGCCGCAGAAGACGCTGCCGGTTCACTGGAAACTGACGAGGAAGCCGCCTCCGATGATGCGGCACTGGATGCCGCACGGGACGCTGATGAAGCCGACAGGTCACGATTCCGAACCACCGTATACCAGATATGCGTTGCCCAGTCAATGACATGCGGAGCGGCGAGCCACGCCGCGCCCAGAACGACCGCAACCAGTACAACGACGCTGATGATGCGCTTCACCTGTGTTTTAGGGCTGTAAAAACTCCGCCGGTAGCGTTTGACCTTGGGGCGTTTTTGATGATAATGTGCCATAATATTCCCCTCCCTGTGTTTCTTACAAGATCACAGAATGTCCGGTAAATCCATAAATTGCCAGTGCCAGCACGCCGATATACACCAGCGTGATCGGAAGGCCGCGGAACGCTTTCGGGATGGCTGGGCTGCGGAGACGTTTTTTTGCCTCTGTCACCAGCATGACAGCCAGCAGATAGCCCAGACCGCTGCCAAGACCGAAACCCAGCGACTGTCCCAAAGTAAAGCTCTGGGTGCGTTCCACCAGAACCGTACCCAGCACGCAACTATTCAGTGCCGCCAGCGGCAGGATACGGATCAGCTGGCCGCTGCGTGGGCCTTTTACCCACCGCAGGACCAGATGTTCAAAGACGCAGACGACCGCAATGCAGGTCAGATAGACCAGCGGACGGAGCTGCGCACGATTTTCCAATGGAACGATGATGCGTCCGGCGTAGAATGCCAGCGGCGCGACCAGGATCTGGGTCACGCAGAGCATCAGCGCGAACCACCAGCTGCTCGTGCGGTCATCGCCGACCAGCTGCACCAGACGGGAGACGCCCAGACCACGGGTAAAGATGGCGTTCTGTGCAAAAATCGCCAGCACCGCGTAACCAAAAAAGATGCCAATCGCATTCAGAACTTCTCTCATTGCTCGTGGTTTCCCTCCTTCTGACGCTGTAACGCGACGATGTTACCTGCTTCTGTCCGCAGATCTTTCTTGCGCCAGCTTGCGATGCCGCGCCAGATAGCGCAGACTACGCCCAGCACGATAAAACCGCCTGCCGGCATGGATGCCATCGGCAGGACCGCATATCTGCCGACTGCCACACCAAAAATGGTGCTGGATGCCAGCCATTCCCGGGCACAGCCGACCAGCAGCAAAATCAGCGCATAGCCGAATGTGATCCGGAGACCCTTGGAGACGGCCTTGCGCGGACGCTCCTGCACACGGCCAAAACGGTAGATGAGCAGGGGTTCCACGGTCAGCAGAGGCAGGTAAACGCCCAGACTGAGCAGGTTGACGCCGAACAGGGCGTTCAGCACCGGATACATCGCAAAATAGACCACCGCTGCACTGCCGCAATAGATGAGGCCGCGCGGCAGCAGTTTCTTTTCCAGCTCTTCCTCCGAGGGCTGCTCGTCCTTCAGCGGCACGAACCAGCTGAGCAGGCAGGCCAGCAGACGGGAGGGTGTCAGCAGCAGCAAGACTGCCACTGCCAGCATCACAGCGTTTTTGCCGCTGGTCGCCAGAACCACCAGCGGTGCCAGACCCATGCCCTGCATAACAACAGGGTTGTTCAGGAACACGCGGTCATGGTGCGCATACTTGTCCGGATTCCGGACGATCTGTTCTGCAACTTTGCGTTTCATTCCGCGGCCTCCTTTCCCGTTTCCGGCGTCTGACGGAGCAGATGATAGAGCCGCTGTTCGGTGCGGTCGAGCCAGCCCGAAATGCTGTTCAGGGTCAGCAGAGCGAAGCAGACGCCGGTATCATAGACTCCAAAATAACGGAAGCCCATCGTCGCGACACCCAGCAGGATGCCGTAAAGAATGCGTCCGATCCGGTGGTGGGCACAGGTATACGGCTCATTGAAGAGGAATACCGCGCTGAACAGCATCGCACCGGTCAGCAGCTCATCCCGGACACCGCTCAGACGTGCCGAGAAAGACAGGATCACCGAGCTGTCCATCAAACCAGCCTGACGGGGAAATGCGAACGCAATGAACGCACTCGTCAGGATGAACGCGATGGGGGTACTCAGCCGGATATCCTTCTCTCGCCAGAGGAAGAAACCGCAGGCCAGAATGATGAGGGCAGCACCGGTTCCCATCGGAGCGGCATATTCGCCCAGACCAAGGCTCATCGTACTGATATTCAGCATACCGCCGCTGCGCAAAGTATCGGAAATACTGCTGGATACCGGCACGCCGGAAGCATCCCAGAGCGGAATATTCGTATAGGGTTGCGGATACCGGAAGACCTGTTCCGGCCACGAGACTGCCGCAACGGTATAGCCCACGGCAGCAGGGTTGAAGGGATAGCTGCCGTAACCGCCAAACACCTCTTTGCCGATGACGATGCCGACCACGACCGCCGCGATGAGGACATACCAGTCCACAGTAGCCGGGAGCAGCAGCGCAATGACAAGGGCAAAGCTCTCGTTCGAAAAGTCGGACGCCTGATACACCCTGCGGCGGAACAGGCTAACGATACGGTCACAGAGGTTGCCGACCAGCAGAGCTACTACACAGAGCAGCAGCGGCCGCAGTCCGTACAGATAGCAGGACATGCAGAGTAGAGGGATCGCCATAAAGCAGACATGCCGGTAATACCGGCCTGTGCGCTTCAGCTCACGCTCCTGCATTTCAATGATTTCTTTTTCCATGGCTGTTCTCCTTACAGAGCCGCCAGACGGCGAACCATCTCTGCCGGGTCTTCTGCACCATAGATGGCACTGCCTGCCACCAGAACATCCGCACCGGCCTCCACGCAAAGAGGAGCGGTCACGGCATCCACGCCGCCGTCCACTTCCAGCAGGAAGTCAAGGCCTCGCTTTTCCCGTTCCGCCTTGAGCCAGCGGAGCTTGTCCAGAGCCGACGGCATGAACTTCTGGCCGCCAAAGCCCGGCTCCACGCTCATCACAAGGACGAGATCCAACTGGTCGAGATAGGGCACCAGCACCTCGGGCGAGGTACCGGGCTTGATGGTGAGGCCGACTTTGCAGCCCAGAGCCTTCACCTTGTCGATGGTCTGCTGGATATCGTCTTCGCACTCAAAGTGGAAATTATAGAGGGTCGCACCAGCCTTGATGAACGGCTCCGCGTATTCCAGCGGATGGAAGATCATCAGGTGGACATCATAAAAAGCGTCCGGAAGACCCTTGTGCAGGCTTTTCAGCACCGGCACGCCAAAGCTGATGTTCGGCACGAAATGGCCGTCCATCACGTCGTAATGCAGCATCTTTGCACCGGCATCCAGCACCATCTGGCAATCGCTGCCAAGGTGAGTAAAGTCGGCAGAAAGAATGGAAGGACTAACAATCGTCATTTGTGTTCTACTCTCCGTCGTTTTCAGAAAGATTTTTGGCTTGATGCCCGGTTTTCGCTCCCTCTTTCCGGCTGGTTTTCCGGTGCCGGACGGGAAAGGGCATAGCTATCTTTTAGTTTACATGAAAACACGCAAAAAATCAAACCCGACGCCGCCTTTTTCACGGAAAGAATACAAAAACGCAGAAAACCAGACCACCTTTCCCTCTCGGGAGGCAGTCTGGCTGTGGATTCAGTTGACCGGTTTCATGCTTGCCGGGTCTTCGACGGCAACCGGCTGGCCGCTCTCATCGGGCAGCCGCTTCATTCCGCCGGGGTTGGGTGCCTGCGCAGGCAGGGTGAAGACAAACTTGCACCACTCCCCCTGCTGGCTCTCGACCCGGATCTGGCCGCCGGAGAGATTCACCAGCACCTTGCAGATATTCAGACCCAGACCGGCACCGCGCGCATGGAGGCCGCGAGAACGGTCTTCTTTATAGAACCGCTCAAAAACATAGGGCAACGCCTCCGGGCTAATGCCCTGACCGGAGTTCCAGATGGAGACTTCCACATCCGGGCCGAGCTTTTCGACGCCGAAGCGGATGGTGCCGCCGACCGGCGTGAACTTGATGGCATTGTCCAGCAGGTTATATGCCACCTGATGAATGAGGTCTGGATCGGCGTAGACAAGAACTTTTTCGTCCATCGTCAGACCCTCGATGTCGATCATGCCGTCATTGATCCGCTGTTCCGCCGACAGCGCAACACCGGTCAGCGTCTCCCAGATATTGAACATCCGGGCATTGACCTGATACTCGCCGCTCTCCAGCTTGGACAGGTCGAGCATATTCTGGATAAGCCGTGCCAGACGGCCTGTCTCCTCTGAGACAAGCTGCAAATAATGGTTCTGCATGTCGGGCGGAATCGTGCCGTCCAGAATACCGTCGATAAATCCCTTGATAGTCGTCATGGGCGTCCGCAGCTCGTGGGCGATATTCCCCATGAACTGGCCACGGGAATTGTCGTTCATCTGGATATTTTCCGCCATCGTGTTGAACGTCCGGGCAAGGTCGGCAACTTCGCCCTCGCCGTCCACGCCCTCAACACGGACAGATAAATCACCGCCGCCAAACCGCTGAGCCGCATCCGTCACCTTCTGGAGAGGGTCGGTCAGACGCCGCATCAGCTTTTTGGTGAACAGGCTTGCCACCAGCAGCATCAGGCAGGCCGACATAAAGAAATTCGAGAAGAACTGATACCGGAACTCGGTCAGACGCTCACCGGACGAGCAAAGGAACAGATATCCGCTGCAATTGCCGACCGAATTTTCAATGGGGTGGATAGAAACATAAGTCTTTTCATCCAGCACCCCGTCCAGCGTACCGAACGCATGATAATTTTCCGTGGCAGCGTCTGCTTTTTCGAGAAGCGCAGGATTCACTGCATCCTCCTGCAGGTTGGTGTCATCGGACGCCAGCAGGATATTGCCGTCGGTATCAGTGAAAAAGAGATACGCTTCCGCACTCTCGCCGATAATTTCCAGTTTGGTACTCAGTGCATCCAGCTCTTCGCCCTCGGGCAGAGCGGATTCCTGCACGAAATAGGACGCCGCACGCTGGGTGACGTTCACGACCTCATCCAGCGCGTCGTACCGCTCCCGTGCGAAATACTGGTCGAACAGCACCCACTCCGACACGCCCATCACCACGATGCCAAGCAGCATCAGAGTGGACATCATCGAAAAGAAGGTGACTGAGATACTTTTGCGCATTACTGACGCACCTCGAATTTATAACCCACGCCCCAGACGGTCTTCAGCTCCCACTTGTCGGAAGCACCGGCCAGCTTTTCGCGCAGACGCTTGACATGGACATCAATGGTACGGGAATCGCCGTAATACTCAAAGCCCCAGACCTCGTCCAGCAGCTGGTCACGGGTATAGACCCGGTTGGGGTGAGATGCCAGACAGTTGAGCAGTTCCAGCTCTTTCGGAGGAGCCTCGACTACTTTGCCCTTGACACGCAGCTCATAGCTGTCCATATCGAGACGGAGGTTATCGAACTCGATGACGCCCTCGGTCGTCTCGGTCTGGGTGGAGGTGGTGCAGCGGCGCAGCACAGCCTTGATGCGTGCCACGACCTCTTTCGAGTCGAAAGGCTTCACCATATAGTCATCCGCGCCCAGTTCCAGACCCAGCACCTTGTCAAAGGTTTCGCCCTTGGCCGTCAGCATCATGACCGGGGTATTGCTCAGCTTGCGGATACGGCGGCAGACTTCCAGACCGTCCATCTTGGGCATCATAACGTCCAGCAGCACCATATTCGGCTTGACCTGATTGAACTTTTCCAGACCCTCTTCGCCGTCGTTGGCGACCGTGACCTGATAGCCCTCTTTCGTCAGGTAGAGCCGCAGCAGCTCGCAGATATTGGTATCGTCGTCCACGACGAGGATTTTTTCGTTTGCCATCTGTATGTTCCTCCTGTATGTCTTCCCGGTCGGGCAGGCTCACCCATCCCGGCTTTTTTCTGCGTTTCGGCAGAACTTCCAATTCTACCCTATCTTTTATTATACGGAACAGTTATGACAAAATAAAGAAGGTTTTGTATGATTTTTTCACATTTCACCCCTGTCCATCCGCCGAAACGCTTGCGCTTCCCGGTTTCTGTGGCTATAATGATATTATGTGATTTTATGCTTATCAAGCTGTAAGGAGCGTATTTTATATGAAATTAGGTATCGTCGGTCTGCCGAATGTTGGCAAGTCCACTCTGTTCAACGCCATCACTTCCACCAAGAATGCAGAAGCAGCGAACTATCCCTTCTGCACCATCGAGCCGAATTCCGGCATCGTGGCCGTTCCGGACAAACGTCTGGACAAGCTGGCTGAGATCTGGCAGACCAATAAAAAAACGCCTGCCATCGTCGAGTTCGTCGACATTGCCGGTCTGGTGAAGGGTGCCAGCCAGGGTGCAGGTCTGGGCAACAAGTTCCTCGGCCACATCCGGGAGTGCGACGCTATCGTTCACGTCGTCCGCTGCTTTGATGACGACAACATCATTCATGTCGTCGAGGACGTCACCAAGGCCGAGGCCGTTGACCCCATCGCCGACATCGACGCCATCGACTATGAGCTGATCCTGTCCGACCTTGAAGTTGTTCAGAACCGTGCCGGCCGCATGGCAAAGGCTGCCAAGAGCGGCAACAACAAGGGTGCCGCTGCCGAGGCCGCATGGCTCCAGCAGCTGGCCGACCACCTGAGCGCAGGCAAACCGGCTCGCAGCTTTGAGTTCGACGAGAACGACACCGAGCAGCAGAATGTCCTGCGTGAAATGGGCCTGCTCAGCTCCAAGCCGGTCCTGTACGCCTGCAACGTCGGCGAGGACGACCTGATGGAAGGCATCGAGAACAACAAGTACGTTCCTCTGGTAGCCGCTCGCGCTGCCGAGGAGGGCGCACGCTACATTCCCATCTGCGCCAAGACCGAAGAGGACATTGCTGACTACTCCCCTGAGGAAAAGAAAGCTTTCCTCGCTGAGATGGGCATCGAGGCCAGCGGTCTGGACAACCTCATCACTGCAAGCTACGATTTGCTGGGTCTGATCTCCTTCCTGACCGACGGCAAGAAAGAGTGCCGTGCATGGACGATCCGCAAGGGCACCAAGGCTCCGCAGGCAGCCGGCAAGATCCACAGCGACTTTGAGCGCGGCTTCATCCGTGCCAGCGTCATCGGCTACAAAGACCTCGAAGCCAACAACTTCGATTACGCCGCTGTCAAGGCAAAGGGTCTGCAGCGCACCGAGGGCAAGGAATACGTCGTGCAGGATGGCGACGTCATCGAGTTCCTGTTTAATGTTTGATAGCCCTCTCAGTCAACACCTGTCGGCGTTGCCAGCTCTCCCAGAGGGAGAGCCATTGGCAGGCCGGTCTGGTTTCATCTCTTCGCCTGCGGCTCCTGAGCTGCCGGGCCCTGCTGTGTCAGTCAGCGTGAAAAAGAGATACATCGGAAAGGAATTTATATGATTATTGGAATTATGGGCGCAATGCCCGATGAAGTCGACCAGCTCTGCGCCAAACTCGAAAATGTCACCGTCGAGCCGTATGGCGGCGTTGAGTACCACAAAGGCACCCTCGCAGGCAAGCAGGTCGTAGTCTGCTGTGCCGGCATGGGCAAGGCAAATGCCGCTGCCACCACGCAGGTGCTTATCACGAAATACAGTGCCGAAAAGATTATTTTCTCCGGCATCGCAGGCAACATGACCTCCAAGATCGGCATCGGCGATGTCGTCATCGGCAAGACTGTCATCTATCACGACGCACAGCTGGACATGATCTGCCAGAATCCGCCGTTCCTGAAAGAATACACCGGTGACCCGGCACTTATTGCCGCCGCCGAAGCCGCCTGTGCCGCTGTCGGCGTCAAATCTCTGACCGGCAAGATCGCTACCGGCGATATGTTCGTCGGTGACAGTGAGACGAAAGCCGCTATCGAGAAGAAGTGTGCTCCCGACTGCGTGGAGATGGAAGGTGCCGCCGTCAGCCAGATCGCGGCCAAGAACGAAGTTCCCTGCGTCATCCTGCGTGCTATGAGCGATAACGCTGACGAGAACGGCCACGAGGTTCTGGTCGTCAAGAAGTTCAGCATCGCCGAGTATGTAGCCACCGCCACCAAGATCGTGGCGGCGATGGTCGAGAGCTTATAAGAACTGCTCGAGCTTGATGCGGTTGTCTTCCTCAAAATCCTGTAACTTCTGCATCAATCGCTTGGAGCCGGGCGCGGCATCCGGATAGTCTTTCTGACTTTTCACGCAGTCCATGACCCCCTGACTGCTCCCTTCGGAGAGCATCTCAGCGAGATTCCGGGTGGATTTATCCGTCATGGTCTTCATGGCAACGCCCATTTTGGTATTCAGCTTTGCCATCGCGCTCTGCCCCTGTGCTGTGCCGCCGCAGGCAGCAATGGCCGTGTGAGCTTCCTGATTGAGCTGCCGATAGATGTTCTGCTGACGGAGCAGCTCGGCCTTGAACCGGGCGTCGTCGGTCATCGGCACGATCTGTTCGAGGGTGTTTTTCCCCATCTCGGTGTTCTGCACCACGGCTTCCAGCATATTCAGATTATCGTTCTTCTGGTTTTCCATATAAAAATCCCCCTTTTGGCGTTATCATGTCCAAAAGGGGGATCTTTTATACCGTATTTTTACTTGCCGTAGTGGTAGACCTGATCGCCGCCTGCGGCCTGCATCTCTTTCATCCGGCTCTCTGCCAGCTGATAGAGGGCATCCCAGTTGCGGCACCGCACTTCACGGGTCGAGGCCACACCGATGGACTGGGTGAACGGCACCCGGCGCATCAGGCCGACCGAAGCGATGCACTCTTTCGGCATCTCGCTGTAAAGGGTCTGCAGTTCTGCTGCCAGCTCTTCGCCGGTCTTGTCAGCACAGCCGATCATGAACAGCGTATCGCTCATCCGGCAGACGACCCGTTCCGCCGGGCGGTCATAGTGCTTCTTCCACTGATTCGCCACAAAGCAGATGACCTGATCCATGACAGCTTCGCCCTGCTCCGCCTTCATTTCCTCAGCGTGGTCGATCTCCACCAGCGCAATGGAAGCGCACCGGTGCGCATCTGCCCACTCATCGAGCTTGATGCAGAGTTCTGTTTCCGCATAGCGGCGGTTAAACACGCCCGACAGAAAATCGTGGTTCATATCTTCCCGGCACATCTCCCGTTCCCGGGCGGTCATCCGGTCTTCCGGCAGGGTGTTTCCTGCCAGCGGCGCAGTCATCGTCAGTTCCCAGAGCTTGTCATCCGCCCAGATCTGACGATGCAGCACGCAGTCTACCTGTCCATTGCGCAGAACGTAGTCTACCATCACGCCATCGTCCTGCCAGTCACGAGCGGTCTCTCTGTCCGCCTCGGTCAGGGTCACAGCCTCAAATACCGGCTTTGCGTCCTCAGCGAACCGGCGGAGATCCTGCTCAGTCCATTCGTTTTTCATGCGTTTTTCCCCATCATTATGCGCACCGGTCACTCTCCTTTCCGGTGCGCTGCCTTTCGTGAACTCTTTTTCATACCCAGTCACGATTCTGGGAAGATTATACCACCTCTGGCAGGGTCTTACCAGCAAAACGCACAAATATTCTGAAACTTTTTTACATTTCCGTCAGATTGCTAAAGTCACACTCTTATTCTGACACGATTATGCACGACAATACACTTCACATTCGGAAAGGATACGTTCCGCCAGCGTTTTTGTCTCAAAACCAGCAGCGGTACGCCAAGTCCAGTTTCCGCCCAGCTTGCCCGGGGTGTTCAGGTGTGCTTCTGCGCCCAGACCCAGCCAGTCACACATCGGGATGATGGTGCGGTCGGCCACCGAGCCCAGAGCGGCGCGCAGCATTGCAACACGGACTTCATCCGGCTTGACGGCAGCGAGTTCCTTTGCGGTGGGCTTGTACGGCGTCAGGTGGAAATAACCGGCAGCGAAGGTCTTCTCTTTCTCCGAAGCGGTCGTCTCCCACCAGTCGTTCAGGGTCGTGTTGTCATGCGTGCCGGGATAGACCACGCTGTTCTTGACGTGGTTGTGGGGCAGATACTCGTTATCTCCGCCGCCAAAGGCGAATTGCAGCACCTTCATGCCCGGAAAACCGCTGTCCGCCAGCAGGTCACGAACGCTCTGGCAGAGGTCGCCAAGGTCTTCCGCAATGATGGGCAGGTCGCCGAGAGCGTCTTTCAGAGCGTTGAACAGATCCATCCGGGGGCCGATCTCCCACTTGCCGGTCCTGGCGGTGGGGCTGCCGGCCGGGATTGCCCAGTAAGTATCAAAACCACGGAAGTGGTCGATGCGGAGCAGGTCGTAAATGCCAAGGGCATGACGCACACGCTTGACCCACCATGCGTAACCGGTCTGTTTATGGTACGGCCAGTTGTACAGCGGATTGCCCCAGAGCTGACCATCTGCCGAGAAGTAATCCGGCGGACAGCCGGCGACTCGGGCGAAGCTGCCGTCCGGGTTCAGCTCGAACAGTTTTCCGCCTACCCATGCGTCCACCGAGTCAGCGGAGACATAGATGGGGATGTCACCCAAAATTTTCACGCCCTTTTCGTTGGCGTAGTCTTTGACTTTTTTCCACTGAGCCGCGAATTTGTACTGTAAGAACTTCCAGAAGCCGATCTCCTCTTCATACTCTTCCCGGAATGCGTTCAGAGCATGTTCCTCACGCAGGCGGTACTCGCGCGGCCATTCAGTCCAGCTCCTCATCTTGTTGGCCGTCTTGAGAGCCATATAGAGGGCATAATCGTCCAGCCAATCCTCATTTGCCAGCGTGAACGCATAGTAATCATCCGGATAGTAGAAGGCGCAGCCATGTTTATCGGCACACTGCTTCCGCCATGCGGCGTATGCCTTGCGCAGGACTTCGTAGCGGCTGGTATACAGGGTCCCGTAGTCGATCTCCGTCGGTTTTTCGCCCCATTTTTCCGCCTTGAGCTGTGCCGCCGTCAGCAGACCTTCGGCTTTCAGGGCATCAAGATCGATGAAATACGGGTTGCCTGCGAACGCCGAACAGCTCTGATAGGGACTGTCACCGTAACCGGTAGGGCTCAGCGGCAAAATCTGCCAGATCTTCTGGCCTGCCGCTGCAAGGAAATCTACGAACTTCAACGCCTCCGCGCCAAAACAGCCGATCCCGTAGGGGCCGGGCAGACTGGACACCGGCATCAGAATTCCACTTTCACGCATAATGTTCCTTCCTCGATTCTTTCAACAGATTTTTCCAGTAGTCAGTGTAATTCTTATCATAACATAACCGCAAACTATTTTCCATAAGGAAAAAACGTGGTATACTGGGTTTTACTAAGATTCTTATCATGGAGGATTACGCGCAATGCAGCGCACAGAAAAATACTACGAAGCGGACGCATTCCGCACCAAAGCCGAAGGCCGCATCCTCGCCGTAGAACCGGACGGCAAGACCGGCGGCGGAAAGATCGCACTGGATGGAACGGTATTCTATCCCGAGGGCGGCGGACAGCCTGCCGACAGAGGCACACTCACCCTTGCGGACGGCATCGTTCTGAACGTTCTGGACGTCCACGAACACGACGGCGTCATCTGGCACACCGTAGACGCTCTGCCGGAATCTGCCGTCGCCGACGCAGCCGTCACCGGTCAAATCGACTGGGAATGGCGGTTTGACAAGATGCAGCAGCACACCGGTGAACACATCCTTTCCGGCATCCTGCACGCCATGTTCGGCGCGGAGAATGTGGGTTTCCACATTGGTTCCGATGCTGTCCGGATGGATACCAGTGTTCCCATCTCTGCCGAAGGCCTGCGAGAGGCGGAACTTGCCGCCAACCGCATCGTCTGGCAGGATGTACCGGTCATCATCACCTATCCTACCCCCGAGGAGCTGGCTGCGCTGACCTACCGGAGCAAAAAAGAGATCATCGGACAGGTGCGCATCGTCACCATCCCGGGTGCGGACGTCTGCGCCTGCTGCGGCACTCACACTGCGACTACCGGTCAGGTCGGACAGATCAAGATCCTGACATCCGAAAATTACAAAGGCGGTGTTCGGCTCAGCGTCGTCTGCGGTGAGCGCGCCCTGCGAGAAGCGCAGGCCATGCGGAGCCGTCAGGCGGACATCGGCGCACTGCTGAGCGCAAAGTCCAGCGAGACGGCAAATGCGGTTCACCGGGTCTACGACGAATACACTGCCCTCAAGTTTGCGCACTTTGGACTGTGCAGCCAGCTGTTCGATGCTCTGGCCGCGCTGACGCAGCCCGGCGAGGACGCTGTCCGGATCGTTCCCGGCCTTGACCCGGACGGACTGCACCGGCTGGCCGCTCGCCTAAGCGAAGCCACCAACGGCCTGTGCGCCGCCCTGACCCCCACCGAAAAGGGTACCGGTTACTGTCTGGCGAAGGCTGACGGTGACGTCCGCGCCCTGACAAAAGCATTGAACACCACCTTGAATGGACGCGGCGGCGGCAAACCCGGCATCTGTCAGGGCAGCTGCGCCGCAGCACCCGAAGAAGTAGAGAAGTTTTTAAAGGAGTACCACGAATTATGAGAATGCGTTTCAAGCCCTATGCCCGTGCTGAGCTGCTGGCCAGCGATTTTCATGTCCACGACCCCTTTGTCTGGGGCGGCAAGTGGCATGAGCAGTATGCCCGTCCGGAGCAGCCCTTCATCCTCGAACTGGGCTGCGGCAAGGGCGGCTTCATCTCCCAGCTGGCCTGCGCCCATCCTGAGAACAACTATCTTGGCATCGACATCACCGACAAAGTCCTCATCCTCGCCAAACGAAAGATCGAAGCTTCCTATAACGAGGCAGGCCGCCCCATCGACAATGTGAAGATCATGAGCGCGGATATCGAGCGCATCCACAATGTCATCACGCCGGAGGATACCGTCAGCCGCATCTACATCAACTTCTGCAACCCGTGGAGCAAAAACGCTTCCTCCAACAAACACCGTCTGACCTATCCCCGTCAGCTCATCCAGTACCGTGCATTCCTCAAGGACGGCGGTGAAATTTATTTCAAGACCGACGACGACGACCTGTTCCGTGACAGCCTCGAATACTTCCCGGCATCCGGCTATGAGATCACCTGGAAGACCTTTGACCTCCACGAGAACGAGCCGGAGTGGAACATCCGCACCGAACACGAGGGGATGTTCACCGAGATGGGCATCAAGATCAAGGCTCTTATCGCCCGGAAGCTGCCCGGTGACGAGACTGTGACCTGGATCGAACCGAAAGTTCTCAAAAAGCTTGCTGCGCAGGCCGAAGCGGAAACCGAGGCGCAGTCTGCTCAGGATTGATAGGAGGTGTCAGCTGTGTCCGCTGTCGTATCCTTTTTTACAGACACCACCATCTGTGGTTTTTCCCTCTATGAGGTTTTCGCTTACTTTCTGATCTATTCCTGCCTTGGCTGGTGTGTCGAGGTCGTTTATGCCGCTGTCACCACCGGCGAACTCGTCAACCGCGGCTTTCTGAACGGCCCGGTCTGCCCCATCTACGGTTTTGGAATGCTCATCGTCTTGTTCGTACTGACGCCGCTCCAGCACAGCGTCCTGCTGCTCTACATCGGCGGTGTTATCCTTCCCAGCGCACTGGAACTGGTCGGCGGCTGGGCGTTATACAAAATTTACCACACACGCTGGTGGGATTACTCCGATTACCCCTTCAACATCGGCGGATATATCTGTCTGGAATTCTGCCTGCTCTGGGGTGTCGGCACGCTGGTGATGATGAAAGCCATCCATCCGGCAGTCGCTTCGATTTTTGCCCTCATTCCTCCGACGGTCGGGCTCATCGTTATGGTTCTGCTCTATATCATTTACGCAGCAGACCTCGTTGTAACGACCGTGACCGCAGTTGGTCTGGTGAAAGACCTCGAGACCCTCGAAAAGGTCGGCGACAGCATCCATGCCATCAGCGACGCTATGACCGACCTGCTGGGCAACACCGCCCTCGATGCCGACCAGAAGATGGACGAGAGCCGCCTGCAGTTCAAGCTTGCAGCAGCAGAGGCCCGGGATTCTGCTTCCAAGCTGTCACAGAAAGATGCTCTGGCCGCCATGCGTGCCAAGGCCGACGAAGCAATGGAGGCCGCACGCCGTGCTTCGCGAGACGCCAAGCTCAACGCTGCTGAGGCTGCGAATGCGGTCAAACTGGCCGCAAAAGGCACTGCCGAACGGACGGCAGAACTGCTCCAGCTGGAACAGCTGTCTGAAGAGCTGCAGGCACGCAGCGATGAGATGCAGGCACGTCTCCTCAAGGAGCATTCGCCCATTGGCCGCAAGCGTATGATTCGCGCCTTCCCGAAAATGAAGTATGGCAAGAAGCTCACCCCCTTGAAGACCCTCCGGGAGCGGCTGAAGAGCGACCGCAAATAAACTTTCCTACAACAAAAGCCTCGGCTCACGCCGAGGCTTTTGTGCGTTATCCGGTTTATTTCCAGAGATTTTCAGGATACAGGCCATCTTTTGTCATCTTGTCGATGGCGGCGACGACGAAAGGCTTATCCTCACGGTAGGTCACGCCATACCACTTATCGTGGCTGCTCAGGAGCTTGACAGCGGCTTTTTTCTCGTTGATAAGCTCCGTCACGACGGTCGGCAGAAAATACTCGCACTTGAGCGGATTTTTTGCCAGATTCTCGGTCAGCCAGCCAGCGAAGCGGCGGTCAGCCTCTTCGAGGAAGCTGCGGCTGAATCCCCACAGGTTCATGCTGACCGGGGTCTCACCGGGCAGGTCCGTCCAGCTCTCGCCGCCGTCCTCGGTGTAGTGGATGCCGCCCTCATACGTCTCGATCCGGGTGCGCTCGGTGACGCTGTGCAGAGTGCCGTCCGGGTTTGCCATGCAGACGCCACGGGAGACGCTGCCGTTCTCAGAGACGGTATTTTTCAGCAGATAGCTCACCATGCAGTAATCATACAGCGTTCCGTCCTCGTGGGTCGAGAGATAATCATAGATGACCTTGAACGCCTCCGGGCCGTAGTAGTCGTCAGCATTGATGACGGCAAAGGGGCCGTCGATGAGGTCTTTTGCGGCCAGAACTGCATGGCAGGTACCCCAAGGCTTTACACGGCCCTCCGGGATGCTGAATCCTTCGGGCAGCTCTTCCAGCTGCTGGAACGCATATTTGACGTTCATCACCTTGGAGACACGGTCGCCGATGGCGGCATGGAACGTCTCTTCCAGCTCCTTCTTGATGACGAAAATGACCGTCTCAAAACCTGCCCGATGCGCATCATAAAGGGAATAGTCGATGATGACCTGACCGTTCGGCCCTACCGGGTCGATCTGCTTCATGCCGCCGTAACGGCTGCCCATGCCTGCCGCCATAACGACCAGTACCGGTTTATTCATTGTTTTATCCTCCTGCTCAGAAAGCTTTTCTCCATTATACCCCAAAATTTTTTCCACAACAAGAACCCGTCCCGGGCGATTCCGCTGTTTTTTGCTCCCACCGACTTTACATTCCGCAAAAAAGGCGTTATTCTTTATATTATATTGTATGTCAAACGCATTTCAGGAGGGACTCATGGACATCCGCCAACTGCATTATTTTCTGGTCCTCTGTGAGGAGATGAACTACACCCGAGCGGCGCAGCGGCTCTTTTTGTCACGGCAGGCACTGCGCCAGAGCATCACTGCGCTGGAAGCGGAGCTGTGCGGCCCGTTGTTCGTCAGTGCGCACCACAAGCTCTCGCTGACTGACCGGGGCCTGAGCTTACAGCGTCATGCCACTCCGGTGGTAGAACAGTTCCAGCAGATGCAGGCGGCCCTTCATGCCGAGATCCAGTCCGCTGAGCCGGTGCGGATCGGCATCAGCGTCTCACTGGTACCGGACTATCTGCCCGGCCTTGAGACGCAGCTGGACAAATTCCGCCAGCAGTACCCTCATATCGAGATGCGGTTCCGCCTGATGGACAACGACGCCGTAGCCGACAGCGTAGAGCAGGGCGAGCTGGACGCTGGTCTTGTAATGGATCTGGGCTGCGCCTCCAAAGTTCTGGCACGGACGACCCTCCGGGCAGACCCGGCCTGCCTGCTTGTGCCGCGTGGACACCCATTCTGGGAAAAAGAAAGCGTTCCCCTTGCTGACCTCCGGGGACAGCGTGTCCTTCTCCCCAGCCTGCGGCAGGATCTGTTCGCACCGCTCTGGGATACCTGCGCCCGTGCCGGTTTCGCTCCGGATGCCGAGATCGGCCCAAGCTTTTATCAGGCGTATTATCTCGTTCAGGAGCAGCTCTGCACCTGCCTGACCCGGTATGAGCCGGGCGCACGCCGGGAACTGGATCGGGTGCGTGACGTCCTGCTGGAAGATCTTCCGCCGCTCTGCGTCTCGCTGGTGCAGCGTCGTGATTACAGCTCGGCCTATGTCGACCTGCTCCGCAGCTATCTGATGGAGGTGTTGGGCGGTTCGGCTTCTCTGCCGCCGCGCCGCGGACGTCCGGCCAAGCCTTTCTACAATCTGCCTGTCCTGTCCAGCAACGCTGAAAAGCCGGTGCCTGCGGTGTCTCGTCCGACACCCGGCACCCAGCTGCCTTTCGAGGGCGGAAACAACTTCCGGGAGCTGGGCGGTTACATCGCCGACGAGGGCAAGACCATCAAGTGGGGTCAAATTTTCCGGGGCATCCCGACCAGTCTGCTGAGCAGCAACGCCGACCGAAAGCTTCTGGACTCGCTGAATCTCCGCCTGATCCTCGACCTGCGAAGCGAAGCAGAAGCCGCGAAGCAGCCCGACTATGTGCCGGACGGCGCACGGCTGGTACGCATCTGCGGCCTCTGCCACCCGGACGGAACCGAGATCGCATTCTCGCCGGAAGACAAAGAAAAACTTCTCAAAGGGCGTCTGGACGAAGACCACAACATGGCCGATGCCATGTATGAGCAGATGCTCTTCGGGAACAAAGCGTTCAAGGAGTTGTTCCGGGCACTGGAAGCCGGCGAGACCCCCATCCTGTTCCACTGTTCCGCCGGAAAAGACCGTACTGGCGTTGCCGCCATGCTTATTCTGTTGGCTTTGGGCGCATCCGAAGAGGTCATCGCAAAAGATTTTCTCCAGAGCAATGTCTGCCGTAAACCGGAGCTGGAAGCGATCTGGGCAGAACATGCCGATGAGATCGCCGCAGAACCTGCCAAAAAAGAATATTATCTCGGCATCACAGGCGTTTATCCCGAATCCGTGCCGCTGGTGCTGAATACCATCCGGGGAAAATTTGGCAGCGGTGACGCCTATCTGGAAGCCGAGTATGGCCTGACCCCGGCGCGTCTGATGCGCCTGCGCCGGATGTATCTGGAATAATACTGAAAATCTTTAAAAATGGGCTTGTATTACTTGACATTCCGCTGAATCTCTCGTAATATAAGAAGTAGTATGGAATTCATGACGCTGTATGCTGGGCGTTCTGCGAACAAATTTCAATGGGGCTTCATCTGCCCGTTTTTATAAGAACCTCTTGTAAATTAAAAAGCCGCATCAATGGCTTGCAGACCGGGGAAATCTCGTTCCGCTTGTGTTTTGTTGTCTCTTTTCCGTTGAAAACCGCATTATAGACCCTTTCCCGTGATATGGCACAACAGCGTCTCCAGAATTTAGTTGAATTTGAATTTTGACTTTAAGGAGAGTGAACACAATGACCCCGATCGTTCTGATCGTGGCATTGATCGCACTGGCTGTCGGCTGTGTCGCGGGTTATTTTTATGGCTATAACAACCGTAAAAAGACCGCTGAGGCTCAGATCGGCAGTGCTGAGGCCGAGGCGACCCGGCTGGTAAACGAAGCGATCAAGACCGCGGAACAAAAGCGCAAAGAAGCCGTTCTGGAAGCAAAGGACGAAGCGTTCCGGCTGAAAGCCGAAGTCGACGCACAGAAGGCCGAAGCCGACAAGGAGATCAAGCAGCGTCGTGCTGAGATCACCCGTCAGGAGAACCGCATCGACCAGAAAGAGACTGCCCTCGACCGCAAGACCGAAGCGTTAGAGCGGAAAGAGGAAGAGCTGAAAAAGAAAAACGAGGAGGCCGATGCACATCTAGCCGAGGTCGACGCCATCCGTGCCAAGGAGATGGAGCGTCTGGAAACGCTGGCCGGTCTGAGCCAGGAAGATGCTCGTGAAGTCCTGCTGCACAAGGTGGAGGAAGAGCTGATCCACGAAAAGGCTGTCCGTGTCGCCGCTTACGAGACCGACCTGAAGGAGAACTGCGACAACATCGCCCGGAACCTCATCGGTCAGGCTATCAGCCGCTGTGCTGCCGACCACTGCAGTGAGACGACCGTCAGCGTCGTTCCTCTTCCCAGCGACGAGATGAAGGGTCGTATCATCGGTCGTGAGGGCCGTAACATCCGCGCCCTCGAGACCGCTACCGGTGTTGACCTCATCATCGACGATACCCCGGAAGCTATTACCCTGTCCTCCTTCGACCAGACTCGCCGTGAAGTCGCCCGGATGACTCTGGAGCGTCTGATTGGTGATGGCCGTATCCACCCGGCACGCATTGAAGAGACGGTCGAAAAGTGCCGCCACGACCTCGAGCTGCAGATGAAGCGTGAGGGCGAACATGCCGTTATGGAGCTGGGCATCCACGGTCTGCATCCCGACCTTATCAAGCTCATCGGCCGCCTGAAATACCGCACCAGCTTTGGCCAGAACGCTCTGGCCCACAGCATGGAAGTTGCATGGCTGGCTGGTCTTCTGGCCGGCGAGATGGGCGTGAACGTCACGCTGGCACGCCGTGCCGGTCTGCTGCATGATATCGGCAAGGCTCTCGACCACGAGATCGAGGGCAGCCATGTTCAAATCGGCGTTGATATCTGCCGCAAGTACAAGGAAAACACCCAGATCATCCACGCTATCGAGGCACACCACGGCGATGTGGAGCCCAAGACTCCGCTGGCCTTTATCATTCAGGCCTGCGACGCCATCAGCGCAGCCCGTCCGGGCGCACGCCGTGAGAACGTTGAAAGCTATGTCAAGCGTCTGGAAAATCTGGAAGAGATCTCTTCCAGCTTCGAGGGCGTTGAGCAGGCATTCGCTGTTCAGGCTGGCCGTGAAGTCCGCATCATGGTCAAGCCCGACGTCATCAGCGACGATCAGGTCATCCTGCTGGCTCGTTCTATCGCCAAGAAAATTGAGGATACTCTCGATTATCCCGGCCAGATCAAGGTCAACGTTATCCGTGAGAGCCGTGCCATCGAGTACGCAAAATAAGTTTCCGCTTTCCGAGGCCGCTGCATTGCAGCGGCCTCTTCTTTGTTTTATGCTTGACAATCCCTCCTAATGGGTGTATACTTCACCTCACAACCCGATAAACATACTTAACATATGGGTTTAGTGGAATTGGAGGAATCAGGTCATGTCTGTTGATATTCTGGATCTGGGCGCACTCGCCCTGAGCGCGGTCTTCTTCGCGCTGTTGTACTATTTGCACAAGAAAAAGCACGTCGATTTCGGCATCCGTACTATTCTGGCCGTTGGTCTTGGCCTGATCGTGGGTCTGATCTTCAAGAGCCATCACACCTATGTTGCGGCTATCGGCACCATTTACGCCCACGTCGTCTCGGCAATCGTCGTTCCCCTGCTGATCTTCAGCATCATTTCCAGTATCACCAACCTCGGCAACTCGGTGCGGCTCAAGAACATTGGCCTGAAGACCGTGTTTTTCCTCGTGCTGAACACCTTCTTCGCAAGTGTCATCACTCTGATCGCTGGTATCGTCACCAACGTCGGCCACGGTGTCCAGTATGAGCTGGCGACTGACTACACCGCAAAAGAGGTTCCCACCATCGTAGATACCATTGTTGGTCTGTTCCCCAGCAATCTGGCCTCTCACTGGGTCAACGGCGAGGTCGTTCCCATCGTCGTTTTCTCCATCCTTGTCGCTATCAGCTACAATAAAATTGCCGTAAAGAAGCCCGAAGAGGTTGCACCTTTTAAAAAGTTCATCGACGCAGGCGACCTCGTGATGGGTCGTGTCGTCAGCTACGTCATCTCCTACACCCCATATGCTGTCCTCTCCCTAATCGCTCGTGCGGTCAGCCGTTCTTCTCCGGCAGACCTCGTTCCCCTGCTGAGCGTTCTGGTTCTGACCTATATCCTCTGCGCAATTCAGCTCTTCGTCGTCGAGGGTGCGCTTATCAAATTTGTCGGTCATCTCAGCCCCATCAAATTCTTTAAGGGCATCTGGCCTGCCGCTACCGTCGCATTTACCTCTCAGAGCAGCGTCGGAACCATCCCCGTCAACGTTAATCAGCTGACCAAGAAGCTGGGTGTCAACGAAGATATCGCTTCCTTCGGTGCAAGCCTTGGCGCAAACCTCGGTATGCCGGGCTGCGCTGGTATCTGGCCCACCCTGCTGGCGGTCTTCACCATCCATCTGCTGGGCATTGAGTACACCCCCGTGCAGTATGCATTCCTCGTTGTTCTGGCAGTCGTCGTCTCCATCGGCACCGTCGGCGTCCCCGGCACTGCTACCATCACCGCAACCGCTCTGTTTGCCGCTGCCGGTCTGCCGGTCGAAGCCATCATCCTGCTTTCACCCATTTCCAGCATCGCAGACATGGCTCGTACCGCAACCAATGTCGTCGGTGCTGCCGCTGCTACGACCCTCGTCGCCGCTACTGAAGGCCAGCTCGACGAATCGGTCTATAACAATCAGACCCTCGAAAACGCTTAATCTCTCCTCATAGAACTTCACACAACAAGAAAACCGCTGTAACGCAAGGCAAAACTTACGTCACAGCGGTTTTTCATTTTATCACAGGCACTGCCGGGAGGTGAACCGTCTCACTGCTTCCATCGTCTGGACGGATGATCAAAATCGAATATTCAGCCTGCTCTTTGGGTCTGCTCTTCCAAAAAAACATTCCTGCCGCCAAAGTAAACATAAACGTCAGCATAAACAGAATCGCTGCAGCTCTCCAACGCAGATTTTTCGGAGCTGTCTGTCCCGGTTCCAGTCCTTCCGATACATTTGCGGAGAACTGCTGCGGCGTACCAAAACGCTTTTCTAACTCCTGCCGCGAAAGTTCCGGCTCGCTTTCAATAACCTGCGCAAGTTCATCCAGAATCCGCCTGCGAAGCGAACCTGTGCATTGCAGACAGGCCTTCACCTCACGAAAATACTGTTTTTTCTCCTGTGTACATCCGGCTCTTTTCATTTTTCATCCCCCAAATTTCCTGTTTTGTCCAGAATTCCGCAGAACCCCTTCTGAACAGAGAGATACTCCTGCAAACTTTGCTGAAGGTAATCTTTTCCGGCCTGTTCAAGATGATAATATGTCCTCATCCTGCGTTTTCCAGCTGCGACCTGTCGAGCGGAAATACACTTTTTATCCTGCAAACGATACAATGTCGGATAGAGGGAGCTTTCCTGTAAGCAGAAATTTCCCTCACTATATTCCGCAAGAGCCTGAACCATCTCATAGCCGTACATATCGCGCTGAGACAGCAGGCACAGCAGAGACAGTTCTGTGATGCCACGCTTTAAATTATCTGATACACTCATACCATTTTCCATTCTATCCGTTTTGTTGCTTCTAAGATACCCCAAAACCCTTTCTTCGTAAATACTATTCGTTACATAATATTGTTGACAGCTGTTATAATTCATGTTATATTATAGTTAAAGAACCCCACATCGCCGAATTTTATCCGATTATTCTACCTAAAACCGAAAGGAGTCCGAAATCCATGTTATCTGCCACGACAAAGCGCGCGATTCTCTCAGCCTTCACCCTTCTTTTTCTGTTGGCCGTCTTCCTAACTGCTGTTCCCAAAGCAAATGCTTCTACCGACGTATCGGATATACCAGATATTTCCGGCTGCACGGCAGAAGAAGCCGCGCAGGTATTAGACAGCTCCTCGTTTGGTACTCTCCTCGAGAAATTCGTCTCCATCGACAGCTTGCCGTCTGATGCAATTCCGCACTTCGCAAAAAAATAACTTCTGCATTTTTCATACAGCAAGACAGCCCCTGCACGATGATTTTTGTGCAGGGGCTGTCTTCTTGTCAGTTCAATATTTTATTGTGCTGCTGCCGCCATTTCTCGTGCGGTCTCTGCACAGCGAGCTACATAATCCCGAGCTACTTCCTCTGCCGTCATCTCACCTTTGCCGCAGTTCTCCGCATCATGACCGAAATAATCTTTCACATGGTTCATCACAGTGCCGTCATTGACATAACGAACCGCCACCTGTGGCTGAGAATTGATGTCGTCAAAACGGGCACCGGTGTTATTATTGGTAGCAGCCGGTACGCCCTTGACCGAGGCAAGGGTATTCAGCTGCTCTTCCTGTGCGAGAAAGCGAATAGACTCGACCGCATAGTCGTAATCATCGCTGTTCTTGTTGACTGAGAAGCCGAACCACGGCTCAACATACTCATACACGCCATTGTCACCCATCGGCACGTCAATAAAGGCATACTCGAACGGAGATGCGCTGAACGTCTCAGACTTGGACTCGCGTTTCTTCATGCCGCAGTATTTTCCAGTATTGCAGACCCAGAACGGAACATCACCTTCAAAGAATTTCAGAATCGCTCCATCATAGTTGTCCGCCGGATATTCGGCGTTCGTGCTGCTGTCGATATAGCCCTTCTTTTTCAGTTCCTCGATCTTTTCAAAGACCGGAGTAAGTGCCTCAACCGCCGATTCATCGCCATTGTTCAGAGCATCCAGCAGTTTCGGATCACTGCCGATCATGCACATCGCCATGTTGTAAACCAGCTCAGTATAAATGCTGTTCTCTGAACTCTGAATTGAGGTATAACCGGCCTGTTTCAGAGCTTCCAGCGTGGTGAGGAAGTCCGCATAGTTGGTATACGCTCAGACCCTCTTTTTCCAGCAGCGTCTTGTTCACGACCATACCGACACGGTTCTGTGCGAAGGGAATACGCAGGACTTTGCCATCGAACGTGCATTCCTCCAGCAGCTCCGGCTGAACAGCACTGACATCAATGCCCTCAGCAGTCAGGTCGGCGCACTGCCCGAAGCAGCTTTCGGCGTGGTACCGCCGCCGCATCCTGCAAGACCGAAGGTCAGAACTGCTGCTGCGCAGACAATGGCGAGGCGTCGCAGAGACTTGTTTCTCATAACACGATTCCTCCAGTTTAAACATTCTGAATATTTTGCGAACCGCTCAGCGTGGACTTTTCACGCAGGCGACGGATCGTCATCAATACTTTTTCCACATCCACGGGCTTTGCGAGGTGGGCGTTCATGCCTGCGTCCGATATTTTTCCACACAAAAACTGCCGCGCTGTTGAAAAACATCCGCGGCAGTTCCGTTTTATTTTAAATTCAGTGTGCAGGAATAAAATCCTCCGGGCAGACCATGCCATCCTGTGCAAGAAGACGGTGCAGAATCTGCATTTCGCCATATTCCCAGTGGGGCGGCGCAAGGAACGGCACGCGCTGTCGAAGCGGCAGGCTGCCGTTTTCCATCAAAAAGCCATACCGGGCTGTTTCCAGCATTTCGGCGTCATTGTAGGTATCGCCAAACGCCATCATTTCAGCAGTGGGGATGCCGAGCTTTTCGCCCAAAATCACCAATGCCGCACCTTTGTGGACGCCGGGATTCATGATATCCACCCAGTTCTTTCCGGCGACCGCCACCGAAAATTCAGTACCGCAGGCCGAGCCATAGAGATTATCGTAAGCTTCCCACGAGTTATCATGGGGCAGATAGATGGTGAACTTATCCACCGGTTCGGTCACAGCGGTCAGGTCATCGACGTACTCGACCCGGGTGTAAAACTGCTTCATCACCCGGTCATACTGCTGATACTGCCGCTCAACGTAAGCACTTTTCAGGCCGCAGAGGACAGCGACATCACCGGCCTGCCGGCTCTTCTGCGCCAGAGCGCGCCAGCCCTCCGGCGGCATCTCCGACGTATAGAGATCTTCGCCATTCCAGCGGATCGCGCCGCCGTTGTCGCCGATCAGGATCATCTCTTTGCGCAGGTTCGGGAACATTTCCTCCAATGTATAGAGAGGCCGTCCGCTGGCCGCCGCAAAGCGGATGCCTTTTTCAGCCAGAGCCTTGACCACCGTCTCAAAATCCGGCGGAAGCTGGCTGTTTTCATCCAGCAGAGTCGCATCCATATCGGACGCGACGAGCCGTATCCTGTCCATAACTTCTCCTCTGTTTATCCCATGTAACTGATGTTGACATCCAGCTGGCCGCTGTAACCGCTGATACGGGCCGAGCAGCTGCCCTGCCACATATTGCAGGCGATGGGGCTACTGGACACATTGTAGTGCGCGTTCCAGATGCTGTATTTCGTCAGCTGGCTGAGGTCGAGCCGCTTGCGGAACCACTGCGTCGAAGCATAAACGCCCGGCTGATAGCCCAGAGCCTTGACCTCTTCGCAGAATGCGATAGCGCACTTGGTGCGGTCAGCCTGACCCAGACCGTCGGCACGTCCGCCGCCATTGGATGCTCCCGAAGCTTCGCTGTCAAAGTAGATCGGATACTCCAGACCACGGCCATTCAGAACACGCCAGCAGGCCTGCGCCTCTTCCCGGGCCTCATTCTCATTGACAGCCTGACTGAAGAAGTAGACACCGACCTTCAGACCGGCATTCCGGGCATTGGTAAAGTGCTGCTCAAACATCGGATCCTGTACCAACGTGCCGCTGCCGTAGCCGCGGTAGCCGATGCGGATGATCGCAAAGTTGACGCCAGCTTTCTTGACCTGATTCCAGTTGATATTCGACTGATATTTTGATACGTCAATGCCAAAATTGGCGTTCTGCTGTACACCATTGGCATCAAAGTAATAGAGCTTGCTGTCGATGGCACGGATGCCGGTGACCGGCTTATGGGTGCCCTGATCGTAATAATAAGTCTTGCCGTTCACGGTGCTCCAGCCGGTATAGACAGGCTCCGCAGGCTTGACCTCCGGGGTCGAAGGAGTCGAGGGAGCAGAAGGGGTCGACGAGGAGGAGTCGCTGCTCGAGTCGTCATCCTCGACACCGAAGAACCACTTCCACAGCCATTTCAGGATACCGTTTTCGCTGTCAAGGCAGGCTGTCTCCAGCTCTTCCTCATCCAGGGTACCTTCATCCAGAGCTTCTTTGATCTCTTCCGGCGTCATCCAGATGGTACCATTCTCGGTGGTGATCTCAATATCTTCCAGACCGTCTCCGATCGAGTTCGTATCTTCCGTTACCGTCTCAGAGTCTGTATTTTCAGCCGTTTCCGAGTCCGCAGCCGTTGCAGCTGCATCTTCTTCGACCGGCTCTTCTGCAGTGTTCTCATCCTGTTCCGTCGGTGCGCTCAGGGGATCTTCCGCTGCCAGAGCCGCCGTCTCCGGCTGAAGATACGGGAAGTTGTTCTCCTCCTCGATCTCCGCCGGGCTTTCGGCTGTCGCGTCATCCGAAGGTGTTTCGTCCACCGCCGGAGTCTCTGTCTCGGATGCTGCCGGAACTTCCGTTACCGTTTCTTCCGGCTGGCTGACCGTCGATTCTGCCTTCGACTCGGCTGCCGTCTCCGACATGGTCGGTTCCGATGCTGCCGGTTCTTCTGTCACAGCGGAAGAAGCGGCAGCAGACTCGCTCTTTGCAGGATTCTCTTTGTCCGCTCTTTCACTGGTAAAATGAGCCAGAGTCTCCTTTTCCCACAGCTGGGTCGAGGGTACGACCGTTAAGCCGGTCGGCTGACTGAGCAGCAACGCCGTCGTGCTGCCGCCGCCCACAGCAATGGCAAGAGCCATCACCATAGCGGCCACCGCACGGCCTGCGCCGCGGCTCGCCCCCATTCCTTTCTGATTTGAAGATTTTTTATATTTCATGCCGTTAGCTTTGCCTCCATTTTTCGGGCATTGCCCGGATTTTTCGCACGTTCTAAAGATGCTATTTCCACTTTTACAGTATACACCAACCTCCATACCTGCGTCAATCTTCTTTCGGCGGAGTACAACGTTTCCGGCGGAAATTTCACAACCTTTGTCCAACGCAGACCGACTCTGTTCAAAATACGTTTTTCCTACCAGAAAAATTGCACCCGAATTGCAGAAACCTGTCTTTTTCAGACAAAATTCAAATTTTCTCTTGCTGTCTTGACAGGTGTATGGTATGATAACTGTCACGCAATCCTCTTGCGGCTTTTGGATACTTGGACAGAAAGGCAGAATCGCTTATGTCAAACGTAAAAGATTTTTTGAAACGCAAAGATATCGTCATCACTCCGCAGCGGTATCTCATTGAGGCTCTCGGCGCAATGGCGCAGGGCCTGTTCGCAAGCCTGCTCATCGGCACCATCATCAAAACGCTGGGTCAGCAGACCGGACTGGATGTTCTGGTCGACCTCGGCAGCTACGCTACAGCCATGAGCGGCCCGGCAATGGCCGTAGCCATCGGCTGGGCGTTGCATTGTCCGCCGCTGGTGCTGTTCAGCCTTGTCACCGTCGGCTATTCCTCCAACGCTCTGGGCGGTGCAGGCGGCCCTCTGGCCGTTCTTATCATCGCCATCGTTGCCGCTGAGCTTGGCAAGGCCGTTAGCAAGGAAACGAAGATCGACATCCTTGTGACGCCGCTGGTGACTATCTTTGCAGGCGTCGGTCTGTCGATGCTCATCGCGGCTCCCATCGGCGCAGCCGCAAGTCAGGTCGGCACCCTCATCATGTGGGCGACCGAGCAGGCTCCGCTGGTGATGGGCCTCCTCGTGTCCGTCATCGTCGGCATCGCTCTGACCCTCCCCATCTCCTCGGCTGCCATCTGCGCCGCTCTGGGTCTGACCGGTCTTGCCGGTGGTGCGGCTGTTGCTGGCTGCTGCGCCCAGATGGTCGGTTTCGCTGTCATGAGCTTTAAGGAAAACGGCGTCGGCGGTCTTGTCAGTCAGGGACTCGGCACCAGTATGCTCCAGATGGGCAACATCGTCAAAAATCCCCGTATCTGGATCGCTCCGACCCTCGCAAGTGCCATCACCGGCCCTCTGGCGACCTGTGTTTTCCATCTCGAGATGAACGGCGCAGCCGTCTCTTCCGGTATGGGCACCTGCGGTCTGGTCGGTCAGATCGGCGTTTACACCGGCTGGGTCAATGATATCGCCGCCGGCACCAAAGCGGCCATCACTCCGATGGACTGGGTCGGCATGATCCTGATCTGCTTTGTCCTGCCTGCTGTTCTGAGTACCGTGATCTGCCAGATCGAGCGGAACATCGGCTGGATCAAAGAGGGCGACCTGAAGCTGGACTGATTCAGCGCAGCCGTTTTCCGTCCAGCACCGCTTCGGTCAGCACGTCACCTTCGTATTCCAGTTTCAGGGAGAAGAAGGACCGCTCTTCATCGAGAAGGTTCAGGAAGATCTTATCGCCCTCCCAGATGGGCAAGTCTCTCACCTGCTCTTTCGGCACCCATTCGAGAACACCTTCATTGCAGGCGTCGCCCTCGATCATCTCACCCGTCCACTCTGTCGCGGTGAAAAGGTGCATGTACTCGGTCAGCTCTCCCAGCAGGAAGGTTACGATCCCCCGGTAACGGTAGTTCGTCAGGGTGACACCGGTCTCCTCCCGGACTTCCCGTATCGCGCAGTCCTCCGGGCTTTCAAATGGCTCGAACTTTCCGCCGACGCCAATCCACTTGTCCTTGTTCATGTCATGTTCTTTTTTGATGCGGTGGAGCATCAGGTAGGCTCCATCCCGTTCGAGATAGCACAGACTGGTGTTCAGCATCGGAAAGTTCATTTTCAGTTCCATTGTTTTCTCCTATATATACATATAAAAATAAAATACAAGAGCTGTTATAAAACTCCTCCAGTTACAGCTCCGCTGTGCCACCCCCCTCGGAAAGGGAGCCTTGGCATAACGGTCAGCTGCAGTGGCATCGCATCCGCGATGCCGAAGGGAATTTTACAACAGCTCTTTTTTAGTTTATCCGATTCTTTTTGGTCTGTAAAGACATTTACTTCCGGCTTGCACGACCCTTGCCTGCATTGTTCAGCTTTCGTACCAAATCATTCTGGTGTTTCCGCTGGGAAGGCGTCGGCTCCGGGTCACGGCGTTCCTCGCCGCGTGCCGAAGTCTGCTGGGTATTTGCATCTACCCGGACAAGATCCCATTCCTGATTGCCGCCTGCGATGTAGTTCCAGATCTGCGCCTGCGCACCATTGGAGGTGTTCATGCCGACGAGGTCGATGTACTTATCTGCCAGAACATTCCGAATGCGTGTCCGACCGCTGCGCGTCGGCTCCAAGGCCCAGCACTGACTCAGGCCGCTGGTGCGACCCCACTGGTGGAGCCATGTGCCCTCCATTACGCCGCCCAGCGCAAGGTCGATGACTTTACCGGTAAAACGGTTCTGGATGCGCCAGCGTCCCTCGCCTGCGTCCACGAATTTCCACTGCTGCCAAGGATGGCCTGCGTAATCCCACAGACGGATCGCAGCACCATTCTCGGTGTTGAAGTTCTTCACTTCCAGCACCTTTCCATTAGGAGCCTTGATGAGATAAAATTCGTCTTCGAGTATGAGAACCTGCGATGTTTTCGCCATAGCTGCGATCTCCTTTCTGATTTGATGGCTTTATTATAGCGTATTTCCCACGCCGCAACAAGAATAGTTCTTCATAATCTTTTTTGTTTTTCTTGTGCAGTTTGATAGTCTCACGTTGTACTATTCGCAGCAGCAACGATTTTCAGCCGCGCCTCTTGTCTGGAACCGTCGATTTCTGCGGTTTAAAAAACAAGAACTTTGCGCATGATTTCTTTAAATGCGTAATCCAGAACCGCTGCCTGGAAGCACTTGTCAGACCTGCCAAAAAATCAGACTGACTTTTGGACAAATCGCCCTGTTTTTTTGCTGAAAACAGTTCGGCTCTTTTTGACCGGTTTTTGAGCAAATTGTGAACATTCTGTGCGCGGAGGGCGGTCATCTCATCAGTGCTTTACCTTGATAAAGTAAAGTATGTTTTGCCACTTCACTTTTGTGAATTCACTGTTTTTCAGAGAATCCTTTAATTTGTTTCACGTTTTCCGGTATTGACTTTATCTCAAAGATACGGTATAGTATAGTTACAGGGAGCGGAAAGTTCCCACGAAACATTGAACTTCAGGCTCATGAGACGGAGCCTGTAAGAAATATAATAGGAGGTTTGATTATGTACTATTACATTCTGGGTTGTGGCATTGCTTGCTTGGTTCTGTTCGGCGTCGTCAGCATGGAGTCGGTATGCGTCAAGCCGGCCGAGATTGTGGCAAAGGTCGTTCTGTGGCCGGTTGCCCTGATGGAAGCAGTTGTTCGTTACAGCTCCACTCATCATAACTTCAAGGCTGCGCTGTAAGCACACACGCTTCGTAAACTGAAACGACAACGAGGCCGCGGCACTCACAAAACGAGTGCCGCGGCCTTTTTGTTTTGCACTCCGGGCCGGATTATGATAAAATAAGAGCCAGAATCCCCCATAAGACCGCCAAAGCCACCGAAAGAAGACAGGAGAACTATGAAACCCGATTATAAACTGGTCGCAAAGGCCAAATATATCCACATGACCGCCGACCTCGCCAGCGAACTCTGGCACGAGGTCTACAAACGCTATTATCCGGCAAAGCAGCTCGATACGCTGGTCGACACCTTGCAGAGCGCGGACGCTATCGAAGAGGACATCGACAACGATGTGAACTATTTCCTCGTCTTCCTCGGAGACCAGCTCATCGGCTACTTTGCATGGAAGATGGAGAACACCGCCCTCCACCTGCTCCATCTTTATTTGAAGCCGGAATACCGCGGAAAAGCCCTTGGCCGGGATATCGTCAACACCTGCGAACGTCTGGCCCGTGGCGAGAGCCGCGGCCGGGTCTACTGCGAAGTCCACAACAAAGCTCTGCCCGTCATGCAGTTCTTCAAAGCACGGGGCTACCGGCCTCTCTGCCCGGGCGAAAATGTTGTGGCCGGCATCGAGATGCAGCAGACTGTTCTCGAGCGGATGCTCTAAAATTCCCCATTGCAATTTTCCCGTCGGTGTACTACACTAGAGTAGTGTACTGAAGTGCCTTTCACAGGCCACACCTACGCCAAAAACGGGGAGGAAAGCTTTATGGCAAAAGACCACCCGACCGGAGAATCCGGTCTGTATGCTGCGCTTCTGGAGCTGAAAACACCGGAGGAATGCTACCGCTTTCTACAGGACGTCTGCAGCTATGCCGAGCTGAGCGCGATGGAGCAGCGTTACAACATCGCCGAAAAGCTGGTAAACAAGCAGAGCTACACCAGCATCATGGGAAATATCGGCGCATCCAGTGCCATCATCAGCCGGGTCAGCCGCGTGATTGGCCGGGAGGACAGTGTCCTCCGCCGCATCCTCGAAGAAAATAACAAGGAGATTGCTTCCAAATGAGCAAAGCAGTTGTATTTTTTGCCGACGGCACCGAAGAGTGCGAGGCGTTGCTGGTCGTTGACCTGCTCCGCCGTGCTAAAGTCGAGGTCATCGTGGCCTCCGCAATGGGTCGGAAAGAGATCGTCAGCAGCCACAAAGTCCATCTGACCGCCGACGCCGTTGCCGAAGATGTGGATTATTCCGATGTCGACATGGTCGTTCTGCCGGGCGGCATCCCGGGCACGCCCAACCTTGCTGCTAACAAGACCGTCACCGACACCTGTGCCGCCTTCGCCAAGGCTGGCAAAAAGGTCGCCGCCATCTGCGCTGCGCCCAGCATTCTGGCATCTCTGGGTCTTCTGAAGGGCAAAAATGCCACCGCTCACGCCGGTTTTCAGGATAAGCTGGCCGGTGCCATTGTCCATGATGAGGAGGTCGTGGTGGACGGCAATATCACCACCAGCTACGGCCTTGGCGGTGCGATCCCCTTCGGCCTTGAATTGGTGCGCCAGCTCGCCGAACCCGAAGAAGCCGACCGTATCCAGAACGCCATTGCGTATCGACACTGAGAACGGAGGTTCTTTCCTATGCGTTTTATCACCTGTCGTTTACCGGACGGCATCGAAGACCCGGCCATTTTATCGTCGGACGGAAAACAGGTCTGGCCGCTGAGCTGGCTGGGCTTATCCTATGAGACGCTGAGCGACGCCATTCCGTTTCTGACGCCGCAGGTCCGTGCCGGATTGTCGCTGGCCATCATGGGCATCCCGGCTCTTCCCATCGAGGCTGTGACCCTCGAAAGCCCGATCCCTTCACCGGCGCAGGACGTCATCTGCCTTGGCATCAACTACATGGCACACTCGGATGAAGCCGAGAATATTCTTCGGACGCCTTTGCAACCAAACATCAGGACGCGATCTATTTTTCAAAGCGTGTCACCCGAGCCGTTCCGGACGGAGGCTTCATTGAGGCGCACACCGACCTTGTGAAGAAGCTTGACTATGAGTGTGAACTTGCGGTCGTTCTCGGCAAGGACGCAAAAGACGTTCCGGCTGGTGAGACGCAGGATTATATTTTCGGTTATACCATCCTGAACGATGTTTCCGCCCGTGATGTTCAGACCGCGCACAAGCAGTGGTATTTCGGCAAGAGCCTTGACGGGTTCACCCCCATCGGCCCCTGCATCGTCACAGCAGATGAATTTGTCGACTACCCACCGAAACTTGGCATCCGCAGCTGGGTCAACGGCGAAAAGCGGCAGGATTCCAACACAGGATTGCAGATTTTCAACATCGACCATGTGATCTCGGAGCTGTCGCAGGGAATGACCCTGAAAGCCGGAACCATCATTGCGACCGGCACCCCTGCCGGTGTCGGCATGGGATGGACCCACCGCAGTTCCTTGTACCCGACGACGAAGTCCGGTGCGAGATCGACGGCATCGGTTCCCTGACAAATAAAGTAAAATAAAGAATGAGGGCGTCCGGTCAGCATCGGACACCCTCATTTTATCGGTTATCAATCAAATCGCTTTGACGGTCAGCTCATGGGGATAATGATTCAGGACTTCGCAGCCGTCCTCCGTGACACGCACGAGGTCTTCGATGCGGACACCAAATTTGTCTGGCAGGTAGATGCCCGGCTCGATGGAGAAGCACATACCCGGTTTTGCGACATTTTCGTTCACTGCCGAGACGTCGCCTGCTTCGTGGTCTTCCAAGCCAATAAAGTGGCCGAGACGGTGATTGAAGTAGGGCCCATAGCCTGCTTCCGTGATGATATTTCGTGCTGCAGCGTCGATATCACAGAGGCGAACGCCCGGTTTGACAAGAGCTTCGGCAGCGGCCTGCGCCTGACGCACCAGCTCATAGACTTTCCGCTCTTCCTCGGTGGGTTCTGCCGTGAAGAAAGTACGGGTCATATCCGAGCAATAGTCCTGATAGACGCCGCCTACATCAATGAGGACGCATTGACCTGCGGTCAGCTTTGTATCGTCGTTGCCGTGATGAGGATCGGCGGCATGTGCGCCGAAGCCGCAAATGGGTTCAAAGCTGATACCGGAGCAGCCATGTGCGGCGTAGATGGCTTTGATCTCCTCAGCCATCTGCTTTTCGGTCACGCCCGGGCGGATGAGGTTTGCGAACTCGGCCATGCAGTCGTCATTCACTTTAGAGGAAGCACGCATTGCGGCCTGTTCTGCTTCGTCCTTGACGGCACGGGCATCATCACAGGCCGCGGAAGCGTTCTGGTAAGTGGATGCGGCGTTCAATTCCATCAAGCGGAGCAGGAAGCGTGCTGGCCAGTTCTTGTCGATTCCAAGCGGTTTTTCCTTATCAAGCCAAGGCAGAAGCTTTGCCGGTGCATCCTCACCGTCCAGATAATTTTCCACCGGAATACCGGCGTCCGGCGTGCCGAACAGCGCATTGACAAACATCCGGTGGCTGCCATCTGCACGGAGCAGCAGAGCCAGCATCCGCTCACCCGGATGGAAAATACGGACACCGGTCAGGTAGAAGATCGTCGGCGAATCGCTGACGACCATCTGGGTCAGCCCCATTGCCGCCAGATTTTCGACGACCCGTTCAAACCGCTGTGCATGGATTTCGGTCATAAAAAGCATCCCTCTCTGTAATTTATTTCATCCGATTTACATATTGTTTAGAAAACAGCCCCATTTGCTCACTCGTTCATAAATAATTCATAATAAATTCATATACCATCTATTTTATTCCGGTATATGTATGGCAACACAAGCGCAAAGCTGTTTTCCCGTCCAGTATAGCACGACTTACCCGAAAAATGAATCCTCTGGAAATACCTTTCGGAATCTGGTATACTGGAACACGCAAACGGATATTCAGGTCAATGCCGTGCCGCAGACGGTACGGCAGAGGAAAGGAATTGAATCGCTATGAAAATTGGTTTTTGGGAACTCGTGGTGATCGTCATCGTGGCGTTCGTCTTTATCGGCCCCGACCAGCTGCCCGTCTATGCCAAGAAGCTGGGCAAGATGCTGCGTGAGCTGAAAAAGTACACCGGTGCCGCTTCGGAAGAGATCCAGAAGAATGTCGTTGAGCCGCTGAACGAAATTCAGGCTCCTCTCAAGGAAGCTGTTGCTCCCCTGACCGACATCAAGAAGGACATCGACAACAGCGTAAAGGATGTCACCAAGAGCTTTACTGGCATCGGCAAAATCAGCAAGGAAGAGGCTGTCAAGGCAGAAGAGGCCGAGGAAGTTACCGATCTGACCGAAGAAGCAGTCGAAGAGCTGCCCGAGCAGGACGCTCCTGCTGCCGAGACTGCTGCACCTGCTGAAAGCAAGCCGGAAGAGCCTACCGCACCGGCTGTGGAAAAGGCAGAAGAGCCCATCCAGAAACTGCCGGAAGAAAAACCGGCTGAGGCTCCCGTGGAGGCACCTGCCGCTGAAGAGGCTGAACCGGCTGAGGAAGCCAAGGCTTAACCCTCTACTTATTTTAGAATACACCGCATCCGCGGTTGTAGGATACATTTATTGTGTGAACCGGCCTCGCGGCGCGGTAAAAGTAAAAAGGAGATTTTTATTATGCGTATTGGTACTAACGAGCTGCTTGTCATCCTGGTCATCGCTCTGCTGATCTTTGGACCCAAGAACCTGCCGAAGCTGGGCAAGATGTTCGGCAAGACCATGAGCAACTTCAAGAAGGGCATGGACGAGTCCGACGATGACGACGATGATTCTTCCGACAAGAAGTCCGAGAAGAAAGCTGAGAAGAAGGACGACGAGGAGTAATTGTGGCTACAAACGTTAAGCGCAAAAAGAAAGCCGAAGTCATGACGGACGACGGCAGCATGACGCTGACCGGACATCTGAAAGAGCTGCGGAACAGGCTGATCATCTGCGCAGTGGTGTTTGTTGTTGCAGTCGTCGTCACCCTGATGTACGCCGACCGGCTCATCGATCTGCTGACCGCAATGGGGCAGGGTTACTATACCTTCGTTTCCATCGCTCCGCAGGAAAAGCTGATGCAGTATTTCCGTGTGTCTCTGCTGGCGGCTTTCGTCATCACAGTCCCGGTCGCTCTGTATCAGATCTACGCCTTTGCAAAACCCGGCCTGAAAAAGAGCGAGACCTTCTTCCTGAAGCTCGTCATCCTGCTGGGTCTGCTGCTGTTCTGCATCGGCGTCCTCTTCGCCTACAAGATGATGATGCCCTTCATGCTCCGCTTCCTGAGTACCGGCATTGAAGGTGCGGATTACATCCAGACCACCACCAGTATCGAGAGTTATGTCAACCTCTGTCTGACGATGTTCCTGATCTTTGGCTGTGTGTTTGAGATGCCGCTCATCACCATCATCCTGTCCAAGATGGGCATCATCTACCCGGAGCTGCTCAAGAAGGTCCGCGGCATCGCCATCGTCCTGATCTTCTTCATTGCAGCTGTCGTAACGCCGCCCGACATCGTGTCGCAGTGCATGGTCGCAGTCCCGATGGTGCTGCTCTACTTCATCAGCATCTTCCTGAGCGGTATCTTCTACAAGCCGCATACCGATGATGACGAGGAGGAAGAAGAGGACGACTCGGACGACGAGTAACCTTATCTTTTCGGTATTTTCGATTTTCTGCTCTCCTGAATTTCAGGGGAGCTTTTTTATTGTCAAAAAATCCATTCATTTTTCGGCTATTTGCATAAATCACGCCGGAACCTCTGCTTTTTTGTCCGGAGTATGTTATACTGTTGTCAATCGAAAATCAGCGGAGCATCCGCTTTGAAAAGGGGTAAATGATTATGAAAGAATACGCATTCGGCATCGACCTCGGCGGCACCACGGCCAAGGTCGGCCTTTTCACCACCGCAGGCGAACTGCTGGAAAAGTGGGAAGTTCCCACCGACACCTCCAACGCCGGTGAGCATATCCTCGAGAACCTTGCTGCAGCGATCCTTGGCAAAATGAGTGAGAAAAATATTACCGCAGAGCAGGTCGAGGGCGTTGGCATCGGTGTTCCCGGCCCCATCCTGAATTCCCGTATCGTTCCCATCGTCTGCGCCAACCTCGGCGGCTGGGGCAAACGGAACGTTTCCGAAGAGCTGGGAGAGCTGCTGGGCGGCCTGAAGGTTCTGGTCGGCAACGACGCCAACGTTGCCGCTCTGGGCGAGATCTGGATGGGTGCTGCCAAGGGCTGTCGGAGTGCCGTTATGGTCACGCTGGGTACCGGTGTCGGCGGCGGCGTCATCGTTGACGGCAAGGTCATCGACGGTGCGCACGGTGCAGGCGGCGAGATCGGACACATTACGGTCAACCGTCACGAAACGGCCACCTGCGGCTGCGGCAAGCACGGCTGTCTGGAGCAGTATTCCAGTGCGACCGGCGTTGTCCGCTGCATGAAGAAGCTGCTGGATGAAAACCCCGATGTTCCCTGCACCCTGCGTGGTACCGATTTCGCCGCAAAGGATGTCTTCGACGCCGCACGCAATGGCGATGCTCTTGCCGCCCGTGAGGTCGATGAAATGGCTGACACGCTGGCTCTCGCGCTGGCTTCCATCTCCGCCACCACCGACCCCGAGATGTTCATGATCGGCGGCGGCGTTGCCCGTGCCGGTGATGTCCTGTTCAATCCTCTCCGGAAATACTACAAAAAGTACGCTTTCCCCTCCTGCCGTGAAACGCCCATCAAGCAGGCGACCCTTGGCAATGACGCCGGTATCTATGGCGCCGTCCGTCTTACCGTGGGTGAATAATAGAAATTTCCAAGAGGCATTGAGCATCTGTTGTTCAATGTCTCTTTTCTTATTTAAATAAACGGATTAAAAATTGATGTTCAATTATAAAAAATATTTTGACACCTATTGTCAAGAAAATCAGCTTGTACTACATTTGTCTTTTGAGATGCCCTCCGGATATGAAACCGCGAATGGAACATTCGATGTTACAAGCAAAACCATTTTCATCAATGAAAAGCTTTTGAACCAATCCCCTGATTATAAAAAGTCATTTTTTCTCTTTCATGAACTGCGTCATGCTTCACAGTATCTCTTTCCTAATCGGTTTAACAACAATATCAACCGAAGCACTCAGTATATCATTATGTACGATGGAACTTGTTACAAGTTGATAAATGGTGATTATCTAAAATGCAGATTAACGGGCGATGAAACACATCTTATGAATTTGTACCTTGGACAGCCACATGAAGTCGATGCAAATCGATTCGCCTATGAACAGACCCGAAAACTTTACGGAGATTCCGATGAATTGAAGGAACTGTTTCATTTTTGGATGCCTCGTCAGGCAGTGCCGGACAAAATCTACGATGATGTGTTTTCATTCATCGATAAACTCACAAAAACTGCGCCTTCTGAATACGAGGTGAAGAACGATGAATGAACCGATGGAACAGAACTGGGTGTCCCCGTTGACGCAGGAAGACCGTGATTATTTTGCGTATTTCCGCACTGTCTGCAAACGATATAACATCGTTCCTTCCAAGGCAACTCGTCTGGAATACGAATTTGTTACCCGTGTTGCCGAAAGCGAATTCTATCTGCAAAAAGCCGCAACCTGATGATACGAAGAAAGGCCGTGCTGACGTGAAAATCAGCATGGCCTTTTGTTCTACAGTTTTAGAGAGTATCTTCCCCGGGGAGCTGGTTCCAGAGGCGGTAATAGACGCCCTGTTTTGCCAGAAGCTCATCGTGAGTGCCGGACTCAACGATGCCCTCGGAGCCGAGGACAAGGATACGGTCGTAGTTTTTGATGGTCGTCAAACGGTGAGCGATCGTCAGCGTTGTGCGGCCATGTGCCAGCTTTTCAAGGCTCTGGCCGACAAGGATCTCACTCTCGTTGTCCAGTGCGCTGGTCGCTTCGTCCAAAATCAGGATAGGCGGATTCTTCAGGAAGACACGGGCGATAGCGATACGCTGTTTCTGACCGCCTGAGAGCTTGACGCCACGCTCGCCGACATAGGTATCGAAGCCGTTCTTCAACGCCAGAATAAAGCGTTCCGCACCGGCCAGACGTGCTGCCTCAATTATTTCCTCCCGGATAGCTCCGGGCTTACCATAGGCGATGTTCTCGGCCACGGTGCCGCTGAACAGATACACATCCTGCTGAACGATGCCAATTTCATGACGCAGGCTCTTGAGGGTGACATGCTGGATGTCCTGTCCATCCACCAAGATCTTGCCGCTGGTGACGTCGTAGAACCGGGAGATCAGGTTGCAGAGGGTCGTCTTGCCGCCGCCGGAAGGCCCGACCAAAGCCAGACGCTCACCAGCCTTGATATCAAGGCTGACATGGTGCAGGACTTTGTTGTGGTCGTCCGGATACTCAAAGCTGACATCCTCAAACCGGATAGCACCCGGGCCGGGCTGAAGCGGTTTTGCGTCCGGCGCGTCGTGGATGGTGATGGGCGTATCCATAATTTCGGCAAAACGCTCGATGCCGGTCATGCCTCGCTGGAACTGCTCGGCAAATTCGACGATACGGCGGATGGTTGCAATCAGCGTTGTAACGTAAAGAATATAAGCCACTAAATCACCGGCGTTGATTTTGCCATACACCAGCGACAGACCGCCGGCGAGGATGACGACCAGATACATCAGTCCGTCAAAAAGACGGGTCGAGGTGTTGAACGCCGCCATTGCATAGTAACCCAGCGTCTTGATCTTTTCAAACTCCTTGTTACCCTGCGCGAATTTCTCCCGTTCCTGATCTTCGGCAGCAAAGGCTTTGACGACCCCCTGTCCCAGCAGGCTGTCCTCGATGGTGGCATTCAGTTCGCCGATCTGGACACGCTGCTGACGGAACCGGGCGCGGAGACGGTGGTTCAGTTTGACCGAGACGACGCCCATCAGCGGCACACAGGCAAAGACCGCCAGTGTCAGCGGAATGCTGGCCTGACACAGGATAACAAAAGATGCCAGAATCTTGATGAATGCGATGAAGAATTCTTCCGGGCAGTGGTGTGCAAACTCGGTGACATCGAACAGGTCGTTGGTGATGCGGCCCATGACGGTGCCGACCTTGGTATTGTTATAGTAGGTATGGTCGAGCTGGAGCAGATGGTCGAACGCATCCCGGCGCATATCCGTTTCGATATGGACGCCCATGATATGGCCGATGCCTGACATGAAATACTGTGCTGCACCGTCAATGATGCGAAGCACAAAATAGATCAGTGCCAGCTTGAGGACGATGCCTGCGGTCAGGGTGATGCCGACGCCCATCGCCGAATTGGTAATGGTACTCATGATTTTCGGCAGGATGATGTCGCAGAGCGTCGTCAACGCAGCACAGAACAGGTCGATGAAAAGGGTCTTTTTATACTTTGCCAGATACGGCAGGAATCGCCGGATGAGTGCGCCGCTGCTGGTATGATGTGCCGCAGGGTCTTGAACGTTTTGTTTCATGAAATCTCCTATTTACTTCTTAGAATAGTCTCTTTCTCCGTAAATCGCTGTGCCGATACGAACAAGGGTCGCACCCTCTCGGATAGCGTTCTCATAATCGCCGCTCATACCCATCGAGAGCGTTTCCATTGCGACATTTTCATAGCCGCGCTCTCCTGCCTGCACGAACAGCTTGTGGACGGCCGCAAGGTAAGCCCGATTCTGGGCGTCGTCGTTGTTGACCGGCGGAATCGCCATCAGACCCTTGACCCGGATATGGGGCTGTGCCGATGCCAGCTCCAGCAGAGGCCAGAGCTGTTCCGGAGAAACGCCGGATTTACTCTCTTCACCGCCGATATTGACCTCAAGCAGAATGTTCTGAACGACGCCAGCTTTCGCCGCTTCTTTTTCAATGGCGGTCAGCAGATGCTCACTGCCGACGCTCTGAATCAGGCTTGCACGGCCAAGGACTTTCTTGATTTTATTGGTCTGCAGGTGGCCAATAAAATGACTTGGCTTGCCGCAGTAAGCACCGGCATCAAAATTGGCGCAGAGTTCCTGCACATGGTTTTCGCCGAAAATGTCGATGGCAAGTCCTGCACTTGCTGCCACCGTTTCGGCGGTACGGGTCTTACAGGCGGCGCAGAGCTGAATTTCCGCCGGGTCGCGGCCTACTTCCCGGGCCGCTGCCGCCATCTTTTCACGAATCTCCTCAACGGCCCGCCGCATTTCTTCCAAGGTTTTTTCTGCCATGATGCTCAATCCTCCTCGGTATATTTTGCTCGCTCACCGCCAATGAGCTTCGGACGGGTGCGAGCGCAGAGAATGTTTGCTTCGCCGATCTTATTCAGGCTGAGCCGGGCCGGAACGGCGACCCGTTTCAGGTGCATCCCGATGAGGGTGCCACCGATGTCGATGCCTGCATGTGCCTGAATCTCCTCAACTGCAATGGGGTCTTTGAACTTTTTCCAGCAGGTCGTCGCCCAGCTGCCGCCGGCATGTGGACGGGGCACGACGCAGACCTCTTCCCAGCCGTAGGCGTGGGCGGCTTCCCGTTCAATGATGATGGCACGGTTCAGATGCTCACAGCACTGCGCCGCCAGCCAGATACCGTTTTCGGCCAGTATCGGTGCGATGCCAGCATAGACGGCTTGTGCCGCCTCAAGGCTGCTGTCCTTACCGATGTGTCCGCCAACGATCTCACTGGACGAACAGCCCACCACAAAGACATCGCCCTTGTGGAGCTTTACCTGTTCCAGCAGCTCGGTCACGGCCTGCCGTGCTTCCTGCTCGATTTGTTTCTGAAATGCTTCTGTCATCTGAAAACACCCCTTTTTCTTTTATCGTTCTCAAACACGAACCCATCGCAGGACGGATTCGTCCGAAATGCTCAGATAGACCCGGGTCTTCTCCGGGCAGAGTGCCGTCATGCTCCCCAGCGATTTTCCGCCGTAAGAGGCCAGCAATGCCCCATCCGGGCTGTATCCCTGCACAGCGCAGTTTTCCGCATTGAGCCGGAACAGATTTTCCTGCATGTTCTGGCTCAAACGGAGAGCCGCTCCACGGAGCAGTGTACCGTCAGCGTAATCTTCCAGCCAGCCGGAACGCATCCAGCGATAGCTGATGTAGACCTCACCTTCTTCATCAACGGCCAGCGCACCAGGATAACCCGGCAGAGCGGTCTGGAACACTGCGCAGTTTTTTCCGCCTGCGGTGAGTTCCCGGCTATTGGAGGACACTGCCCAGACACAGCGGTTCCCGAGGTCTGAAACATACAGTGTTTCCCCGTCTGGCGAGAGTGCCAGCCCGGACGCTCCGGAAACTCCGCTCAGCACCTGCTGAACGCTCCGGGCAGACGGGTCATAGGCATAGACGCTTCCCGTCGAAGTATGCGCCATCAGTTCAGTGCGCAGAGCTGCATCCAGCCCGTTTTTCGCGCTGTTGGCCGACACGACTGCAAAGTAAACCCTGCCGTCTTCGCCGACGGCCACTGCCGCCGGGCTTGTCAGCGTTTTGCCGTCGATCTGGGTCACGACCTGTTCCATCGCTGCACCCCAGCCATCGTATCCGGCACGGCAAAGCGCACCGCCGTCTGCCGTAAGAACGGTCAGCCAGATATTCCCCTCCGGGTCAAAATCAAACCCGGTGATCTCGCCTTCGGTCGTCAGGATGCTGCTCAGGCCGCTGCCGTCTTCTCGCATCCGAAGCAGCGCACTCTCGGTCTTTTTGCCGTTCTTTTTCGTTTTTGCTGCCAGATAAAGCCACTCTTCCCGGACACGGACACAGGAAACATCTTCATATCCATCCAGTGCGAGCTGGTCGCTTTCGTCAGCCCCTGTCAGAACAACGCTATCCGGCGTTGCAGGCGGCGTATAGGTCTGAGGCGCCGCCTCGATGGGCCGCAAAAAAAGTGCGTAGATCAAGGCCAGCAACGCCGCCACGCTGAAAATCCGGCTGGCGACTTGAAACCGGTGCAGTACATATTCCCGTTCTGCGACGGCCTGCGCCTGCATCGCAGCCTTGCGGCGTGCTGCCGCCGCACTGGTCTTCTTTGCCCGGCGCATCCAGCGGTCTACAAAAACGGCCACATTGGGGCCGATGGTGATGGATGCGATGAACAAGATAAGGATAAATTCAACAAGTCCGATCCGCATGGGTAAAAATCCTTTGTTTCAGTCAAAAATAAGGTCTTTGGAATTGTTCCAGTATAGCACAGTTCCCGGAAAATGTCCAAACCATGCAGAGCCTGCGACATAAAAAACGGCCGGAAAGCACTTTATGCCTTCTGACCGCTTAGCAAAAATCAGCTTCTGGAGTTCTTACCCCCCCCCTGATTTTTTCGATTATTTTCTTTATATCGTTTCTTTTTCGCCTATACCATCGTCTGCCAGGAACGTAAACCTTCTTGTAGATGCCTTCTCCTGCATATCTTATCACAAGATGGTCTATTCTTTCCGTCCAGCCTTTCCAGCTTGAATGATAATGATGGATCGAATAGGTGTTTTGGGTAACACACTTTTTTCTGCTTGTATACTCGATCGGACAAAAATACTCGCCCGGGAAAATCTCGGCACCAGCTATCGTCTGCCGACTTCCATCTCTCCGAAGGTCCAAGTGAGTCAAAGCCTTCGTATTTCGTTCAGGACAAGGCATAATATCATACGTGCCATCCTCTTTTAAAAAGGAGATATTTTTGTAATCTTCCAGCATCACTTTTACAACCGCATTGCCTTTTTGCGCACCGAATCCAAGCCCTGTCGCGACTTCCTTTTCCTTCTTGCCCAGATTGTTCTCAAACCCGAAGAACGCCTCAAGATCCAGCAGGTCGTCCAGCGGACGGATCAGTTCCACGTCGGTATCCAGATAGATGCCGCCCTGCTCATAGACGATTTTCAGACGGGCATAATCGCTGACGAAGGCCCACTTTTTGCACTCCATCGCCTGCTTTGCATAGAGATTGTCGGTATAGTCAAAGTTGCTTTCATTCCACTCGATGATCTGATAGTCCGGACAGAACTTTTTCCAGCTCTTGATGCAGCGTTTCACATCCTTCGGCAGTGGATTTCCGCCGAACCAGCAGTAGTGAATGACTTTCGGGATCCCCATAGCACCGTTTCCTCCTCAAGCTTTTTTGCGCTCTGCGTACAGCTCACAAAGCCCTTTCCATGTTCCCCGGTTCACCAGCAGATTTCCCACTGCAAACAGAGCCGCGACCCAGATGCCGTTCAGGATGGCTCTTCCAATCACTTCCAACAGGCTCCATTCTGGGCGGTTCCGCACACCGAGAGCAACTATCACCAGAACGAACAGCACAGCGTTGCAGAGCCATTTGCGCACGGTCGGCCGTATGCTTGTCCGCAAAATTTTGCGGTAAGTATACCAGACGACCGCTATCCAACGGAACACCAGTGCCGCAATCGTTCCGAGCAGACAGCCGTAGATGCCGCAGAACTGGATGGCGGCCAGCGTCACCACAAGATTGATGCTCATCTCCACGATGGCGTGCCACTGCGTTTCTTTAAAAGCTCCCTCATACTGAACGACCTGATGATAGATATTCTTGCCGTTTTCGATCACCGCTTTTCCGGCAAAGAGCAAGATCAAAGCCGCATCGAGGTAATTGGCATCGTGGATGCCTGCCGTATAAATGCGGATCACCGGCAGAAGAAACGCTGCTGTCATTGCATAGCAGAAACCATTAAACGCAAGATAGACCGTTTCATAGAGGTCGAACACCCGTTCAAAACGCTTTCGGTCGGTCTGGAAGAGCTGACCCATCTGGAACGAGACACTATTGATAATCAGGGTCATCACAAAAGCGATCTGGGTGAAGAACAAATTATAGACACTGTACACACTGACCACTTTGAAATCGCAGAAGTAGGACAGCAGCACCATATCGGTATTGTTAAAGATGACGCTCGACAGCTGGTGGAGCAGCACCGAGTTTTTCTGCGCAACGGCGGCGTAATTGGGTTTCGCGTGCCGGTCGATCCACGGGTAATTCTTCCGGACATACCACAGGATGACTGGAATGGGCAGCATGGAACACAGACAGTAAAGCAGTTGTGTCGCCAGAATGTTCTGGGTCAGCATCAGGACAGCCACCTTGCCGATGCCCGTAACCAACTGTACCACCGTGTTCAGACTGCTGAGGATGTAGCTTCGCCCGTCCACCTCCATCAACAGGCGGTACTTGCCCTGTACCAGAAAACCGATGACTGAGGGCAGACCATACAGGATGGTATACAGCAGGATAACGCCTCGCGGCAGGCTGAACCGTACCACCATCGGGTAAATCGTTCCGATGCCTAGAACGATGGCCGCATAGAGGAATCCCGTCCGGCGGTAGTAGTGGCTGGTCGCCGCCAGAACTTCGCTGACGCCTTGGTGGTCTTCCAGTGCGACCGGACGGTAGAGTGCCTGCGTCGTCGCAAGACCGACGCCCGTTTCCAGCAGGTAAAGATAAGCGAACAGCTGTTTGATGGTATTCAGCTCACCGTTCACGTCCGACCCATAATAACTCAGGTAGAGACGCGGCAGAAGAAAGCCAACCAGAATGGTAACGATCTGACAAACCATTCCTGCCAGCATATTCTGTTGTATCCGGGACAATTTCTTCTGACTCATGTTCTTTTTATCTCAGTTTTTTCAAGATGCTTTTTATTTCACTGAAATTATAGCAAAGATTTGCGGCCTTATCAACGCCCCCCCGATTTATTTGCGGTAAAATTTTTGGATTCCAGCGTTTTCATTTGGCTTGTATGCGTGAAGTATGGTATACTTGTTTTGCCTATTTTCCAAAGGGTTCACTTAAAATTCACAGAAATTCCCAATTGATGTATTAAGATATGGTTGATTACAAGCGAGGAGGGGTTCCTTATGGCAAAAATTCTGATCGTTGACGATGAGCCTCGGATCCGTGAGCTGATCCGGGAGCATTTACAATATGCAGGTTATGCCTGCGAAGAGGCCGGTGACGGCTCTGCAGCCCTGTCGCTGCTGACCAGCGGCGGCTATGATCTTGTGATTCTGGATGTCATGATGCCGTTCATGGACGGCATGACCTGCCTGCGTGAGATGCGCTCTCGTCACATCAATACACCCGTCATCATCCTGACCGCCCGTGGTGAGGAATACGATAAACTGGCCGGTCTGGAAGGCGGCGCAGACGATTATGTTGTCAAGCCGTTCTCTCCCCGGGAGCTGGTCGCCCGGGTGCGCGCGGTGCTGAACCGCACTCTGCCCCGTACCGAGAATGCCAATGGCGCGATGGTGTTTGGCGACCTGACCATCGACACAGCCAGCCACACCGTCCGGGTCAGCGGCGAGGAGATCAGCCTGACCCCCAAGGAGTTCGACCTGCTGGTTTTTCTGGCTTCCAACAAAGGCATTGCCCTCAGCCGCGAAAAGATCCTGCAGAAGGTCTGGAACTACGACTACTTCGGCGAAGACCGCACCGTGGACACCCATGTGAAGATGCTGCGCGGACACCTCGGCAAGTGCCGCAGCTACATTGCGACGGTCTGGGGCGTCGGCTACAAGTTCGACCCTGACGCAGCACGGTAAACGGAGGCATTGCATCGGATGCGGCACCCGAAAAAAGCCCGTTCCGCCATTGGCATCCGTGGGCAGCTGATGTGGTTTCTCTGCTTCATCTGTCTGCTGCTGCTCGGCCTGTTCTGGTTCCTTAGCACCCAGCTGCTGGAACCGCTTTATATCAAGCACATTCAGAAACAGCTCACCTCGGAGGCGGAGATGATCGTCTCTGAGATGGACGACGCCATCGCTGAGGGGGACACGCTGTCTTATTGGGCGTTCGGCGGCGTCAAAGTCACCAATGATACCTTTTTCAACCAGCTGAAAGTCAAACTCTACGATAACAGCCCTCTGAGCAGTTTCTGCGTCGATATTTCAGATTCGACCCTGCGCACCATCAAGAAGTTCGAGAACCTGACCTTCTGCAACCTGCATGAAACGGCTCTGCCTGACCCACAGGATGAGGATATCAAATATTCCACCGCCCGTACCATCCGGCAATACTGCCGTCAGACCGGCGGTTTTGTCCAGACTCTCGACCCACCGACATCCTCTGGCTCAAAACAGCTGGTCGTCGGCCGAATGACCGCCGACGGCACCTATACCGTCCTTGTCACCACAAGCCTGATGCACGTTTCGGAGGCCGGCGAGGTTCTGAGTACCATTCTTCCCTTGGCCGCTGCGCTCATCTTCGCTTTCTCCATGTCGGCGGCTTGGCTGTTCAGCGAGTGGTTCACAAAGCCGCTGCGTCGGCTTTCCGGTGCAGCCCGGCAGGTGGCACAGGGCAACTATGCCGTCCATGTGGAAGCTAACCGAAATGATGAACTCGGTACTTTGACCGAAGAATTCAACCACATGGCGCAGGAAGTCCAGCACGCTGCCCAGATGCAGCGTGACCTGCTGGCGAATGTTTCCCATGACCTGCGCACGCCTCTTACCCTCATCAAGGGCTATGCCGAGACGGTACGAGACATCACCGGCGACGACAAAGCTCACCGTGACGAGCAGATGAACATCATCGTCGACGAAGCCGACCGGCTGACCGCCCTTGTCTCAAGCGTCATGGAGCTGAGCAAGGTCACCAGCGGTGCAGAGAAATGCGAGCGTGTCCACTTCGATATGGCACAGCTCTGTGATGAGGTCAGCGAACGGTACGATGCCGTCTGCGCCCAGAACGGCTGGGAGCTGAAGCTGGAACTGCCCGACGAGGAGCTTCCAGTCTACGCCGACCCGAACATGATGCAGCGTGCCCTCCACAACCTGTTGGGCAACGCCATGCACCACATCGGCGAGGACGGGCTGTTCTTCCTGCGTGCCTTCCGCTGTGAAGAGGGCGTCCGGGTCGAAGTCTCCGACCACGGCCCCGGCATTGCGGCGGATGACCTGCCCTATATCTTTGACCGGTATTACCGTTCCCGTTCCGATGCCGGAAAACAGGGTACCGGCCTCGGCCTGTCCATCACGAAAGCCATCTTCCAGCAGCATGGTTTCCGCTTCGGCGTCCAGAGTACCGTCGGCAAGGGCACGACGTTCTGGTTCATTATGACGGATTCCTGATTTAAGCACAAAACGGGCAGAGAACGCGTGGTTCCCTGCCCGTTTTGTGTTATTCAGTTTAATTTGCGGATGTTTGGGAGCTGGGGCTGTGATAGATGCCGAAGCTGGTATCCGGTTCCGGCATTTTTACCCGGGATGCCCGGTCATTGACCGCGAAGGTGATCGCCGCCATTGCCGCCAGAACTGCCGCAATGATGAGCCATTTTACAAAGTCGGGGAGTTTTTTCATCGTTTCGTTTCCTCATCATTCCGGACGGCAGCGTTTCCGAGCCTTTTTCAGCAGGTCAGACGTTTCCGCCGCCGTAGGTCTTGCGACCCATGCCGGACGCTCGCCTGCACCCTCGCCGGTGCTGCCCTCCTCAGCAAAGCCTGCGAGGTTGGTATCTGTCCGGTCATGCCACGGTGAGAAACCGTCCGGCGAGATATGCGCACCCAGACGGCAGTCCAGCACGGTCGTCTTGCCGGTCGGACGCCACGGACGACCCAGATAGACCGTACCTGCCGGGCAGTCGGAGACAAAATCGCAATCCCAGAATACCAGACCCAGACCATCGGCACTGCCGGACGGTGCGGTGACATAGCTGCACGGGATATTGTTGTTCACGGTACGGATGACGCACTGCTCAAACAGGGCGTCAGCACCGCCAAAGATAAAGTCGATGTCGCCTACAATGGTGCAGTTCTGATAATACTGTGCCGACGGACGGCGCGGCGACAGGTAACGAGGGCCAAGGAAGCCGTCCTTTTCTCGTTCTTTTTCAGGCAGGGGCGCACAGAACAGGGTATCCTGATTGCCCAGCAGGGTCACATTCCGGAAGACCGCTTTTTCCGCGTCGACGTATGCCGCCACCGCCTGTCCGACCTTGCTGCCCGGGCCTGCGTTGTTTTCGATGGTGAGATCTTCCACCGACAGCTTTTCACCGCCGAAAAAGGCGGTATAGCTGCGGAAGGTATGAGTTGGGCGTCCATCCGGATGCGGCAGCTTGCCGCCATCGTTCCAGACCAGTTTCGTCTGCTCCTGTCCGGCTCCCTTCAGGGTGAGCTGACGCTTTTCGCAGAACAGTTTTTCCCGGTAAATACCGGGGCCGACCTCGATTTCAGCTTCGGTATCATACGGCACAGCGTTCACGGCCTCGGTAATGGTCGTAAAATCGCCGCTGCCATCCTGTGCAACACGGATGTTAAGCATGATCGTATCCCTCTCAGTCTCGCTCTGTCCGCCGTTTCCCGTCCCGGGAAATCTGCGGACAGGCTTACATTCAACTTACAGGCTCTGCCGCCCGTTCTCGAACTGAATCCTAGTATAGCCGCAGTCTGTGAATATTTCAACCACTTTCCAGCCGAAGGACAGCGGCGGTGATGTCATCGGGTCGTCCGGCTTTTTCGGCCCGGGTGCGTGCCATCTCCACCAGCGTTTTCGCCAGCTTCTCGGGCGGCTCATTTGCCGCCGCGCTCAGTTCCAGCTGCTGTTTTACCCAGCCGGTGCCGTCCACCAGTAGGCCGTCCGACACCAGCACTGCATAATCTCCGGCAGAAAGATGCACCATCCGGCTCTGACCGTTGACGCCACCCAAAATTCCCATCGGCAGGCTCACATCTCCGACCGCTCTCGCCCGACCCCCATGGACGAGAAAACCCGGCGCAGCTCCCGCCTTGAAAAGCCGTGCCGTTCCGGTGTAAAGATCCACGCTGATGAGGTCGAGGGTCGCACCACTCTCTTCATCACTCTTGAGAGCCAGTGCCACATTGACGAGCCTTGCGGCCAGTTCTGCGGTAAATCCGGCCTTCAGGAGCCGGGCCGTCAGCTCTGCCGCAAGATTCCCATCCACTGCTGCCGGGCGTCCGGTTCCCATCCCATCGCACAAGATCATCTGTGCTGCTGCCGGACTGCAAAACTGCTGTACGGCATCGCCCGAGATCGTCCCTCTTGCCGCCGCGCCCGCCGTGCCAAAGACCACCCGGAGCGCAGGCTTTTCGGAAAAGAGAAGGGTCGTCATTCCCTTGCAGGAAAGCACCTGCGGCGTCTCAAAACTCCGTCGGCAGATACGCCCGACCTCCTGTGCCAAAGCCTCCAGTTCCGCTCCCGAAAATCGAGTGCGCGGCAATGTCACCGCTGCCTTTGTCCGTCCCAAATCATCCAGCGTGACAGCACATTCCAGCGGCGGCGTGCCAAGCGTCGCAAAGAACGCCGCCACCCGGTCGGATTTGTAGGGTTCCGGATTGCCCGGCCTGCCCAGCTGCTCACTGAGGACCCCCAGTGCATCCGCAACTGCGCTGTACTGTTCCGTCAGGGCAGTACGCATGGCTTCCGAGTGGAGATGGGCTTCTTTCCGGCTGCGATAGAGTGCAAACGAGCGGTTGACCGTCGCACAGAGAGCAGCCGGGTGGATACAGCGCGAGAGTTCCGCCGGAAGGTCGGACTGGTTCAGATGTCCCTGCTGTTCGAGCAGAGGGCGCAAAGACCCCATTCCCGAAAGGGTCGCTTCATATTCCTGCTTCCAGCAGGATTTCTGACGTCCGCAGTTGAAGCAGAGGGTATCATGCACATTGTCAACGACCCACCGGAAATCCTCGCACCGGCGCGGCAGTGCATCGTAGACATCGTTGACGGTCGCTGCCAGCGAGGACAGGCTTTCGGCAACTGCTTCCAGCCGGGTCGCTGCTACCGAAAGGCGAGGCCGCTGGGTGTGGTCCTCGAGGGGTTCTTCCGGGGAGGGTGGTGCCAGCCATCCTGCCGGCATCACTCCAACTGCGATGACACCCAAACCAAGGCTGAACAGCGTTCCGAAAGCATTCCGGATAGGCTGGACACAGAGAATGCCTGTCACACAGCCTCCGGCATAGGCCGCAAAGCTTTCGATTCGTCTGCCCGGCGTCAGCACTGCCGCCGCTGCGGTGGCGCAGCAAAGCCCGGCAGCAGCCGGAGCAAGAGCGGCATCTGCCGCACAGAGAGCCGCCGCTGTAACGCCTGAAAAAGCCATTGCTTCTTTTCCCTGTCCCCGGCAGCAGAGAAAGATCTCCGCCGCTGCGCAGGCCATGACTCCCGGCGACAATTTCCACAACGAGACGCTTCCCAGTGCCGCTGCTGCCGCTGCGCTGACGAGCAGAGTCCCAAATCCCAGTCTTTCGGGCGGAAAATGCTGCAATCCCAGTCCGACTCCAACCGCCAGAAGAGCATCTGCACCACAGAACAATACCAGCTCCAAACCCCCGGCTTTCCAGAAGCAGAGCGACCCGGCCACCAGAACGCTGCAGCTTATCAGTGCCGCCGGGAAAAAGCGTTTCGGCCAGCACCACCGGGCAATGACTGCCGCACCGACCGCACAAATCAGGCAGATGCTCCGGAGAGAAAGCTCCCCAAAACTGTGGAGCAGGATCCCCATCACTGCGCCGGCCGCACAGGGCGCAAAGCAATCCTCCGCAAAGCCCAGCGTCAGCCCCAGTCCAAAGGGAAACAATGCACCATACAGGATCGCCCAGCCCCCAGCAAAACCGACTGCCAGCGCACCGGCCCGGCGCAGCACCGGACGAATGGCTGCCCGGGAAGTCAGCGCGGCCTCCATCGGGTGCGGCGGATAGAGTTTCGATGATTCCAGCATGAAAAAATCCCCACTTTCCGGTGGGGATTTTTTGTAAACATTGTTCTGTTCCCCACGCCTTTCGCATATACTTTAGCGCAGGCGCGGTGCGGTTTTTGGGATTGTACGGATTTACGCTAAAAGCAAACCGAAAATCCGATTTTCCGTGGGATTTATCAGCCGTTCAGCTTCTCGATAGCAGCCTTAACGCGGTCGAGGGTCTTTTCACGGCCCATCATGCAGGCGAGGTCGGTGCCGCCGCCGGGGGTACGCTGCTTGCCGGACAGCGCAATGCCCAGCGGATAGAGCAGCCAGCCGTTCTTCTTGCCCAGCTCCTCAGCCTTTGCTTTGCAGGCATCAAAGACAGCGTCACGGTTGGTAAAGTCCAGAGCCTCGTCGCTCAGGACGGGCAGCAGAGCTTCCAGAGCCTCTTTCGCGGTCTCGGGCGTGGTCTTCTGCTTCTTGTTAGCGTACAGGCTGACATCATACTCAGGCATTGCGTCGAAGAAATCCAGCTGCTCGGGGATCTCGCCCAGAACCTCGCAGCGCGGCTGCAGGTTTGCGCAGAGGAGCTTCTTGTCGATGGGAGTATGAACCGCCCGATCGATCCACGGCTCTGCCTTCTTCAGGAACTCTTCGGGAGACAGGCGGCGGATATACTCGGCGTTGATGGCACGGAGCTTGAGAGGGTCGAAGATGGCCGGAGACTTGGAAATGCCGGACGGCTCCCAGATCTTCACCAGCTCCTCGAGGGAGAAGATTTCCTGCTCGGCGTATTCGCCCTTGGGGCTCCAACCCAGCAGGCAGATATAGTTCAGGATGGCCGGAGTCAGATAGCCCTTTGCCACCAGATCCTGATAGCTTGCATCGCCGTTGCGCTTGGACAGCTTATTCTGAGCATCCTTCATGACCGGAGGGCAGTGGATATAGGTGGGGATCTCCCAGCCGAATGCCTGATACAGCAGATTATATTTGGGGGTCGAGGACAGGTACTCGCTGCCGCGGATGACATGGGTGATACCCATCAGATGGTCGTCGACAACGTTTGCGAAGTTGTAGGTCGGCATACCGTCGGTCTTGATGAGGATCTGGTCGTCCATCTCGCTGTTGTTGACCTCGATGTGGCCGTAGACTACATCATCGAAGCCGGTCACGCCCTCACGGGGGATCTTCTGGCGGATGACATACGGCTCACCGGCAGCCAGACGCTTCTCGACCTCTTCTTCGGGCAGGTCACGACAGCAGCCGTCATAGTGGGTCATCTCGCCGTTGGCGCGCTGTTCTGCGTGCAGGGCTTCCAGACGCTCCTCGGTGCAGAAGCAGTAATATGCCTTGCCCTCAGCGACCAGCTGTTCCGCATACTGCTTGAACATACCCATCCGCTCGCTCTGGACATACGGGCCGACCGGACCGCCGATATCCGGGCCTTCATCCCAGATCAGGCCGGTCTCACGCAGGGTATTGTAGATGACGTCCACTGCGCCCTCAACATAACGGCCCTGATCGGTATCCTCGATGCGGAGGATGAAGGTGCCGTCCTCGTGCTTTGCCATCAGGTAGGTGTACAGGGCAGTACGCAGGTTGCCAACGTGCATATAACCCGTGGGCGACGGCGCAAAACGGGTACGAATTTTATTGCTCGGCATATAAAAACGCTCCTTTTATCATTCATATCACAATAAGCAAAAAATTTGCGGATAGCTATGTTTTAGTTTAATGGTTCCGCAGCAGTTTGTCAACTGTAGGAAACCGCCCAAAACGCACAAACACCCCCGGCATCTTTTGCAGGTGCCGGGGGTGTCTGCTATTAGAAAGGAGGTCGTCAGCTCAAGTCTTCGCCGTTGGAGGCAATGACTTTCTTGTACCAATCGAAGCTGTTCTTTTTCAGACGCTTGCCGTCGCCTGTGCCGTCGTCCTGATAGTCCACATAGACGAAGCCGTAACGCTTTGCCATCTCGCCCGTGGAGGCCGACACAAGGTCGATACACCCCCACATGGTGTAGCCCATCAGGTCAACGCCGTCCTCTTCGACGGCTTTTTTCATCTGCTCACTTTGACGAGCAAAGACAGCAGTTTTTTAATGACTTAGATAAGAATAGTAGCTATTTCTTACAGATATCATTTTGAATGTCTTGGTGTGTCTGACGTTATACGTTTATAGGTAAAGGATGAACCTGTCGTTTCATGTAATTTTTTCTTGCACAAGACGATATGGTCTTTTTATATCACCCGCCGTATGATAGAAATATCAAAAGAAAGGACGTCTTTCACTATGAAAAAATTCTTCTCGCTTTTGGCCTCCATTGTTTTCTGTACAGCAATTTTACTAGGGACACCCATTGCTATTCATTCACCGACCGAACTCGCACCTTCCTCATCTGATTTGGCCGATTCATCTGAAAGCAGTTCTAGTAGTGAACCAGAATACCCCACTACACCAGCAGATGTCGCTACACCACAGGACGATATTACTTAACATTTAGAAAATAATGTCCAGATATTTTTGGGCCTCATTACGAATAATCTGCAAGTCATCCTCGTATCTCATAACTTTGCAAATGTAAAAGGCCTCACGATATCGCTCTGCACTCTCTTCTTTTTTGCCAAGGAAGAAATCACACTCAGCTTCGATTTCCAGACAAGAGTGAAGTACTTGATAATGTCCATATTTAATGCAAGCTTCTTTTCCACTTCTTGCAACTCTTGCGCTTTCTTCATATCTTTCCAACAAGTCCAGAGATCTGGCAAAATTGTAGAGAACCAAAGGAAGCATCCTGTTTGATGTGACCATTTCTTGGAGATGGCGTCTCATATACTGAAGCAACCGATAAAAAATATCGGCTGCTTTTTCATTATCACCAGCCAAGGAATAAGCATTTCCAATTTGATTGACTAGCTTCATTTCGTCCAACGTGTAAAGATAGTCTTCAATTTTACTCAGTCGAAAATTTGGTATAGTCATTTGAATAGCTTGCATAAGCATTTGGATTCGCTCGTCACTTGAATACCTTTTATCCAGCCCACCAAGAAGAACCTTTGATCGGAGAATAAATTGCTGTGTAATTTGATCATCTGGCTTTACAATTTTTTCAAGCTGACTGATTTTATCAAAGCCTTCATTAACGTGTTTCAGCGCATTGCATGCCACGATTTCCTTTTCCAATGCCTCAATTTCCAGTTCCTCTGGTGTTACAAGTGCATAATACCGATCATCTGGCAAGCCAAGGCGTTGTAGAATAGCATTGATCCTTGTACGACTGGGGGTCTGCCTTCCATTTTCGAGCCGAGAAAGGGTAACTTGTTCGCAAATTCCCTCACAGACTTGTTCCTGTGTCAAACCAAGCTTTTCCCTCTGTTTTTTGATATACTCTCCCAAAAAATAGACATTCATTCGTCTTTCACATCCTTTCCAAACATAGTATACACTATTTTTCATCTTTGCGCCACAGCAAGCTCCGTTCCCTGTTTCCCGAATCGAAAATATACACGAAACGATATGGATTCTTCAAATCTTTTATGATACCATTTTTGCACGGAACAGACCTTTCCCCAATATCCCAAAAAGGAGCATCGCACCTATGAAAAAGTATCTTGAAGAGCGCGGCATCTATATCACATATCCTCAGCTGGCTGTACGAATCATTTTTGATCTTGGCGGCTTTCTGCTCACTCTTCTACCGGCAGCTTTGACCCTGTATCTGACAGATACTTGGATCAGCTCCGGCACTTTGATTCCCTCGTCGTGGATACTGGGCATCGTCCTCGGTGTTTTCCTGATCCATCTTTATCAGTTCTACTTTGTCAACTTCAATTCCCAGATGAGTGCCGACCGTATGGCCGGCAATTACCGCCAGCATCTCACCCAAAAGATTCTTTCCAGCAGCATCCCCACATACGAAAGCCAGAACAAAGCCCAAATTCAGCACATGGCGAACGATGTCAGTGCCGTCTACACCATGAGCAGTTATCTCGTCACCGTGCCGTCCAATATCGTCAAGGTGTTCATTATCATCGGGTTACTATTTACCTATGCCAACATTGCGATTGCTCTGACCGCCATTATTTTGATTCCTCTCTATCTCATTCCCAGCTTTTTAAACCGGAGCAGACTGGAAGGGCTCGTAGCCAAAGAGAGGGCTGCAGGCGACCTGTGGTTTCAGGAATTCGATGTGATTTTAAACGGCAAGGTCAGCATCACCTTGAACAAGGTGGAAGCTTATCTTCAAAACCGTCACGACAAGGCACTCCATGCCTATCTTGACGCTCGCAACCGCCAGCACTTTTTTCTGTTGATCGTGCAGGAGTTTCCTCTCTTCGTCACCACGTTAGCTCCCCTACTCATTCTCACGATTGGCGGCAATCAGGTCGTCCTGCAAAATATAACCATCGGCCAGCTTCTGTTCTCTATCCAAATCATCGGGTATTTGTTCAATCCACTTTCCGAAATTTCCACGTTACACGCTCAAATTGTCAGCCAGAAGCCCACCTTTGACCAAGTCGCCGACTTCCTCACCCTGCCCGACCAGAAGGTAGAAATCAAACCTGCCGCTTCTCCCAAAATCGAAGCCCACAACATCGACCTCATGCGCTCGGAAAGTGATTTGCTCTTTCATGTGCCGGATTTCACAGCGCAGGATAGAGGCATCATATTGATCCACGGTGAGAACGGCTGTGGAAAGTCCTCCCTGTTCAATATCATTTCGGGTGTGTTTCCCATTGACCGCAGCCATCTGCAAATCAAGGAAGTCGGCAACTTCACCTGTGAAAAATCGAAACTCAGCTACCTTTTCTACCCCAACTTCATCTTCCCCGGCACCGTCCGAGAGAACATTGTCTGCGGACGCGATATTTCCGATGAACAGTATCAGGAATTGAATTCTGTTCTCCAACTTCCGCCTGCCGACAAGCAGGTAACCATCAAGCCGGAAAACCTTTCCCTTGGCGAAAAGCAGAAAATTTATTTGGCTCGCACCTTGCTTAGTGATGCCTCCTGTATTCTGCTGGATGAACCCGGTAGTAATCTGGATGAAAAGACCGAACACGCCTTCGTCGACTATTTGCGAAAGCTCCGAGAGCAGAAGCTTATCCTTGTTATCAGCCACAATACTTACTATGATACCATAGCCGACAAGACCTATGAGATTCGCAACCATCTGATGAAGCAAATATAATGCAGCATTTTTGAAACTCTTTCGTGATGGACTATGTCGAGTCCAACGCCCATCTTTTGAACTGCGCTTACGACAGCATGGGACGCGATGAGATGAAACGCTTTTTGTGCGACGATTTCACCCAAATCGCCCGAAACCTTATCGACAAGACTGAAAAAGAGAATCAGCTGCATCTCCCCGAAACGTTCAAACGTTTTCTCTGCGATTTTTATACTCACGCCCTCGCCGGAACGCTGGTCGACTGGTTCCGAACGAGCCATACTCCCGATGAAAAGCAGCGGATGGTGGACAATTTGTCCTTTATGCTCCGTGTCTCTCTGCCGGAGACGATAAAAAAGGCAAATTCTACCGGAACTGATTTCTGAATATCGAACATTTAATTCAGCTGTCTGCCACCATTTCGGCAAATGTGCAAACGGTGTGCAGAAAGTGTGTAAAAATGTGCAGAGCCAAAATCAGCCCCTTAAAACGAGCATCGGATTTTTATGCAAAGCCGTGAAAATGGGCTGGTCTGGCTCGAAAACGGCGTCCTCAATTTCACCTGTTTAGATCAAACATCAAATATACATCAACAACTACGGTTCATGGCAGGGATTTGGATAATCGAATAGACACTCCTTTATATAGAAAGAGGTTCACCATGAACAAACTGCTTTCCTGTCAATTCAACATGGACACCAACCGGGTGGAAGCCCGGTTCGCGGATGGCACTATCCTTTCCATCGACTGCACCTCCATCGAGGACGAGTATGGGAATACCTCGGCGCAGCGAGCGGAATTGGACTGGATGCTATACAATAAGCCACTGGAGTATGCGCAGATGGTGTTGAGCGGTGAGATTGAGCATTATCTGTCGCTGGGATGTGACTACGGCAGACTGGAAGATTGACGCTCCGCTTTCCCAAGCTGAAAAACACCTTCCGGCAGATGCCTGTTTTGAATGGGTCTGCCGGAAGGTATTCTATTATAATGGATGATAAACGGGCTTCATCTTATCAAAGGTGCAGAATTCTTTGAATCCCAACGCCTTTAGCTCCTGCTTTGTTTCATCAATAAACGCGCCTAGATGTTCCGGTTTATGACTGTCGCTCCCAATCGTGAGAACGTGCCCATCCAATTCCCGGTACAGTTTCAGAAATTCTCGTGATGGCGTGAGATCAGCCAAGCCGTATCGGTGGCTGGAAGTGTTCACCTCGATTCCTTTTCCGTCTGCAATCACGGTTTTCAGGATTTTGGTAAGAACTGGTTTGAGCCTTTCAAATGGGTAAGTGCCTGCGTTATCGTACCGGGCAATCAAGTCCATATGTGCCAGCACACTGTAATCATGATAATGCTGCACCAGATACAGCAATTCCGCATAATATCGTTCGTTATATTCCTGCTGTGTCCTGCCCTTTTGGAAATCCTGATTCCAGAATTCTTTATTCTCCACTTCATGAACCGAAAGCAAGATAAAATCAAACGGATACCGCGCAAACAGCTTTTCGTATTTTTCAACGGTGTGCGCCTGCATCCCAAATTCCAATCCGAATTTCAGGGATATTTTCTCCCCATACCGTGACCGCATTTCTTGGAATGCTTTGTAATAGGCCGGATAATCCACATTCGCCAACGGCATTTCAGCTGGTTCGCCTGCACCGCCTTTGCGATAGATCATTTTTTCCGGGGCATCCCAGTCTGTTTTTACTCCATAATCCACATGGTCTGTAAAGCAGATTTCATCCAACCCCATGGCGATGGCATCCTGAACCACTTGTTCCATGGCGTAATCCGAATCATCACTAAACACTGTATGAACGTGATAATCAACTCTCATGGTACACTCTATCCTTTCTGATAAAGACTCCTGCAATGATGCACACAACAAATTCCGTCACCGGGAAGGCAATCCAGATTCCGGTCAGCTGCAAAGTCTGATTCAGCAGCCACATCATCGGAACCAGCAAAACGCCCTGCCGAAGAAGCTGAATCGTCATACTGGACAGCACTCTGTCGGTTGCCTGCTCATAGGTTGCAATCATTGTAGAAAGTCCGCTGAACACAAAGCCCAGCGACATGATGCGCATGGCAGAAACGCCAAAGGCTCGCATTTCTGCCGATGCAGAAAAAAGCGAGAGGATTCTATCAGGAAAACACAGCAGCAAAATGGTTCCCATAAGCATCATAAGTGCTGCTATGCGTGTTCCTGTCTGGTAGGTCTGCCACAAACGCTCCGTCTTTTTTGCCCGATAATTGAACCGCATGATGGGCAGACAGCCCTGTATCAATCCGTTTACGGTCATGACAACAAGCTGCTGCACTTTGAAATAGGCACCGAAAAATGCCACTGCGGTATCTGAATAGCGCACCAGAAAAATATTTACAAAGTTCACCATAAAAGAACCCAGCGCATTCATGATGAAGGATGGCAGTCCGTAAGAAAGAAGCATTCGGAACATCTGTGGGTCGAACCGATATCCCTTCCATTTTGGCCGCACCTTCTGCTTTGTGAGGAACAGCTGCGCCAATGCAAGCAGCATGGAAAGCGTATACCCCAGCACCGTTGCGAGAGCAGCTCCGGCAATTCCCATCTGTGGAAACGGCCCGATGCCAAAAATGAGCAGTGGGTCAAAAACGAAGTTGAACAGTACGCCTGCGATCTGAAACCACATCGGCGCGATCATGTTGCCGGTTGCTTGCAGCATTTTCTGGATTGCGATATGTACCATGTTGGGCAGCTGCATATAGGCACAGACTTTCATGTAGGACAGCCCATAGGCAAAAATCGCACCGTTTTGTGTGAAGGCCGCGTAATAGGGTTTTATCGTCAGGAGTGCTGCGGCGGTCACTGCCGTACCAACCAGCACAGACAGCAGAAGTCCAAGTGTTGCCGCTGAATCTGCTTTTTCCTGTTTCTCCTGCCCCAGATACCCGGCAATCAGGACGTTCACACCGACACCGATCCAGATGGACAGGGCATTCATCAGCGTGGTAATCGGGAAAGAAAGCGAAACCGCAGCGAGAGCCTGTTCATTGATTTTTGCAACAAACATACTGTCCACGAGATTGTAGGAATACTGCAAAAACATGGAGATGAGCGGCGGGGCCGACATCTGCAAAATCAGAGTGTTGATTGGTTCATACGCCATTTTATTTTCGGTTTCCATTTTATCGTGTCGCTTCCTCTCTCTTTTGCAGGGTCTCGTGCATATATCCCATCAGAATCAGAATCGCCAACAGATAATACGGTAAAATTGCGATCATACCGAATAAAAGCAGATGGATCATCTTGCATTCCTCCTTTTTGAACGATACAATTATATCATGGAAAAACGGCTGTAATTAGTACAATATCCCAATGTTTATGCAATAAAATCGCCAAAAGAGGTGTAATGAATGGCCTTGAGCAGCTGCATTCCCGTTTCCACGGATGCAAAGGGACGAGAACTGATCGAACACGGCACTGCGCTTTTCCCGGTTGCCTGTTACCATGATGACCTTCAGAAGTTGGAGGTCGCATGGCACTGGCATGAGGAATTAGAGGTTCTTGTTGTCGAAAAAGGCACTGTCCGCATTTCTGTAAATGGCACAGATCATCTTGTAAAACAAGGCGAGGGCTTTTTCATAGGCAAGCCCTGCAAGGGCTGGGAAACCTTCAAGACCAAGGCCGAAGCACAGGAGCGCAAGATCACGGTGGAGAAGGAACTGCTGGATGGCACCTTCCTCGTGCCCGATGCAATGACGGTAGAGGAAATGCTGTACAAGTGGATTCCTATTCAGTCCAGCAAACACAAGTGGTCACCCAAGACCTACACGCAGACTACGGCGATGGTACAGAACCTGATCGTGCCGTATATCGGGAGCCGGAAGGTACAAGACCTCCGCACCTACGACATTGAGCAGTTCTACGCCACCTTGAGCCAGACCCCATGCGGCCAGTACGTTCATGGCGAGAAACAGGAGCTTACGGAAAATCAGAAGAAGCGGCTGTTGTCCAGCACGTCTATCCATGAAGTCCACACGCTCCTGAAAACTGCCTTTTCGTATGCGGTTGACTGGGACTTGATTCACAAGATTCCTCTGCCCCGTGACGCTCCCAAGGTCAATGCAGAGGAACGCACCATCTGGGATGAAAAGACCATCCAGCTGCTGCAATCTGGTGGTGACTTCAAATCGGTGCAGGGCAACACTGGCCACGCAACTGCTGCCGTCCTGATGGACACCTATGCCCACACACAGGACAAGCCCCGGTTGGAACTGACCGAGAAAATCGAAGCGAACTTTTATTCCCAAGACCTGACCCCGGCAGCACCCCAACCCCAGCAAAATGAAAAGCCGGTGGCAACAAAAATCACTGGCAGAGAGATTCTTGAAGCCATCCGGCTGATGGACGCAGACGAACGCAGAGAGTTGACGAGAGCCTTGTTCGTCTAACATTTCTTCTTTTTATGCAAAGGAAAGCAGGCCGTGCAAGCCTTGCGCAGAAAAGCCCCTGATTCGGGCAAATGTGCAAACGGTGTGCAGAAAGTGTGCAGCCGCTTTCCTACATAAAGAAAGAACGCCAAATCTTACGATTTGACGTTCAAAATTTGGTGCACCTCCAGGGACTCGAACCCTGGGCCCACTGATTAAGAGTCAGTTGCTC
>CAVBWT010000010.1:0-73132 GCA_963599235.1 Lawsonibacter asaccharolyticus | reverse complement strand
CAGTGCCATGAACCGGGTTGCCTGATACCGATTTGCACAAAAAATTCGCCGCTTCCTTGTGGAAACGGCGGACAAAAATCTTATATTATTTTTTCTGTCTACTTGACGGAGGGCACTTCATCGGACTCCGAGGGCTTTGGTGTTTTTATCGAGTTTTAATATCCATGCACGGAGAACCCACGTTCCCACGGGTCAAGCGGACAATCGTGCTGTTGCAGACCGGTGATCTCAATAAAATCACTCTGCTGGATCATTGCGAACAGTTTCATGAATTTTTCCGGATCACCCTGCACCTCAAGGGACACCGTTCCATCGTCTTCATTTTCGACCCAGCCGGTCAATTCCAGCGTCTGTGCCGCATACCGGGCCCGATAACGGAAGCCGACTCCCTGCACCCGACCGCCGATGGTATAGTGCCGCCGCACCGTTCCTTCCGGCAGCGTCGGCGGTTCCCCTTTTTTCTGTTTCAGAAAATCAAACATAAATCACAGCTCCTGATATGCTGTCATCATGGCCGGGATGAACTGTTTTTTGCGGCTGACAACGCCCGGCAGCGTCCAGCTGTTATTCTCGTCCGGCTCCACGTCAAAGCCGCTGCGAAGCATCTCGGCGGCGTTGCGACCGGTGCAGATGACGACGCTCTCCTCTTTCGGCACGTCGGTCAGCAGCATATAGAGGTCTTCAACATTCTGCTTGTTCAATGCCTCGTTCAGATAAGGCTGAAGCAGTTTTTCGGCTGCCATCAGGTTTTTCCGGGTCATATAGCTACCCTGCGCCACACCAAAACGGCGGTCGCCGCACATGAAGACCTTGAAATCCTGCAGGAACACTTCCTCGGCAGTCTTGCCGGCCAGATTCTCACCGGCCTCGAACATCTCGAGCGAGAACTCGTCGATATCGACCCCTGCAATTTTTGCCAGACGCTTTGCGCAGGTCACATCCACCGGCGTACAGGTCGGGCTGCGGAAAACCAGCGTATCCGACAAAATCGCTGCCAGCAGCAGACCGGCGATCTGCGGACGGATCTCGACGCCATTTTCGTCATACATTTGGGTGACGATGGTCGCCGTGCAGCCCACCGGCTGGTTACGGAAGTAGACCGGGCTGTCCGTCTCGAGGTTGCCGATACGGTGGTGGTCGATGATCTCCAGGATCTCGGCCTGATCAAAACCTTCGACCGCCTGCGTTGCCTCGTTGTGGTCGACCAGAATAATCCGGCGTTTGCGCAGGGCGATGATATTGCGGCGGCTGACCATGCCGCAGTATTTGCCGTCCTCGTCGAGGATGGGAAAATAGCGGTGACGGACTTTTGCCATGACACGGGTGACGTCGGCGACCGGTGTGACGAGGGTGAATTTCATGATGTCGTCACGGGTCATATAGTGGGAAATGGGTGCGCACTGGCTGATGAGTTTGCCTGCCGCATAGGCATCGCAGGGTGCCGTCATGATGGCAACACCCATCTCCTCGGCAATACGCTGGATGGTGTGGCCGACCTTCGCACCATTACAGATGATAAGGAGTGAGGCTTCTTTTTCAATGGCGCAGAGCTGGCTTTCGTAGCGGTTGGTCAGGATGACGATATCGCCCTTTTCCACCGAGTTTTCCAGCATCTCCGGCGTGGCGGTGCCGATTTTGATACAGCCGGTCGTACAGACGGCATTCTCGTCGCCGACGACCATCGTGCCGCCCAGCGTTTCGAGAATATTTTTAAAGGTCGTCCGGCTCTTTGCGAGGACGCTGGTATCGAAAACGTCCATATTAGCGGTCGCAATATCCTTGACCGTGATGATACCTTCGAGGTCATTGTCCGGGCTGGTAATGGGCAGGGTGTCGATCTGCTGGTCACGCATGATCTCCCAAGCCTTGCGCAGGCTGGTACTGCCCGGGATGCCGGGCATTTCACGATAGTCAACGTCGCGGATCTTCGGATTGACATCGGTACACATCCGGGGCGGCTTGACGTCGAATTTTTTCAGGACGAACTCTGTCTCCTGATTCATCTTGCCTGCGCGCCGTGCTTCGCAGACGAGGTCACTGGTCTTGTTTTTCAACTCCGCATACGCAATGGCGGAACAGATCGAGTCGGTGTCCGGATTGCGATGTCCGATAACAACGACTTTGTGGGCTGCCTTTGGCATAATTTCTCCCCCTTGTGGGCTTTATGATTTACCTTCTTATTTCCGGTTTGCTTTGCTCTGCCACTCCTGCACAGCGGCAGACGGAAAACTCATTTTCCTTTTTCATTTTAACACAACAAACCGCAGTGGTAAAGTTCGGCAGGGCGGAGTTTTTCTTAAAATTTTGCGAGAAACTTGTATACAAGTCTTGAGTTTTAGAAAGAGGGGATGTATCATTAGGTTACTTTGTAAAGGCCGTTCAAAAGGGAGGAACTCATGACAACATCCAAATTCACATCCAAACCCCTGTTTACCCGGCAACAGCTCATTGCTCTTCTGCTGCCGCTCATTGCAGAGCAGGCTCTCAGCGTCACCATCGGTCTGGCAGATACCTTGATGGTCTCTTCTGTCGGCGAAGCCGCTGTTTCCGGCGTGAGCCTTGTCGACACCTTTAACACTCTAATGATCCAGATGATGAGTGCGCTTGCGACCGGCGGCGCAGTCGTTGCCAGCCAGTACATCGGCCACCAGGAAGAGAAAAACGCCAAGACTTCCGCCGCACAAATCATGTTCATCATGGCGAGTTTCAGCATCGTCGTTGCGGCCATTGTCGTGGTCGGACGTCATGGCATCCTGCGAGGAATCTTCGGTTCCATCGACGACGACGTAATGCGATACGCAGAGACCTATTTTCTGCTCTCCGCGCTGAGCTATCCGTTCATCGGTCTGTACAACGCCGGTGCCGCTCTGTTCCGTGCGCAGGGCAACAGTAAGATCAGTATGCTGTCCAGTCTTGTCATGAATATTGTGAACATCGGCGGAAATGCCATCCTGATTTTTGGCTTTGGGATGGGCGTTATGGGTGCGGCTCTCGCAAGCCTTGTCTCCCGTGCCATCGCCTGCTGCACCGTGCTGTATCTGCTCCAGAAACCCAGCTGTCCGCTCCGCATTGAGGGTCTCGCCGCTCTGAAGCCCAATGGTTCATTCATCAAACGCATCCTGCGCGTCGGCATTCCAGCCGGTGTTGAAAACGGCATGTTCCAGATCGGCAAATTGTCGGTCGCCAGCCTGACGAGTACCCTCGGCACCGCAGCTATTGCTGCAAACGCCGTCGCCAACACGACCACCACTTTCCTGAATATCCCGGCCAACGCAGTCGGCATGGCGGTGCTGACCGTCGTTGGACAGTGCCTTGGTGCCGGTGAAAAGGAGCAGGCTGTCCACTACGCACGCCGTCTGCTGTTTGTGGCCTACTGCGGTGCGTGGTTCATGAATATCTCGGCGTTCCTGTTCGGCAACCGGTTTGCTATTTCTCTCTTCAACCTTTCCCCCGAGGCGCAGGCGATGGCCTTGCAGGTCATGGTCTGGTTCAATATTTTCTCGATCTTTGTCTGGCCGTCCAGCTTCACCCTGCCGAATATCCTTCGCTCTGCCGGCGACGCCTCCTTCACCATGACCGTCAGCATCTTCTCGATGTGGGTCTTCCGGGTCGGCTTCTGCTATCTGATGGTTCTGGGTTTCCACGGCCAGCTGCTGAGCATCTGGATGGGTATGTATCTCGACTGGATGTTCCGCTCCCTCTGCTTCGCCATCCGCTTTGTCCGTGGCAAATGGCTGGAACAGAAAGTCATCTAAAACTTTAAACCTCTCCGTCATCGCTATGCGATGCCACCTCTCCTGATAGGAGAGGCCTTGGCAGTCAGAGAAAATTTTATCTCATTGCCAAAGGCTCCCCTAGGGGAGCTGGCGAGCGTTAGCTCGACCGAGAGGTTTTTTCTATTTTTTGCAAGAAAACACCGCTCTGAATCGTATTGATAGACAGAAAGAGGTCACGCTGCACACGAAACGCCGGGATTTTTCAGAAAGCATACAAATTCTTCACGAAAAGTTTGTCAAAGTTGTCCTGTTTTCGGCTTGCTTTCTTGCCGCTTCGGGCGTATAATGTCATGCTGCTAAGAACTTTCGAGACTTGATATCAAAGGAAGTGTTTTCTATGCGAAACAGTTGGTTTTCTCGCCATCCTGTGTGGTTTATGGCGTTTTATTTTGTCTTCTATCTCGCTGCTTTCCATTGGCTGGAAGCAAACATTACCGTGCCGGATGTCTGGGTACACTGCCGTCTGGATGATTTGATCCCCTTCTGCAAATATGCCATCGTTCCCTACTTCGCATGGTTTGCATGGATCCCGTTCACCCTGTTCTATCTGCTCTGGAAAGCACCGCGCAGTGATTTCTGGCGGCTCTGCCTGCCGCTGTTCGCCGGTATGACCATTGCGCTGGCCTGCTATGTCATCCTGCCCACCGGCCTTGACCTGCGGCACTACCGGGTGTACGGCAGCGATATCTTTGCCCGTACTGTCCGCTGGCTCTACGCCACCGACACGCCGATGAATGTCTGCCCGTCCATCCATGTCTTCAACTCCGTCACTCTGATGATGGCTTATCACCGGAGCCGCATCTTTGAGGATGTGAGCCGCCGCTGGATGCGCCCGGCATCGACCGTTTTCTGCGTGTCTATCGTCTTCGCTACTGTCCTGTTGAAACAACACAGCTGCATCGACGTGCTGTTGGGCATCCTGCTGGCAATGGTTCTTGATACTGCCATGAACGCCCTCGAGCGCAGCGACGAAATGCGTCTTGCGGAGCGGTTCTAATCACACATTAAAAAAGCGTCTGCCGTTCGCACGGCAGACGCTTTTTTTGCGTATTCAGAACAGATTTTCCGGCAGACAGACATCCTGTTTCGGAACTTTCTCCCACGAGAAATCTTTGATGAGACTTTCCGGCGTCCGGGGTGCCGGTTCGGGTTGCAGGCCATAGACATAGGCCAGTTTGCCGATGATCTCTTCCGCCGTATATTTTGCCCGGAGATTTTCAAGGCTCTGATCGCCATCCCGTTTGGAAAGACGCCGGCCATCCGATGCCAGCAGGAGCGGACAATGGGCGAACTTCGGCGCAGGCAAGCCCAGAAGCCGATAGAGATAAAGCTGCCGTGCCGTCGAAGACAGCAGGTCAGAACCTCGCACGACTTCGGTCACACCCATTCGGGCATCGTCGACCACCACTGCCAGCTGATAGGCGAACACGCCATCGGCACGGCGGAGATAGAAATCGCCGCAATCCCGGAGCAGGTTCTCCCGGTGTTCCCCCATACAGCCATCGACGAAGGTGATCTCTTCATCCGGCACGATAAACCGGTAAGCCGGAGCTTTTTTCTTTCGCTTCTCGGCAACTTCCTCGGGCGTGAGGTTCCGGCAGGTGCCGGGATAGATCACGTTGCCGTCCGAGGTATGGGGTGCGCTGGCCGCATGGAGCTGCGCACGGGAGCAGAAACAGGGATAAACCAGCCCCTGCGCCTCGAGTTTCTCATAGCTCGCCTGATAAATTTCGCTGCACTCGCTCTGGTAATAGGGCATATGCGGCCCACCATGACTGCCACCTTCATCCCAGAACAGCCCCAGCCAGCTGAGGTCTTCTTCCAGCAGGTCGGCGTATTTACGGGGACACCGTTCGGCATCAAGGTCTTCAATGCGAAGGACGATCTTTCCGCCTTGATGCTTCGCGCTCAGCCATGCAAGCAGGCTGCACGCAAGATTTCCGAGGTGGAGCCGTCCGCTGGGACTGGGCGCAAATCGCCCGACGACGCTGCTCACAGACCCAGCTTCCACTCGCCATCCTTCGGCTGGAAGATGGGAGTATTATAATACTCAGCGCAGGCCAGAGCCATGTACTCAGCATCCTTGCAGCTTGCAGTCTCCATTGCAGAGTGCATTGCCAGCTGACCCAGACCGATATCGACCATCGGCATCAGGATCTGGTGGCCCAGCAGGTTTCCAAGGGTGGAACCGCCCGGAACATCCGCACGGTTTGCGCAGGTCTGAACCGGCACACCGGCCTTCTCGCAGATGGCTGCGAATGCCGCACCGGTAAAGCCGCTGGTGGTGTAGGTCTGACGTGCATTGGTCTTGAGCAAAACACCGCCGCCCATGACGACCGGGTTTGCCGGGTCGCTCTTTTCAGGGTGATTGGGGTGGGTCGCATGGCCGTTATCCGCGCTCAGCAGCAGGCTGTTGGTACGGGCACGGATACTCTGCTCCCGGGTCACGCCGAGGCTCTCCTCAATGCGTGCCAGAACATCGGCCATCAGCGTGCCCTGCGCACCCTGACGGCTGGAAGAACCAACTTCCTCGTTATCGAACATGACCCAGATATCACCACGGCCTTCTTCCTCACTGCGGCTCTGCAGGAAGCCCCAGAGAGTCGTGTAAGCGCACTCAAGGTCGTCGATGCGGCCAGACATGAAATATTCACCGTTCAAGCCCAGACGCTCTGCCTTTTCACAGGTGCAGAGGACGAGGTCGGAATCCAGAATGTCCTCCGGAACAACACCGGCTTCTGCCGCCAGAACCTGACGCAGATTGCCCTCAGCGGAACCGAAGATGGGCTGCATATCGACCTGAGGGTTATACTTCATGCCGTTGTTCAGATCACGGTTGAAGTGGATGCAGAGGTTCGGGATGCAGGCCAGCGCATGGTCGGGATGGATGAGACGGCTCTCGATGCCAGTCTCCGTCTTGACCAGCAGACGGCCGGCCACGCTCAGCGGACGATCCAGCCAAGTCGGCATGATCATGCCGCCGTAACCCTCGGTTTCGGCCTTGGCAAAAACATCACCGGTGCTGTCCAGCTTCTTGATACGCCAGGTCGGAGAATCGCTGTGGCTTGCCGCTGCGTGCCAGCCGGTGAGTTCTCCTTTGGGCATCCGCCATGCGAGGATGGCCGATCCATTGCGCGTGGTGTAATATTTGCCGCCGGGTGCCAGCTCCCATGCTGCGCTTTCCGGGCAGTTGACATAACCGTTCTCTTCCAAAATAGCAGCTGCTGCTGCGGTGGAATGGAATGCGCTGACGCCGGCATTCAGAAAGTCGAACAGACCTTCGATCGAAAACTTCTGCATAATAAGGTTCTCCTTTATACGGCCTCTCCGCCTGCATTTTTGCAGCGGCAGAGCGGTTTCTTATTTCAACGCCCCTATTATATCCTCCCATCTGGGAAAGGTCAAACAAAACCATTCCTTCTCCGACGGTTTCACTTGAAATTCGTCCTCTCCACGCCGATTGACAACCGGACAAGAGAACAGTATACTAGTGTTAATATCATGTTTTGCGAATCTTAACCCGGCTGCTCTGGCCGGAATCCCATAGAAGGAGGATTCATTATGAATCGCATTCGCATTATCTCCCTCGCACTTTGTGCCGCAATGCTGACCGGTCTGCTGGCTGGCTGCGGCGGCTCTTCCACAGCAGCGAGCAGCAACAGTTCCGCTTCCAGCACAGCTTCTTCCGCCGCAAGCGAGAGCATCCCCAGTTCCACCACACGGGCCGATACCTCCGGCCTGCGTCCCAACTTCGACGAGAACTCTCTCTTCACCGTGGATGGAACTGCCGACGCCTTTGAGCCGTGTCTGGGATGGGGTCCAGGCGTTTCGGGCTGCTCCCTCAAATCTGTCATTGCGGCAGCTTCGCTGCTCCAGTGGGCAGAAAACACCAAGCTTTCCCTGAAGACCTCTGCTTCCATTGAGGACGCTTACAACAAGTGGTACGACTCTCTGTCCAGTGTCGATCAGGAGAATTTCGCCGAGGCATGGCCGCTCATCCGGGAGGATGCAAACACCATGCTGACCGATATCGACAGCATGTCCGGCCGGATCGAGGACGCAGGTCTGGATATCTCTGATCTGCCCGGCTGCTCCGAGGAAAACTGGGAAGCACTTCAGGATATTCTGGATGAACTGGTTCCTGAAGCGCAGGGCGAATACTGAACCGTAACATGAAACGGGCAGGTGCCAAATGGCACCTGCCCGTTTTGCGTTTATCAGACTTTTTTCAGGGTGTATTTCCGGGTACCCATGCCGATCTTCTCAGCCTGCTCAAGGGTCGCTTTCCACTCGATGTTGGGATTGGAATCCTTGAAGTGGTCATGGTGGCAGTTCCAACCCGGCTTTGCAAGGTTCTGACCCAGCTGGCTGTTCGAGATGGGCGTTGCTGCCTGACATGCGTCCACACAGGCCTGATCGAGGGCGACCGGGTCAAAGGAAGCGAACATGCCGATATCCGGCAGGATAGGCGCATCGTTCTCACCGTGGCAGTCACAGTTCGGGCTGATATCCTGCACAAGGCTGATGTGGAAGCACGGACGGTCTGCACAGACGGCAGCAGCATACTCAGCCATTTTCCGGTCCAATATCTCATTTGCGTTGTCACAGAGTGCATAAATGGCGTCAAAGTTGCAGGCACCGATGCAGCGACCGCAGCCTTTGCACTTGTTCTGGTCGATAACGGCCTTGTTCTTTTCGTCGTAAGTAATCGCGTCAGAACCGCACTCCTTGGCGCAGCGGTGGCAGCCACGGCAGAGATCTTCCTGCACGGACGGATGGCCGGCAGCATGCTGCTCCATCTTGCCTGCACGGGAACCGCAGCCCATGCCGATGTTTTTGAGGGCACCGCCGAAACCAGTGGCCTCATGACCCTTAAAGTGGGTCAGGCTGATAAAGACATCGGCATCCATAATGGCACGGCCAATTTTTGCCGTCTTGCAGAATTCGCCGTTGGGCACCGGAACTTCAACTTCATCCGTGCCGCGCAGACCGTCGCCGATCAAAATCTGGCAGCCGGTCGTCATGGGCCAGAAGCCATTGGTCTGAGCGCAGGTCAGATGTTCGAGGGCATTCTTGCGGCTGCCCGGATACAGGGTGTTGCAGTCGGTCAGGAAAGGCATACCGCCCTGCTCCTTGCACAGGTCTGCGACCACCTTTGCATAATTCGGGCGCAGGAATGCCAGATTGCCCAGCTCACCGAAGTGCATCTTGATGGCGACGAATTTGCCATCCATGTCGATGTTCTTGATGCCTGCCGCAATGCAGACGCGGCGCAGTTTGTCGGTCAGGCTGGTGCCGACCGGACACCGGAAGTCGGTATAATAAACCGTCGATGCTTCCATTGGTTTTACCTCCATTTGTCTCTCATCTCCCACAGCCTGACTCACTGTGGGTTTCTCTCTTCTATGGCAAAATTATAGCACATTTTTCAGGCAAAGAAAAGATGAGCCCCCATACCGGAGACTCATCTCAAAGGTTGTTCTATTACGCAATTGCGGTGACGGCCGCCACGGCAAGGACGATAAGGCCAAGAACGATACGGTACACGCCGAAGACCTTGAAGTTATGACGTTTGACGTAATCCATCAGGAAACGAATCGCAGCAAGGCTGACAACAAAAGCAACGACGCAGCCCACGATGAGGACGGCGACTTCGGTGCCGGTCATCGCCACACCGGAGAGGGCAAACTTGATGACCTTGAGCAGAGATGCACCGGCCATAACGGGAATCGCCAGATAGAAGGTAAACTCTGCGACACAGGCACGGGAAAGACCCAGCAGCAGGCCGCCAACGATAGTCGCACCGGAACGGGAAGTACCCGGGATAATAGCCAGCATCTGCCAGACGCCCACGATGAAGGCCTCTTTGTAGGTGATCTGGTCGAGCTGGTTCACATGCGGCGCAGTATGACGGTTCTCGATGATAATGAAGAGAGCACCATACAAAATCAGCATTGCAGCGACGGTGATATAATTATAGAAGTGCGCTTCCATCCAGTCGTCCAGCGGACTGATGATGAGAACCGGGATCGTTGCGACAACAACCTTGAACCAGAGCTGCCAGACCGCAGGCTTTGAAGTAATATGGCCACGCTTGACGTCGAACGGCCAGAGCTTCGACCAGAACAGAACGACGACGGCCAGGATCGCGCCCAGCTGGATGACGACACGGAACATCGACATGAATTCTTCGCTGGCGTTGAATTTGATGAGCTGTTCCAACAGGATCATATGACCTGTGGACGAGATGGGAAGCCACTCGGTAATGCCTTCCACGACGCCCATCAGGATGGCTTTGATAATTTCCAGAAACATGTATTTTCCTCCTGCAATCTAAAAAACTCGTTTTTGTGTCTTTCAGTATATCATATTATGACGGCAAATCCATACAAAACACGAAAATTTTACGCGCGGCTCCTTATTTATCTGTACGGTCAAATGTGGTATACTGGTTTTATCTTATCCCCGGAATCAAAAGAATGGTTATCCAAATTTTAAACAAAAGAACAACGAGGTGACGCTCTATGAATATTCTGGTGATCGGCTGCGATCAGGTCGGTGCGTCTCTGGTGCGCGATCTGGAACGCATCGGCCACGACATTTCTCTTATTGAAAAGGACTCGGAGCAGCTCAAGCGGCTGGACAGCTTCGATGATTATTCCTTCGGCGGAACCGCTCTGGTAGGCGACCCCACCGACCCTGATATCTTAAAGCAGGGCGGCATTGAAAGCTGCGACGCTGTAGCAGCCGTCAGCGAGGACGACTCCGTCAACCTGATGGCGGCACAGATCGCCAAGAGCATCTTCCGGCGTGAGAAAGTCCTCTGCCGTGTCTCAGACCCCCATTTGCAGCTGTTGTACCATAAATACTACGGCATCGAGACGATTTGCCCGACCGTCCTGACCGAGCAGGCAGTTTTCCGGACACTATCGAAATAATTTTCATTACAACGAGGTCTTTATATGAAAGTTTGTATTGCCGGCGGCGGCCGGGTCGGACGTTATCTGGCGCAGAGCCTGCTCGCCAATCACCATTCCATCATCATCATTGAGCCGATCGAAGCACAATGCCGGATGCTGGCGGACACGCTGGATACGCCGGTCATCTGCGGAAGTTCCGTCAACGTAGACACCCTGCGCACCGCCGATGTTGCCAGCTGCGACGCCTTTGTCGCCGTGACCGGCTCCGATGAGGATAACCTCATCGCCTGTCAAATCGCGAAGCAGGAGTTCGGCGTGAACCGCACCGTGGCCCGAGCATCTAATCCGAAAAACCGGACGCTGCTCCACACTCTCGGCGTTGATACCGTTGTCTGCGGCACCGACAACTTGAGCCACATCCTTGAACGGGAGATCGAGACGGACACCATCCGTCAGCTGCTCTCACTGGGCGGCGGCACAGCCAGCCTGAACGAGATTCTGCTGCCGGAGAATTTTAAATTTGCCGGGCAGCAGATCAAGGACATCCCTATGCCGGGCAACGCGATCCTAGTCAGCATCACCCGGGATACTGAATTTATCATTCCTCACGGCAACACGGTGCTTCTGCCGTGGGATCATATCCTTTGCCTGACGCAGGACGATACCCTTCATCTTCTGACTGAGGCGTGGGGCCTCTCCGACAAGTGACCGAGCGCGAGCTGCGGCGAACTGCCGTTATCATTCCGCCAAAAGGCCGGGCTGTCCTCTGCGTCTGGTGCGCTGTTCCCGGCCTGCTGGCCGCACCGTTCGCATTCTGGCAGAGCGTTTTTGCTGGTGTGGTCTTCTGCCTGCTCTGGTGTGGGCTGCTGGAGCTGTTCTATGTCCGAGCCTGCAGCTTTGCGGCGGTGCTGGGCGAGAACACCCTGACCGTTTATTCCGGCATGGTTTTACCGGTGCGGAAGGTCATTCCACGACGAGCCGTCACCGGCGTCTACCAGCTCCGCACACCGCTGCTCCGTTTGGCAAACACCAGTCTTCTCCTCATCTCCACACCGGGTTCCCAGCTGCTCCTTCCGGCGGTTCCTGCATCACAGGCCGGGCTGCTGGCGCACCTCCTCGCGGAGGACGAATCATGACGACAGAAAAGCGGTTTCACCCCTTTTTGGCCCTGCGCTTTCTGCGAAAGACTCTGGCGGTCTATCTGCTGCCCCTCATCAACGTTCTATTTGAGCGAAACTGGTCGGCTCTTTGGACAGCACTCCAGCAGGACCTCATTATTTTCGCGCTGATGGCCGGTATCAGCTGGGGCATTCTCAATGCAAGCAGCTGGTCGCTGGACGACCGTGATGTTCTGCACATTCACTGGAAGCTCTTCTTCCGGTTCGACCGTTCCATCTCGGGCGAGGCTCTGGCCGCGCTCACCATCGAACGTCCGGTGCTGTTCCGTCTGGGCGACGCGAGCCGGGTCGTGCTGTACCCTACCGGTCAGCCCAAGAAGAAGACCTTCTCCCTCTGCTTAGAGAAAGCGGATGCTGAGGAGCTGGCCGACCGACTGCTTCCCATCGAGCATCCCACCATCCACCGACCCGGCGGCAGTGAGCGGATGGCCTTGGTTCTGCTTGGCGCAAACAGCATCTCAACGCTTACCCTGCTGGCTCTGGCGATCCGGGAAACGGAACAGCTGCCGCAGGACGCCCAGACCCTTGCTTTCGCACAGCTGAATTTCTTTGCGGCGTTGGCGGCGCGCTGGCTGCCGGCCGGTGCTGCATGGTTAGTGGTACTGGCGGCGACTGTCTTCGGTACGAGCCTGCTGCGGAGCTTTGCTCAGACGGTACGTTATCAGGTCTGGCGGACAGAGGAACAGATCGGAAGTAAAGGCGGATGGCTTCAGAAATTCGAGTGCCGTGTCCGCAGCTCCCAAATCAGCTTTGCGGATGTCCGATTTTCTCCGGCCGCCCGGCTGATGCGCCGCTGGCCGGTCTTTGTGACAGCAGGCTGCTGTTCGCCGGAGCTTCCCCTTTTCGTCTACCGTTCCGGTGAAGAAGAGATGTTCCGGGAGCTGCTGCCGGATTTCCGGATGCCGCCCGAATTTCTTGCTGACACCCGGAAACGGAGTCTTCTCTTTTTTGCCCCGGCAGGCGCACCGTTCGCCGTCTGTCTCCTGCTTGTGTTAGTTTCCCGGTACACACTGCCAACAATGACGCCTATCCTGATGATCCCCACCCTCATCTGTCTGCTTTTTCTGGCTGGCGCATGGATGGGCTACCGGCAGGAGGGGATCTGGCCGCAGGATGGCCGTCTGACCCTCCGGCGGCAGAAGGGATTATATCTTCACTGTATCTGTGCGCTCCACCCCGACCTCTGCCTGACATCGGTGCAGTCACCGTGGGCATACTCTGTCCGGCGAACGACCCTGACACTGACCTTCCCGGGCAAAATCAAACTGAACGTTCGCAGCATTCCCGAAGAGGAAGCGGAACGCTGTTTTTCCATATTAGAATGATATAAAAAAGAAGGCATTTCCCATGATAAAAACGATTCTTTTCGATTTGGACGGCACCCTGCTGAACACCATCGACGACCTTGCTGACGCCGGAAACTGGGTCTGCGTACAGCATGGATGGCCGACCTTTACGGTCGAGCAGTTCAAGCACATGGTGGGCAACGGCATCCCGAAGCTCATCGAGCGGTTCTCACCTGAATCCTCTCGGATGCCCGAACAACTGGCCGCAACGCTGGCGGAGTTCACCGCCCGGTACGACGCCCACAAGGAAGACAAAACTGCTCCCTATCCCGGCATTCCGGAACTGCTGGACGCGCTCAAAGCCGAGGGCATCCAGACGGCGGTTTTTTCCAACAAAGCTGACCCTCTCTGTGGAAAGATCATCGAGCATTATTTTGGTGCCGGGAATTTCTCCATCATTCGCGGCAACCGTCCGGGTGTTCCGACCAAACCTGATCCGACTGGTGTTTATTCCCTGATGAAAGACCTCGGCGCAGAGACAGGTTCCACTCTGTTCGTGGGCGACAGTGACGTGGACATCCTGACCGGACACAACGCCGGTCTGCCTGCGATGGGTGCGCTTTGGGGTTTCCGCGACCGTGCAGAGCTGACCGCAGCCGGTGCGGATGCGCTGGCCTCAGTTCCGGCGGATATCCTTGATTTCGTTCACAAGGCAAACCACGAATAAAATACAGAAACAGGCGTGCCGCCCTCAAGCGTCAGAGTCTCGCCCGACATATACTTGAAATCGGGCATTGCCAGCCGGACACAGACACGGCCGATTTCGGTCTCGGCGTTGCCGTAGTGACTCATCGGGGACATCTTGACGTTGGCCTTGAACGCATCAGGATAAGCTTCCTTGAACTGCTCGAGCTTGGCCGTCCATGCCAGCGGACAGACGACGTTGACATTGATGCCATCTTTCAGAACAGCACGTCCTGCGCCAGTGATAAGAACCGTTTTTCCAGTTAAAAAGCCCATAATGACAGCCTCCCTGTTTTCCTCTTTTCGGTTGCTTTTGTGCTTTTATTGTAACCGCAGAGACTATTGTTGTAAAATAGTCTGTTTATGGGGAGTATGATAGATTTTGGGAATCTATTTTGCCATGTATATATCAATTTTTCAAATCGTTCACAGAAACTTCCTTGAACTGTCCACGGACGGAATCTATAATAAACAGCACATTTTTGATTTCAGGAGGGTTTGGGGATGGGTACTGAAAAGAAGAGTTCCCCTAATGTAGAAAGCCGTCTGCGCCATATCCTCAAGATGCCGCAGGAGGTCTATTCTGCAAGCGGCATCGTCGTCAATGGCCGACGGCTCAAAAGTTTTGTATTTACGACCGACCTCGCCATCATCCGCAACTGCGATGCTGACGCTGTATTTGCAGTCTATCCGTTCACGCCGCAGCAGGCCATCAGCCACGCCATCATTCAGGCATCGTACATTCCGGTCTTCTGCGGTGTCGGCGGCGGAACCACCAAAGGTGTCCGGACGCTGACCCTTGCACAGGATGTGGAGGGTCAGGGTGCAATGGGTATTGTTCTGAACTCCCCCATCTCCGACCTCAATCTGCTGGCAGTCTCCCGGGTGGTGGATATCCCGGTCATCATCACGGTAACGAAAGAAGACACAGACATTGCCGCCCGTTTGGATGCAGGCGCATCCATCCTGAACGTTGCATGCAGCACCGACACGCCTCGCATCGTCCGGAAGATCCGGGAAGAGTTCCCGGACGTTCCTATCATCGCCAGCGGCGGCAAGACCGGCGAAAGCATCTCGGAGACCATCGCTGCCGGTGCAAACGCCATTACCTACACGCCGCCTTCTCCAGCTGTGCTGTTCAAAGAGATGATGGAGAAATATAGGGAATAATAAAGATTCTGTTCGATTCCTCGGACGGGTAGAATAAAAAAACTCTCAATCTTAGGATTGAGAGCTTTTTTCATGACCCGTACGGGAATCGAACCCATGTTACAGCCGTGAAAGGGCCGTGTCTTAACCGCTTGACCAACGGGCCTTACAAATACAGAGCTTCGCTAAAACCTCCGACTTCCATCATCCACTATTGCGGACGACCGTCCCCCATATCTTAGCGAAACTCTGTAACATGGTAGCGGTAACTGGATTCGAACCGGTGACACTTCGGGTATGAACCGAATGCTCTAGCCAACTGAGCTATACCGCCACATTATTTGTCGCACTTGAACGGTGCTTTATTATTATATCCAGACAAGGGCGATTTGTCAACATCTTTTTTCAAAAAAATTTACTTTTTTCATTTCCCCCTTTCCGGCATCAAAAATGCCGCCTGCGTCTCATCGGACACAAGCGGCATTTTTCAACTTATTTTCAGGCGTTTGTTTAAAACTCAGCCGTTCTTCTTATGGGTCGGGACCATGACCTCAAGGCCGCCCATATAGGGCTGCAGGACTTTCGGGATGGTGACGCTGCCGTCTGCCTGCAGATGGTTCTCGAGGAATGCGATCAGCATACGCGGAGGTGCAACGCAGGTGTTGTTCAGGGTGTGTGCAAGGTAGGTCTTGCCGTCCTTGCCCTTGACACGGATGTGCAGGCGGCGTGCCTGTGCATCGCCCAGATTGGAGCAGCTGCAGACCTCGAAGTACTTCTGCTGACGGGGGCTCCATGCCTCGATATCGCAGCTCTTGACCTTCAGGTCAGCCAGATCGCCGGAGCAGCAGTTCAGCTGACGGACAGGGATCTCCATATTACGGAACAGCTCGACCGAGTTCTTCCAGAGCTTCTCGTACCAGTCTGCGCTCTCTTCGGGACGGCAGACGACGATCATCTCCTGCTTCTCGAACTGATGGATACGGTAGATGCCGCGCTCCTCGATGCCGTGGGCACCCTTCTCCTTACGGAAGCAGGGGCTGTAAGAGGTCAGGGTCAGGGGCAGAGTTGCCTCGTCGAGGGTCTGGTCGATGAAGCGGCCGATCATGGTATGCTCACTGGTACCGATCAGATAGAGGTCTTCGCCCTCGATCTTGTACATCATGGCGTCCATCTCAGGGAAGGACATAACGCCCTGCACAACATTGCCATGCATCATGAAGGGAGGGATGACATAGGTAAAGCCCTTGTCGATCATGAAGTCACGAGCATAAGCCAGAACTGCCTCGTGCAGACGGGCGATGTTGCCCAGCAGATAATAGAAACCATTGCCGGCAACGCGGCCTGCAGCGTCCATGTCAATACCGTCGAAGCTCTCCATGATCTCGGTGTGGTACGGGATGGGGAAATCGGGAACGACCGGCTCGCCGAAACGCTGTGCTTCAACATTGTAGCTGTCATCCGGGCCGATGGGAACACTGGGGTCGATCATCTGGGGAATGGTGTACATGATCTCCTGAATGCGAGCGGACAGCTTTGCTTCCTCTGCTTCCAGCTCTGCCATCTTGTCAGCATCTGCCTTGACAGCGGCGTTGTTGGCGTCGATCTGTTTCTGGATCTCGGCCTTCTGTGCCTCGTCAGTGCATTTTTTCAGCTGACCGAACAGAGGGCCGTTTGCCTTGCTCAGCTTATTGCGTGCAGCCTTGAGAGACTCGACCTCTTTCAGGCACTCACGGTACTTTGCGTCCTTCTCGATAACCTCATCGACGAGGGGCAGCTTTGCGTCCTGAAACTTCTTCTTGATGTTCTCTTTGACAGCGTCCGGGTTGTCACGGACAAATTTGATATCAAGCATGATAACTCTCCTTACTCTATTGTTCGCACAGGAGGCTTCCCTCCCATACCGTTCAAAGGCGTGTGGTTCCGCCTCAGATCGCTTCGTTCTGATATTTTCCCAGCAGGTTGGCAAAGGCTCTCAGCTGTTCATCCGAATAGAAATGGACGGTCAGCTTGCCTTTTCCGTCATGGTAGGCCACATTGACCTCGTTGCCCAGCACCTGCTTGAGGCTCTCTTCGACCTCGATCGGCAGTGTGCTGCGCAATGCCGGTTTTGCCGGTGCCTTTTCCGGTTTTGTCAGCTTTTTGCAAAGAGCTTCGGTCTGGCGGACATTGAGATCGTTGTCCACTGCCATCTGTGCCGCCTGCTCCTGCAGTTCCGGCGTCGGCAGGCCAAGAATGACCTTTGCGTGGCCAATGCTCAGGGTACCGGCTTTCAGCATTTCCAATACGAGATCTGGCAGATTGAGCAGACGCAGCGTATTCGCCAATGCGCTCCGGCTCTTGCCAAGTTTCTGCGCCGCCTGCTCCTGTGTCAGGTCACAGCGGACCATCAGCTCCCGGATACCAGCCGCCTCTTCCACCGGGTCAAGATCTTCACGCTGGAGATTCTCCACCAGCGCAAGCTCCATCGCCTGTTCATCGGTCACATCCTTGATAATGACCGGAACTTCGGTCAGGCCGGCCATCCGGCTGGCACGCCACCGGCGTTCGCCTGCCACGATGAGATAGCCGCCTGCGGCCTTTTGCCGGACAGCGATGGGCTGGAGCAGTCCATGCTCGGCGATGCTGGCCGCCAGTTCTCCCAGCGACTCATCATCAAAGTTCTTTCGCGGCTGATCCGGATCCGGCTCGATCTCTCGCAGAGGGAGCATCTCGACCCGGGCATCGGACTCAAAACTGGGCGACGCATCCTCGAACAGACTTTCGAGGCCTCGGCCCAGCCCTCCTTTTCCTTTTCCCATGAACTGAATCCCCCCTGTTTATACTTCTTCCAGTGCGTTTTTCTGTGGTTCCATCACAACGGCAGTTTTTCGGCGGCGTTTCGGCGCGGTGCTGCGCAGACAGTTATTCTTGACGAATTCGATCGCCAGATCCATATACGCCTCACTGCCCTTGCCGTTCGGTTCATAGAAATTGATAGGGCGGCCGTAGCTCGGAGCTTCCGAAAGGCGAATCGTGCGAGGTATCGTCGTTTTATAGACTTTTGAGCCGAAATACTTCTTGACCTGCTCCACGACCTGCACCGTCAGGTTGAGCCGGGCCGAGAACATGGTAAAGACGACGCCTTCGATATCCAGATGGGGATTATACTTTTTCCGGACGGTCTTCAGGGTGCTGATCAGCTCTGACAGACCTTCCAGCGCGTAATATTCGCACTGGGTCGGGATCAGTACACTGTCGCAGGCACACAGACCATTCAGCGTGAGCAGATCGAGGCTGGGCGGACAGTCGATAAAGATAAAATCATAGTCCTGCTGAACGCTTGCCAGTGCTTTCCGCAGACGGCTCTCGCGGCCGGTCATGTCGATCATCTCAAGGGCCGCGCCTGCAAGACGGGTGTTCGATCCGATGACATCGGTACGAAACTCCGTCTTCCGGATGACGTCTTTCGTCTCCGTCTCTCCGATGAGCAGCTCATAAGTACCGGCCTCAATACTCCGTTTCGGGATACCGTAGCCTGTTGTCGTGTTGCCCTGTGGGTCGAGATCAACGACCAGCACCTTTTTGCCCAGTGCCGCGACACAGGATGAAAGATTTACGGCTGTCGTCGTCTTGCCCACGCCGCCCTTCTGGTTTGCGATTGCAACAATCTTTGCCACACGCTTTCTTCCTCTCTGAGAAAAGTCTTGTTCCACATGGAACATTTTGCGGTCGAAGCTCTGCGTTTTCCCGTCCGCAGACTCCCTGTACATTTTAGTATAGCACATCAGCGAGGGTTTTTGAAGAGAAAACACCTGTTATTTTTCGCTTCTGCTCCCCAGAAGTTTTTATTTACTTGCACAACTTTTTCGGACAATTTTTATCCATCTTTTCAGTTTCCATATCATAATATTTGTGATATAATAAATTTACCAAAGTTAGTCCTTAATAACGTACTGGCGGTTATATCATGAAACGTCTTGTTACCGCCTTATTGTCTAGTGTTGTGATTGGTTCCATGTTGCTTTCTCCCACATCCGCTTCTGCGCTTCCTCCTGTATCCACTCCTGACGTAGCTCCGTATGCTGCGCTCTGTCCAGATTGTAATTACGGACAAATTCGTTATGTTTCAACTACTACTGGTTCTTGGCTTTTCAGTGCTTATGTTCCCTGCACATCTGGCGATCCTCGTTATAACGACACTGAAGAGTATTGTGTTATAACTAAATACTATGCTTGCGATTACTGTGGCAGTGGTTCTTCTTCTACAACGGAAGAGACTCACACTCTCCATAATCATGCTTGGTAAATATTTCTCATTTTAAAAAGGGGAGGTCATCTTTATGAAAAAATTGATTGCAACTCTGCTTTCAGGCGTTTTGCTCTGTTCCACGCTGATTTTCCCGGCGTCTGCCGCATCCAAAAAGGCAGATACGGATTTTGAACCTCTCCCGGAGGTGGCCTCTTATACCGAGTCCTGTTCTGAGTGTGGCGGAACCTACCGCTATAACACAACAGTCGTCAGTCCGTGGCTACTTTCCGGCTATGTTTCCTGTTCGTCCGGCGATATGCGCTATAAGGACACCGAACAGTATCGGACACTGACCCACTACTACATCTGCGATTCCTGTGGACGTGGTTTCTCCCATGAAGTAGAAGAGACTCGTACTATCCACAAACACGGCTGGTAATGATTTTGTTCTATTTTCCTTTGCAATAATTTCCCGATAGACCCACGAAACACTGCATCTTTCCCGCATTTGCGAGCGAAAGATGCAGTGTTTTGTTCCACATGGAACACTATTTCTGTGCGGCGGCGGTAGGGATGCGGACGGTATACTCGATATAGCCGTCCCGTTCTTCCCGGTGGGCGGTGGCCGGAACGCCGTTATCGGTCATCAGACGGATGGCGTGGTCGATGGTATTCACAAAAATGCGAACGTCCTTCACCATCGAGATATGGTGCTTTCCCTGCGCCGTCTCGCTGAGCAGCTGTTCGATGTATAGATCCGTTGTCCGGGCATTCATCCGGCGCTTGGCAATGGTGATAAGTGCCTCGCTCCGACGGTTTTCCGGCAGACGCAGAACGGCACGGGCGTGACGTTCAGTCAGGCCATTATCAAGGATGAACTGCCGCTGGTCAGCGGTCAGCTGAAGCAGACGGAGTTTATTTGCAAAGGTCGGCTGTGCCATGCCAAGGCGTTTTGCCGCCTCCGCCTGTGTGCAATCCCAGAGAACCATCACATCTCGCAGTCCCTGCGCCTGCTCAAACGGGTTCAGGTCTTCTCTCTGGATGTTCTCAAGCAGACCGAGTGCCGCCGTCCTCTCATCGGAATACTCGCAGAGAACGGCCGGTATCTGCCCGAGCTTTGCCATCTTGCAGGCTCGAAGCCGCCGCTCGCCCGCCACAAGCTCGTATCCATCTTCGGTTTTCCGAACAGAGACCGGTTGAAGCAGGCCGTTTTCCCGGATGCTCTGCGCAAGTCCGGCCAGCTCCTGCTCGTCAAAATTCGTTCGTGCCTGAAACGGCGAAGGATGTATCTCGTCCACCGGCAGAAGATAGATCTTTCCGACGGTTTTCTTTCGTTCAAACATGATATCGCCCCTTTATCTGGTTTTTCACTGATTTTTGGCGTTGTTTTCCACCTTTTCCCGGGAAAGCGTGGAAAACTATCCTCGCCACGCACTCAGTGTACCAGAAAAACCAAGACCCTGCCAGAACTTTCGTTCGGCAGGGTCTTACATCATTTATTCGATACTTCGTTATTTCAGTGGACTTTTCGCAATTTTCCCACCGTTTCTGGGATAGGCTGTCGGAGTTTGCGAAATCTTTTTGCAGAGGATGAGGGTGCGGCTGTCGCCGCCCGGCAGATGGAAGGTACGGGTCTCCTCGTACTTACCGCCCAGTTTCCTGATGGCCCCCTGCGCTGCGGTCAGCTCTTCCTCACCGGAAGAACCCTTCATCGCAAGGAAAGTTCCACCGACTTTCACCAGCGGCAGGCAATACTCGGCCAGCATAGGCAGTGCGGCAACGGCACGGGCAGATGCCAGATCAAACTGTTCTCGCCAGACCTTCCGGGCCGCTTCTTCGGCCCGTTCTTTCGCAAACTCTACGCCGGTCAGACCCAGCTGAGAGCAGGCATATTTCAGAAAGTCGACTCGCTTTCCTGTCGGCTCCATCAGGGTGAGTTCCAGCTCCGGCTTATAGATCTTCGTCACAATGCCCGGGAAACCGGCTCCGGCTCCGACGTCCACCATTTTTCCTGCCACTTCCGGCTGAGATGCAAAGAGCAGGCTGTCGAGGAAGTGCTTATCCTCGATGCCTTCAGGGTCAGTAATGGCAGTCAGGTTGACCTTCTGGTTATACTCGACCAAAATCTCCGCAAATGCGTCCAGCTGGTCGAGCTGCGTTCCGGTCAGCGAGATGTTCCATGTGGAACACTTCTGTTCGAGTCTGTTTTTATCGATCATCTATTTTCCTTTCTCTTACTCTCCGGTCAGGTGGACATACACCGGCTCATGATGGACGGCAGGTAGAAATTTTTCCAAAACTTCGGCGGTGCGCAGTTTGAGCGACGAGGTGTTGATGCAGGGATGACACCCCAGAAACTCGCCTTTTACGACGTCTTCATCCATGAGCAGCTGAACATAGTTTTCCGGGTCGTTCATCAGACCCATGATAGAAGAAGAACCGGGCGTGCAGTCGAGGTATTTTTCCATATCTTCCGGCGAAGCAAAGCTCAGACGAGAGATCCCCAGCTGACCGGAAAGCTCCTTGGTCTTGAAAGGCCTGTCGCCCGGCATCATCAGCAGATAGAAATTCGTCTTCTGCCGGTTGCAAAGGAACAGGTTCTTGCAGACCGTTGCACCCAGACAATCGTCGATGATACGGCAGTCTTCCATTGTATCCGCTTTCATCCACGCATGGTCGGTGCGCCAATACTGCATCCCCAGTTTATCCAAACAATCGTAGGTGCGTATTTCTTTTCCAAGACGTCCGGTGCAGTCCTCCGGGCGGCCCTCATAAAGTGTCAGTTCCATAGTTCATTCCTCTTATTGTTTCACGCTGGCAAGCACAATGCTGAGCTGTGCCACATCCGAGGGCGAAACGCCCGGGATGCGTCCGGCCTGTCCGAGGTTTTTCGGGCGGATACGCGCCAGTTTCTCCCGGGCTTCCAGTGTCAGCCCAGTCAGATTTTCATACGAAAAATCATCCGGTATCCGTGTTTTTTCATGCCGTGCAACTTCCCGGATCATCCGGTCCTGTCGGGCAATGTAGCCAGCATATTTGATCTCTGTTTCCAGCCGCTCAGCCAGCATGGGCGTGATCTCCTCGCCCCAGCCAATAACACCGGCCAGCAGCGGATAGGAGATCTCCGGACGGCGGAGTAGTTCCTCCGCAATGCCGCCCTCTGCCGCCGGAGTCAGACCGGCATTCGTCATAGACGCCTGCAAATCGGCGGTGCGCAGGTGGCTCTCATGAAGACGCCTGCGTTCCTTGGCAAGGATGTCCTGCGTATGCTGGTATTTTTCCCAGCGGTCATCCTGCACCAGACCATATTCCCGGCCGATGGGCGTCAGCCGCTGGTCGGCGTTGTCCTGACGGAGGGTCAGACGATATTCGCTGCGGCTCGTCATCATTCGATAGGGATCCATAACGCCTTTCGTCACAAGGTCATCGACCAGCGTTCCGAGGTAGCTGGACTGACGGGGCAGGATGAGCTGTTCCTCCCCTTTTGCATTCCGGGCAGCATTCAGACCGGCCAGCAGACCCTGTGCAGCGGCTTCCTCATAGCCTGAGGTTCCATTGAACTGACCAGCTCCATACAGACCACGCACGACCTTGCTTTCCAGCGTTGCTTCCAGACTGGTCGGGTCTACACAGTCATACTCGATGGCGTAAGCCGGGCGCATGATCTCGATATTCTCAAAACCCTTGATGCTCCGATAAAAAGCATTCTGCACATCCTCCGGGAGACTGCTGGACGCACCCTGTAAATACATTTCTTCGGTATTCTCACCGCACGGCTCGACAAAGATCGGGTGCCGGTCTTTTCCGGCAAAGCGCACCACCTTATCCTCGATGGACGGGCAGTATCTCGGGCCAACGCCCTCGATCATGCCGCCGTAAAGCGGACTGCGCTGAATATTGTCGAGGATGATCTTATGCGTCTCCGGATTGGTATAGGCGATCCAGCATTCGACCTTGTTGTGCATCGGTGCGTCGGTCATAAAGCTGAAAGGCTGAAGCTCATTGTCCGGGTCGCCGGGCTGACACTCGAGTTTCGAGAAGTCGATGCTCCGCCGATGGACACGAGCCGGTGTTCCTGTCTTGAACCGGCGGAGCGGCAGACCGGCAGCTTTCAGGCTTTCGGTCAGCGCGTTTGCGGCGTGCATTCCATCCGGGCCGGAAGCATACCATGCGTCACCCACAAAAATCTTGCCGCCGAGGTTGGTGCCGGTCGCAATGACGACACACTTTGCGCCATACTCTCCGTTCAGCTGGGTCACAACGCCTTTCACCCGGCCATTTTCCACCTCGATGGAAACCACTTCCGTCTGATGGATGGCAAGGCCGGGCGTCAGCTCCAGCGCGTGTTTCATATATTCATGATACCGCTTGCGGTCGGTCTGGACTCGCAGAGCGTGGACCGCCGGGCCTTTGCCCTTGTTGAGCATCCGGCTCTGCAAATAGGTCGCATCCGCGGCCAGACCCATCACGCCGCCCAGAGCGTCCAGTTCCCGGACCAGCGTACCTTTTGCGGTTCCGCCGATGCTCGGATTGCAGGGCATGTTTCCGATGGCATCCAGACTCATCGTGAATACCGCAGTCTTTGCGCCCAGCGTTGCGGCGGCATGTGCCGCCTCGATCCCGGCGTGTCCTGCGCCAATTACAATAACATCATAGTCACCTAAGTGATTCATTCCTATACTTCCCCTAAATGTCGGTAATTTCCTCTGTTTTGGCTCCCCTCACAGGGGAGCTGGCATCGCAGAGCGATGACTGAGAGGTTTATTTGCCCACACAAAAACGTTCAAATACTTCATTGATAACTGCTTCGGACGCATTTTCGCCGGTCAGCTCACAGAGCGCGTCCAGCGCATCGTCCACGCAGACTGACACGGCATCCAGACCAAATCCGCCTGCGATGGCGTCCAACGCACCGTTCACAGCATCCCGTGCGCGCGTCGCTGCCGCAAGCTGCCGCTGTCCGGAAAGGCTTGCGGCATGAGGGTCAATTTGATTTGTACCCAGCAGCCGGGCAACCGCTGCCGCAATGAGCTTTTTCGCCCCTTCTTCCTGACAACAGACCGGAATGAGCATTGCGAAATACGGCGCGATGCTCTCTGCATCGAACCGGGTCGGCTTATCCTCTTTATTGACGAGAGCAATAGCCGGACGTCCGGCACAACGCTGCGCCAAGCTGAGATCTTCTTTTGTCAGCGGTTCGGAACCGTCAAAGACTGCCAGAATCAGGCCGGCCTCGTCCAGTTTCTTCCAGCTGCGGCGGATGCCCTCGGCTTCGATGGCGTCCTCCGTCTCCCGGAGTCCGGCAGTATCGAAGAGGTTCAGCCGGACATCTCCAAGCCGCACCGCCTGCTCCACCACATCCCGGGTCGTACCGGCCACCGGCGTGACGATGGCACGGTCAAATCCGGCCAACAGATTGAGCAGGGTCGATTTACCTGCATTCGGCCTGCCGACAATGGCGCAGTCGACACCTTCCCGGAGGACTGCTCCGGCGTCGTAATTCCGGATCAGTTCACCCAGCTCCTCCCGGACGGAAGACAGCACTGTTTTCAGATGCACATCATCCAGCTCCGGCACGTCCTCTTCCGGGAAATCCACCCATGCGGCCAGATGTGCCTGCAGGCCGGTCAGGGCTTCTTTTTCAGCCGCGATTTTTTTCGCCAGCGCACCCGAAAGGGACGCATTGGCCAGAGCCGCACCCTGTCGGCCATCGGCAGAGATCAGATCCATGACTGCTTCGGCCTGCGTCAGACCCAGCTTGCCGTTCAGGTAGGCACGCCGGGTGTACTCGCCGGGAGCTGCCGGTGATGCACCGGCAGCAATGCAGGCTTCCACCAGCCGCCGGGCGACTGCGCTGCCGCCATGACAGGACAGCTCCACTATATCCTCACCGGTATAGCTGTGCGGCGCACGGAAAAAGAGGGCGACTCCTTCATCGAATGCGTCCTCCCCTTCCACAAATTGTCCGAACAGTGCCGTATAGCCTTTTGCGTCCAGAACGCTCTTTTTTGCATTTGCCGGACGGAACACCTTCGCCGCCACGGGATAACTCTCCGGCCCGGACAACCGGACGACGGCGATGCCGCCTGCGCCGGGAGCGGTCGCAATGGCCGCAATGGTTGAATTCTGCATCAAGTTCCTCCTCTGTCTTACCGTGTCCGCTCAAGATGCTGATAGTGGTTGTTCTTGTCCACATACATCCGCTGTTCAGCGATCTTGACCAGCGCATCAATGTCGATGCCGCCTGCGCTCTGGGTCGTAACACCCACTGCGACCGAATATCCCTGCGTCTCCACGGCATCGGTAAAATGCTTCACCATCTGCCGCACCTCAGTTGCCGGCTCGTCGATGGCAAAAGCGATAAACTCATCACCGCCAATGCGGTAGGTATCTGACGCGCCAAAAATAGCCTGCAAGCTCCGGCCTACCACCTGCAGCATCCGGTCACCAGCGGCATGTCCCTGCGTGTTGTTCAGCTCATGGAGATTGTTCACATCCACATACACACAGCTCAGGGTATTGGAGCAGCGCACCGGATAATCCCGTACTTTTTCTTCGTAGGCATTCCGGTTCAGCAGACCGGTACTCAGATCATTTTCCGCTACCTGCCGCAGCTTGCTGCGGACAATGAAATTCTCGTACATCGTCGTCATGACAAAGGTGGACAGGATGCAGGACAAAATTCCGAACACCACGCCGTTGATGATATCCATCGAAACGATGCGCGGCTCCTCGAAGATCCTTGCGCAGACCATAAAGGCGATGTCGAACACGATGATGTTTAAAATTCTCTGGATGGGCCGCATGATAAACACCAGCGGCACCGCCAGCAGAAATGCCAGAAAACTGGTCGCTGGCTGGTCGGTGGTCGAGACGACGCCGATGTAAATGCCCAGCACATAGATGGCCGCCTCAAAGACGTACATCTCCCAAGTCAGCAGCCAGCCGTTTTTATCCGGGAAGACTTTCGCGACGAGCAGCAGACCGATGCAGACGGCCAGACCGATCCCATACGCCATGTGGTTCCGCCACAGGACTTCCCTGCCGATGGGCATCAGAGACAGCAGTGCCAGCGCGAACAGAAACACACAACTGATGCTCAGATAGCTGATGAGCTTTTTCCTATTCGATTGCTGGATCTCCGCCTTACAGCTTTTAAGGTCTTCTGGTTCCGCACTTGCATAGAACAGCAGACTGTACAGCTTCTCGATCACGTCTCTTCCTCCTCGAAAAAACACAGTGGTTTGCGCTGTGTTTCCGACTTTTTCTGATAGGGATACTTAAATTTATTGTACCACGAATTGTACAAAATAAAAAGACCCTGCCGCAGTTTCGGGCAGGGTCAGAGGATTCAGAAAAATTTAGAAGGCAGCGATATCGGCCTCGGTGATGGCCTTGCCTGCCAGCGTGCGGCTGTCGGCGTTTTCAGAGAGCTTCAGCTTGCCCTCGTTCAGCAGCTGGACAGCCTTCTGATGCTCTGCGGCATCCCAGTTGTTGCCGACGATCTTCCAGTTATAGTCCACATTCGGCTCAATGACGCCGCCCTTGACGGTGCGGATGTACTCGCCCAGCAGCTCACGGACACCGCCAATATCACCACGGACGTCGACCTCCAGCAGCTGCGGCAGCTCCTCGCCTGCGGTGAAGATATCCGCATAAGCCAGCAGCTGAGTCGTTGCACGGTAGTTGTTGACGGCGACGACAAAGTTATCATTATCGTCCACCGGTGTGCCGTTGAGCCAGGTCAGGTTGCGGATACGGTCGCCCGGCTCCTGCGAAATGTCGATGTCGTAGTTGACACCCTCAAATGCATCATACAGGTAGAAACGGGTAGACGGGTCAAATGCAATGGTGAGGTCGCCCGGCTGATAGGTCTTGAAGAAGGCTGCCGACCACTCCATATAACGGCGGAGCTGCCAGCCCTTCATCTGCAGCTTGTACAGGGTGTTCTGGTAGGTGTAGATATTTGCCATATCGCACTTGCGCAGGACACCTTCCTTTGCCATAGAAGTCATAGAGGTCATCGAGCAGGCCGAGACCGCTGCCTCGGTGTAGTACATCTGAACTTCGTTGACGAAATCCAGCATCGCGGTATCCTCGATCATCGGCTGAGGAATTTCAGGGATCTCGTTCTGAGGTGCGAGGTCACCGCCGCGCAGCTCACCGATCGGCGTCACAGCGTCTTCCTTGGCACGGGTATCGTAGGAAGCCAGCAGCTCGGTCAGAGTCGGGTCCGGCTCATAATCCTTGATCGTCAGATTCTCAGATGTGCGGTCGACGACCTTCCACTTGCCGTTCCACTGACGCTCGAGGTAGAGATGGATCTCGGATACCGTTGCACCGGCATTCTTGTTCTCCACGACCAGAACGCCGTTGATCATCTTGTTCGGGATGCTCTTATGGCCGTGAGCAGCAACGATAACGTCGAACTCCGGGCAGGCATTTGCCAGATCGGTGACACCGGAACCGTAGACACCATACTCGTTGTCGATATCCATGTGCATGACTCCGACGATGACATCGACCTTATCCTTGATCTGGTCGATGATCTTCCGGGATTCATCCGCAGGGTTAGTGACCGTCCAGCCGGTCAGGTTCTTGGCGTCCCAACGGCTGATGTTGGGCGTGACCATGCCGATGACGCCGATCTTGACGCCCTTCTTATTGATGATGGTATAGCCGTCTGCCAGAGGCTTTCCCTCCGGGCTGTATACGTTGCCGGTCAGGACTTTGGCCTTCTGCTCTGCCATGACCTTTTCCAGAACGTCCATGCCATAGTTGTACTCATGGTTGCCTGTCGTCCAGACATCATAGCCGATGGCGTTCATTGCTGCGATCATCGGGTGGACATCATCGTTCAGGAACAGCTCCGCCGAGTTTGCCTGAATGGTATCGCCTGCGTCGACCACCAGAGTCGTATCGGTGCGGTTCTCCTTGATGGCAGTCGCCTGCTGTGCCACACTGCCCGAAGCATCTGCTTTGTTGGCAGCGTAATCCCACGGGTCAAATTTGCCGTGGGTATCGCTGGTCGCTAGGATCTGCAGATCCATCTTCCACAGATTCTTGACATCACAGGCAGAAGCAGCCGGGGTCAGGCAGCCTGCCGCCGCCACAGTAGCGGACGCAGTCGCCACTTTCAGGAAATTACGCCGGGAAATCATCTTGTTCTGCATAAAGAAACCTCCACTTTCCATAGGTACTTTCACTAGCTTCAAGTTTACGTTCTGAAACTCTCTTTTTCAATTGTCTTTACAGAGAAAAATTTCTCTCATTTTTAGACAAATTCTCTATATCCCGAAAAAGTAAGACTCTTTCCTCCAACAGTTTAACATAGTTCATCCCGTACTTGAGACCAGCTTTATGAAAAACCGAATCGACGAAAGCAGGGTAGAATCCTGTTCATGCTGACGCGGATTATCCAGACCCAGAAAGCAGTTTGCTTCCGCCATACGGGTGCGCTTCATGCTGTGGCAGTCCTCATGCTGAGCAGGCAGCTGTTGATGACTTGTGTAACGGTCGGACTCATTTGGAGAATCCTCTATCTTTTCGCGTAATATGGGGGTTGGTATCAATACCAGTGATAGCCTGCTTATTTTTTACAACAAAAAAGGAACTACTGTACACGATATGCGCAGCAGTTCCTCCGGGTCAGAAATCAAATCTCGATCTTGCCGAAGCTGAAATCAGCAAAATCATCTACACGCTCGGTGCGCTTGGGCGCGACCGGTGCCGCATTCTCAGCATCACGGGGAGCGTAGGTACGCTCCGGCATGTTATTCGGACGAGGGCCGCGAGAAGGACGGCTGCCACGGTAGCCGCCGCTGCGTCCGCCACGCTCGTTCCGGTCGCCGCCGCGATAACCACCGCGGTTTCCGTTCGGGCGGCGGCCATTGCCGCCCCGTCCGCCGCGCGGACGACGCTCGCCGTAAGTATTCTCGGTCTGGGCGTTGGGGTCGGTGGAATAGATGACAACACGGCGGTCACGGCCTTCGCCCTTGCTCTCGCTTCGGACGCCTTCCATCTTGCCGATGGCAGAATGGATAATGCGGCGTTCGTAGGGGTTCATCGGCTCCATCGCAAAGCTGCGACCGGTCTTGCGGACCTTTGCGCCAATGCGCTGTGCTAATGCAGTCAGATCACTCTCGCGCTTGCCGCGGTAACCTGCAACATCCAGACCCAGCTTGATGTATTCGCCCTCGAGACGGTTTGCGACGAGACTTGCCAGATAGGACAGGCTTTCCATCGTCTCACCACGGCGGCCGATGAGTGCGCCCAGCTTTTCACCATCCAGACGGATGATGGTAGCCTCGCCCTTCTGCACGGCACTGAAGGTGACGTCCCGAACGCCCATCAGGGTGATAACCTCGCGCAGGTACTCGACCGCAGCCTTGACCTTTGCGTTCTCCTCGATATTGATGGGGACCTCCGACTCCTCGCCTTCCTCGACCGGCTCTTTTGCAGCTTCTGCCGGAGCAGGTGCTGCCTCGGGAGCTGCCTGCTCCACAGCAGGCTCAGCCGGTGCTTCCGGAGTTTCAGGCTCTTCCACAGCAGGAGCAGGCTCTTCGGCTTTTTCCTCAACAGGAGCGGCTGCTTCCTCGACGGCCGGAGCCGGTTCCTCGACCGGTGCAGGTGCCGGAGCATCCGGCTCCTCTACCTTGACAAGGACCTTAGCCGGAGTCAGTTTCAGACCCAGAAAACCAGTCTTCTGGGGCATTTCCAGAACTTCATAGCTCACGTTGATATCATCGGCCTGAACACCCAGCAGGGCGCAGGCTTTTGCGCGTGCTTCGTCAACCGTTTTGCCGGTTGCTTCCTGAGTACGGATCATAACCGTTAGTCCTCCTTTTTGTGTTCCAGCTCGCTCAGCGGCACGGTGCGCTCGTCTTTATAGCGTTCGGTGTCCAGCTGACGGGCATACTCCAAACGACGTTTGTTCATCTCGCTTGCGGAGATGTTCTTCTCGACCGTCTTGCCGGTCTTCTCGTCGGTGACTTTGATGGTGGTGCTCTTCACACCACGCTTTTCTTCCTTTTTGCGTGCGGCCATCTCTGCCAGAACTTCCTGCTTCATCTTTTCGGGGTCGTAGATCTTCTTCATGACGATGCTCTGCACGGTCATCAGGATGTTGGAAACGACGTAGTACAGGGAGAATGCGCAGGGAACGGTAAAGCAGAAGAACAGGTACATCAGCGGCATCATATACATGGTGAGCTTCATGCTGCCCTGCATCTCCTGACCGGATGCCTTCATGCTGATGTGGGTGGACAGGAACATGGTGACGATTGCCAGAATGGGGAAGATCAGCAGAGGAAGATTTTCCGCTGCCAGGCTGTACTGCGGCACACGGGTCAGATCAATGCCGAAGAAGTCCATGTGCTGGCCGAACTCGGTGATGGTGCTGACCTGATCCGGGGTGAAGCAGCTGGTGACAGTGCTTTCACCGGCCAGAACCTGCGCGATGATGTTGGTATCACGGGTGACGGTAGTAAAGCTGATACCCAGTGCGGTCAGAGCCTCGCCTGCTGCGGTGATGGCATCGGTGCCGATGTGGAAGATGCGCTGCAGCGGACGGTACACGACTTCGATGACGCCGAACATAACAAGGAAGTTGACGAGCATCGGCAGGCAGCCAGCCGAGGGCTTATAGCCGTACTGCTGAAGCTTGAGCATCTCTTCCTGCTGCTTTTCAGGTTTGTCCTTGTACTTTTTCTGGATGTCCAACAGCATGGGCTGGAATGCGGACATCCGGGCCATGCTCTTCTGCTGGTTGAGCTGGAGAGGAATTTTTACCAGCGTGATCAGCAGGGTGAACAGGATGATGTCCCAGCCGTAGTTCGGGATCAGTTTGTAGATCCACTCCATTACATAGCCGAGAGGCCAGCCGAGGATGTATAAAGGATTCATATCTTCGTCCATTCTGCCCCGTCTGTGGCACGGGACGTATTATTTTTATCGAAGGACACGCCGCCCACAGTACGCCGCGTCACAAGAAGCATAGTTTTCAACGTTTTCCATCATGACGGGTGGAAAACAGCTTTGCCGGAGAGAGTCTCCGTGCCGGGTTCACCCAGCGGCCTTTTTCCGGTACAGGGTCAAAGCCCCATCTCCCTAACGGATTGCACCGGAGAAGCCGGGCAGCCGTCAGCAGCAGACCTTTGACACAGCCATGTATTTCAATAGCCTGCAGCGCGTAATTGCTGCACGACGGACTGAACCGGCAGTTCCGGCCCAGTGCCGGACTGATGAACCGCTGATAAAAGCGGATAGGCGCACAGAGTGCGCGGCGGCAGCGATGCCGGAAGCGTTCCAGTCTGCTCACTGAGCAGATTTCTGTTTCCGGGCTGGCGGAACCGTTGCCGGCGGCGGTGCGTCCGGCCGCTTTGCCTTATCGGGCAGACCAGCCTGTGCGAAGAGCTTTTCAACGACACTGCTCAGCTGCCAACTCTTCAGGTGGGGCGTTATGCCGCGAGCGACAAAGATGAGGTCATAACCGCCGATATTGTAGTCCAAATGCTCGTCAATGGCCGCCTTCATGACCCGGCGCGCACGGTTGCGCTGGACAGCATGGCCGACCTTTTTGGTGGCCGTCAGACCCACACGGGTCTTTTTGCTCCGGGTCTTGAGGACGTAAAGCACCAGTGCCGGGTTGACATAGGACTTTCCTTTGGCATACACCCGGCCAAACTCATTATTGCGTCGGATCGGACGATAGCGCATTTTCCGGCACCTCCTTTTTGAAAATTCGATTTGAAGAGCATCCGCCTGCCAAAAGGCAATGCTCAGTTGTCAGTATAGCAAAAAAACGCCGACTTTGAAAGTGTGTCAGCGCGTTTTTCAGTACAATTCTTTCCGAAAATTTTAGTTAAAACGTCAACACAGGGTCAAATGTGTAAATAAAAAAGGCCGCCAATTCATTATCAGCGGCCTTTTGTGCGCATGTTCAATTCTGCGCCTGACCCATCGCAATGGAGCGAGATCAGACAGTCAGGCTCTTGCGGCCCTTAGCACGGCGAGCATTGATGACCTTGCGGCCGTTCTTGGTGCTCATGCGGGTCAGAAAGCCATGAACTTCCTTGCGCTGACGCTTCTTGGGCTGAAAAGTTCTCTTCATGGTTGTATCCTCCGTAAAAACTTGTCCCCTGAAATGGGGTCTTTCTATGAGTCCCAGATGGGGACAGGCTTGCAATTCAACAGTATATCGCACACTATCCCCTTCTGTCAAGCACTTTTTTCGCTTTCCTTCAAACTTTTTGAGAATTTTTCTGTGAAAAGATTTTCAACTTTTTCACCACTTTCCAGTGGAAAACATTTTATCCACCATATCTTGTGGCTTATTTTCCTGTTGGACACAAGACTTTTGGCCAGACGAAGATACGTCTTTTCTTATGTATTATAAATTACCTTATAGTAATATAGACGCAGGGAGATTTTTGTGGTATACTAACCTAGTATCAACAGCATTGTTGAAAACTTCAATGGAGTGGATGTTTTATGGATTCTTTCAAGGACGTTTTAGAGGCCGCCCAGAGCTACTGCAAAACACAGATGGCCGAGCCGACCTATAATCTCTATATCGACGGCCTCGAGCCTATCAGCTTTGAGGACTCGAGCCACATTACCCTCTCGGTTCGGAACGATTTTATCTGCAAGATCGTCACCGACCGCTACCTCGGCCTGCTCAAGGAGGCGTTCAAGACCGTGCTGGGCTTCGACGTGGATATCACCCTCGTTGTACCCAGCACGCCGCCGCATGAGGTAGTGCTTGCCCAGCAGTACGAAGCAAATCCGGCCTCTCCGCAGGGAAACTATGAGTTCACCTTCGAGAATTTTATCAAAGGCCCATCAAACCAGTTCGCGTTCGCCGCAGCGCAGGCAGTGGCAGCAAACCCTTCCGGAGCCTATAATCCGCTGTTCATCTACGGCGGTTCCGGTCTGGGCAAGACCCATCTGCTGACAGCCATCCAGACCGAGATCAAACGCACCCACCCCGATTTTGTTATCATGTACGTCACCTGCGAGCAGTTCACCAATGAGCTGATCGCTGCGATCCGTGCCGGCAGCACGGAGGATTTCCGGATGAAGTACCGTGTCGCCGACCTGCTACTGGTGGACGATATCCAGTTCATCGCCGGAAAAGAGTCGACACAGGAAGAATTTTTCCACACCTTCAATTCCCTGCATGACGCTCACAAGCAGATCGTCATCGCATCCGACCGCCCGGCAAAGGAGATCAAGAGCCTTGAAGAGCGGCTGCGCACCCGTTTTGAGTGGGGTCTGACTGCCGATGTTCAGCCGCCAGATTTCGAGACCCGTGTGGCTATCGTCAAACGGAAAGCGGAACTTCTCCACCTCGACCTGCCTGAGGATGTCGCGGAATTTATTGCGAACCATCTGAAAAATAATATCCGTCAGCTGGAAGGTGCAGTCAAAAAACTGAACGCTTACTATATGCTCGAAGGCATCCAGCCGGTCATCAGTGTTGCTCAGAACGCCATCAAGGACATCCTGAACGAAACACAGCCGGTTCCGGTCACCATTGAGAAGATCGTAGGCGAAGTTTCTCGTACCTTCAATGTCTCTCCTGCCGATATCCGCGGCACCAAACGGAATGCAAATGTCGCTTCCGCACGCCGCGTCGCTATTTATATCCTGCGTGAAGTCACCGGGATGAGCATGGAAGAAATCGGACGGGAATTCTCCGGCCGCGATCACTCCACCATCGTCTACTCCCTGAAAACGATGGAACGCGATATGAAAAACGACCAGCATCTGCGCGAAACGGTCAGCGACATCATCAAAAACGTCAAAGCATAATGCCGGAAAAGTCTCACTTTTTCAAATTCAAATCCCTAAATATAGAGAAAAATCGGAACAAAACGTGCAAAACAAAACAAGATATTGTGGTGAAAGGCTGAATCTTTCCACTCTTTCCACCGAGTTTTCAACATTCAACTTCAGAAATTCACATCCACTGTGGAAAGTATCCGAAAGATACACCATTCAACATTCCATTCACAATACTTCACAAACCGGTGGAAAACGAAACTTCCCCATCATTCCAAAGCTTTTCCGAGTTTTCAACATCTTCCCCACCCTCTACTACGATTACTACAACAAGTTCAATATAGAAAATAGGATTCTACATCCAAATCTATGGGAAACAACCAATTCCCTATGTGAAAAAAAACTTTCTTGAGAAGGAGAGAGCAAACTTGAACATTATCTGCGATAAGACCCTTCTGAGTACTGCAATTGACGGCGTTTCCAAAGCAGTCACAGCACGCTCAACCACTCCCGTTCTGGAAGGTATCCTTCTGAAAGCCGAAGGTTTTCAGCTGACCCTTACCGGCTACGATCTCGAAATGGGCATCGTCACGACTATTGAAGCCAATGTCAAAGAGCCCGGTGAAATCGTATTGAACGCAAAGCTGCTCAGCAGCATGATCAGCCGGATGCCAGCTGGACAAATCACCATCCAGTCAGCAGAAAATGGTAAAACCACCATCCAAAGCGGCGTCGCACAATTCGAAATCCAGTCAATGGCCGCAACGGATTTCCCGGAGCTTCCCAATACCGGAGCTGAGGAAACCATGACCATCAGGACCGGCGTCCTTCGTGATATGATCGAACGTACCCTGTACGCTGTCAGTCAGGATGAGAAAAAACCTGCGCATACCGGTGAATTATTTGAAATTGAGCCCAATAAACTGACCATTGTCGCACTGGACGGCTACCGCTTGGCAATCGTTGAACGCCCGGTCAACGCAGTAAAAGATATCCGCATCATCGTCCCCAGCAAAACCATGAACGAAGTCAGCCACCTTCTGGCAAACGATGACGAAGAGGAAGTCCATATCTGCGCAAACCGCCGCTATGTCGTGTTCATGACCGCCGGTTACACCATCATGAGCCGCCTCATTGAGGGCGAGTTCCTCAATTATCACAACGTTATCCCTGCAGGCAGCCGCACCCGGGTCACTCTGGATACAAAAGAGTTCATCGAGACCATCGAGCGTGCTTCGTTGATTATTACAGAACGTTTAAAAAATCCTCTCCGCATCTCTTTTACTGCCGGTAAAGTCGTTGTCCGCTGCCAGACCAATCTGGGCCGTGTGGTAGATGAGTTCAACGCTCAGTGTGAGGGCGATGAAGTTGAAATCGGTTTCAACAATCGCTACCTTTTGGACGCTCTCCGCAATGCCCGTACCGAACAGGTGCGGCTCGAGATCAGCGGCCCTCTGAGCCCGGTCAAAGTACTGCCGGCAGATGGAAACGATTTCTTATATCTGGTCCTGCCCGTCCGGTTCAAAAACGATTAAGAGGCGTAATTATGCAAAAAATTCTCATCCATACCGAATTTATCAAGCTGGATGCTCTGTTGAAATACGCAGGTCTGTGCGAGACTGGCGGCGAAGCCAAGGAGCAGGTGCAGGGCGGTGCAGTCAAGGTCAACGGCGAAGTCTGTACCATGCGCGGTAAAAAATGCCGTGCCGGTGATGTCATTGAACTGGACGGCCAGACCGTTACTATCGGACAGGGCAATTAAATGCGTCTGCTCTCGTTAGAAGTTCAAAATTATCGAAATATCGTTTCTGCCAGCCTGACGCCCGGCCGGGAGTTGACTGTTATCTGCGGCAACAACGGACAGGGAAAAACCAATCTTTTAGAGGCTGTCTGGCTTTTGACTGGCGGAAAGAGCTTCCGGGGCGGAAAGGATGCCGAACTCATCCGTCGTGGTGAACCCTTTGCGGTATTGCAGGCATCGACCCTCCGCGCACAGCAGGAGACATCCGACCCGGATGACCCGACTCGTGTCCGGATCACCATCGGTGCGCCGGATTCGACCCGGCCCGGTCGGATGGCATCGGTCAATGGAGCCGCACCCAAACGAGCCGCTTCTCTGGCAGGCAGTTTTCCGGCAGTCGTCTTCGACCCCGGACATCTCAGCCTTGTCAAAGGCGCACCTGAGGGGAGACGGAAATTTCTGGATGCTGCCCTCTGTCAGCTCTATCCGGGTTACTTGACGACCTACCGCCGCTATGTCCGGACATTGCGGCAGAAAAACGCACTGATACGGCGTTCCGTGATCGGAAGAGAGCGTTCTTACGCCGAAAAAGCGGCAATGCTGGAAGTGCTGAACGCAGAGCTTGCCTTGCAGGGCGAGGCCATCCAGCAGCGGCGTCGTGCTTATCTGGAACAGCTTACGCCCATTGCCTGTGCCAACTACGAGGAGCTTTCTCGCGGCGCGGAGCGTCTGACCCTGCGCTATGCGGCGCAATTCGAGCCGGGTGAGTTGGCAGCTCTGCTGAAGGCCCGGCAGAGCGACGAACTCCGTGCCGGTCAGAGTCTCTGCGGCCCACACCGGGAAGACTTGGAGCTTCTGCTGGACGGTCAACCGGCGAAGGTGTTCGCCAGCCAGGGCCAACAGCGCAGTGTGGTTCTGAGCCTGAAAATGGCCGAAGCTGCCGCCGCTGCTGCGATCACCGGTGAACATCCGGTTCTGCTGCTGGATGATGTCCTCAGTGAGCTGGACGACAGCCGCAAGCAGTATCTGTTGACGCGGATGCGCGAAAAGCAGACTTTCGTCACCAGCTGCGATGATACCGCTTTCCTGAAAACAGACGGTGAGGTATACCGGATGAATGGCGGCGTTCTGAGCCGTGCCTGATTTTTATACAGATAGGAGAATCTCATGTATCTGCATCTGGGCCGGGATTACGTCCTGAATGACCGGGATGTGATCGGCATCTTCAATCTGGAAACAACAACGGTCTCTCCGCGAGGCCGGGAATTTTTGAACTATGCCCAGAAAAACGGTGCGGTCGTCAGCCTTTCGGATGAACTGCCGCAGAGCTATGTTCTGGCGGATGCACCGGTGGATACCGTCTATCTGTCCGAGCTGTCGCCTGCCGCGCTCAAACGCCGTGCAGAACAGAAATTCGAGTGATCGCCAAACAGCGGTTTTTTATCGCTTTGAAATAGATTTTTACAGAAATTTGATATAAGGGAGAAAGGAAATGGCAGAGGAAATTATTACCAGCACCAACGCCGAGACTGCGACCGACCATGAATATAACGCGAGTGAGATTCAAGTCCTGAAAGGTTTGGAAGCAGTCCGGAAGCGTCCGGGCATGTATATCGGCTCCACTGGTGAGCGAGGCCTGCACCATCTGGTCTATGAGATCGTAGATAATGCGATCGACGAGGCTCTGGCTGGTTACTGCGACCACATTGAAGTCAAGATTTTGAAGGACAATATCATTCAGGTCACCGATAACGGCCGCGGCATCCCCGTTGATATTCAGGCCGATACCGGCCTGCCGGCGGTTACTGTCGTCTACACCATCCTGCACGCAGGCGGTAAGTTCGGCGGTGAGAACTCCGGCTATAAAGTTGCCGGCGGTCTGCATGGTGTCGGCGCATCGGTCGTCAACGCCTGTTCCGAGTGGCTGACGGTCAATGTTCGCCGTGACGGTCATGAGTATGAGCAGACTTTCCGACGCGGCGACCCGGACGGCCCACTCAAGTGTGTCGGTACGGTCGACCCGAGTGTGACCGGTACCCGTGTCACCTTCAAGCCGGACCCGGAAATGTTCAAGGATACGACGGTTTATAACTTTGAGACGCTGGAAAGGCGTCTGCGTGAGGAGAGCTTCCTGAACGCCGGCGTCAAGATCACCCTGACCGATGAGCGTGAGCTGTATACCCCCGTTCTTGAGGACGGTCAGGAGGGTGAGCCCTGCTATCGTACCGAGGTCATGTGCTATGAGGGCGGCATCAAGAGCTTTGTCACCTACCTGAACGAAAAGCGCAATCTCGAAGTCCTGCATCCCAACGTCATCTACCTCAAGGGGCAGACCGACCGCGGCATGGCGGAGATCGCTCTGCAGTACAATTCCAGCTATAACGAGCTGGTCCTGAGTTTTGCAAACAACGTCAATACGCCGGATGGCGGTACCCATGAAGAGGGTTTCCGCAGCAGCCTGACCCGTGTGTTCAACGATTATGGCCGCAGCCACGGCCTGCTCAAGGATAAAGACGAGAACCTGTCCGGCGCAGACGTCCGTGAAGGTCTGATCTGCGTCATCTCGGTCAAGCTGCAGGAGGCTGAATTTGAGGGCCAGACCAAGGCAAAACTCGGCAATACCGAGATCCGCACCCTCGTCTCCAACATGGTTTACACCAAGCTGATGGAGTTCTTCGAGGAGAACCCCGGTGTTGCAAAGGCTATCTTTGAGAAGGCAACGCAGGCTGCCCGTGCCCGTGCCGCCGCAAAGAAGGCCCGTGAGCTGGTGCGCCGCAAGAGCGCGCTGGAAACCAGCCGAATGCCCGGAAAACTGGCAGACTGCCGTGAAAAAGATCCCTCCCGTACAGAGATCTTCATCGTCGAGGGCGACTCTGCAGGCGGCTCGGCCAAGATGGGTCGTGACTCTGCGATCCAGGCCATCCTGCCTCTGTGGGGCAAGATGCTGAACGTCGAAAAAGCCCGTGCAGACCGCATTTACGGCAACGATAAGCTGATGCCGGTCGTGCTGGCTCTGGGCTGCGGTATCGGCGATGAGTTTGATATCTCGAAACTGCGCTATGACAAAGTGTTCATCATGGCCGATGCCGATGTCGACGGTTCTCATATCTGCACCCTGATGCTGACCTTCTTCTTCCGCTATATGCGGCCGCTCATCGAGCAGGGTCACGTCTATGTTGCTCAGCCGCCGCTGTTCAAGGTGCAGAAGGGCAATACGGTCAAATACGCCTACAATGACGCGGAAATGGCGATCCTCTCGCAGGAGATGCCGGGCGCAAAGGTCAACCGCTACAAGGGTCTTGGTGAGATGAACCCGGAACAGCTCTGGGAGACTACCATGAACCCTGAAAACCGCGTGATCGTCCGGATCACCATCGAGGATGCGGAGAAGGCCGACGAAGCCTTTACCATCCTGATGGGCGATCAGGTCGAGCCTCGTCGCCGCTTCATCGAGACGAACGCCCAGTACGCAAAGCTGGACGTCTAACCTAATTGGAGGAACAAATGGAAGAAGATTATGTGATGATACCGGGCAGCGGTACCAAGATGATCATCCGGGACGTCAAGAAGGAGATCGAAACGGCGTTTCTGGATTACTCCATGTCGGTCATCGTGGCTCGTGCCCTTCCGGATGTGCGTGATGGTCTGAAACCTGTCCACCGCCGTATTCTTTATACCATGCACGAGCGCGGCAATGACCCCAGCCACGCATACCGCAAATCCGCCGATACCGTCGGTGCGGTGCTGGGTTCTTACCACCCTCATGGTGACGCATCGGTTTATGATGCAATGGTCCGTCTGGCACAGGATTTCTCTCTGCGCTATCCGCTGGTCGATGGTCAGGGTAACTTTGGTTCGGTCGATGGTGACCCACCGGCTGCTTACCGTTACACGGAGGCTCGTATGAGCCGGATGGCGGTCGAGATGCTGACCGACATCGACAAGGACACCATTGACTGGGATCCGAACTTCGACGAGACCAAAAAGGAACCCAGCGTTCTGCCCAGCCGCTTCCCCAACCTGCTGGTAAACGGCAGTCAGGGCATTGCGGTCGGTATGGCAACCAACATTCCGCCCCACAACCTCAGCGAAGTCATTGACGGCTGTGTGGCGTATATCGACAACCCCGACATCGACCTCGCAGGTCTGATGGAATATATCAAAGGCCCGGACTTCCCGACTGCCGGCATCATCATGGGTCGCAGCGGTATCCGCGCCGCCTATGCAACAGGCCGCGGCAAGATCACCCTGCGCGGCCGTGCGACCATCGAGGAGACCAAGAACGGCCGCACCCAAATTGTTATTACGGAAATTCCGTATATGGTGAACAAAGCACGTCTGATCGAAAATATGGCGGAGCTTGTCAAAGATAAGCGGATCGAGGGCATCACCGGTCTGAACGATGAGACCAACCGCAAAGGTATGCGCATCGTTGTGGATATCCGCAAGGATGCCAATGCACAGGTCATCCTGAACCAGCTGTATCAGTACACCCAGCTGCAGGATACCGTCGGCGTCATCATGCTGGCCATCGACCACAAGGTCCCGAAGGTCATGACCCTGAAGCAGATGATCCAGAAGTACGTCGAGTTTCAGGATGAGGTCGTCCGCCGCCGTACCCAGTATGACCTGAAAAAGGCGAAAGAGCGCGCTCACATCCTCGAGGGTCTGAAAAAGGCTACCGATATCGTTGATGAACTGATCGCGACCATCCGCTCCTGCAAGGGCGGTATGGCAGAGGCAAAGGCTGCTATCATGGAGCAGTTCGGCTTCGATGATCTGCAGGCGGATGCCATTGTGAAACTGCAGCTGGGTCGTCTGGCCGGTCTCGAGATCCTCAAAATCGAGGAAGAGTTGAGCGGCCTGCAGGCAAAGATTGAGAATTGGGAAGACATCCTCGCAAACGACGCCCGTGTTCTCGAGATCGTCAAGAATGAACTGCTGGATATGAAGAAGCGTTTCGGCGACGAACGCCGCACCGAGATCGAGTCGGTCAATGGTGAGGTCGATATTGAAGACCTCATCGCCGAGGAGCAGTGTGTTTATACTCTGACCGAGGCCGGCTATATCAAGCGTCAGCTCAAGGCCACCTATCAGGCGCAGCGTCGCGGCGGCCGCGGCATCGCCGGAATGACCCGGAAGGAAGAAGACATCGTGCAGGAGATGTTCGTCGGTTCCACCCACGATTATGTCCTGTTCGTCACCGACCGCGGCCGTCTCTTCCGCATCAAGGGCTATACCATCGCCGAAGGCAGCCGCACCAGCAAGGGCAGCAACATCGTCAACCTGCTCCAGCTGGCCGAGGGCGAAAAGGTCACCAACATGATCTGCCAGAGCAAGGATGCAGCCAGCGAGGGCGGTTACGTCACGATGGTCACCAAGCAGGGTCTCATCAAGCGCACGCCGCTGGAACAGTATGCGAATATCCGCAAGACTGGTCTAATTGGTATCGCTCTGAACGAGGGCGACGCACTGGCATGGACCCGTCTGACTTCCGGCCACGATATGCTCATCGTTGCGACGCGCAACGGTCAGGCGATCCGCTTCAATGAAGAGGATGCTCGTCCGATGGGCCGCAGCGGTCATGGCGTCCGTGCCATCAAGCTGGCTGAGGGCGATGAAGTCGTGGGCGTCTGCATCTGCCGTGAGGGTGGCACGGTGTTGACGGTCACCGAAAACGGCAAGGGTCGCCGTTCTGATATCGACACTTACCGCATTACGGCTCGTGGCGGCAAGGGCATCCGCAACTATGACGCCAATAAGGATAAGGTCGCGGCGGTCAAGATCGTCGATGATGTGGATGATATCCTGCTGAGCAGTCAGGAAGGCATCATCATCCGTCTCCACGCCAATGAGATCCCACTCCAGAGCCGTTATGGTTCTGGTGTCCGTGTCATGCGTCTGGGCGAGAACGATAAGGTCATGGTTCTTGCTCGTACTGATCACGATGACGAGGCACAGACTGAGAAGATCGAGGCTGAGGAGGGCGACGAGGAGCCGACTGCAGAGCAGCTGGCTGCAATGGAAGCCGCCGATGAAGAATCCGCTGAAGAAAAACCGGAAACTGATACTAGCGATGAGGCTTAAACCCGGCCAAGAATACAAATGAGGCCTGTAAGCATTCTTCCGAGAAAGAAAAATGACTTGCAGGCTTTGTTTTTGTCCGGAACAAACCTTGACAGAAACGAAAAGTAGATGTATCTTTAAGGAGATAATTTGTGAATAGGGTAGAGTGTGAAAAATGATACCGGATAACCAGAAACACAACGATAGAAACGAGAAAATGGAGGAAAAGAAGGAGTCATACTTCGGAAGTGTCCAATTTTTCAAGAACATGATCCTGCTATTCTGCGTTCTAGGCGTGCTGCTCCCCAGTACGCTGGCGGTTCACTGGTACAAAAAAGCGAAAAAATCAGAACATGCTCAGGCGTCGGCTGTTACCGTAAAAACGGATGACGAGGCTTCGAGCGAAACGGCAGACTCCGAAACATCAGAAAGTGAAGGAGAGGATTCGTCTCCGGCGTCCCAGCAGGAAGCGATCGACTATCAGGAACTCTATCCGGACTTCTATGCGTCTACGCCCCTGCCGGATTTCCAAGAGTCGTCCAAGACCATGTATCTTACCTTCGATGATGGCCCTTCGGATCGGACAGATGAGATCTTGAAGATACTGGATGAGAAGAATGTCAAGGCGACTTTTTTCGTGATCGGACATGATGACGAACAGTCTATTGAACGGATCAGAAAGGCTGCTGCCGCAGGCCATGCGATCGGAATGCACAGCTACAGCCACGATTACGCCACGATATACAACTCTGTCGAGGATTTTCTTGCAGATTTCTATAAGCTGTTCACCTTCCTGCGGGATGAAGTCGGTGTAACACCTACGATATTCCGTTTCCCGGGAGGAAGTCTGAACAATTATAATCAGGGCAATTATAAAGAGATCATTGCGGAGATGCTCCGCCGTGGCTTCCGCTACTATGACTGGAACCTTTCGGCTGAGGATGCTACGAGCAAGTCTCTTTCTGCTGATACCATCCTGAATGGAATCACGAAATACTCCGCAGGAAAAAATCATGGTATCGTGCTGATGCATGACTCAGAACACTGCAAGACGACCGTTGAGGCGTTGCCTGAACTCATTGATACGCTGAGGGAGCAGGGATTTACATTTGCCGCGCTGGACCGCACGGTGAAGCCGATCAGCTTCCACTATCAATCTATATCTACAGAAAACTAAAACGTGAGAGGAAAGTACAAAAATGGCTAAGAAGGACAATTTTTCGCAGGCAGCTTATGAGATGTTCGGCATCGGTAAGAACAGCAGACAGGAACCTGTGGAACCGGTGAGAGAGCCCACCCCCCCCCAGAAGAAGGAATATGAGCCGGTCGTCGAGCAGCCGGTCGTAAAAGAAGTACCCACTCCCCGGGCTCCGGAAAAGCCGAAAACGACTGTTCTGGCAGAGGGCACTGTGTTCGAGGGTACTCTGCACGCCAAGGGCGATGTAGAGATCGCAGGCACTTTCAAGGGCGACGTCTTCTCTGATGGCGATGTCAAGCTGTATGCGAATATCGAAGGCAATGTCGACGGCGGCAACGTAGAGCTGGTAACGAGCAACGTGAAGGGCGATGTGACCACAAAGGGTCTGTTGCAGGTGGGTCCGCAGTCTCGCATCGGCGGCAATGTCCACACCCGTGATATCATCTGCTCCGGCAGCATCGAGGGCAATGTGGATGCAATTGGCCGCGCAACGCTGGCATCCGGAAGCACCCTGACCGGTGATCTGACTGCAGCTTCTCTGAATGTCATGGAAGGTGCTATCATGGAAGGCCGCTTCAAGGTCGCCAACAAGCCCGCCAACTCGAAAAAATAATTTGGTGGTCTGTAATTTTGCCAAAGTGGTCGATTCGATAAGAATTTAAAAAGTTAGCCTAGACTTCTTTTTGGGGATGTGATAGAATAACCAAACAATCACAAATACCCATGAGGGAGTAGCAAGCACTTTGCAGGAGTGCAGCAAGTCAACATAATGATCGTTTGCAGCGGTCTGGCTTGCTTTAATATGCGAGACTCATGTGTTTTGGTGCGAGTACCAACGCCCATACACATGGAGTCATTGCCGTAAAAAATGACCCGGAATTGGACGTCACGCGCCGATTCCGGGTCTTTGTTATCTTACGGATCACCCAACCGGTTCCGGTCAAATCAGGAGGCAGAATTATGGAATGGAGTATCTTATTTTTTGTCAACAGCGCGTTACTGGGCGTCGGTCTTGCAATGGATGCTTTCTCGGTCTCGATGGCAAACGGCCTGCATGAACCGAATATGTCCAAGGGCAAAGGCGTAAAAATCGCCGGTACGTTTGCGCTTTTTCAGGCAGTCATGCCGATGACGGGCTGGATCTGCGTCCACACCATCGTCGAGCTGTTCTCGTCCTTTGAAAAGTTCATCCCGTGGATCGCCCTTATCCTGCTGGGCTATATCGGCGGCAAGATGCTCATCGACGGCATCAAGGGCGAAGAAGCAGAGGAAGCTTCGGAGCTGCGCGCAGGCGCATTGTTCGTGCAGGGCGTTGCGACCAGTATCGACGCTCTGTCGGTCGGCTTCACCATCTCGGAGTATGGCTGGCTGATGGCTCTGGTCTGCTCTCTCATCATTGCGGCAGTTACCTTCGTAATCTGTGAGGCTGGTCTGTCCATCGGCAAAAAGTTCGGCACCAAGCTCTCCGGCAAGGCGTCCATCCTTGGCGGCGTCATCCTCATCGGCATCGGCCTTGAGATCTTCATCTCCGGCATTCTGGGCTGAGATAGAAACTAAAATTGTTCCACAGGGAACAATTCGGATATCAGAAAAGAGACACCGAATCGGTGCCTCTTTTGCGTATCTGTGTATGAAAATTATTCTGCGTTCTCGAAATAGTCCGCGTATTCCCCGGTGAGCTTGGAGCCGAGACGACGAATTCCGCCGTAAAGATGGCGTTCGACCAGCGGCTCAAATGCAGCCAGATCGCACCGCTCGATGGCGTCGATGAGATTGTGGTGGTCGGCGATGACCTCAGCCAGTCCGCCGCTGGTGATGGTGTCCAGCATCCGGAACCGGCTGTAGTCGGCGTGGGCGTTCTGGAGCGTCCGCCAGAGATACATCTTATCCATTGCGGCGAACCATGTCTCGTGGAGGAGCCGGTCAGCCTCGTAGAGCTTGTTGTAATCCGGCGTTTCGGCATGGGCCAGAGCGTCATAGGCTTCAGCACGCTGCCGGATGAGTGCGCGCTGCTCCGGCGTGCATCGGGGTGCGAAATCCCGTAAGACCTTCGCTTCAACAGCCGTCCGCTCATAGATGAGTTCATCCACGATATCCCGGTTCAGCCGGGTGATAGTCGTGCCCTTGTAAGGAACGATCTTTACAAGGCCGTTCTCCTGCAGCTTTTGCAGAACGACCCGGATCAGCGAGCGCGGTGCGTTGAAACGTGCGCAAAGCGGATTTTCGCTCAGCGAGGTACCCGGACGGAGCGTCAAGTCAATGATCTCTCGTTCAAGTACCGCGTAAATTTCCGCATCTTTGTATTGCTTGTCCATGATGTAACCTCAAATGAATTCCCATGCTTCCCCTTCTGGCATCGGGATCTCAAACTCCATCTGTTTTCCGGTCATGGGGTGCAGGAACGCAAGCCCGGCACTTTGAAGCGCGATGCTGCCCTTCACCCGGCTGCCATATTTGCCATCGCCCAGCAGCGGATGCCGACGGGAGGCGAATTGTACCCGGATCTGATGCGTCCGCCCGGTGTGGAGCGTGATTTCAGCAAGGCTTCGGGTCTTGTCTGCCGAAACCGCTGCAATGCGGTATTCCAGCACGGCTTTCCGGACGCCCTTGCGTGGGCGGCTGACCGGGAAGACTCTTCCCTTCCGACTGTCCTTGAACAGATAATCGCGGAGAACGCCTTCTGCCGGTAGTTTTTCATCCGGAACTCCTGCGATGACAGCCCGGTATTGTTTGACGAAACAGGGAGCTTTTAAGGCGTTTCCGGTATCTTCCGCCCGTCCATCCAACACCGCGTATGCTTCCTGACTTTGGGTAACCTGCCGACTCAGCGCAGCGGCGGCCTCAGGCGTTTTGGCGTAGACCATCAGACCGGATACGCCGGTGTCGAGCCGGTGGATCACGCCGACATAAGCATCCGGGTCCCCCCAGAGTTCCCGGAGCTGGGCAGGAACATCACCCTCGCTGGAGAGTCCGGCAGGTTTGTTCAGGACGACGAGTGCGGCGTCTTCGTATAAGATCACAGCTTGCCCTCGGAAATCAGAGCTTTGAGCTTCAGAATGCCGGCGATGGTCTTGCCGTCCTTGATCTCGCCGCTCATCACCATCTCGTATGCCTTGTCCAGCGGCACCCGGTCGGGGGTCAGGAACTCGTCGGCATCAAGGTGCATATGCGTCTTATGCAGGCCGGTCGCGACCCAAGTGTAGATGACTTCGGTATCGTAGCCGACGGTCGGGAAGAACTCGCCCAGTGAGGTGTAATGGTCGGCGGTCAGGCCGCATTCCTCTTCCAGCTCCCGTTTTGCGGCTTCAAAGGGGTCTTCGCCCTTTTCCAGCTTGCCGGCCGGCAGCTCCCACAGCTCCTGCTGCATCGCATAGCGGAACTGGCGCACCATGCAGATGGTGCCGTCCTCGAAATAAGGCAGGATGCAGGCACCGCCGTGGTGATGGACCACTTCGCGCGTGGCAGTCTTGCCGTTCTCGAGCAGAGCGGTGTCCTTGGTCAGGGTGATGACCCGACCCTCGAACAGCACTTCACTCGTCAATGTTTTTTCATAATGTACAGCTGCATCCATGACAATTTGTCCTTTCTGTCCGGTTGATTGGAATAACCTCAGTTTACGGCAATCCATATACGATTGTCAATTCTAAATTAAGGATAAATTAAGAAAAATAGGCAAAAACCGGGAAAAACTTAAAATTCCGCAAGAATGGATTCAACAAAAAACACAAGCGTAAAAAACCGCCAAAAATTTTTTGGAATTTTTGTGGTTTTTTGCTAGGCGGTTTGCATTTACAACCCGGACGGAATTTGTTATCATAGTATCTGAGCAATAGTGCCTTTTAGGGGATCTCCGGCCCCGCGAGAGCTATTGCCTCGCGTAAAAGGTACCAAATTCTGAACAATGGAGGAAGAAAAATGCCAATCGTTAGAGCAAAGCAAACGATGGATGGCAATACCGCCGCCGCACATGTAGCATATGCTTACACGGATGTAGCTGCTATCTATCCTATTACCCCGTCTTCTCCGATGGCTGACTCTGTGGACCAGTGGTCCGCAGCAGGTCAGAAGAACATCTTCGGCAATCAGGTCAAGGTCGTCGAGATGGAATCTGAGGCTGGCGCAGCCGGCGCAGTTCACGGTTCTCTGGGCGCAGGTGCTGTCACCACCACCTTCACCGCTTCTCAGGGCCTGCTGCTGATGATCCCCAATATGTACAAGATCGCTGCGGAGCAGCTGCCCTGCGTCTTCGACGTTTCGGCTCGTACCGTTGCTACCCAGTCTCTGAACATCTTCGGTGATCACAGCGACGTCATGGCCTGCCGTCAGACCGGCTTCGCAATGCTGGCTGAGAGCAGCGTTCAGGAGGTCATGGATCTGTCTCCTGTCGCACACCTGTGCGCAATCGAGGGCAAGGTTCCGTTCCTGAACTTCTTCGACGGCTTCCGTACTTCTCACGAGTACCAGAAGATCGAGAAGTGGGATTACGCAGATCTGAAGGAAATGTGCAATATGGAAGCTGTTGAGGAGTTCCGTAAGAAGGCCCTCAACCCTGAGCACCCGAAGATGCGTGGTTCTCACGAGAACGGCGACGTGTTCTTCCAGCACCGCGAGGCTTGCAACAGCGTCTACGACGCTCTGCCCGCAGTCGTTGAGAAGTACATGGCAAAGATCAACGAGAAGCTCGGCACCAACTACAATCTGTTCAACTACTATGGCGCACCCGATGCTGACCGCGTTATCGTCGCTATGGGCTCCATCTGCGACGTTGCTGATGAGGTCATCGACTACCTGAACGCTAAGGGCGAGAAGGTCGGTATCGTCAAGGTTCGTCTGTATCGTCCTTGGGTCGCTTCTTCCCTGCTGAAGGTTCTGCCTAAGACCGCTAAGAAGGTCGCAGTTCTGGACCGCACCAAGGAGCCGGGCTCTCTGGGCGAGCCTCTGTATCTGGATGTTGCCGCTACCCTGCGTGAAGCTGGCCTGAACGATGTCGTTCTGACCGGCGGCCGTTATGGTCTGGGCAGCAAGGACACTCCCCCGTCCTCCATCTTCGCTCTGTTCAAGGAGCTGGAGAAGGATCAGCCGAAGGAGCGTTTCACTCTGGGCATCACCGATGACGTCACCTTCCTGTCTCTGCCGGAAGTCAAGCCGGCTCCCATCACCGCAGCTGCTGGCACCAAGGAGTGCAAGTTCTGGGGTCTGGGCGGCGACGGTACTGTCGGTGCAAACAAGAACTCCGTCAAGATCATCGGCGACCATACTGACAAGTACGTTCAGGCTTACTTCCAGTATGACTCCAAGAAGACCGGCGGCGTGACCATCAGCCACCTGCGTTTCGGCGACAAGCCCATCCGCAGCCCGTACTACATCAATCAGGCTGACTTCGTTGCATGCCACAACCCCGCTTACATCCACATGGGCATGAAGATGGTTCAGGATGTCAAGCCCGGCGGCGTGTTCATGATCAACTGCCAGTGGTCCGATGAGGAGCTGGGCCAGCACCTGAACGCTGAGGCTAAGAAGTACATCGCTGACAACAACATTCAGCTGTACACCATCAACGCGATCGACAAGGCTATCGAGATCGGTATGGGCAAGCGCACCAATACCATCCTGCAGTCTGCTTTCTTCAAGCTGGCTGACGTTATGCCCATCGAGGACGCTGTCAACTTCATGAAGCAGGCAGCTCAGAAGAGCTACGGCAAGAAGGGTCAGGACGTCGTTGAGATGAACTGGAAGGCTATCGACGCTGGCGTTGACGCTATCCACAAGGTCGACGTTCCTGCATCCTGGTCTAACCCCGAGGCTGATCCGGCTCCCAAGGCTCTGACCGGCCGTCCGGAACTGGTCAAGCAGATCCGCGACGTCATGGAGCCCATCGCTCGTATGGACGGCGACAGCCTGCCTGTTTCTTCCTTCACTGCTAATGCTAACGGTGAGTGGGAGCAGGGTGCTTCTGCATACGAGAAGCGCGGTACCGCTGTCAACGTTCCCGAGTGGGATGCTTCCAAGTGCGTCGGTTGCAACCAGTGTGCATTCGTCTGCTCTCACGCTACCATCCGTCCGTTCCAGCTGACCGCTGATGAGCTGGCTGCTGCTCCTGCACAGACCAAGAGCCGTGACAACAAGCCTGCGAACGAGTACAAGTTCGTTATGGCTGTGTCTCCTCTGGACTGCATGGGCTGTGGCGAGTGCGTCACCGTCTGCCCGACCAAGGCTATCGCTATGGTTCCGCAGGACAGTCAGGCAGATCAGCAGGAAGTCTTCGACTACTGCGTCGCCAACATCTCCAAGAAGCCCAGCAAGTTTGCTGATGATACCGTCATCGGTTCTCAGTTCAACCAGCCGCTGCTCGAGTTCTCTGGCTCCTGTGCAGGCTGTGCTGAGACCTCTTATGCACGTCTCATCACCCAGCTGTTCGGCGAGAAGATGTACATCTCCAACGCTACCGGCTGCTCCTCTATCTGGGGCGGCACCGCTTCCATCTCTCCGTATACCGTCAACAAGGACAGCGGCCATGGTCCTGCATGGTGCAACTCCCTGTTCGAGGATAACGCTGAGCATGGTCTGGGTCTGTACCTCGGCCAGAAGACCATCCGTGAGAACCTGATCAAGGAGATCACTGAGGTCGCTGAGTCCGACAAGGCTTCCGCAGAGCTGAAGGCAGCTTTCGAGAAGTTCATGGAGACCAAGAACAACACCAAGGCAAACGACGAGCCTGCAAAGGCTCTGATCGCAGAGCTGGAGAAGGCTGCTGCCGCCGGCTGCGAGAAGTCTGCTGAGATCCTGAAGAGCAAAGAGTTCATCGCTAAGAAGTCCGTCTGGATCTTCGGTGGTGATGGCTGGGCATACGACATCGGCTTCGGTGGTCTGGATCACGTTCTGGCTTCCGGCGAGGATGTCAACGTCATGGTCTTCGATACTGAGATGTACTCCAACACCGGTGGACAGGCATCCAAGGCTTCCAACATTGGTGAAGTCTGCCAGTTCGCTGCTGCTGGTAAGGAGATCAGCAAGAAGAGCCTGTCCGAGATCGCTATGACCTACGGTTACATCTATGTTGCTCAGATCGCTCTGGGCGCAAACATGAACCAGGCAGTCAAGGCTATCGCTGAGGCTGAGGCATATCCCGGCCCGTCTCTGATCATTGGTTACGCACCCTGCGAGCTGCACGGCGTCAAGGGCGGCATGACCAACTGCCAAAACGAGATGAAGAAGGCTGTTGAGGCTGGCTACTGGAACCTGTTCACCTTCAACCCGGCAAACAAGGCTCAGGGCAAGAATCCGTTCACTCTGACCTCCAAGGCTGTGGACAACGAGAAGTATCAGGCTCTGCTGGCAAACGAGACCCGTTACAGCCGTCTGACTCGTGCATTCCCCGAGCGTGCAAAGACCCTGTTCGAGCGCAACCAGAAGGTTGCAAACGACCGTTACGAGCATCTGACTCGTCTGGTCGAGCTGTACAAGTAATCTTTCCCTCTGATTCAACGAGGACATTTTCTGCAGCGGCACCGAGTCCGAAAGGCAGCTGCTCCGTACTGGCGATGGCTGCGTAATGCAGCAGTACGAAACTGTGGAACGTCCAAGGTGAAACAGAACGAGATTCCTGTACAAACCGAACGGTTCCGCGCAAACGCGCAATGATCGATTTCATTTCCCTGCTTTGTCCTGATCGCGACAGCGCAGAGTGGGGTTCATTGAAATACCAAAGCACCCGTGAGGGTCCTTGAAAGCACATCTTGCGTGTGTCAGGAACATAAGGTCTGCTTGCAGATACCTTGTTCCGCCTGCGGCATAAGACCTGCTCTGCAGGGATCTTGCCCCAGTCAAAAACAGAATCCTGTTTTTTCCGCCCCACTCACTGGTCACAGTGTCTGGGGCGGTTTTTGTATATAAAAATGCCGCCAGAAATTTTCACTTTTTCCGAAAGTCCTTTTACAGTTTCTTCATAGGTTTTTCATGAAATCAATTGTGAAAGCTGGTATACTGCTGTCATAAGGAACCGGGGCCGCAACCGATTCCTTGTACATGATTCCTCCTCACACCAAGGCAATATCCAAACAGAACGCCCTTTCCGGTAAGCCGCAAGACCGGAGAGGGCGTTCTGCGTTTTTCTGGGAAAAACACTCTTGGGGCTTGACCGGTGTTTTTTACGGCGATATAATAAACTTAAACTAAGATTTTTAGGAGGTGAACGCAGGACAATGGACCCGGATCATAGTCGAAGACGATGGAATGATGCGGCAGACCGGACGACAAAAACGGCTGCGTTCGCCTTTTTTGCGCACTGAAAAGCAGACAACGTAAAAAGGGCGTGTCTTTGCGCATGAAAATTTGCGCTGCGGTACAGGATTTTTGAATTGCGGCTTGCTGTATCCTCCCACGGAAAAGGAGGAACAACAATGGAAGAAGAGAAGAAGCAGGCAGCGATGCCTGAAAACGAGGCGGCACTCCCAGTGCAGGAGCTGCCGGATGATATCCCGGCTGAGGTGCGCCAGAAACTGGCAAAAGACCTGAGCGAAGAGGCGACCGAAGACCTGAAACAGGATATCCGGGAAGCCGAAGCAGAGGAAGCCAACGATGAAGAGGTCAAGGCCGACCCCGAAATGCTGACCAAGAGCCGCCTGCTCAAGCTGCTGGTGAAAAAGCAGTATGTCAAGCTGCGTGAAGTCACCGAGGAAGAGCAGCCTGCCGACCTTGCCGAGCTGCTGGAAGAGCTGGATGAGAACAACCGTCTGGTCGTGTTCCGTCTGCTGAAAAAAGACGTTGCAACGGAAGCATTTGCTTATATGTCGGACGAGGCTCGTGACGATCTGGTAAATGCGTTCTCGGATGTTGAGCTGGTAAGTGCCATCGAAGAGATGAGCCTTGACGATGCAGCCGACCTGCTGGAAGATATGCCGGCCGGTGTCGTCAAACGGGTGCTGGAAAAGTCTTCCAAGCAGACCCGTGAGAGCCTGAACAAGCTGCTGAACTACCCCGAAAGCTCGGCTGGCAGCCTGATGACCCCCGAATATGTCCGCCTGCGCAAGGATATGAAAGTCAGCGATGCGTTTGCTGCCATCCGGACGCAGGGCGAGAACGCCGAGACGGTCTACACCTGCTATGTTGTGGAGCAGAACCGTCTGCTGGGCGTCGTGTCGGCGAGAAATCTGCTGCTGGCAGAACCGGATTCGCCGCTCACCGATATTATGGATGATAATGTCGTTACCGTGAAAGTCACTGACGATCAGGAATATGTTGCCCGTGAGATGCAGCGTTATGACTTTACCGCAATGCCGGTCGTGGACAATGAGGGCATGTTTGTCGGTATCATCACCATCGACGATGCAATCGACGTCCTGACCGATGAGTCCACCGAGGATATGCAGAAGATGGCGGCAATTCTGCCGGCCGATGAAGCGACGACCTACTTTGGTACCAGTGTCTGGACGCACGCAAAACAGCGTATCCCCTGGCTGCTCATCCTGATGCTGTCTGCGACGTTTACCGGTATGGTGACGACCCACTACGAGGAAGCTTTCGTCAGCCTGCCGCTGCTGGTCTCCTTCATGCCGATGCTGATGGATACCGCCGGCAACTGCGGCAACCAGATCAGTACCCTGATGGTTCGTGGTCTGGCTCTGGGCGAGGTTGAACCGTCTGACTTCCTGAAAGTCCTCAGCAAGGAACTGCGTGTTTCCGGCATCGTCGGTGCAGTGCTGGGCATCGTCAACGGCCTGCGCATTTACCTGATGTACACCTTCATCTACGCTGGTCAGTATGAAAATGTCATCGGCTACGCTATTGTTGTCAGTGTGTCGCTGTTCCTGAGCGTCATTCTGGCAAAGCTGGTCGGCGGTATGCTTCCGCTGGCCGCGAAGAAGCTGGGCGCGGACCCGGCCATCATGGCAACGCCGTTCATCACCACCATCGTCGATGCCTGCAGCTTGATCCTGTATTTCCAGATCGCAATGCTGGTTTTCCGCAATATGATGTAAAACAACAGAACAGAAAAAGAAACGGTTCACAGAAAATCACTGTGAACCGTTTCTTTTTAGAGAACGTGATAATATGGGCAGATATCTTCGTAATGACCGTCCTTCATCCGGAAACCTTTCGGGATGGTTCCCAGCTGCACAAAGCCAAGCCGGGTGTACAGATGTCGGGCGTGAACATTGTTGGCAACGACAGCGTTAAAGACCATGACCTGAAAGCCATGTGCTTTTGCCTGAGCCAGACAGTCAAGCACCAGTTTTTCGCCGATGTGCAGGCCGCGTGCATCACGGCTGACAGCATAGCTTGCGTTTGCGAGATGTCCGCAGCGGCCGACATTGTTCGGGTGCAGGATGTACAGACCATAGATTTTTCCAGTTTCAGTGTCTTCTGCGACGGCATTGTAGGTCTGTGCTGCAAAGAACGAAGAACCGTTGCTTTCGGTCAGCTCATCTTCCTGAGGAAAGGCAACGCCGTCTTCCACGACTTCATTCCAGATGCGGATCATTTCAGGCAGGTCGCCCTCGGTATATTTGCGGACGATGATATTCATATAAATCCCCTCTTTTCTTGAATTCCATGTGATATTGTAGCAGAAAAAGGCAAAATAACAAGCGTGAAACGGAAAAAGGCCGTGTGGAAAACCAAAGCTTTTCAACGGTTTTCCACACGGCGGTTTTGGGCGGAAAAGATGTGGAAAAGTGGAGCCGGTTTGATTCCAGTGCGGAGATAGGAAAATTTTGGAAATCATAAAAACCGCAGAAAGTAAATTTCAAACCTCGACTTTCTTTTATAAAAAAGAAAAAGACTTCCCATTTCTCATCAGGAATCTTCGACAATTTGGAAAAAGAATACAATATGTATAATTTGAGAAAAATGCAATTGTTGAAAACTCGGTGGAAAAAGTGGAAAACACTGTGAGAAACTGGCCGTCTTTTTCACAAATTCGGTTGAAAACCCGGTGGAAAAAGTTTAAAATTCGCCTGAAAACGAGCGATGCCCTTCGATTCCAGAGAAAAAGCGGCCCCGACCGCCCTGTGTTGTTCACAGGGAATTTCTTGAATGGCAGGGGTAAACATGATACAATGAAAAACAGAAATGGCTCCGGGAATTGAGCCGAAAATTTATTTTTGATGGAGGCATCCGCCTATGAACTGGTTATCCAGATTGGAACGCAAATATGGAAAATACTACATCCCAAACCTCACCACAGTTCTTGTGGCCGGACAGATTTTGGTCTATGCCATCGAACTGTTCGTGAATCAGTTCATCACGGCCTATCTGGGGCTGAACCGGTTCCTGCTTTTTGCCGGTCAGGTCTGGCGGCTCATTACCTTTGTGTTCATCCCCTTCTCGGGCGGCGGTCCCATCAGTGTGATCTTGGGCATCTATTTCACATGGTTTGTGGGAACGGCTCTTGAAAAAGAGTGGGGCGACTTCCGATTCAATGTCTATTTCTTTCTGGGAATGTTGGGTACCATCCTCGCCTGCCTTGTCACCGGCGTGAGCGCGGATACCTACTGCCTGTCACTGTCGCTTTTGCTGGCCTTTGCGATGCTTTACCCGGAGGTGCAGGTGCTGCTCTTCTTCGTCATCCCGGTGCGAGTCAAGTATTTTGGCCTGTTCGCAGCGGCACTCTGGGCATTCAGCTTCCTGACGACCAGCCTGACCGGAAAAATCTATTACCTGCTCTGTATGCTCAACTTTATCGTTTTCTTTGGCCCACAGGCAGGCCGGAGCGTCCGGGCGTGGGTGCGCCGGGAGCAGTGGAAACGGAAAAACCGGAGATAAGAGGGATTTTATGATGATGATCGATCGTCTCGAGGGAAACGCGGAGCTGAAATCCAGTGTCCGTTTGATGCTCGAGAGCCGCCGCCTGACCCACAGCGTCCTGCTGGTGGGCGAAGAAGGACTGGGAGCAGGCTTTGCGGCTCGGTGCGTGGCGGCGGATTACCTCTACCCGGCAGGCGGCGCACCGGCCGAAGCACTGCTTCGGGGCGAGTGCTGCCGTGCCGTTGGCAAAGCTGGTGACCGTGACAGTGGCAGGGTCGAGACGGGTATTGTCCGGGAAGCCATCTCCGTGACTGGTATGGGCTCCAATGGCCGCTACCTCGTCAGTCAGGTCAAGGCCATGCGGAGCGAAATTTTTAACACCAGCCTTTCGGCGGATGGCCGTGCCGTCCTGCTCTATCATGTTGAGCGGATGAATGAAGAGTCTGCAAACGCCCTGCTCAAAGTCATGGAAGAGCCGCCGGAGGGGGTGCTGTTTCTCCTGACGGCGGATTCGCTGGCAAGCGTTCTCCCGACCATCCGGAGCCGGTGCGTCAGCTTTGCCGTCGCGCCTGTCTCGCCGGAGGAGTGTGCCCATTACTGCGCTGTGCAGGGCGTAGAAAAAAAGGATGCCGCACTGTACAGTGAATTGTTTGATGGACATATCGGAACCGTCCTTGCAGTGGCAAAAGATGAAGACCGCCGGAAACAGGTGGAACAGGCTCTTGCTCTTGCAAAAGCAGCGCAGGCGCAGGACAGCTACGCCGCTGGAGTCCTGCTGTCTGCTTATGAAAAGGATAAGGCCGGAGCCATTGCGCTTCTGACCGATTTCCGAGCCGTAGCAGCGGCCGGATTGCAGGGCAGTCCTCATGCCCCAGTTCAGGGAGAAAAGGCACAGAAAGCCATCTCTCTGGCGGATATGGCAATCCAGAGGCTGACGGCACAGGTGAACCCCAAAATCACACTGGCCGTCTTTGCGGCGAGACTGAGAAGTATATAAAAAAGCCTTCCCTTTCGGGAAAGCCTTTTCGGAGTTGGATTATCGTTTTCTTGCTCTGCCTGAGCGGTTCATCTTTAGTTTCCGGCCGAGGTTCAGCGAACCGCCGCCCATGACCATTGTGATAAAGCCCAGAACAATTAAGATGGCGGCCAAAGCCGCCATCAGAGATAAAGTTGCTTTTATATCCGTGATAAAGTCCGAGGTGTATTCCCGGTGCGTGACAAGATCCACGGTGCCGACCTCGCAGCCGTCCAGATAAATGGTCGCCTCACCGAGGACGGTGCCATTCTTGACAGTGGCCGGAACGCTTTCGGGAAGATTGAAGGTGTAAGTCACCTTGTCGTCCGCATGGCCGTAACTGCTGACCGGTTCTGCGGCGTAAAGCTCAACAGCCTTTTCGGAGCGGCACTTCTTCAGCGGAACAGTCGTCAGAACGGTGTCAGTGTCCACTAGTTCCCGGTCAGAAAAACTGGCAAATACCCAATCCAGTATCTCCGAACACTCACGATAGATATTGTCGAGGTCGGAGCCCAGAACGATAAGGCCGTAAGTGTGGCCGTCCTTTTCAGCAAAGGTCACATAGCATCGGCCGGCCAGAGTGGTGAAACCGGTTTTCATGCCCCGGATGTAATCACGGTAGTAGGTGTACTCGGGATTCAGCATCAGGTTGGTCGAGGTGATCTGCCGCTCTTTCTGGTGCAGATTCGTCGCCGGGAGCGTGTAAGTCAGAGTATTTGCGACCTGCATGTACGTCTCATTGGCGTAGCAGGCGGCGGCAATTTTGGCGAGGTCTTCTGCCGAAGAGACATTGCCGTAATCGTACAGGCCGTGGACGCAGGTGAACGAGGTGCTGGTGCAGCCCAGTTCCCGGGCACGCTCGTTCATTTTGTTGACGAAGGCTGGCAGGTTGCCGCCCGAAACATCCATTGCGATCACGCTGGCGGCGTCATTGGCACTGGCGACCAGCAGACCGTACAGCAGGTCGATGCGGCGCACGGTCTCGCCGATGCGGAGATTCATGGTGCTGCCGTTGGCATTTTTGATGTCCTTGAACTCCTGAGTCAGAGTCGCCGGGATGGTGATGCTCTCGTTGAGGTCTTTGCCGCTCTCGAGGAAGAGCAGGGCGGTCATCATTTTGGTCAGACTGGCAATGTACCGGGGCTGCTCGGCATTCTGCTCGAGGATGGACTTGTCGGTGTCCAGATTGAACAGGTAGACGGATTCGGCCTCGTTTGCGGTCGGGATGGGCATTTCATAGATGGCAAAACCCGGAAGAGCTGCCGTCACTGCCAGCACGACGGTCAGAAGAAGAGCCGCTGCACGGCAGAAAAGGGACTTTGTTTGCATGAATGGTATCCTCCATCGGTCATCGCACTCCGGCGGTGACAGGTTCTCCTGAAAAAGGAGCTTTATTAAAAGAATACCATAAAAGAACGAAAAGAGAAAGGTGGTTTTTCAACAATGATCCTGTCCTTTGGTGGAAAAATGCCCCGGGATGAGGGCGCGGCCTTCATTGCGCCCAATGCGACTGTCCTCGGCGATGTGATTCTGAAACCGGATTCGACAGTCTGGTATGGTGCTGTCCTGCGTGGTGACGATGGAACGCTGGTCGTCGGCGAGGGCAGCAATGTGCAGGACAACGCTGTCCTGCACTGCGACGCAGGCGGCGGTGTGACGCTGGGAAAGGATGTCACGGTGGGGCATAGTGCCATCGTGCATGGCTGTACCGTCGGCGACGGCACCCTCATCGGGATGCACGCGACTCTGCTGAATCACTGTGTCATCGGCAAAAACTGCATCATCGGTGCAGGCGCACTGGTTCCGGAAGGAATGAGCATCCCGGATGATTCGGTGGTGGTCGGAGTCCCGGCTCGGGTCATCAAACAGGTCAGCCCGGAACAGGCCGATACAAACCGGCACAATGCCAGAGCGTATGTTAAACACGGTCTTGCGCACGCAGAAGCTTTAAAAGAAAAGTGAAATGATTTCTTTCGCTAATTAACATAATTTTCACAAGAAAGTAATGACTTTTGTCTCAAAATCGGGTATACTATAAACCACAAGGGCAGTGGGGCCGCAACCACTCCCCTTGCACATGATTCCTCCTCACACCAAAGCAATACCCCAAACAAGAACCCCCTCCGATGTACCGCAAGCGTCGGAGGGGGTTCTTGTTTGTATTTTCAGGGAAAAATCAGACGGCTCCGTAGATGCCGTGAACGGAGACTTCGCCGGTGAAAACATGCTCCTCGCCGGTGTCGGTGCGGACGACGAGACGGCCTTCCTCATCGACGTCCACAGCCTCACCGGAGCCTTTTTCGCCGTTCGGCAGGTCGAAGGTGACACGGCGGCCCAGATTGACGCAGGCGGCTTTGTACTCTTCCCGGAAGGGCGCGAAACCTTCTCGTGCAAAGATGTACATCGGGCGGTCGAAACCGAAGTCGGTCAGTGCTTCCGCCAGCCACTGTGGGTCAGTGTCAAGGTCGACATTCGCGCCCTGCAATTCAAGAGAGGTGCCGTGGGGCAGGTCGGCGGCGTCAAAGTAGCTCTGCGGCTGCGCGAGGTTGATACCGATGCCGCACAGGATGCCCCGGCCCTGCTGCTCGTAGCCGTAGCAGACACCCTCGCAGAGGATGCCGACGATCTTCTTGCCGTTCAGCAGCAGGTCGTTCGGCCATTTGATTTGGCACTCCACACCGTAGCGGAGAGACAGCTGTTTTTTGACGGCCAGACTTGCCAGAAGCGGCAGGGTCGACGGCTGCGCCAGCGGTTCCCGGATGGCGACTGTGTAGTATAAGGCTCTGCCCTCGGCATTGACCCAGCTGCGACCTAGACGACCCCGGCCGGCGGTCTGGTTGGTGGTGTAAACGGCACCAACCGGGCCGAACTCTTCAAAATGCTCTTTTACATAGGCGTTGGTGCTGCCGCATTCGGGCAGATAGCGTACCTCGTTGATGCTCATACTCTTGGTACCTCTTTGTGTTCGTGACTGACGACCTTACCGCCGTCCAGCGTCAGGATGCCGTAGGTGTTCGGGCCGGTATAGGAGCGGCCGCAGGAGCCGGGATTGAACAGGAAGACCTGTCCGCGCTGCTGCGCCAGAGGGATATGGGTGTGGCCGAACAGAGCGACCTCGGCACCCCGGGCAGAGGCGGCGTCGGTCAGGGTGTCGAGATCGTATTTGACCCCGTACATATGGCCGTGCGTGTAGAAGATGACGCACTGGTCAAAGGCGACCAGACCATCCAGCGGCTCCAGTGCGCCGTAATCACAGTTTCCGGCTACGGCGTAGGCACGCAGTCTCGGATAACAGGTCAGCGCAAGTTCAAGATCACGCAGACCGTCGCCTAAAAAAATCAAAGCATCAATGGTTGCAGCCTCGGCTTTCAGGATGCGTTCAATAGCTTCCCGGCTGTTGTGGCTGTCACTCAGGATCAAAAGTCTGGTCACGAAAGGGCTCCTCCTCAACTGATAAATTAAACTTCCTGCTGTAAGATCAGCAGCTGCTTGTAGACTTCGCTCTTGGAATAAGGCGTACCCTGCGCCGCGGCCTTGGCTGCTGCCGTGGGGCCGAACCCCTCTTTCGTCAGCTCCAAAGCACGCTGTGCCGCCTGCTCGAGGGTCAGCTCCTCTCCTACACTCTCGTCTACGGACGCACCGGCCATGACGAGGACATATTCGCCGCGTGGTTCGCTCTCTTTGTAATGGGCGACCGCCTCGCCGAGGGTGGTCTTCCAGATCTCCTCATGGAGCTTCGTCAGCTCCCGGCAGAGGGTGATGCTCCGTTCTTCTCCAAAGGCACCGGTCAGGTCGTCCAGTGTGGTGCGGAGCTTGTGGGGGGCTTCATAGAAGATGATGGTGCGTTTTTCGTTCAGCAGCTCGGCCAGACGCTCCCGTTTCTGCTTCTTGTTGACAGGCAGAAATCCCTCGAATACCCAGCGCGAGGTGTCCTGCCCCGAAACAGCCAGAGCGGTCACACAGGCAGATGCTGCCGGGACCGGCACGACTTTGATGTCTCGTGCCAGAGCGTCACGGACGATGACCTCGCCCGGGTCAGAGACGCAGGGCATACCGGCATCCGAGCAGAGGGCGCAGCTTTCGCCTGCCTCGATGCGGCGCAGGATGCCTTCGCCCTTTTGCAGGGCGTGTTCATAATAGCTCACCATCGGCTTTTTCAGGCCGAGAAAGTTCAGCAGCTTCATCGTCACCCGGGTGTCCTCTGCGGCGATGAAATCCGCTGCGCCGAAAGTTGCCGCAACACGGGGCGGCATGTCCTCGAGGTTTCCGATGGGAGTCGCTACGATATAGAGAGTTCCGGCCATAAAATGCCTCCTAAAAATTTATTTTCCTGCGTTTTCTCCGTACATTGCCGCACCGGCGGAGATGAGGATATCCGGCTCGACCTTCAGACCGATCTTCCGGTTCTTCTGCGCTTCTACAAGAAAGAGCCACGGTGCGGAATCTGCGCGGTTTTTGACAAAGGCCAGCCGCTTGGGTTCCAGCCGGTGCGCACGCAGAACGCTCATGACCTCGGCCAGCCGTTCCGGACGATGGCAGAGCGAAAGCCGCCCACCGTCTTTCAGTAGGCGGAACGCGCAGGAACAGACGTCATCAAGGGAGCAGTCCGTCTCGTGCCGTGCCGTGGCACGGGCGGCGGTGCTGCTCTGCGGCCCGGCGGTGAAATAGGGCGGATTGCAGGCGCAGAGATCGAACTGCCCCTCCCCTTCCCGGAAGGTGCGCAGATCGGCACAGAAAGGCGTGATGTGGTCAAGCTGCTGCGCCGTGACTGCCTCGGCAAGCAGTGCGCTTGCTTCGGGCTGCAATTCCACAGCGGCGCAGGGACCCCGATGCCCCCGGTCGTGCCATTCCAGTGAGACGATGCCGCAGCCGGAACACAGGTCGGCCGCTTTCTGTGCCCGTTTGGGTTCCGAAAACCGTGCCAGCAGCAATGCGTCTGAGCCGAACCGATGAACGGACGAACAATAGACTTCTGTTTTATTATACAAAATCTCCGTAGAATGTTCCATATCCGAGAGCCGAATCCTCTTATAAAATATTAGGTGTGGAATTTGTCGAAAATTGTGCATGAACGAAAAGCAGCAGACCCGTTTTTGACAGGTCTGCTGCTCTTATGTGCGTATTTGTGAGAATCGCCGACTGATTATTCAGCGGTGATTGCACCAGTGGGGCATGCGCCTTCGCAAGCACCGCAATCGATGCAGCTATCAGCGTTCACAACTGCAACGCTACCATCAACGGTGACAGCACCAACGGGGCATGCGCCCTCGCAAGCACCACAGCCAACACATGCGTCAGAAACCTTGTGTGCCATAATAAAACTCTCCTTTATCTCTCGTGCGTCTTTTTTAGGTAGAAGCAAGCCACTGCACGATTCCAGCCAGCTTCCCCGGAATTCATATCCTTGATAGAATTCTAGCAAAGCAAAAATGAAAAGGCAAGACTAACCGTACCCCAAAGAATGTGATTTTTCATTTTTTGTGGGGTTGCACAAAAGCATGGGCTAACTTCTGGGGAAAATTGAAGGAGTTTTTTGGCAAAAATCACGAAGAAAGGTTAGTTTTAACAGACTAACCCGACAAACTTCCTGAAAAATTATTTCATAGTTGTTTGCTCGGCTTTTCCTTCCGGGCGCAGTTCGGACAGCCGGAACTGCTGCCGTCGGCATTGGCCGAAGCCACCACCGGAGCCGGGTTACGGACGCCGGAATAATCGTCGTCCGGGTCGGGGCGTCGGGGCGGACGCTTGCCGCCGCTGACGTACTCGCAGACGCCGACTTTATAGTACCGGGGCGTCAGTGCCTCGGTGCCGCAGCGGACACGGAGATAACCCGATACCGGGTTAACCTCGAGGACGGTACCCAGACCATCCGGCGTCTTGACGGTGCTGCCGACCATCGGCATGATGCTGTTCAGGTACTCATACGCGCTCTCCTCGTAAGCGAGGCAGCACATCAGACGGCCGCAGGCACCGCTGATCTTGGTCGGGTTGAGGGAAAGACCCTGCTCCTTTGCCATTTTGATGGACACGGGCTGGAAATCTTTCAGGAACCGGGAGCAGCAGAAAGGCTGACCGCAAATGCCAAGGCCGCCGATCATCTTGCTCTCGTCACGGACGCCGATCTGCCGCAGCTCGATACGGGTATGGAAGATGCCGGCCAGATCCTTGACCAGTTCACGGAAGTCCACACGGCCATCTGCCGTGAAGTAGAACATGATCTTGGAGCGGTCAAGGGTGTACTCGGTCTCGACCAGCTTCATTTCCAGACCATGCCGGGCAATGCACTCCTGACAGGTGTGGTAGGCACGCTTTTCGTCCTCCCGGTTCTGGTTCATCCGCCGGATATCCACGCTGTCGGCCATCCGGGTGATGGGCTTCAATGCCTTGGGAACAGCGGCGTCAGTGATCTCCTTCACGCCCTGTACGACTTCGCCGCACTCGATGCCGCGTGCCGTCTCGACGATGACGTAATCGCCGGTCTTGATGTCGGCGTCGGCGGGGTCAAAATAATAGCTTTTTCCATTTTCTTTAAAACGGACAGAAATGACTTTTTTCATAATTTTCCTCGTTTGAGTTCTATCGGGCAGGCTCCAGATGAGCCTAATAATCCATTCTAAGAACAGTATACCATAACGATCACCACTTTTCCACGATTAAAGAAGAATTTAAAGCGAAACTCCCTCAAGAATTAAAACTAATCGCCCCAAAAATCCTGAGAAATAAAAAAGTTTTGGGAAAGAATCCGACTCTTCTATTGCAACCCCTTTCCCCTCGTGTATAATAGGAGTGTTAAAGCAACTCGGAAACTCCGCTTCTCGGGCGGAAAAAGCTGGTCGTGGAGGAAACACGACGGACAAGGAAACGGTGGAAAAATGGAAAAATTCAGTGTTAAAAAACCGTTTACGGTGCTGGTTGCGGTCATCATGGTCCTGATGCTGGGCTTTGTCGCGCTGACAAAGATGCAGACGAACCTCTTGCCGGATGTCAGTACACCGTATTTGATGGTGGTAACGGTCTATCCCGGTGCAAGCCCGGAGCGTGTGGAGAGCGAAGTCTCCGACGTGATGGAAAACGCGCTTGGTACAGTGTCGGGCGTTGAAACGATCACGGCGACATCGGCGGAAAACTACAGCCTTCTGCTGATGCAGTTCAACGAAGGCACCGATATGAACAGTGCGCTGGTCAAGGTGTCGAATAAAGTCGACCAGACAACGTCCAGCCTGCCAAGCAGCTGCATGACGCCCTCGATCATCGAGTACAGCCTGAACATGAATGCTTTCATGACGGTGGCTGTCAGCCGTGAGGGAAGCGATGTCTACGAGCTGTCGGATTTCGTCAAAGATACGCTGGTTCCCTATGTTGAGCGCAAGGGCGGCGTGTCCAGTGTCTCCACCAACGGCCTGATCGAAAAGGTGGTTCAGGTGCAGCTGAACCAGTCCAAGATCGACGCTATCAACGAAAAGCTTCTGGAAGTCATCGACGCGCAGCTGGCAGATGCCAGAAAACAGCTGGATTCCGCTCGGGCGCAGATCGACGCCGGCCAGAAGGAATATGAGAAGCAGCTGAAAAACTACGGCAATATCGTTTCGGATACCATCATGGCCGAAATGGGCGGTGAGGTCGAAGATGCCGTCACCATCGTCCGGGATCAGGCACAGGCCCTGCTCGAGAGCGTCAACCAGCTCATCGGCGTGGTGCAGGAACCGGAGATCCAGCAGGCTCTGATCGAAGTCCGTGACGGTCTGCAGCATGTCATGGATCAGTTCAACGAGACCGGTATGCGAGATATTGACTCCCTTATCGAGATCGTGGCGGAGCTGCGGGATATCACCGATAAACTGACGGTCGCCCTGCAGCAGCTGCAGGCTCGTCTGAATGTTGAGACCGGCACCGAAGGCAGCACTGCCAGCGATCTGGTGGATGATCTGCAGGTGCAGCAGAGCCTCAGCACCATCTACAACACATTGGAAGATACCATCAAGGCGATGGACAATGTTCCCGACCTGATGAACTCTTTCTCACAGGCACTGGGCAGCTACTCCTATCAGCAGCTGCAGGCTTATATGCAGTTCACGGAAGCCCGTGATATGCTGAAGGACTACGAGAGCCAGTACAAGGACGCGGCACAGCAGTACGAGAACGCAAAGGCCAAGGCACTGGAAAGCGCGGACGTCACCAAGATGCTGACCATCGACGTTTTGTCTCAGCTCATCTACGCCCAGAACTTCTCGATGCCGGCTGGTTATGTCGAAGACGAAAACGGCCAGTCCTGGCTGCTGAAGGTCGGTGAGGAGTACGACAGCGTTGAGGATATCGAGGGCGCATTGCTCCTGCACGTTGACGGTTTCGGCGATGTCCGTCTGTCCGACGTTGCCGATGTTGCGATCATTGATAATGCGGACGCCAGCTATACCCGTCTGAACGGAGAGCGTGCTGCCGTCCTGAAAATCTTCAAGAGCTCTACGTCCAGCGCAGGCACCGTCTCGAACAACTGCCTTGAGGCATTCAATGAGCTGGAAGAGAAATACGATGACCTGCATGTCGTCGTCCTGTCCAACCAGGGCAACTACATTACCATCATCATCAAGAGCATCCTCAGCAGCATGGGCATCGGTGCGGCTCTGGCCATCATCGTTCTGGCCATCTTCCTGAAAGACCTCAAGCCGACCCTCGTTGTCGGTATCAGTATTCCCCTGTCGGTGGTCTTCGCCGTCGTTCTGATGTACTTCACCGGTCTTGACCTGAACGTCATGACGCTGGCCGGCCTGTCGCTCGGCATCGGTATGCTGGTCGATAACTCGATCGTCGTCATTGAGAACATCTACCGTCTGCGCGGCCGCGGCGTTCCGGCAGCCCGTGCCGCAGTGCAGGGTACCAAACAGGTCGGCATGTCCATCGTGGCCTCTACCCTGACCTCGGTCTGCGTCTTCCTGCCAGTCATCTTCTCCTCCAGCATCGTCCGCAGTTTGATGCAGCCCATGTCGCTGTGTATCGGTTACTGCCTGATGGCATCCCTCGTCGTCGCAATGACCGTCGTTCCGGCGTCCTCTGCGACCGTCCTGAAGAAGTCTCAGCCCAAGCAGCTGAAATGGTTCGAGAAGATCCAGAACGGCTATGGCAAGAGCCTTGAGTGGTGCCTCAAGCACCGTGCGCTTCCGCTGGTGGCAGCTATCGCGCTGCTGGTCTTCTGCGGCTGGCGTGTCGTCTCGATGGGCGTCGAGCTGCTGCCGACTATCACCAGCAACGAAGCTTCCATCACCCTCACCACCGACGACAGCCTGACGAAAGATGAGTCCTACAAGGTGGCCGGTGAGGTCATCGAGGCCGTCATGAACATCGAAAATGTCGAGGAAGTCGGTGTCACCACCGATACCAGCGTGGCAGGCATTGATATCGGTCAGCTGGGTCTGCCCAGCACCATCACCGACCTGCTGAATGCCGCCAACAGCTATGGCACATATAAGATCAATATCATGCTCAACGAAGACCTCACCTCGTCTCAGATCGAGACGGTGCGTCAGGCACTGGTCGATGCCACCAGCAGTATTGAGAACTGCACCGCATCGGTCGAGATCAGCGGTATGCAGGAGCTTACCAGCCAGCTGGCAAGCGGCCTGAGCGTCAAGATCTACGGCACCGATTCGGATACCCTGAATCAGCTGGGTGAGAAAGTCGTGGACATCGTCAACAGCACCGAGGGCTTTGCGAATGCAACTACCGGCCTTGGCAATGGCGACTCCACCATCAACCTCCACATTGACCGCGATAAAGTCCGTGCGGCTGGACTGACCGTCGCTCAGGTCTATCAGCAGATCGCTGCCAAGCTGACGACGACCACCACGGCCAAGACCCCTGTCACCATCGACGGCACCACCATGAATGTCGAGATCTCCGACAATCTGGACCCGGTCACTAAGGAAAACATGATGGATATGACCTTCGAGACCAGCGTCATGTCGGCGGATGGCACCACCACCACCGGCACCTGTACTCTGGCTGATATTGCAACCTGGGTCACCGGCACCGCTCCGGACTCCATCACCAGCGAGAACCAGACCCAGTATATCACGGTCACGGCCGATACCCTCGATGGTTACAACACCACCGTTCAGGCTCGTGAGCTTCAAAGCAAACTGGACGAGTATGCCGCAAGCAGTGAGATGCCCGAGGGCTGCTCCTTCTCGATGGGCGGCGAGTCCAATAACGTCAACTTCATGGTGAAAGAAATGATCCAGTGGATGGGTCTGGCTCTCCCCTTCGTTTACCTCGTCATGGTGGCGCAGTTCCAGAGCCTGCTCTCTCCGTTCATCGTCCTGTTCACCGTTCCTCTGGCCTTCACCGGCGGCCTGTTGGGTCTGCTGGCGACCGGCCAGCAGCTGACGATGATCTCCCTGATGGGCTTCATCGTCCTGATGGGTACCGTCGTCAACAACGGCATCGTCTTCGTTGACTATACCAATCAGCTCCGCATGGGCGGCATGGACCGCCGTGCGGCTCTGTTGGCGACCGGTAAGACCCGTATGCGCCCGATCCTGATGACGACCCTGACGACCGTTCTGGCAATGCTCCAGATGGTCTTCAGCGACGATATGGCAAGCCAGCTGATGAGCGGCATGGCCATCGTCATCATCTGCGGTCTGTCCTATGCGACCCTGATGACCCTGTATATCGTTCCCATCATGTACGATATCCTCTTCAAAAAGCCGCCGCTCAACGTCGATATCGGCGATGAGTCCAGCTTTGATGATATCCCCGATGATGCCGCCGAGTTCCTCGCACAGTCGAACGCTCAGCCGCAGGCATAAAACCACATAAAGTTATGGAGCCGCCGCAGATTTGTACCTCTGCGGCGGCTCCTTTTGCGTCTATTGCGGTTTTGGGGCGGCTTGCGCGATCAAAAAGAGAAGCTCTTCCGGAGATTCCTGCATCCCCTGACGCATCCATTCGTCTACCATCCCGAAGATAAGACCGGCGAAGGTCGATTTTACATAACGCTCAATGTTATTGGCGGACTCGTCAAATTTGAAAGCCTGACGAATGGAGTCATAGATTAGATTAGACAATCCCTGCTGATAAAGTAAAAGATAAACGTTTTTGTGCTTGTAGAAATGCCGGAACAGGCTTTCGTTGAAGTAATCCTTATCACCTTTGACTTCAAAGTCCTTTCCCCATTCCACCAGCAGGTCGGACAAATGCTGTGCCAGCACGTCCTGTTTGCTCTTGAAATTGCGGTAAAAGGATGCACGCCCCACACCGGCGGTCTGGGTCAGTTCGGTAATGCTGATCTCTTCAAAAGGCTTTTTCTGCATCAGCTGAATCAATGCGTCCGTGATGCAGCTTTTGATAAAAGCGTTCAGCTCTTGTTTGCGGTTCATAGGACTTCTCCAATATGATACAATTTAATGGTGTTTGTTCCTCGACGACGTTCTGTCATTGACTTTTCAGAATAAATATGATACGGTTGTTTCATGAGATACACTTATATCATATTGAGGATAACACAAGGAAAGGCAGCTGTCAAGCAGACAAGGAGAAGCACAATGGTTTATTACTACGATGACGATATGTTTTGGCACACGATTTATTTTGAGCTGCTGCTGTCCGGGCTGATGCTCTTGGGATTGTTGATTTTTCATTGCCTGTCGTTCCGAAAGCCTGAAAATAACACGGATGGTTGAAGGATGCTTTGGAACATTTTAAAGACGATTCTGATTGGAGTGCTGATTCTCATGATAACACTTTCGATTATCTTACTGTTGCTGTCCATGCAGCCATTTGTCCCAGACAATTACACCCAGACTGTTAAAACGGGCGGAGAGCTGGAAGCGAAATATCTGGCGATGGGGACTTCTCAGGTGGAACACATGGAAGTACCGACCGAAGAGGAGTGGGGCAGCATCCATGTCTATTACCCCAAAGAAATGGCTGAAAGTGAAGAAAGCTATCCGGTGGTCGTGTTCGTGAACGGCACAGGTGTGTACAGCTCCAAATATCCGGCACTGTTCAAGCATCTGGCTTCGTGGGGATTCATCGTCATCGGCAACGAAGACCCAAGCACTTGTTCCGGCGGCTCGGCAGATACAACACTGGCATGGCTTCTGAGCGAAAACGAGAATCCTGACAGCCGCTTTTATCAGAAAGTAGATATGAAATATATCGGAATTTCCGGTCATTCACAAGGCGGCGTGGGTGTGTTCAACGCCATTAACGAACAGCCGCACAGCGATTCGTATACCTGCGCGGTCAGCCTGTCGCCGACTCAATTGGACTGGGCGGAAGCGTTGAAGATGCACTATGAGCCGGAAAAAACGAATATTCCGATCTTTATTCTGGCCGCAGCGGAAAACGATGTTATCACGCCCGACGGTGCAAAACAGCTTTATGATGAAGCAAAGAGTGATAAAGTAGTCGCCCTGCGGAAGGATATGGATCACGGAAAAATGCTCTACTCCGCCGACGGCTATGTGACTGCATGGTTTCTGTGGCAGCTGAAAGGTGACACCGAAGCTGCAAGAGCATTTGTCGGCGAAGACGCCGAACTGCTGAGAAATCCGCTTTATCAGGACATTACCAGAAATTTTGAATAAGCACCTACTCCTTGCCCATAGAGGGCAGACAGCCGCATGATTTTTCGTGCGGCTGTTTCTGTCTGCACATGATTCTCAGTATTCATTGCAAAACTGACAAAAAATATCTCGAAAATTTGGCTTATAATTCTAAAACAGAGCGCACACAAGACGGGAAAACTGTGATATAATCATAATAATCTATGATATACTCGAGAGTGTGTATCGAGCAAAAAAAAGATAAGGAGGCGAGCCCTGTGGCACAGTTTCGCTCCAGACCGTTTGGTGTGACCCGGAACGGCGAAAAAGTCAACGAATATACAATCTTCAATCCCGGCGGACTTGAGGTCAGTGTGCTGAACTACGGCTGTGTGATCAAAAACATTCTGGTTCCGACCAAGAAGGGCACGGTAGATGTTGTGGTGGGGCATGATACTCTTGCCGATTATGAAGCGGATTTCAATTCGCCCAGCAACACCTGCTGCGGCGCATTCGTCGGACGGTATGCGAACCGCATCGAAAACGCCGTGTTCAGCGTGGGAGGCCGTGCCTATCATCTGGAAGCCAATAACGGCCCCAACCATCTGCACGGAACCTTCCCGAGAAAGATCTATGATGTCAGGATGTTCGGCGACACCCTGTTGATGGAGGCGGAAAGCCCGGATGGTGAAGATGGTTTCCCGGGAAATCTGAAAATTTCTGTCCGGTATATCCTGACGCCGGATAATGCCCTGCGGATGGATTACCGGGTCTCTTCGGATGCAGATACCATCATCAACCTGACGAATCATACCTACTTCAATCTGGATGGCGGCGGCGATGTCCTGAACCAGAAGCTTCGCATCTATGCTTCTCGTTATCTGGAAAGCAACAACAATACCTGTCCGACTGGCAACATCCTGCCGGTGGACGGTACACCGATGGATTTCACGGTAGGAAAGACGCTGGGGCGTGATATCGACACCGGCTTTTCTCAGACGACAATGGTGGGCGGCGGTTTCGACCACTGCTTTGTCATCGACCGTGACCGTGGTTCCAGCCAGAGCCTTTGCGCATGGGCGTCCAGTGACAGGAGCGGCATCAGCCTGAAAATGTATACCACTCAGCCGGGCGTCCAGCTCTATACCGCAAACTTTTTGCAGGACTGCCCCTCTCCGGGAAAAGGCGGCATTCCGATGCGGAAATACGGCGGATTTGCTCTGGAAACGCAGCATTTCCCCTGCAGCCCGTCCCACCCGGAGTTTCCCTCCACCATTCTCCGTGCCGGAAAAGTCTTCCGTGCCAATACGACGCTGCGCTTCTTTACCGGAAAACAGTGCGGCAGCCTGTGATTTTCATTTTGAGATTCCCGATTTGTGGATGCGCCTCTCCAGAAAGGGAGAGGTTTTTGTTTTATGGTTTCTCCCATTTGCACAAAACGGGAAATCTCTCCATGTGAAAAGTGCGAAAAGCTTCTGTAAATCATCCGTTGAAAATGGATTTGCGCAACAAAAATACATTCGAATAAAAATCCCGGTACTTGATTCTTCGGCGTAAAAGCGGTATTCTTTAGGCAATGAGGGGAACACCCCCAACGAAAAAGCAACATTGGTGATAAGTGGAGGTACTTCGATATGGCAATTTTGGTTTCCGGCGGTGCCGGCTACATCGGCAGCCACACCTGCATTGAACTTCTGAACGCTGGCTACGACGTCGTGGTGGCCGATAACTACTACAACGCTTCGCCCGTCGTCCTCGACCGGGTCAAGCAGATCGCCGGCAAGGACTTCCGCTTTTACAATGCGGATATGACCAAGCACGAGGATGTGGAGAAGATCTTCAGCGAGTGCCCGGATATCACCGCGGTCATCCAGTTTGCGGCTTACAAAGCTGTCGGTGAGAGCGTCTCCAAGCCTATCGAGTACTACTACAACAACCTGAACTGTACGCTGGTGATTCTGGACGTCATGCGCCGCCACAACTGCAAAAACTTTGTGTTCAGTTCTTCCGCTACCGTTTACGGTGACCCGGCAAGCGTGCCTATTACCGAGGACTTCCCGGTCGGCAACACCACCAACCCCTACGGCACCACTAAGGTGTTCACTGAGCGCATCCTGACCGATGTCTGCAAGGCGGATCCCAGCCTGAACGTTGCTCTGCTCCGCTACTTCAACCCCATCGGCGCACATAAGTCCGGCTTTATCGGTGAAGACCCCAACGGCATCCCCAACAACCTGATGCCCTATATCGCAAAGGTCGCTGTCGGCAAGCTGGAAAAAGTCCATGTTTTCGGCAACGATTACCCCACTCCGGACGGCACCGGTGTGCGTGACTATATCCACGTCGTCGACCTCGCTCGTGGCCATGTCTGCGCCATCAAGAAGCTGGAGACCAACTGCGGCCTCTTCATCTGCAACCTCGGCACCGGCCACGGTTACAGTGTTCTGGACGTCATCCACGCTTTCGAGAAGGCCTGCGGCAAGAAGATCCCCTACGTCATCGACCCTCGCCGTCCCGGTGATATCGCTGAGTGCTACGCCGACCCCTCTAAGGCAAAGCGTGAGCTGGGCTGGGTGGCTGAGTACGGCATCGAGGATATGTGCGCTGACAGCTGGAACTGGCAGAGCAAGAACCCGGATGGCTATCATACTGTAAAATAATATTAGAATGTCAAAATCTCCCGTCCACACCATAACACGGACGGGAGATTTTTTGTCGCTTTTTGTCTTGACAATGCCGCAAAGTTAGCCTATATTACTATTGTTAACTGGGGCTAACAACCGGCCGGAAGAAAGGCGGATAACATGACATTAAAGGACTTGAACATCGGCGAAAGTGCCGTGATCAATATCGTTGGCGGCGAAGGTGCGCTGCGGCAGCATTTTCTGGATATGGGGCTGATCCCGGGCGAGGAAGTTACCCTCGTCAAGTTTGCTCCGATGGGCGACCCGATGGAGCTGCAGATCCACGGCTATGAGCTGACCCTGCGCCTTGATGACGCAAAGCAGATCAAGATCACCCCGACATCGAAAAAACCGTGCAGGGCGCAGTCGACCCGGGATGAAAAACCGGTCGAGCATCCGGGTCTCGGCGAGGGCGGTCGCTACCACACCAAGCAGGGTGAAAACCCGGTCCCGGAGGGGACGACCCTGACCTTTGCGCTGGCAGGCAACCAGAACTGCGGCAAGACGACCCTTTTCAACCAGCTGACCGGCTCGAATCAGCACGTCGGCAATTTCCCGGGCGTTACAGTTGACCGGAAAAGCGGCATGATAAAGGGCCATCCCGACACCGAGGTCACCGATCTGCCCGGCATCTACTCGATGTCGCCTTATTCCAGTGAGGAGATCGTGACCCGACAGTTCATCATTGGCGAAAAGCCGACCGGTATCATCAATATTGTGGATGCGACGAACATCGAGCGAAACCTCTATTTGACGATGCAGCTGATGGAACTGGATACCCCGATGGTGCTTGCCCTCAACATGATGGACGAGATGCGCGGCAACGGCGGCACGGTGCGGATCAACAAGATGGAAGCCATGCTGGGGATCCCGGTGGTTCCCATCTCAGCGGCTAAGAATGAGGGCGTCGATGAACTGATCGACCACGCCATCCATGTGGCAAAATATCAGGAGCGTCCGGGTCGGATGGACTTCTGTGGTGAAGACGATCACGGCGGTGCTGTCCACCGCTGCATCCACGCCATTATCCACCTGATTGAAGACCACGCAAAGGCGGCAGGCATCCCGGTGCGTTTTGCCGCGACTAAGCTGGTCGAGGGGGATGCCCGGATCGAGGAAGCTCTGAAACTCGACCAGAACGAAAAAGAGATGATCGAGCATATCATTCTGCAGATGGAACAGGAGCGCGGCCTTGACCGTGCCGCCGCCATTGCAGATATGCGGTTCCACTTCATTCATGAGCTGGTGGACGAAAGTGTTGTGAAACCCCATCAGAGCAAGGAACAGATCCGCAGCAGCAAGATCGACAAGACCCTGACCGGAAAATACACCGCTATCCCGGCCTTTATCGGCATCATGGCTTTGGTGTTCTACCTGACCTTCGGCGTTATCGGCGCAGGTCTGCAGGACTTGCTGGCGGCCGGCATCGACTGGCTGACTGTGGTCGTGGATGACGCTCTTACTTACTGGAATGTCAATGAAGCTGTCCACTCCCTTGTGATAGACGGCATCTTTACCGGCGTCGGAAGCGTGCTGAGTTTCCTGCCCATTATCGTGACATTGTTTTTCTTCCTGTCGCTGCTGGAAGATACCGGCTATATGGCACGAGTGGCCTTTGTTATGGACAAACTGCTCCGGCGCATCGGTCTGTCTGGCCGAAGCATCGTGCCGATGCTGATCGGTTTCGGCTGTACGGTTCCGGGCGTTATGGCAAGCCGTACCCTGCCTTCGGAACGTGACCGCAAGATGACGATCCTCCTCACGCCCTTCATGAGCTGCTCGGCAAAGCTGCCGATCTACAGCCTGTTCGCCGTCTCCTTCTTCCCGGATCATGCCGCTCTTGTCATGGTCGGCCTGTATTTCCTCGGTATCCTTGTGGGCGTCGGAATGGCGTTCCTGTTCAAGGGAACCGTGTTCAAGGGCGAGGCAGTGCCGTTCGTCATGGAGCTGCCCAACTACCGTCTGCCTGGCCTGAAAAACGTTGCACAGCTCCTTTGGGAAAAGGCACGGGATTTCCTTGATATGTACCCAGTTTTCTGGACACTGGCTCAAAATTGAATAATTATGTTTCCA
>CAVBWT010000009.1:0-73981 GCA_963599235.1 Lawsonibacter asaccharolyticus | reverse complement strand
TGAGTATAATACCACACAAGCCCCCTTTTGGCAAGTCTTTTTTTCATTTTTTTGCTCCTTTTTTGCGCTTTGTATACATCTGACAGTTTTTCTTCAGACTAAAGTCTGACTTTTGACACACATCTCCAAGCCTTTTATTTTAGCTCTAAACACGCTGCTTACAATACATACTTATTTATAATATATAAAAGCCCAGTGGGGATGGCTCTCCGGTTCCATCCCCACTGGGCTTATGTAATCTTATTTAGTTCAGCAATTACTGAGCAGCCTTTGCAGCTTCAATCTGCTTGATCAGCTCAGGAACGACCTTGAACAGGTCGCCAACGATGCCGTAATCAGTGACACCAAAGATAGGTGCGCCCTCGTTCTTGTTGACTGCGATAATGCATTCAGAATCCTGCATACCTGCGGTGTGCTGAATTGCACCAGAAATACCCAGAGCAACATAAATCTTCGGGTGAACCGTCTTACCGGTCTGACCAACCTGATGATCTGCGCTCATCCAGCCTGCATCGGTAACGGCACGGGATGCACCCACAACGCCGCCGCCCAGAGCAGCTGCCAGCTGCTCCGCCAGTTCGATACCCTTGTCAACGTCCTTGCTGATACCACGGCCAACAGAGACGATGACGTCTGCGCCGATGAGGTCGACCAGCTTCTCAGCTGCCTTCTCAACGCTCAGAACTTCGGTCTTGATGTCGTCAGCAGTCAGGCTGAATGCAGGCTTCACGATCTGGCAAGCCTCAGCCTTAGCAGTATCGTAAGAAGCCTTCTTCATAACGCCCGGACGAACGGTAGACATCTGCGGACGGAAACGAGGGCAGATAATGGTAGCCATCAGGTGGCCGCCGAATGCAGGACGGGTCATCTTCAGGTTGCGGTCTTCATAATCGAACTTCTGCTTGGACAGGTCGATCGTGGAGCTTTCCTTCAGGAACTCAACATACTTTGCGGTGTCGATATCCAAATGGGTAGCATCTGCAGTCAGACCAGTGTGCAGGCGAGCTGCGCAGCGAGGGCCAAGGTCGCGGCCAATGTTGGTTGCGCCGATCAGCAGAACCTCAGGCTTGTACTCGTTGACCATATCGCAGACAACTTTTGCGTATGCGTCGGTGGTATAGTCCTTCAGCAGAGGGCTGTCGCAGACCATGACCTTATCAGCACCATAGCCGCCCAGCTCTTTCGCAATGCCTTCCACATTGTCGCCCAGCAGTAGGCCAGTGACTTCACAGCCCAGCTCATCTGCCAGCTTGCGAGCCTCGCTTACCAGCTCGAAATCGGTGGGCATCAGTGCGCCCTGACGCTGCTCGCAGAAGACCCACACGCCCTTGTACTCGTTAAAATCAGCCATTGTAATCCTATGCTCCTTTCATCAGATCAGGTGCTTCTTGGCCAGGATACCTGCCAGCTGTTCTGCGACGTCGTCGCCAGTCAGCATGGTACCTGCGCCCTTCTGCGGAGGAGTGAAGGACTTGAAGACGTTCGTCGGAGAACCCTTCAGACCAATGGTATCGACCTCGATCAGCGGATCGTCCTTCAGTGCATTATAATCGAACACTTCCATCGGCTTATCATAGCAGGTGAAAATGCCATTGACGCTCATGTAACGGGGAGTGTTCAGCTCCTTGATGCAGGTCAGCAGGCACGGGGTCTGGACCTTGACCATCATGTAGCCGTCCTCCAGCATACGCTTGACGGTCAGAGTGTTGCCATCCTTCTGGATGTCAGCAACGTAGGTGACCTGAGGCAGGTGCAGCTTTTCAGCAATCTGAGGGCCAACCTGTGCGGTATCACCATCAATTGCCTGACGGCCGCAGAAGACGACATCCTCGGAGCCGACACCGATCTTGTTGACGGCAGCAGCCAGGATCTGGCTGGTTGCGAAGGTATCAGAACCGCCGAACTCACGGCCGGAAACCAGAACAGCACGGTCAGCACCGCGAGCCAGCAGCTCACGCAGCATTCCTTCTGCCGGCGGAGGACCCATGGTGACGACAACGACTTCGCAGCCAGTAGCATCCTTGAGTTTCAGAGCAGCCTCAAGAGCGTTCAGGTCATCGGGGTTGGTGATGGTTGCCATGGATGCACGATCCAGAGTGCCATCGGCTTTGACGGCTACCTTACCGGAGGTATCAGGAACCTGCTTTACACAAACAATTGCTTTCATTGTAAATTTTGCCTCCCTTACTTCAGCAGTGCGCCGGAAATGACCATCATCTGCACTTCACTGGTGCCTTCATAGATCTCAGTGATCTTGGCATCACGCATCATGCGCTCGATGGGATAATCACGGGTATAGCCATAACCGCCGAACAGCTGCAGGCAGCGGCGAGTAACATCGCTTGCGGTACGAGCTGCGATCAGCTTAGCCTCACCAGCCTCGACGCTGTAACGAACCTTTGCGCCGTCCATAGCCTGCTGCTTCTTCAGAGCAGCTGCATAGACCAGATACTTTGCTGCATCAATGCGAGCCTTCATTTCAGCCAGCTCGAACTGAGTGTTCTGGAACTGAGCGATGCTGCGGCCAAACTGCTTACGCTCTTTGACATATGCGACAGTCTCATCAAGTGCGCCTTCTGCAATGCCCAGAGCCTGAGAAGCGATACCAATACGACCGCCATCCAGAGTAGCCATAGCCAGCTGGAAGCCCTTGCCTCGCACACCCAGCAGACGATCCTTCGGGATACGGCAATCCTCGAAGATCAGCTCGCAGGTGGAAGAACCACGGATGCCCATCTTGTCCTCTGCCTTACCGACGGAGAAGCCCGGGTCAGTGCGCTCTACGATGAATGCAGAACACTGCTTGGTCATACGGCCACGCTTATCGGGGACGACATCGGTGACAGCGATAACGATGAAGACGTTTGCATAACCAGCGTTGGTGATAAAGATCTTGGAGCCGTTCAGCACCCAGTAATCGCCATCTTCCTTTGCAATGGTCTGCTGACCCTGAGCGTCAGTACCTGCGCCCGGCTCGGTCAGACCGAAAGCACCCAGCCACTCGCCGCTGCACAGCTTGGGCAAGTACTTTGCCTTCTGCTCAGGAGTACCATTCTCATAAATGGGAGCAGCGCACAGGCTGGTGTGAGCAGAGACGATGACACCGGTGGTGCCGCAGACCTTGCTCAGTTCCTCAACTGCCATGACGTAGGACAGGACGTCGCCGCCTGCCCCCCCCACAGAAGTGGGGAAATAGATACCCATCATGCCCAGCTTTGCCATCTTCTCGACGGTCTCTTTGGGGAAATACTCTTCCGCATCGACCTTCTTAGCCAGGGGCTTGACTTCATTTTCAGCAAACTCACGGTACATCTTCTGTACCATCTGCTGCTGCTTGGACAGAGTAAAATCCATCGCTATATCCTCCTAACAGGTCATTTTTCATTTAACCGAACGGCATTTTTTGCCATGCGGTGCAAACAAATTCCTCCCGGCCGCTTTCCCACGGTCGGGAGAAACGTTCATCAAAAATTACAGCTCGTCGACAGGGGTCTTGGTGCGGTCTGCGTTGTAAACGTAGAAGCCCTTGCCGGTCTTGCAGCCCAGATTGCCGCCGCGGACCATCTTACGGATGAGGGGGCAAGCACGATACTTGCTGTCGCCGGTCTCCTTGTACAGGACATCCATGATTGCGAGGCAGATATCCAGACCGATAAAGTCGCCCAGCTCCAGAGGGCCCATCGGGTGGTTTGCGCCCAGCTTCATAGCGGTATCGATGCCAGCGATGTTGGAAACGCCTTCCATCTTAATGAAAGCAGCTTCGTTGATCATCGGGATCAGGATACGGTTGACGACGAAGCCAGCAGCCTCGTTGACCTGAACCGGCTGCTTGCCGATAGCAACGGAAATCTCCTTGATCTTCTCAACGGTCTCTGCAGGAGTGTTGACACCAGCGATGACCTCGATCAGCTTCATGCGGTCAGCAGGGTTGAAGAAGTGCATACCGACCAGAGGACGGCTCAGGCCCTTGCCAATCTCGGTGATGGACAGAGAAGAGGTATTGGAAGCGAAGACAGTCTCAGGCTTGCAGATCTTATCCAGCTCGCCGAAAGTGGTCTGCTTGACCTTCATATCCTCAAAAGCAGCCTCAACGATCAGATCGCAGTCAGCGCACAGGTCTTCCTTCAGACCCGGAGTGATCGCAGCAACGATAGCGTCAGCCTTCTCCTGAGTCATCTTGCCCTTAGCGACCAGCTTGTCGTAGCCAGCCTTGATCTTCTTCAGGCCATTCTCAGCCCATTCCTGCTTAATGTCGCACAGAGCAACCGTGTTGCCCTCGACCTGAGCGAATGCTTTTGCAATACCCTGGCCCATAGTGCCAGCACCGATAACACCGATTTTCATAGGATATCTCTCCTTTTATGTTTTATCAATGTAAATTGGGGATCACTTAGTTGTTGGTAAAGACAGCCTTGGGCTTGGGTTTCTCGCGAGAGAGGAAGCAAGCCATGCCCTCTTTCTGGTCGTGGGTCTCGAAGCAGTCGCCGAACAGCTTCTCCTCGACCTCGACAGCCTTCTCGATCGGCAGGCTGATGCCGTCGTTGATGGCCTTCTTGCAGTTGCGGACTGCAATAGGAGCGTTCTTGGCGATCTTGTTTGCCAGCTTCAGAACATTCTCCATCAGCTCAGCCTGCGGATACACTGCATTCACCAAGCCAATGCGGTAAGCCTCATCTGCCTTGATGTTCAGAGCAGAGTAGACCAGCTGCTTTGCCATGCCCACGCCGACCAGACGAGCCAGACGCTGGGTGCCGCCGAAGCCCGGAGTAATGCCCAGACCGACTTCGGGCTGACCAAAGACAGCGTTGTCAGAGCAGATGCGGATGTCGCAGCTCATTGCCAGCTCATTGCCGCCGCCCAGTGCGAAACCGTTGACTGCAGCGATGACAGGGATCGGGAAATGCTCGATCATCAGGAAGACATCGTTGCCCAGCTTACCAAAAGCCTCGCCCTCTGCCTTCGTCATGGTACTCATAGAGCCGATATCTGCACCGGCGACAAAGCTCTTATCGCCTTCGCCCGTCAGGACGATGCAGCGAATAGCGTTCTGATCAACTGCCTCAAAAGCAGCCTTCAGATCTGCCAGAACCTCGGGGTTCAGGGCATTCAGCGCCTTCGGGCGGTCGATGGTAATGATCTCAACTGCGCCCTGCGCCTCGGTTTTTACAAATGCCATTGTGAAAACCTCCAATCAAAATCTTTCTTATCATATTCCAGAACAGCTCCCGGGCGGAGTTCTCCGGCCTCCGCCCGGGCTGTTCAAAAATCTGGAGTAGCTCCGAGAGGACTTAGTCCATCTCGACAACGGTTGCGCAGCCCATGCCGCCGCCGATGCACAGGGTAGCCAGACCCTTCTTAGCACCACGATGCTTCATAGCATACAGCAGGGTGACGAGGATACGGGCACCAGATGCGCCGACCGGGTGACCCAGAGCGATTGCGCCGCCGTTGACATTCAGCTTTGCCTTGTCGAAGCCCAGAGCCTCGCCGACAGCCACAGACTGAGCAGCAAATGCTTCGTTTGCCTCGACCAGATCCATATCAGCAACGGTCAGGCCAGTCTTTGCCATGACCTTCTTGGTAGCAGCGATGGGGCCAAGACCCATGACCTCAGGCTCAACGCCAGCCAGTGCGCCGCCGACCCAGGTTGCCAGCGGAGTGACGCCCAGCTCCTTAGCCTTCTCTTCGCTCATGATGACCAGAGCAGCTGCGCCATCGTTTATGCCGGAAGAGTTACCAGCGGTGACGATGCCGTCCTTGGTGAATGCGGGCTTCAGCTTTGCCAGAACCTCGGGAGTGCTGAGACGAGGGCCTTCATCGGTATCGAACACGGTATCGCCCTTCTTGCCCTTGATGACGACAGGAACGATCTCATCCTTGAATGCGCCGTCCTTGATCGCCTTGTCAGCCTTGACCTGACTCTCATATGCGAACTCATCCAGCATCTCACGGGTGATGGGGCTGTAACCGTACTTCTTCTGATAGGTTTCATTGGTGCAGACGTTCTCAGCGGTCATGCCCATGTGCTTGTTGAAGCCGGTAGCATCCCACAGAGCATCGTTGACCATGGTATCGACCAGCTCGCTCTTGCCCATAGGAGCGCCCATACGGTAACCATAACGGCCCTTCATCATAGCGAAGGGAGCCATATCCATGTTCTCGGTACCGCCTGCAACAACGATATCAGCATCGCCAGCCTCGATCATCTGAGCAGCCATATTGACGCAGTTCAGACCAGAGCCGCAGACCACATTGACGGTGACAGCCGGAGTCTCGATGGGCAGGCCAGCCTTCAGGGAAGCCTGACGAGCGACGTTCTGACCCAGACCAGCCTGAATAACGCAGCCCATGTAAACATGATCGACCTGCTCGGGCGTAATGCCAGCGCGGTTGATGGCCTCCTTGATGACGATGGAGCCCAGCTCAGCAGCGGGAACGTTGGCCAAGGTGCCGCCAAACTTACCAATAGCGGTACGGCATGCAGACGCGATAACAACTTTCTTCATGTTAATAGCCTCCTGATGTTGTGTGTGTATATTTTTGATTTAAAACGCCTTTATCAAAACGCCCTCATGGGCATTTTACCAAATTGACATCAGAGCTGTCCGCTCTGACGGAGCAGTTCCATCTTTTCATGAACCGCCGCCTCAACATTGGGCGTGACGAACTTGGAGATGTTGCTGCCGTAGCGAGCCGCCTCTTTCACGATAGTGGAGGAAAGGTAGCTCCACTTGATGCTGGTAGCGAGGAACATCGTCTCAACGCCGGGCATCAATGCGTGGTTCGTCTGGGCGAGCTGGATCTCATTCTCGAAATCCGTGACCGCTCTCAGACCCCGTACCATAACAGAAGCGTGACGTTTTTTCGCAAATTCAACGGTCAAACCGTCGAAGCTTTCGACTGTGACGTTCGGGATGTCCTTGCAGCATTCCTGCAGCAGGGTCACCCTCTCCTCTACGGTGAACAGCGGATGCTTCGCGCTGTTGATGAGGACTGCAACGATGAGCTTATCGTTGATCTTCGCCGCACGCTTGATGATATCGAGATGACCTCGTGTCACCGGGTCAAACGAACCGGGATAAATTGCTATTGCCATCTGTGGGAAACCTCCTTGATGCGCTCCCTTGAAAAGCGCGTTTTGGTTCTGCCATGATAGCACTTTCCGATGTTGTATGCAAGCAGCTCCTCACAGTTCCACGGTTTCTCGTTAATTTTTAAACAATCAACTCTGCACGCCTTCGCTGTGACTTGCTACGCTATAAGTAAACCACATTGTCAAAATTTTATCAAGAGGTTTTTTCAACTTTTTATTTTTCTTATACCAAACTATTCTCACGAAAAGCTAAGAATTTTAGGCAACTTGTCTTGGGCGGTAAATTTTACGCCAAGGCCTTGATTTCAGCCTTTGTTAATGTTATAACTAAGTTGAATTTACAATTCCTTTATGTTATTATCGGAGAGGATGGTTTATAATGGATTTTACGGAACTGTACACGCAGAAAAAAATGACTGCTGAGCAGGCTGCTTCTCTGGTCAAGAGCGGCGACTGGGTCGATTACGGCTGGGCGGTGAACACCCCTGTGGCGGTGGACGCAGCTCTGGCAAAGCGGATGCCCGAACTTGAGGGCGTCAATTTTCGCGGCGGCATCCTGATGTGGGTGCCCGAGATCTTCCAGATCGACGACCCCATTGCCCACCTGACTTGGAACAGCTGGCACATGGGCGGCATCGAACGGAAGGCCATTGCACAGGGCTTCTCCTTCTATTCCCCCATCCGTTACTCGGAGCTTCCCCGTTATTACCGTGAGAGCAGCGACCCGGTAGACGTTGCCGTCTTTCAGGTGACCCCGATGGACGAGCATGGCTACTTCAACTTCGGCCCCAGCGCAAGCCACCTCGGTGCTGTCTGCGAAAAGGCCAAGAAGATCATCGTTGAGGTCAATACCAATATGCCTCGCTGCCTTGGCGGCATGGAGAACGGTGTCCACATCTCGAAGGTCACTGGCATTGTTGAGGGCACCAACCCTCCCATCGGCCAGATGGCTGCTCCCGGTGCCGCGACCGAAGTCGACCTCAAGGTGGCAAACCTCATCGTTCCGCAGATCCCGAACGGTGCCTGCCTCCAGCTGGGTATCGGCGGTATGCCCAACGCCATTGGCAACCTGATCGCACAGAGTGACCTGAAAGACCTCGGCGTTCACACTGAGATGTATGTTGATGCTTTCGTTGACATCGCCAAGGCCGGCAAGATCACCGGTGCGCACAAGAACCTCGACAAGGGCCGTCAGGTCTACGCTTTCGGTGCCGGCACCCAGAAGATGTACGATTACCTCAACAACAACCCCGAGTGCATGTCTGCTCCGGTCGATTACACCAACGATATCCGCACCATTGCAGCCCTCGATAACTTCATTTCCATCAACAACGCTGTCGATATCGACCTGTTCGGTCAGGTCAACGCCGAGAGCGCAGGCATCAAGCATATCTCGGGCGCAGGCGGTCAGCTGGACTTCGTTCTGGGCGCATACCTTTCCAAGGGCGGCAAGAGTTTTATCTGCCTGTCCTCTACCTTTATGAATAAAAAGACCGGCAAGCTTGAGGGCCGCATCCGTCCGACGCTGGAAAATGGCAGCATCGTCACTGATACCCGTGCCAATATCCATTATCTCTGCACCGAGTACGGCTGCGTCAACCTCAAGGGTCTGACCGCATGGGAAAAGGCTGAGGCACTGATCAGTGTCGCTCACCCTGATTTCCGTGAGGAACTCATCGCCGAAGCCGAAAAGCTTCACATCTGGCGCAGGAGCAACAAAATTTAACAGATGCCGTAGGGTCTCCTGCTGCCCTCGGCAGGAATGGAGTCTAGCATGATGGACAAAAAGCCGCACATTAAACCCTACATTTATGGGATGCTCGCAGGGTTTGGAGCGATCAGTCTCAGCATTATCTTTTTCTTTCTGATCTATCGGTTCCAGGGTTTTGGAGCCGCACTCACGACCCTGACGGACATCCTGATGCCGTTCATTTACGGTGCTGTCATCGCCTATCTGCTCAAGCCGGTCTGCAACGCCATCGAGAATTTTCTCCACCGGCTTTTCCCGGATAAAGCAAGTGGTTTCGTCAACGCTGTGTCGGTAGCGGCGACCATCCTGTTTGGTCTGCTGCTGGTCTACGCCCTCTTTTTGATGATCGTGCCGCAGCTCATCACCAGTATTACGTCGCTTTACTACACCGCCCGGAACAACATCGGAAGTTTCATCAACTGGCTGTCCAAGTTGAGATTCATTGCAAACAATCAAAGTCTCGTGGACTTCATCGACGACACCTACACCGAACTGACTACCGATCTGGATACTTGGGTCAAGAATACGTTTATCCCCTCGATGCAGAACATTCTTCCCACCATGCAGAACATCCTCAGCGGCGTTGGTATCGGTGTGCTGAGCATCGTGACTGTTATCAAGAACCTGCTCATTGGCATCATCGTTGCAATTTACCTGCTCGCCAGCCGCAAGCAGTTTGCAAAGCAGGCAAAGATGATCCTGTACAGCATCGTTAAGCCGCACTGGGCTGACCTCATCGTGGAAGAGATCCTCTACGCTGATAAAATGTTCGGCGGCTTCATCAACGGCAAGATTCTGGATTCCGCTATCATCGGTGTCCTCTGCTACATCGTCTGTGTCATCGTCAAGTTCCCGAGTGCGTTGCTCGTCTCGGTCATCATCGGCGTGACGAATATTATTCCCTTCTTCGGCCCATTCATCGGTGTTGTGCCTGCCACTCTGTTGATCCTGATCCAGAGCCCCATCAAGGCCATCTGGTTCGTTCTGTTCATTCTGGTTCTGCAGCAGCTGGACGGCAACGTGATCGGCCCGAAGATCCTCGGCAACACCACCGGCCTTTCCAGTTTCTGGGTCTTGTTCGCCATCCTGCTCTTCGGCGGTCTGTGGGGCTTTGTCGGCATGATCGTCGGTGTTCCGCTCTTTGCGGTCATCTATGATGTCATCCGTAAGCTCGTCTTCCACGGCCTGCGCCGAAACGATCAGCTCGAACAGATTCAGCTCTACCATGACCAGTTCGGCAATCCGAACGACCCCGTCGCAGAGCCGGAACCCGAAACACCTGAAGATAACTGATAACCATGATAAAAGCTCTGTGCATCCAAAACGCACAGAGCTTTTTTGTGTATTCTCCATCAACTGCCTTTCCCTATACGGAAAAACAGTCGTTTTTTCTATCCTTTGCCTTGTCTCTTCGGACAGAAGATGATATACTCGACGCAAATGTATTTTGCGGAGGAATTTTGCATGAAAGTGATTTTAAGCCGAAAAGGTTTTGACTCGGCCAACGGCGGCATTGTCAGCCCCATCTTAGAGGACGGAGCCATGATTTCCTTCCCGATTCCCTCACCAGATGCAAATACTTTTTTTGAGCTGGAATACAACGGCATCCCCTACGCTCAGCTTTTGCACGATTTGAAATACAAAGAAAGACCGTTACGGCTTTCATTGCCACATCGACCCCGACCTGAGTTCCACACGCTGAAAGGAGAAACCTGTTGGCTGGTTTCCAGCCTTTGGACAAATGGATGCCGCCGCATCTTATCTAAAAAATATCGGCATCGCTCCCGACGATATTTTCCTGTTCTTCGGAAATTTTCACTGCATCACAAAAGGGCCGAACGGTACATATCACTACATCCGACACACCGGCGATTTTTATCAGGACAGCGATTTGCAGGTCATCTGGGGATATCTCCAAGTCGGAGAGATTCTTTCCACCCCAGAGGAGCAAAAGGCCATTTTGTGGCATCCACATTCCATTCCTTCCCAAACCTCCAACCCGACAAATGTAATTTTCAAGGCAAATGGACAGCTCTCCTTCGCTCCCTCTCTGCCCGGTGCCGGGATTTTACCGTTCGACAAAAAGCGTGTGCTGACGCTGCCGGGTGCTTCCAAAGCCACTTGGAAGAAAAATCCCGTCTACGATGTGGACAACATTCTGAGCAATCGAAAGAACAGTTCCAAAGACCCACAGATCGGTATTTATTACGCCGGCATCTGGCAGGAACTTGCTCTGAAAGAATCGGATGCCTGCACCAATTGGTGCAAAAAGATGCTTCTGTAAAACGCAAAAATCCCTCTTTCCGGTGCTGTCTCGGCACTTGGGAAAGAGGGATTTTTACATCAGGACTGCTTTACTAGACCAAAACCAGAAATTTTAATTACTGCTGATTCGGCTTCCAGTCCTTGTAGTTTTCATAACGGCTCTCGCGAATCTTGGTGTGCGACCAGATCTCATCTGCCGCAGGCTGCCAGTTGGCGGCGTAGTTCTTGCACTTATCACAGAGGTGGTCGACGCTCTCCGGAGACTGCAGGTCAGTGCTGTGGGCACCGGTTTCATGGACCATCTTCCGCAGCAGCTCAGGATTCTCCAGCATCGGGCAGGGACGCAGGTGGTTCTTGTTGAAGGGCTGACCGTTGTGGTAAGCCATAAACAGAGGACTCTGCAGAATTTCCAGAATCGAGCTGTCGTGGATGTTGGCGTTGGAGTAGTGGATAAAGACACAAGGTTCTGCGTCACCGGCCGAGTTGATATGGAAGTAGTTGCGGCCGCCAGCGATGCAGCCGCCGACAAACTCGCCGTCATTCTGGAAGTCCATTGGATAGAACGGGATATCGCACTTATCCGAACGCAGATAGCGGATGCGGTCGATCATGTACTTGCGCTGTTCCGGGGTAGGCATCAGCTCCGGAGCAGCATCGTTGCCGACCGGCATGTAATGGAAGTAGAAACCAAAGTGCGCACCCTTGTCGCAGAGCATCCGCATGAAGTCGTCATTGGTGACAGCCTCGATGTTGTTACGAGTGTAGCAGATGGAGGTACCGAACAGAATACCGTGCTTTTTCAGCAGATCCATTGCGTTCATGACAGCGGTATAGTGGCCGTCGCCACGGCGTGCGTCGTTGGTCTCCGGGGTACCCTCGATGGACAGCATGAAAGCGATATTGCCCAGACGAACGACCTCTTCGCAGAACTTTTCGTCGATAAGGGTCGAATTGGTGTAGATTGCAAACTGAACATCGTTGTGCTTCTCAGCCAGCTTGAGGATATCTGCTTTCCGCACCAGCGGCTCGCCGCCGGTCAGCATGTACAGGTAAACGCCCAGTTCCTTACCCTGCGTGATGATCTTATCCATATCGTCAAAGGAAAGGTTGTTCTTATGGCCGTACTCACCTGCCCAGCAGCCGACACAGTGCATATTGCAGGCCGAGGTCGGGTCAAACAGGATGAGCCAGGGGATATTGCACTGATATTTTACGCGGTTTTCGCGAATCATCTTGGTACCGCGGAAAAACGCTTCGTAACCCAGATTCAATGCCGTGGTGCGTGCCACGTTGGGGTCAGTCTGGTCGAGTACGCAGTTGATGAGCTTTGACCATTTGCTGTCCGGGCTGCCCAGCGTCTGACGAGCCTTTTCGTATGTTTCTTCGCTGAACGAATCGCCGTAGAACTGTTTTGCGACATCGACCAGCTGAACCATTGCCTTCTGGCGGTCCTTGTTCACATGCGAAAGGGTCATATCGACCATCTTGCCGACAGCGGCACGCTGCATTTTATGTGTCAACGAATCAAGTGTGGTGTTCATAACCAATTTCCTCCGCGTGATTTCTCTTTGTTTTTACTGGTATTATCTTACTCAAAGCAGACAAAAATTGCCATAAACAGAAAAAACGTCGTGATGGAAAACCCATCACGACGCCCAAGTTGTCTAAATTTCGTCAATCTCCGATCCCACTGCTCGCGCTGAACCGCTGCAATGCACGGTGAAAATCTCCATGCAGCATGGTGTTCAGCCGTTCCGTGATCACGACCGGTTCCGTCTTCATATCCTTGCGGATCCATTCCAGAACCATGCCGACCAGAGCGTATTTATAAAAGTCGATGACGAACTGTTTGTCAGCATCCTGAACGGACATCTCCTGCGCTTCACGTTCCATGAAGTCATGCAGCATGGGATCCAGCATCTTATAAAGGTACTGTTCCACCTGTTCCCGGCTGACCGAGCGGTAAACGTTCAGCACCAGAGCCTTGTTTTCGCGGATTTCATTCAGGATATCGAGGAATGCCTCACTCCATGTATCAAAGGATTTGCCCTCGAGAGCTTTTGTGGCATCCTCCACCATGATCCAGTCTACCAGATCGTAAATATCCTTGAAATGGTAGTAGAAAGTCATCCGGTTCACGCCGCAGTCTTCGGTGATATCGTTGATGGTTATCTTGTTCAGCGGTTTTTCCAGCAGCAGCTTTTTCAGGGATGCTTCCAGTGCGCGTTTTGTTGTCTGTGACACAAATCTCCATCCTTTCCCGGCGGAGCGCAAAACGGATACCGGATCATCTCGCGTCTCCACAGTTGCCGACCGTCAGGCCGGGGAAGAAATCAACTTCCGCTCCTACTATACCGCAAACTGCGAATAGTTTGCAAGCGAAAATTGAATCCTTTCGATGAATTTTTTGTTACACAGCGAAAAAACGCCTTTTCTCTCCACTTATTCCTGTCCTCCGTGGAGCCGCCGGATGACTTTGAACGCCACCTCATGCTCTGTCGCCAGCGGCTTTTTCATCGCAAAAAAGATAACGCCGCTGGTCGGGCAGAGGATCTCTGCTTCCACGTCTGCCGTGAACGGGTCAAGGATGACTCCCAGCTTCTGCCCGTACTCCACCTCTTCGCCCGGCTCCACGAACCGGCGGAAAATGCCGCCTGCCGGGGTCAGAACATTTGCCAGCTCACTTTCCTGCACCACTGTTGCCAGATATCCGCTGTGGCAGTGATACTTGAGGACGCCGACCCGGCTGAGGTAGCGCAGAATGGCGGCCACCGCCTGCTGCGCACTCCGTTCGTCGATCTCGTCCGTCTCCTTGGTATAGATGCTGAACGCATTCGTCTCCCAGATCTGCCAGTTGTAATTCAGGGTCGTTGTGTCGATGGGTTGTGGGTCACGCATGACGACATAGGGCAGTCCAAACAAATTTCCCAGACTTGCCGTCTGGTAGCCAGTGTTCATGATGCGGACATGCGGCACAAAATCGCCGGGCAGATAAAAGGACGCAAAATGGATGCCGTATTTATAGCCCTGCACTGCCTGAAACAAAGCCGCCGCGATGCGCTGAGTCGTCTCGCCCTGATCGTATCCCGGGAACATCCGGTTGATATCGGTCTTGTCCATCGCCCAGAACCGGCTTCCGACGTTCATTGAGAAGTGGTTGACGCAGGGCACGACCAGAATCTCGTTATCTGGTGATATTGCGCCCATTTCCTCGAGTTTGCGCAGCTTCTGCACCAGAAGGGCACAGACGTACATCTGCTGCACCTCATTGCCGCGGACAGCCGCCACAACTGCGCAGGCTTTTTCACCGCTGCCGAACCGGAACCCTTCAATTTCAAATTTCTGGCGGTAGGGCGTCTCCAATGTATAAAGAACTTCCTGTTTCATCTCAGAACCCTCCCGTCAGAATTCGTGCCAGCAGACCGCCCGGATAAACGACCGGATACTCTCGCAGGGTAAAGAGCAGGCCATCCGCCGGTGCCATCAGGGTCTGACGCACCTCGCCGGTCAACGGGTCGGCAATGACTGCCAGCTCCTGCCCCTTTTTCACCATACCGTTATGCTCCACGCTGGGGATAAAAATACCGGCCTTGTCCGCATTGATAAAGGCCACTTCATCCTTGCTGACGATGGGTTTGCGCGGTGTGATGGTCTCCCCTTCCCACATTCCCTGACTCTTCATCAGGTTCAGGATGCCCTCTGCCAGCTGCTCACCATAACTCGGCGTCAGGCGCATACCAACGCCCATCTCCACGACCAGACAGTTGGTGCCGATAATGTTCAGACTGTGTGCCAGCGTGCTTTCCAGAACTGTCGCCGCTGCATGGATCCAGACGAAATCCACATTCAGCTCTTTTGCCAGCGGCACCAGAGCCGGGGCAGTCTCTTCCGAGATGCGCACCTGCGGCAGTTCGCGCAGATAGATATTCGAGGCATGGATATCAATAGCGATATCCGCGCCCTTCATATCCTCCACGACCTCATGGGCATAGTATTCCGCCATCGGGCCGTTGGTATTGCCCGGGAAAATGCGGTTCATATCCAGATCGAAAAGTGGGATACCGCGCTGGATGGTATTGATGCCCAGCGGATTGATGGCCGGATAGATATCCACTGTGCCGGTCAGCAGTTCCGGGTGTGCCTGTATTTTCCGATTGAGCAGATAAACCACATACTGTCCTTCCAGTTCATCGCCATGCACACCGGTCACAACACAGATGCGCTTTCCCTTATCGTTGCCGGGCAGCGGCGAGAGCCGGTTCTTTTTCAGTTCCAGTTTTTCATGTACCGCAAGCGAAACGCTTGCTACCGTTTGTTCCATACTTCTTACCCTTTTAACGTCTCAGCGTTCTCTTTTCCTAAGCCTCATTTGAATATTCATGGTCTGCATGACATTTCCCCGGAAAACACCTCGTTCCGTCCGGCAATCCAACGCATCCCGTCCGACTGCAAACCGCAGGTACGTCTCATCCGCTGCCCGATGATTCGTCGGGTCAAAGCCCTTCCAGCCATCCGGCAGAGCCAGTTCCACCCATGCGTGGGTGGCACCCTCTCCGGGGATCAGCCCCATAGAGTACCGTGCGCCGAATCCGGACAGCCGAGCCAATGACAGCAACAGATGTGCGTAATCCTGACAGACGCCCTCCCCTGCGCGCAGTGCTTCGGCGGCATTGGTCTGCAGCCCGGTCGTTCCGGGGCGGTAGGCCAATGCGTCCGCCACGGCCTGATTCAGCAGTTCTGCCTGTTCCCACGGCGTTTTTCCTTCCAGCGGAAGCATCTTCCAAAGTGAGCGGATCGTGTCATCCGGCATCGTCAACGGGGTCGGATAGCGAAGCATCGGGTTTACTTCTTCCGTTGTCCGCCGAGCCCGATTTACCCGGACGATGCCATGCGTGCAATAAACAAACGCTTCGTGCGGTTCCGGACAAGAGCCGCATACCAGCCAGTTTCCGAAGCCATCACGCCGCATTTCATATCCTGCTGCCGGCTCCAGCATTACACCGTAAGCCTGAAGCATCTGTTCCTCATCTTCCCGTGGAAGACAGTGGAGCGAAAACACATGTTCCCGGACAGGCTCCGAAAAAGCAAGTTCTGCCCGGAATTCAAATTCCAGTTCTGTCATACATTCCCTCGCGTATTGGTTTTTGTCTATTGTACCACACCTCCCGAGGGTTTTGCAGCGTTCTTTTTCCGGTTACAGATCCAGAAACAATCCTTCCAGTGCCTCGATCATCTCATACGGCGTTGCGTCCGGCTTGGAGCTGTCCAGAATGGCATCCACCAGAAATTCCAGCCGCCGCTTATCCGGCTGCAGCTGGGTCTTGTACAGCCGGTTGAACAACCGCTCGAACTCCCGGCGCGTCTTCTCCGGTTCCTCGCCAAGGCGGAGATAGATGTCCACGCGCTCGACGCTGACACCCAGTTTTATCATGCTGCGAATCTCTTCATCGTAAATATTTTCCTCACAACTGCCCCGGAATGCCAGAATATCATCCAATACCCACTGGAGCTGTACGCCCGGCGTATCGCTCACGGATGCTTTTTCCATCGCACTGATGGCCATAAAGATATAAGATAAGGTATCCGTCGTCAGCGTATCGCGCAGAACGATAGCATTATCGTAAGCATAGACCAGACTTGCCGCGAGCGAATTCGGGTTATTCCGGTCAAAAAAGTATCGTTTGCAGAAATCCGCCGTGTTCTGGTAATCGCAGGGGATGCCGAGCTTCTGGCAGTATGGTACAAAGCCTGCCTCGGTGCCATCCACACTGGAATCATAGATGGGTTTGACTTCTTTCAGTCCGGTATAGACCCGTTCGGAATAGCGACCCAGCCAGTACAACCGGCTGGCCTTGTTCAGCGAGATAATACCCATGTGTCTTTAAAACCTCCTCCTTGCGAGCTGTTGACAACAAAACTATCCGGATTGCGCGAGAACCGGGTCAGGCCGCTGGCCCACACCTCGGTATCGTCGCCGCGGCTCAGCACGAATGCTCGCAGGTCTGCTTTCCGCAGGACTTTTTCGCCCTTTTCCATGATAGGCAGGTCGAGGAAGTCGATGACTTCCTGTGCAATGAACCGCCGGGGTTCGTTCCGGATGGTCGTGCGGAAATCTTCCAGCTGTTTCTTTGTCAAATCACGTCCAAACACCACGCCGTAACCACCGGCTTCAGCGACATCTTTGACGACCAGCGTCTCGAGGTGTTCCAGCACATACTTCCGGTCTTCTTCATAGAACGGCAGATAGGTCGGCGCATTCTGCAAAATGGGTTCCTCGCCCAGATAATACTGGATCATCTTCGGCACGAAGTAATAGATGCCCTTATCATCTGCCACACCGTTGCCCGGCGCGTTCAGCAAGGCTACATTTCCGGTGCGGTAAGCATCCATGACGCCGGGAATTCCGATAAGGCTCTCCGGCTTGAAACAGAGTGGGTCAAGATATTCGTCGCTGATGCGCCGATAGATGGCACCTACCTGCTCCTTTCCGTGGACAGTCTTGAGGAAGACATGGTTGTTTTCCACATACAGGTCGCCATATTCCGCCAGCACTGCGCCGGTCTTTTCAGCCAGATAACTATGCTCGAAATAGGCGGCGTTGTACCGGCCCGGCGTAAACACGACGTTGATACCACCCGTGTTGACCGAGTCCATTGTCTTCTTCAATAGTTTTGCATAGTTGCGGTTGTCCACGATGGAGTTATCACTGAACGTTTCCGGGCTGCTCCGGCGGCAGAGTTCCCGGGCAATGAGCGGATAGGACGCGCCGCTCGGGATGCGCAGGTTGTCTTCCAAAATGAACCAGCTGCCGTCCTTTGCCTGCACGAGGTCGATGCCGGAAATATGGCTGTACACTCCCTTCGGCGGAACAAAGCCTTCACACTGCGGCAGATAACCGCTTCCGGCAAAAACAAAATCCTCCGGCACAATGCCGTCCTTGATGATCTTCTTCTCGCCGTAGACGTCCTTCAGAAACAGATTCAATGCGTTGACGCGCTGAACCAGCCCTTTGTTCAGCTTTTCAAACTCCTGTGCCGTAATGACACGCGGCAATGGGTCAAACGGAAACAGTCGTTCCTGAAATACGCCATTCTTGTACAGGCCGAATTTGACTCCATACCGTGCCAGCTGATCGTTGATGGTCTGCTGATGTTTTACCAATTGCTCCATGGATTTCCCCTCTTTTATTCTGGATTTTTGCCTTCCCGGTCTTTTCCGGCTCATCAGCCTTTCCCTTACTGACCCAAACCGCCGGACATTCCCGGAGTAAAAAAGAAAAAAGGCCACAGAACCCCCTGTGGGCTCCGTTGCCTTTTCTGCTTTTATTATAGAAATTCCGTCTCTCATTGTCAATAGGAACTTTAATTTAATAAAGTTTTGTCCACAGCTCTTGATTTTCTCTTCCGCTGTGCTTAGAATGAAAGAAACGCAGACTGCGTTTTCTGATTCTATCACTTATCCTTTAGAAAGAAGGTATCTATATGATCAAAACGATTGGTTTTTTAGGCTGTGGTAATATGGGCGGTGCCATCGCCCGTGCGGTCTGTAAAGCAACCGACCCTCAGAATGTTTATCTTGCAAACCGCACCGCAGCGAAAGCCGAAGCTCTGGCTGCGAAACTGGGCTGCAACACGACCGTCAATGACGAAGTGGCAGGCCGCTGCGACCTCATTTTTCTGGCTGTCAAGCCGCAGATGATGAAGGCCATGCTCGAACCGCTCAAGTTCACACTGGCAGAGCGTCCCAGCCGTTTTATCCTGTGCAGTATGGCCGCCGGTCTTCCCATCCCTCGCATTCAGGAGATGGCCGGTGAGGACTACCCCATTATTCGCATCATGCCGAACACTCCTGCTTCAGTCGGTGCCGGCATGATCCAGTATTGTTCCAGCAATGTCACCGCTGAGGAAGAGGAAGAGTTCCTCAAACTGATGGCTCCGGCAGGCCGTCTGGACGCTGTCGCCGAGAGCATGATCGACGCTGCCAGCTGCGTTTCCGGCTGCGGCCCGGCATGGGTCTACCAGTTTATTGAAGCACTGGCTGATGGCGGTGTCGCCTGTGGTCTGCCCCGTGCCAAGGCGCAGGAATATGCTGCGCAGATGGTTCTCGGCAGCGCAAAGCTTGTCCTCGAGAGCGGCAAACACCCCGGAGAACTGAAAGATGCCGTGTGCAGTCCGGCCGGCAGCACCATTCAGGGCGTCCACGTCCTCGAAGAGAACGGTTTCCGCGGTGCCGTGATGGACGCTGTCCTCGCCGCCTACAATAAAACAAAGGAAATGGGAAAGGGTTAATTCATGCGCATCGTCATCAAAGTCGGCACCTCTACGCTGGCACATTCCACCGGACGGCTGAACATCCGCCACACCGAAGAACTCGTCAAAGTCCTGAGCGACCTGAAAAACGCCGGTCACGAAGTCATTCTCGTCTCCTCCGGTGCCATCGGCATGGGCGTCGGCAAACTCTCGCTCCCGGCACGTCCGAAAGACATGTCTACCAAGCAGGCCTGCGCCGCTGTCGGCCAGTGCGAACTGATGTATACTTACGACCGGCTCTTTACCACCTACAACCACACTGTGGCGCAGATTTTGCTGACTGGCGTAGACGTGGAACACGCCGGACGCCGGGCCAACTTCCAGAACACCCTTTCCCGTCTATTGAAACTGGGTGCGCTGCCCATCATCAACGAGAACGACACCGTTTCTACCGATGAGATCACCTCCATCGGCGATAACGATACCCTTGCTGCCATCGTCACCTGCTGCGCCCATGCCGACCTGCTGGTTCTGCTGAGCGACATCGACGGCCTGTATACAGCAAATCCTCATACCCATCCGGACGCAAAACTCATTCCGGTAGTCGAGGAGATCACGCCCGAAGTTCTTGCTCTGGCAGATGGTGCAGGCTCCGCCCTCGGCACCGGCGGCATGTCCACCAAACTCCGTGCCGCCCAGATGGTAACGGTCGAGGGTGCCGATATGGTAATTGCAAACGGCTCTCACCCGGAACTGCTCTATGACATCGCCGCCGGGAAGCCTGCCGGCACCCGTTTTGTAGGCCACAAGGAGGACTAACCATGACAACACCGGAAATTCTTGAAGCCGCTCGCAGCGCAAAAAAGACGCTGGCTCTGGCGGATTCTGTGACCCGTGAAAAAGCCCTGCTCGGAATGGCAGATGCTCTTTCCTCTTCGGAAGCACAGGCTGCTATCCTCGAAGCCAACTCTGCCGATTTGGACGCCGCACGGGGTCACATTTCGGAAGTCATGCTTGACCGTCTGGCTTTGACGCCCGACCGCATCAACGCAATGGCAAAGGGCATCCGGGATGTCGCCGCCCTGCCTGACCCGGTAGGCGAGGTACTGCGCCGCATTGAACGTCCGAACGGACTCGTCATCGAAAAGACCGCCGTTCCGATGGGTGTTGTTGCCATCATCTACGAGAGCCGCCCCAACGTCACCAGCGATGCCGCCGCCCTCGCTCTCAAGAGCGGCAACGCCTGCATTCTCCGCTGCGGCAAGGAAGCATGGCGTTCCAGTCATGCCATCGTCGAGGCTCTGCGTCAGGGTATCCGCGCTGCCGACCTGCCGGAAACGGCGGTCTGCCTCATCGAAGACACGACACACGCTTCCGCTAATGCTCTGATGACCGCAGTAGGTTATGTCGACCTACTCATTCCTCGTGGCGGTGCCGGACTTATCCGGGCCTGTGTTGAGAATGCCAAGATTCCCTGCATCCAGACCGGTACCGGTATCTGCCATATTTTCGTCGATGACACCGCCGACCAGAATAAGGCTCTGGACATCATCGAAAATGCCAAGGCCAGCCGTCCGAGTGTCTGCAATGCGGAAGAAGTCTGTCTTGTCCACTCGGCCATCGCTGCCGAATTTCTGCCCAAACTGGCAAAACGTCTCGGTTCTGACCGCATCGCAAAGGGTCTGCACCCGGTCGAACTGCGTCTCGACCCTCGCACCGCTGCCATCATCGACGGCACTCCTGCCAGTGAGAAAGACTTCGACACCGAATTCCTTGATTACATTCTGGCCGTCAAGGTCGTGGACAGCGTAGAAGAGGCCATCGGACACATTGCCGAGCATTCCACCGGCCACAGCGAAGCCATCCTGACCGAAACGCCTGCTCATGCCGACCTCTTTACGGCGGCTGTCGACAGTGCAGCGGTCTATGTCAACTGTTCCACCCGTTTCACCGACGGCGGCGAATTCGGTTTGGGCTGTGAGATGGGTATCTCGACCCAGAAGCTCCATGCGCGCGGCCCAATGGGATTAGGCGAGCTGTGCAGCTACAAGTATATCATCCACGGTGACGGACAGATCCGCTGAATCAATTGGATCATCTTTTTATGCAGGCTGATTTTTTGTCAGCCTGCATTTTTGTTTTACCGGGATGGACTGTTTTTGCAGTAACTACAACTTGTTCTTATTTTTTGTCAAGCTTTTATTTGTGAAAAACTGTTGTATCCAAATTTTCCCTATTGTTCACAATGATAAAGTATCACTTTTGTCGATTATTTTCGCAAAAATAACAAGAAATATCTTGACTCTCCGTTTGTTCTGCGGTAAAACTATGGTAGAAAAAGTTGATAACGATTTCATATCTTATATATTACTTTTTCAGATTTGTTTTCCACAGAACATCAGTTCTGCATGTTCCGCCGTTCACAACACTATACTGAGAACAAAGGAGAGAGCGATATGACAATTGCCATTCTTGCACATGATTCTCGCAAGGAGCTTGCGCTCCAATTCTGCACTGCTTACAGCGCGATCCTTTCGCGCAACACGGTCATTGCCACCGGTACCACCGGACGGATGCTGGCACAGGCTACCGGCCTGCCTGTTCATTGCTACCTCTCCGGTAAGCTGGGCGGCATCCAGCAGATCTCAGCCCGTGTTGCCTGCGATGAGATCGACCTCGTTCTGTTCTTCCGTGATCCGCTCAAGACGGATACCGGAAATTCCAACGAGCAGAATCTGCTTCGTCTGTGTGATATGCACAGCGTACCCATCGCCACCAACATTGCCACAGCCGAAGTGTTGCTGCGTGGCATGGATCAGGGTGATCTCGATTACCGTGAGGGGATGCACCCACCGGTCATTGAACCCATTGAAGCGCATCGTGCCGTCTGTTGATCCACTATTATCCGGCCTGTGTGCCGCGCCTGATTTGTGTATAGAGGGAAAACAACGCCGCGGAAGGTTCTGCTTAAAGAATCTTCCGCGGCGTTGCTGTTTATGTTATTCTGAAGAAGAAGGAAAGCTTATTCCATGCCTGCCATCTGCTTGATCGCCTTCATTGCGAAGGTCAGGGTGCGACCCATTGCCACGCCAGCCATCAGGCAGGGGTAGTTATTGGCGAAGAAGCTGCCGGACATATCGCCGGTAACATACAGGCCTTCCATCGGCTTGTTGTCGTTGTCCAGAGCCTGACCCTTATCGTTGATGGCGATGCCCTGCTCGGTAGTCAGCAGAGAAGCACCCAGCCAGCAGCCATAGAACGGAGCCTTGCGGATCGCACTCAGGCGGTATGCAGGCTTGCCGAAATCGGTATCTTCCTGTGCATCGTACAGCTCATTGTAGCGGTCGACGGTTGCAAGGAAGGTTTCCTTTGCCTCACCGGTGAAGCCCAGCTTGTCAGCCAGCTCATCGAGGGTATCTGCTTTGAAGAATGCACCAGCCTTTTCTGCCTCTTCCATCTTGCCCTTCACATAGTCCTCACCGCTGTTGCGAGTCTGGGCAGAGCAGCCGATGGTGTGGAAGCGTTTGACATCTTCCATAAAGTTGTCATCGTGAATCTGTGCATAAACGCGACCCGGCTGGTGAGCTGCAGCATAAACGATATCGTTGTAGGGGCAGCTCTCGTTTGCAAAACGCTCACCGTTACGGTTGACTTTCAGGAACGGCTGAGTACCAGGGTTGTACTGACGAATCTGGCCGGGGAATGCCTTACCACCAAATGCGCTGTCACTGTCGACATAACCTGCATCCACACCAGGAGCAACAACACCACGGTCAAACAGCATGGGAGCTGCTTCCTTGTCGAGATTTGCACCAGCCCAGACAGCGGCACGAATGCCATAGCCCTTGTCGGCCGGAGAATAAGAGCATGCGGTGGTGACGGAAGTACCCAGCGGATCGAGCTGTTCCATCATGTACGGGTTGCCAGGATAACCGCCGCAAGCCAGCAGAACGCCCTGATTTGCATTGTAGCGGATAAAGTGGCCATCATCCACATTCTGTGCGATGATACCAGTGATCCGACCATCGGAATTCTTTTCCAGCTTAGCCAACGAGACCTTAAAGTCCACGTCATAACCCAGCTCGCGGATGTAATCCAGCAGTAGCTCATTGCGTGCCTTGCCAGACTTGGACTCGCTTGCCATGTAATTGTGCTCCTGCACAGGGAAGAGATAATCGGTGTTGTGCTCTGCGTTCTCAGCAGGCCATGCAGCCTCGGAACCAGAGGTAAAATCGCAGGTCCAGCCGTACTTATCCTCGAGGATGCTGCGCATAAAGTCGTGCATCTCAGCAGATTCGTTGATCCAAGTACGGACAACGCGCTGGTCGCACTTGCCGGAAGCGTAACGGGAGATCTCGCTCAGCAGCTTTGCCTTATCTGTGGGCTTCTCGCCTGCTTCCTTCGCGGCAGCAGAGTCGATTGCACCATACCAGTGACGGGTATCCTGAACAGCACCGTTCTGCTCGATAACACGGAAATTCAGGCCATTGGCTGCGGCATAAGCAGCAGCGAACATACCGCCGTTGCCTGCGCCGACGATGACAATGTCGGTATCAACGGTCTCGGTGATTGCAGCTTCGTCAATGTCAGGCTCTTTGCCCAACCAGTCGCTCTCGTCGCCGGTCGGCAGCTGAACGCTGGTCACAGTAGCCTCGCCCTTTGCCTGTGCAAAGCAGCTCTTGGCTGCCTTCATAACGGCCTCACTGGTGACGGTAGAACCAGAAACTCCGTCGATCTCAGCAGAACCGGCAGCCAGCAGCTGCTCTTTCAGCTGGTCGGCAGCAGCTGCGCCGTAAGAAGCAGTCTCACCGGAGGTATCGACCACAACATCGGTCACTGCGCTGTCAGAGAAGGTCATTGTGACCTTAACGGTAGAAGAGATACCCTCTGCGGTGCCTTCATAGGTGCCGGGGATATAGGTGCCTGCTGCACCGGAAGCAGCCGTGCTGCCGGATGCGGCGGTGCTGGAGCTTGCTGCGTTGCAGGCTGCCAGTGCGCCGGCGGTCACACCGGACATTGCCGCAGCGGCCGCGATCTTCAGAAAACCTTTACGAGAGATCTTGTTCATTGCGAGGTTCCTTTCTTTTTGCCATTTTCCTCTTCCTTCAGACGTGGTGCCTCATTTGCACTTCGTTCGATAATAATCTAACATAGTTTTTTGATTTTGTCTCTTAAGATTTCTTAAACTTCTTAGCCGGTTCTTAGCTATTCTCCTTGTAAAAGAGCATCTTTTTCGCCCAATTCGTTTGATATTTGCTTATCGAAGTTTTGCCGGGCGCAAAAATCGCACCAACTCCTTAAATTTCATTAAGAAGTCAGCGTAAATTGTTTAAGAGGATTTAACCCGTCTCCCCCTCCGGCTGAAAAATATAACCCTTTCCCCACACATTCTTCAGATACACCGGCTTCGTCGGATCCGGCTCTATCTTGCTCCGCAGGTTATGGATATGACTTTTATGTTTCAAATATCAATCACATCATCGTCATAATTTATTATCCTGTATCTGTATAATATAGGACTTCTTCCAATCTGTCAACTCTTATCTGCGTCTTTCCCTTTAAATTTCCCTATTTTGTTCAAGTAAGCAAAAAAATAAAAGCCCCTGAAATTTTCGCCAGCACCTGCCAGCAAAATATCAAGGGCTTTCTGCTTTTGGGTTCCATTTTGAATTTTCAGCCTAACCGGCCATAGTTGAAACCCAAAGCAAAACATCAATTCAAACCACAGCAGGATGAACTGTCAGGTTTCGGATGATAATAGATGCAATCGCCTTTCCTGCCGCCTGAATATCAATTACTTGCCATTTCGTTTGCGCAGGGTATCGTACAGCTGGTCAGCCGCCAGAGCTTCCTGCGTAAACGAGTTATTCTTCCACCAGGCGATGAGGGCTGCGATGGTCGTGATGCCTGCCGTGACCAACTGCTCAACCGTCGCACTCTCGATGGGGAGAGGACTCTTACCCATAGCGCTCAGCAACTGGTTGGTCAATGCCAGCAGCAGAACAGCAGTTCTTGCGATAGTGCCCGCAGTGATATTGAAGTTCATACGTTACTCCTTTCATGTTCGTGTTCGTGTGTTTCGAGGTCAGTCACCCGATGGCCCAGAACTTTGATGTCGTTCTGAATCACCGGAATCTTCTCCGCAAAGTTGTTGTGCTTGCGTACTTCACGGGTCAGCTCTTCGATTTTGTAGTCCATAACGGCGGTGGTTTTACTATTGGCGATAAGGACACCAATCAAGGTAACAACACCGCTCAGGATGGCGGCAATAATCGTTTCCATTGGTACTCACCCCTTCCACCGGCTCTTGTCCTTGCGCACATCCACATGTACCCAGCCATTCGCTCTGCCAAGACCGGGAGGATAGATGCCCACACCGCCAGTGCCGTCCAGCAGCTTGTCCGCATAGGCATACACAGTTTCCACGCTGATACCCTGTACCTGAATGTCCGCAGCCTTGCCGTAAAGGTGCTGACTATACTTGGCTGCTTTTGCGACTGTGGCATTATGTGCAGCCGTGCGGAAGCCACTCGTAATGGTAACGGGCTTGCCAAAGTGGGTTCGAATCTTCTCCAGAACTTCCACCAGTTCTGTGTCCACGAAGATGGGGTCAGAGCCGTCTCTGCACCGGAACTCCCGGACATTGAAGTGTTCTGAGAGCTTCTGGTTGCCGTTCTTCAGGAGGGAATATGCTGTAATAGCCATAGCTCCTCCTTACTCTTCGGCTTCAGACTGTTTCATAATGTTCGTCTGTGAAAACGAAGCGGTTTTGGTATTCATATCTTTCTCATCCTCGGGATATGCTTCGCCGGTGATCTCTTCATACTCGTCAGCTCTGATCCAGCCCTTCTTCACGGCATTCTCGACCTGACGCTTGCTCCAGAAGCCGCCCTTATAATAAGTACGGACCAGATTGAACTTCTTGCTGTGACTTGCCATTTTGAAATCCTCCTTACATCTCCGGATCGACCATCATGCTCAGGTAGTCCAGCTGAGCCTTCAGAGCCGTGTGTTCCAGTTCCTCTGCTGGGATATCTCGCAGGATGAACCACCACTCGTCGCCCATCTTGCTGATCTGTACCAGCTCCATGTTTTCATGTTTCTCGGTGGTGTCGCCGCCTTCGATAGTCACTTCCGACAGATTGTCCTCGAACATCTCCTCGGCAACTTCGGTGGTACAGATGAAGTTGTTACCGTTCAGCTTCAGGCCGTCGATGGATGTGCCATCAGCCAGCGTAATCTTCCATGTCTTTTCTTCCATGTGATACTCCTTCCGAACAGCTCGATATACAGGCTGTTCATGTCATAGATTTGTTCATGGCTCATATACTTCCAGTTTCCGCTGATCCAGGAACGAAACCAGTTTTCAATTTCTTTATAGGTCACGATCTCCTTGTCCAGCAGACGCTTATAAGCTTTGAGTTTGCGTCGTTCTCTTGTGATCGCCTTTGGACTGATCCTCCGCACCACCACACCATTTTGAAGAAGTGTGTACTTGACTTGCAGGTAACGGTATTCGCCGGAAAGTTTGCAGATGTGCGTCTTTTTCTCGTTGAGGATCAGACCGTACTCTGCCGCGATTTCCTTGATGCCCTCCAGAACATCCCAAAGCACTTCTTTACTCCGATGAATAAGGTGCATATCATCCGTATAACGGCCATAATGCTTGATTCCACGAACGATTTTACAATAGTTGTCGATTCGATAAGGAAACACGATACCGATGTTTTGTGCCAGCTGGTTGCCAATGTCAGTTCCCTTCGCCAGCATCTTCTCACCGGTCAAAAGCTCTTTCGGCACGCCCATGTTCATAAAAGGGTCAACCTTGCCACTCATCATGGCCTGGATGTCCTCGTCCGGGAAGCGGCTTACATCCATCTCAAACGTCTTGAAAATCTTACCCATCAAATCTTCAGTGATGATCCGAAGGTCGTCATCCAATCCGCTCTTTTCGAGCAGGTCATGAAATATCGCTTTGCACGGTTCATGTTGGATGTTCGCATAATAGCCGCTGAAGTCGATGAAAAGCACATACCCTTCATTCGTTCCTTCTTCACGGTAATAGTTGCGCAGGTCATTTTCAAAGCGTCTTCGATGGAATGCAACGCCCTTTCCCTTTTGAGACGCCGAATTGTCATATTGCAGAAACTTCTGTAAATACGGTCCAAGGATCTCATCACAGGCGATATGATTCACCGCTTTGTCGGAAGTTATAATGTTGGATACAAGACGCTTCTTTCCTCGCTCTGAAAGGGAGAACTTCATGCTTCTTCCAGGTATATAACTTCCATTTTGAAGAGATTCCTGTAATTTTGCAGTAATAAGCAAGTGGTTCATTTCGTATTGCTGAGAACTGTATTTGAATTTTGAACCTTTTACTGCTTTTGTTCCTGCGTCATAGAGAACATTTGCATCATAATAAGGATTCATTTTACCTCATAAACTGCGCTGTAAGTTCATTGGTCGTAACCAGAACCGTCACAGTTGTCATTTATCGGTTGGCTCCGAACGGACAATCTTTCCTTTCCCATTACCGTGCGCGAGAATCCTGCTCAAATGCACGGGTGTGAAATCGGACGCACGCCATTCTCATTCGACGCGTTGTTGTAGTTCGCATTACCGTTGTTGTTCACGTTCGCGAAGTAGTTGGACGAAACCTGCAAAGATTGCCCTCTGTTGCCTCTCATTCATTTTGAATAAGAGATGAAAATCGTTTGTTATCCGATTGTCTTAATTTCTTGATCAGGTGAAATTCTTTGTCCAGTTCCAGCACGATTCGGGTATACTTGTTTTTATCCGCAGGCAGGACTTTTGCAATATAATTCAGTTCATCTTGCAGCATATTACAGCATTCCAGTGCCCTGTCGAATTGGAGCCGCCGCTCAACAAACTCTTTTGAATTGCTTGGCCAGATCGTATTTCCAGCTCGAAGATGCGCCGCAATGCCGCGTGCAAGCTTCATAACAGTTTCCCGTTCCTGTGCGATAAACCAGATATCAAAAGTCTCTTCACATTCCCGGAGCTTACTTGCGGTCATTTCTCGCACTTTATCATTTGGAATATACTCTGTCACTTTCCGGATATGCTGTTCCAGCCGCTTTTCGCTGTATCCAAAGGTCAGCATCAGCTCCGTCGTGATCTCTGACCGGATCTTATAAGCAAGCGATTGAGCATCCAGTGTAGTTGGTCTTCTGCGATGTGCTGGGATATCGGACACTTGAATTTCCTCCTTTTGCCCTTCACAGCAGGGTCATCCATTTTGATTTTTCTACAAGCCTCAGTCAGTCTGCGCAGACTTTCCCGTCCTGCCAATGGCTCGCCTTATAGGAGAGCTGGCGAGCGGAGCGAGACTGAGAGGTTCGGCGGCACAAGGCCGCCTGATTTTAAGATCAACCGATCAGGAAATACGGACGCACGCCAGCCTCACGCGACGCGTAGCCGTAGTACGCATCACCGCTGTGGTTCACGTTCGCGAAGTAGCCGGACGAAACCACATCACGCAGCCAGAACCACTGACGGTTCGAGATGAGATTCGGCGCGTGCTGGAACAACGGCAGCTGACTTTTGTCGATCGTATAATTAGCTTCCACGCCGTCACCGGTATCCATCGGAGCAAAGATGTGACTGCCATAGACCATACATTCGTTCATAAGCTCCACATCGCTGTCGACCCATGCGCCTCCGCTCGGCCGACCGTTCGTTACAGCGTTCACCAGATAGTTTCTGTGTTTCAGGATATGGGAATCTCCAAAGGCGGCTGTCACCTTTTCCTTGGCCTGAGCCAGACCTTCCAGACGCATCAGACTGTTGACATAGCCGCCGACGGTGGTGTTTGTGGCGTTCATGTTGTGTGCGTACATATTGGAATCCGGCACAATAACTGCGTGGTGACTGGTAAAGTCCGTATCGCCACAGCGCAGATTATAGTCGAAACCGGCAATACGATACATCACACCGCCGATCGTCCAGTAGTCGCCAACATACAGATCTGTGAAAGTGCCTGCTTTGATGGCCGCCCACTGCTGGTCGGTAACGGCGGAGCCAAGACTTTTGCCGCGGAAAATGCTGTTATGCGTGCCAGCACAATCCGTCAGCACCGCGCTCAGACTGGTAGCAGCCTTCTCGGTTGCAGCCTGTGCCTGCGATGCCTTGTCGGCACTTGCCTGCACTGCGGCCACCAGCTGCTGCCAGGTCGTGCTGCCCTCTGCAGGCAGGTCGGTCATCTCGGTGCCTGCGTTCTCGCCGACGGTGTACGGCACATTCGCACTGGCAACAATCACGCCGTTCCGCACGCCCTGGAAAACGACTTTGCCCTCGCCGGAAATCGCCGTCACGATGGCCGGAACATTTGCGACGTTGTTGCTGAACAGGGTTGCCGGGGGTGTGACGTCCCGGTTCGGGGTGTGCCAGTAAGCGCAGATGGTCATGTTCGCCCACTCATCCCGGGGCGAAACACGGATGGCATAGACGTTCTGGTTGCCCTGATAGCCCATGTGCAGGGTGTTGCTGCCGTCTGCCAGCTGTGCCTGCCCATTCTTAGAAAGGATCAAATTCAGTTCGATCATGGATAAGTTACCTCCTCTTCGGTATTATCTTCTTTTGTTTCTTCCGGAGCATCCACGAATACTCCATTTTGAATTTTATACTGCCGTGGGATATCGCTTCCTTCCGGAAGAGTCTCGGTGTAAAGCACTCCGTCCGGAGGATGCGTGAGATTCGGAATCCATCGAGTGTCGATTTTTCCGATGCTCCGGATCGTTCCGCTTGAGTCATACGTCACTTCGTACATTTTCATCGCCTCTTTTCCTGTTTTATAAAAAGCCATAAACAACTACCGGAACGCAGCACTGATCATTCTTATTGAACTTAGCTCCGTATGTAGTGTCTCCGGCCCACGGCCAGAATGGATTTGTGATCTTTTTTGTCTCGTACCATCCGCCTGTACCAACCGTAATTCCGGTCTTGCTCACTGTAACTTTTCGGATACGGGTCTTATCCCAGACATAGGTGCATCGCGCTTCCATACCGTTTACCGGCACGATCGTGTACTGGATCAGGTCGCCATCTGCTGACTCACTGTCAAATGGACTTGTATAACATTCCTTACAGCCAATGGCAACAGCAGTAAATGTACTCAGTGCGTTCTGGCAAAGCACCGTTCCGGCAGACATACTGTTCGTATTGTCTCTTCCATCCCAGATGGGGATCGCATTTCGCACACCGTTCAGCTGTAATCCATTCGGGGTCGTTGTTGTGCCGCTTCCGCTGGTGCCATAGTTTACATTTCCGCTGCCATCATCGGTGATATAGTCGGTCGCTGTTTTTGACGCTTCATTTGCACGGGTATCGTCGGTGTACTTGGACCCAAGAACCCAATCACTCGCCTGATAACTTTCGCCTTTTTTACGACCAGTTACACAGATTTTGATGTCTCCGGATGAACCCTGTATCCATACGTCCCCAGGGGCATAAGGCGGAGTCGGTGTACTCAAATATCTGATTTTTCCATCAAGAGCAGCCTCTGTATTTGATGCCTTCTGCATGGCATCCGAAAGGTCCTTATTCTCGATTTCCACCCATGCGTAACTGCTGGTATAGCGATAGATCTTTCCGGTAGCCGTATCGAAATAGAGGTCGTCAACATGCAGCTTCTTGTCGTCTGTTGTCCAGTTCTTTGCAGGAAGATTACTGGATGTCGGAACGCCCGAGTAATACCATGTGTCGATTTTCCCATCCAGCTGATTCTTAAGAGAACCGAGATTTTCCTTCATGGTATTGATGTCTTTTTCTGCGTTGTCCGCCTTCCCCCACGCTGCATCCGCACGGGTATCGTCGGTGTACTTGGACGTCTTCACCCAGTCCGAAGCATCGTACTTCTCGCCTTCTTTGCGGTCGTGGTTGCTCCGCAGGATATCTCCGTTTGCGCCCTGCACCCACAAGTCGCCGACATCATACGGAGGATATGGTTGTACACTAAAGCAGCGAATCTTTCCGTCTGCGGTAGACTGCGCCCGCGAAGCGTCTGTTAAAGCCTGTTGAACCTGTTTGTCTTCAATAGTTTCCCAATAATATGTTCCGTTACTTTCCGTCCAACGATATCCAATACCTGTGGATTTGTCATAATACAAATCTCCAGTATGTGCCTTTTTCAGTTCAGTCGTTGTCCATTCGGTGGCAGGATAGTTTTCTGCTGTTGGAACGCCCGGATAGAACCACGAGCAAATGTTGCCATCCACTTGTGTTTGCAGGGCGTCCATTCGTGTTACTGCATCCAGAAGGTCTTGCGCATTTTCTTCTCCCTGTTCCAGCGCGCTTGCGATTTTATAATCGTTCGTCTGCTTGTAAGAGGCATATCCGCCAGTCAGTGTCTCGAAATCCAGTCCGAAGGTGTACTCGGTGTTTTCCGGGTTCTGGATGTCATAACTGATTTTGGAACAAAGAAAGTCTGCGTCGATCCAGTGCGGCACGCTCACAACCCGTACGGTGTCTCCTACCCGAATGTTATCGGTATTCACATCGATCAGATGTAGATCGAACGCCCGGATGGTGATCTTCGTCGCCATTTTGATGGCTTTTTCCAGCTTCGCCTTGCCCTTGTTCATCAGGTTGGTCGGGCTGGTCTCGTCCTCCCAGATGACCGACTTCTGGATCTTGCCGAACAGGTTTTCGCCCACTTCCGACCGCAGATAGTTGTTTCCGCCGGTCGCAAGTTTAATGTCGACCCGGCTTCCGTTGTTCTGCATCTTTCCCAGTGGGATGATGTAGGTGTAAACGTTCGATGCGTCGATGTATTCACTCAGATCCAGCAGGTTCTTTCCGAACTCGATGGTCTGGCCGGACCGCTCGCCGATGTCCTCCAGAAGATCCAGATAGGAAATGCCGTCCACACGCCGGATATGGAGATACCGGTCATACTCGCTCAGGTCGACCTCGTTCTTGCCCACTTTGCCGTTGGACGCTCCGATGATGTTTCCGGATACGAGGTTCCAGACGTTCGTGTACTCGCTGGTTTTCGGGTAGATGAGGACGTCCGCGAACGCGCCCTTGATCGTTCCGGTCTTGAGCATCCGGCTGGCGGTACACTCCGAAGCGTAGTAGTCGATGAGCTTCTTGAAATACTCCCCCATTTTGATTCCTTTTTTAGAGTGATCATGTGGGGGATACTCGATGTCGTTCAGGAAGGCACACTCACCCTCGCAGACAACGCTTTTCGTGTTGTAAAAGTTCCGGTCATCGTTCAAGACCCGGCCTTTCCACACGATCTCGTTGTCGTCCTTCAGGGTGATGACGGTCTTCATCTTGTGCAGCCGGTTGTAGAACGGGTTAGTGCTTGGCAGGTCGAAGGTAAAGCTTCCGGCCTTGTTCAACTCCACCGTGCATTTCGGTTCTGCAATGGCCAGCCCTTCGTCCACCAGTCTCGGCGAATAAAAGAGCTGTCCGTCCGCGTATGCGTTGAACATTTAAAACCACCCTCCATTCGCCTGAAACTTGACGGTACCGTTCCCCTTTGCGGTAATGGTCGCCGTCTGGTGAGGGATGAGCATGATGGTCGGGTCTGCCCATGTTCCGTTCGCAAAACTGGTCGTGTATCGAAGATTGGGGGTCACGAACTCGACCGTCATGCTGCTGCCGGAACTCAGGGTCACACCAAACTTTGGGCAGACAGGTTCATCGCTGAAATCACTAACATTTCCATTAAAAATCGTTGCTGTGCCGTTTATGGAATACGTTACCGTCTTGCCGACCTCGCTAAACTTGTGCTTGTACGGCTTCAGGTCGTAGTTGATGGTAAGCATCGTGTGACCGTTGCTCTGCTTCGGGTTCGATACCCTGCACTTGCCCTCGTAAAAATACGCCGGGTCTTCTTCCAGACTCACACGCAGCGTCTGCCCGGAGAGAACTGCCAGCATCTTGCGATAGATCGTCCAGAACGGCTCGATGTCGTTTTCAATGTAGAAATCCCAGCTTCCCTCCCGGTTTTTGTAGACAGGGTATCCGGTCAGAGCCCGTGCAGCGTCAATGACTCCGTTTCCGCAGGGCAGCTCGATGTCATGGGTCTTCTCTTCGGGCGGCATGACGCTGGGCCTCGCCGCCGGGATGAGATGCCAGTCCGTCCATGTGTTGTACGAACCAAAATTCACCGAAAATTCCCGTTCCATCTCAAATCACCCCTCTTTCCGCCAGCAGGCTCCGCTTTCCCATCGAGCTGTCAAAGCCCGGCGTCAGCTCGCCAACCGTCTTTCCGCTGTCCATGACCAGCTTCATCTTACTGATAGCGTCAGCCATTTTGTCAACACGGTTCCCAAGCTGTCCGATAGCAGTCACAACATCGCTGTTGTCGTTGCTCATCTTGACCGGAGTTCCATTTTGATTTCCATAGCCGCTGATCGACTGGGCAAGTTCATTGCTTCGGTAAACACGCTCCGCCGTTTCAGCAGAGGGTGTATAGGCCTGCGTGGCTGCCCAACTGGTCGGTGTAGCATAGTCGGAAAGGTTCAGCACCGGCGTGAAAATCGGTTCTGCACTCCCCTGTCCGGTTGCAACATCATAGAGCATCTGGGCCGCATTTGTGGCGATATCGAGTGCAGAGCTGGTCATCTCGTCCATCGAGTGATTCACGCCGTTCTCGGTACTCGTGATACCATTCGCAAAACCCTGGCCCATGTAAGCACCCAGTTCTGCCATAACAGTCGAGGGAGAATGGATACCGAAAATACTCTTAAATCCATTCACGATCCAACTACCAAGACCTTTGATGCCATTCCAGATGCCGGATGCCACACTGGTCACACCGTTCCAAAGACCTTGACCGATGTTCTTGCCGACTTCCCAGATTTTCTTGAAGACATTGCCGATGCCTTCTACCAGATTAGACACGAAGTTCCCGATGCCATTCGCAATGTTCTGAAACAGGTTCGAGATCCATTCGCCAAAGTTACCGAACCACTCTTTCACCTTATCCCAGTTCTTGATGACAGCAAAGCCTGCGACACCGATAGCGGCAATTGCAAGTGCAATCAGACCAAGCTCAGGAACCGTAATGCCAATCACACCTGCAATTGCGGTCAGAACACCCATGATTGTTTCGCCGATGCCTGCCAGAGCACCGCCTTCGTCAAACAATCCTACAACAACCTTTCCAATACCTGCCAGTAAGCCGCCATCTTCAAAGAGTTTACCAATGAAAGAAGCGATTTTCGGCATGTAGGTCGTAAAGCTGTTCTTGACTGTGTCCATCAGGGTCTTTCCGAAGTCAGACCCAAGGAAGTTCAATAGTGCGCTGATGGTCGAACTGATAGCAGTACCATAGTCGCCATTCATGGCCGCCACAACAGCAGACATGGAAGCCATAATGGTTTCGGCTGCACCGTCACGCATATACAGACCAATGAAATTCGAGAGATTCTGTGCAATTTCCGGGTAAGATTCCTGCACCTTGCCCCATGCCTCGTTGAATCCATTCGAGATGGGTTTCCAGTTATCTACAATGGCAATGCCGAGCTGCATGGTCACTTTCTTCGCATCATCACTCATGTCGAGTGCGTCCGCAAAGGCTTCCGCATAACCAATAAAGCTATACCGCTCATTCTGCAGTTCATGGAGAGCCGCCAGTCCATCGTCCGTATTCTGTGTTCCTGCCTGCACATACTCGTTGTACTTGTCATAAGCATTCGTAGTACGCTTCAGCTGATAGGACATGTTTCGCAAAGCCGCACCCATGTTGATGGTGGATGTCACGACACCGTAATCGCCATCTTCAAACAGTTTGAGTAAGATGCTTTGCTGATTGGAGTAGGTCTTCATCTCCAAGGCATAGCGGCTATTCTGTGAAGCGAACACGTCAAGTTCGGCATTGTTCAACTCATTGACCAGTTGCTGATACTCGATTTGCTCCTTCAGATACTGTGCGTATGCTTCCTGAGTTTTCTGGCTCTGCTCACCGAACTCGTCCTTGGTCTTCGTGTATTCTTCTTCGGCAGTCGTCAAAGCTTTCGCCTGAATTCCAATTTTCTTGTTGATCAGTTCGATTTGCCTGTTCGACTTTTCAGCAACAGTAGCGGTTTTCTCGTACTTGCTGCTCCAGAAGCTATACTCATTTTCCGCTGCACTGCTCTCGCTGTCGTAGCGATCAAAGACATCGGAATAGGTACTCTCGTAGCGGTTCCGCTTCAGTTCTTCCAGATTGGCCTGCTCATCCAACAGAGTATTGTATGCCTCGCGAGTCTTGGTGTCGTTCTCACCAATGGTTCCCACAAGCTTGTCATACTGCTCCTGTGCGGTCTGAACACGGTTCGTCTGAATCTCGATTTGATAATTAAGATACTCGCTCTTCTTTGCGGCCAACTCTTCTTCAGTCGCAGTATCACCTTCACGAGCTTCCCACAGAGCGTATTCCTTCTCTGCACGGGTACTTTCTGCAGAATTCCGGTCTAGTTTATCCGAATAAAGGTCGTCATACTGGCTCCTCTTCAGTTCTTCCAGCGACTTCTGCTCATCCAATAGAGTGTTATAGGCTTCTCTTGTTTTATCGTTATCTTTGCCGACCCTCTTGAGAAGCGTATCATACTGTTCCTGCGCGATTTTCACACGGTTCGTCTGTAGAGAGATTTGTTTTCCAACATACTCCGTCTGCTTCAGAGCCATCTGCTCGCTAGTCGCTATGCCACCCTCACGGGTCTCCCATAAGGAATACTCCTTGTCAACTGCTTCCAACAAATACTTGCTAGATTTGAGCTTCTTACTGTAGTTTTCAGCAATCTGCTCGGCCAGCGTCTTGCCAGTTTTCGTTGATTTGGCAGTGCTTCCAGTGGTCGCAGGGGTAGTTGTAGTTGTAGTCGTAGAGCCAGAACCGCTCAGCGTTTTCAGGATATCTTCTGCGGTTGTAGTCGTACCGCTAAAGACATTGCTCAATGCGCTGACGATTTCACTAGCCTTATTAGTCGCTTCCGTTTTGGTCGTGTCCAGACCACCAAGAAGAGTTGTCCGAATACCATTATTTAAGACAGTTACACCATTTTGAAGTTGATCTGTAGTAGTAAAGCCATTTGCCAAACCTGCGACAATATTTCCTGCATCGCCATACGCCAAATCACTTGGACTATGGATGCCCCAGTAATCACGGAACTGTCCGTTAATGACCGAAGAGATGTTGCTGCACGCTGCCGTGATAGCAGACATACCAGCAGAGCCTTCCATGCCCTGTGCAAGGCCCATGTCCAGCCAGTAACCATTTTCCTCCATCATAGTGCTGGGGGAATTGATGCCTGCGGTTTCCTTCGTGGCCTCATCTACGGTCTTAGCGAGGTTCACACCACTTTCCTTGATGGTTTTCTGGCTGTTATCCATACCTTCAGCCAGCTTGTCACCAACATCCTCGCCATACTCGGTGGCATTACGTTCATCAGCTGCTTTGTTCGCTGCATTGAGGAGATTGTCGAGCAGACTTCCTTCCTGATCCTTAAACAGATTCATCGGGTTGAACTTCTCGCCGATAAAACTCGTGATACTGGACCACAAGCCCTCCAGTGCACCCTTGATGCCGCCTCCTTCACCGCCACCGCCATCCCAGGCCCAACCGATCAGGTCAATGATGGTCTGGATTGCAACAGTGCCCAGCGTGAACAAAGCCTGCCCAATAGGTTCGCTGCACTGCACGATGACATTGCAGACGGTCACGATAAGCTGAGCCAACGCATTTCCGATACTCGGTGCTGCCTGAGCAATACCATCACAAACTGCTGAAACGATAGTTGCGATAGAACTTGCAATGCTCCCAGCAATCGTAGCCAGACCTTGGAAGATACCAGCCACGAACTCGACCAGCAGCCATGCCATAGACTTGATGTTGGCGAGGAACACTTGGAAACTCAAACCATTCAAGGCACTCAGGCTTTCACCCAGCCTTCCGAAGAAATCTGCCGCAGTCGCAAGAGCCATCATCGCTCCGATGCTGACAGCCAGCGCACTGATAGCAAGCGACAGGCTGACAATAACCGGTGCCACGGGCGTAAGCAAGACGGCAGCAACACCAACCACGCCAAAAGCGCCAGCAATCGCCAGCAGGCCAGTACCGATTTGAGCAAGACTCAGATTCCCAAGTCCCGTCAGCGCAGGCACCAACAGGTTGATTGCTACGGTCATGGTGGTCAGCGATGCCGCAGAGCCAAGAGTTCCCTTGGTGAAGTTCAATGCAAGAACGAATTCCGCAAGCGCACCACCGATAGCGATAAGGGTCTTTTTAATGGATTCACCATCCAGACTGGAAATCGAACTCATGGCTTTGCTGAGAACGACCATACTGGCGGAAAGAATCAGCACCGAGGACGAGCTGGCCAGCATCTTTTTCGAGAAGCCAGCCGCGAATCCAAATGCCGCAAACTCAGCCAATGCAATGCCAACTGCCTTCAATCCATTTTGAATTTCATCCCAGTTCATCCCGCCGAATTTTGCAACAGCCGACTGAAGGATGTTCAGAGCCGTTGCCAGCAGGATAAGACCGGTTCCTTTCAGCACTCCAAGACGATCAAACTTGCATGCTGCAAGAAATATTGCCAGTTCAACACAAAGGATGCCAATTCCACCAAGACCAACCTCCATCTGATCCCAACTCAGTCCGCTCATAGCATTTACAGCACTAGCCAGAATCCGAATGGCTGTTGCAAAGGCGATCATTCCGGTGGCGCCCTTCATGAACTTACCGCCAGTCTTGGAGAGAACCACCGAAACAGCAGTCAGTCCGCCCATGATAGAACCAAGTGCAACGATACTGGAAACGAGCTTTCCGCTGTCGATGGATGCCAGCTTTGCAGCCGCTCCAGCCAAAATCAGCGCACTCGATGCCATTGCCACCATAGCAACAGACATGGCGGTAAGCTTCGTGATCTTCGTGTTGCCGCCAAACTTATCGAGCAGCAAGAACGCTCCGACCAGTTCACCGATGGTTGCAGTCAATGCGCCAATGCTGCCAGCAAGCCGCTCGGGCTTAATCATGGAAAGCACGGTCAGCGAAGCAGCCATGACGGCAACGGACTTTGCAATCGTCATCAGGGTTTCAGTTTTCTTCGACTGTTTCCATGTGTCGATTGCCTCACCGAGAGAACCAATGGTACTCTTGATGGTTCCAACGATGTCCCCTGCGCTGGAAGTCAGCTCCTGGGCACTCTTCAGGAATCCCTTGATGCCTGCGAGAATACCAGCGATCAGGCCGCTGTTGACCACATTCGCAAGTTTCTCGGTATCGAGGCTGTTAAAGGCTTCTTTCGCACTTGCACCAAATTCCTTAAGCACCTCGTCTGCAGCAGAGCCAAAAGCGTAAAGTCCCGGTGCAATAAAGTTGATGAAAGAAGTGAACCATTCGCCAAGAGTCTTTAACGGGTCGAATACGACAGACATGTTGTTCGATACATTGGTCAGTACCCCGGCAAAGGCCTGCATTCCTTCGGATACTTTCCCGATGACCCAGTGGATGCCATCGAGGACAGTCTGAAATACGGTAGAATTGTTGATTGCATCGGCCATCTCGACCAGGCAATCACCCAAGGCCGCCGTAACACTTAAAAAGCCGCCAGCAAGTGGGGACACGGCATTGAATACCTGCCCCAGAACCTTACCAACGGCTAAAAGCGCGTTTCTTCCGACATTCAGGACTGCGAAAACGCCACTGAATGTTCGCTCGATTTTATCTGCGGTTTCATCGCTGATGCTGAGCTTCGCGGTAAACTTGTCAATCGCTTCTGCAATACTGTAAATTTGGTCTGCATTGACAGGAGAGAACATTTTCTGCCACGCTCGCATCACAGGCTGAACAATTTTTTCAATTGCTTCAAAAATGTTCCAGATTGACTCGATTAAATGCTCTCGACCGGAAAGTTCACCGATTTTTTGAGAATACTTGTCGAGGTCAAGACTGCCATCCGCAACCTTCTGATTAACTTCTTCAAAACTTTTTGCCAAGGATCTCACCCGTGCAGGGTCAAGGCCTTTTGCGGTAAGGTCTTTATCGCTCAACTTGGCCAATGCTTGAAGTTGTTGCGTCGATTCATTCAGTCCATTTTGAAGTTGCTCGGCAGAAACGTCTCCCTGCTGCAATGCTTTGATAAAGCTCCCTGCATCATCAATCTGCTTTTGGCTGATTGCCCCATTGGCAAGCATGACTTTTTCCAGCATTTGACTGTAGAAGTCAGCACTATCACCAAGAGCAGTACTCAGTTGCTGCCAACCTGTATTCAAGCCTCCTGCCAGCACCGTATTACGGGCTTCAGACGACTTGTTGATAAGGTCTGAAAAGACATCACTGAATCTTGTAAAAAGCTCTTTTGCCTCTTCAAAGTCACCAATAACAGTCTGCCACGTCTGTGTCCAACCAGACTGCAATGCTTCAGCCAACGTATCTTTCAGCTGGCTGAATGTTTTAACTTTGGTCGCAGCATCGTTTGCAGTCTTGCCCATCTCCATGATTTTCTTGATTTGTTCATCAGTATAGCCGATGGACTTCAAGGTTTCTTCATTGAGATCGCCTGTAAATTTCTGAAGAGTTTCAGTCAGGATGGAAGAAGTCAGCCACCCCTTAGACAGTGTTTCTCGGAAGGATCCCTCTTTGGCAATCATGCTGTCGATAGCGACGCCATGCACACGAGCAGTTTCTTTCAGAGCATCCTGAAAGACCTGACCGCCCATGCCAGCATTGACCACAGAATTCCAGTCCTGCAGTTTAACGGTACCAGATGCCAATGCCTGCGAAAGCTGATACATGGCCGTACTAGCCTGTTGACTGGTAGAGCCAGATACAGCAGCAAGATTTGCAACACCCTTAATGGCTGCTACAGAAGTATCCAGATCAACACCTGCTGCTGTAAACGTACCAATATTACGGGTCATCTCCGTAAAATTGTAAATCGTCAAGTCGGCATAATGGTTCAGTTCATCCAGTGCAGCATTGACTTGATCGAGCGTAGTACCTTTGCTTGATGTATTGGCCAGAATTGTCTGAACTGCGTTAATTTGTGTTTCATACTCCTGAAACCCACTGATGATAGGGTCAAGCGACAAAGCCTTTACAAGTCGTTCTCCAGTGGCGATGGCTTTGTTAGTAATATTGGTCAGTGCTGTGACTGCAATTACATTGACCGCCGAAAACTTACTTTCGATAGATTCCAGGGCATTAGCCATCTCTGAAAAGTTGACTTTCTGGGAGGCAGAGCTAATGCGCTCAAACCCCTTTTCAACACCCGTAAACTGAAGGGACTGTTTCAGTTTTTCGAGGGTGTTCATAGTTTGTCGGGTTCCTCTCTCGAATTGCGCATTGTCAAATTGCATCTGAACAACGCGCTCATCGACTTCCCTGCTCATTCTCTCTTTACCTCCTCCCATGCTCGCTGAGCGATTTTATCGAAAATCGGTCTCATTGCCGGATTGATGTAGTCCGTTCCCTGCACATATCCGCCATTCCGGGTCCCATGGCCGTACTGAAGAATTACTGCAATAGGCACACCGTCCACAATATTCGAGTTCGACCACGTGATGGTAATGGTGCCCGTGCCCTTATGTACGGCATAACTCCAGCTGTTCGCAGTCGTTCCAGTATCCTTCGGGGTTGCCGCGCGCAGTGCTTCCACACCCTCTTGCCCATACTGGTTCAGAATTGCATTCAGGTTCAGGCTGCTGGCGCGTTTCAGAAAGTCGCTTGTACGCTTGAAGTTTCCTTTCTGACGAAACATCACTACTTTTGGCATTCCTTAACCCCTCGTCTTAAACTCCTTCAGGCGCTTTTCATTCAGTGAGCGCTGACGGGACATGGCTTCTTTCTTGCTCATCTTTTTCGGAGGCTTCTGTTCCTCATTACACACTCGGATGAGCGTAAAAAGCCTGTTGAGATGCCACTTTTCGCATTCGATAGGAATGTGCGCGGCAAACATGCGCGAATAAATAACCTCGCTCGTCAAAGGCTTTACTTTCACCTTGATCTTCGAGCGAGGTTTGTTCTTTTGCGGTATTTTGGGTTCCCATGGCTTCGGCTCGCCTGCAAACCAGGTAGCGGTCATGGGGTCATCCATATATTTGTAAACGGCATTCATGTTCGCTTCCGTCAGGCGCAACCAGATGTCGAACGGACGAACATTTACAATCGAAATGGTTGGTAATTTGTTCGTCCTGTTCTGTTATATGCCGCCAATTTAAGGCAAAGTTAAACGCCCTGTGTCTCCTTTTATCGGAGATGCAGGGCGTTTTTAGTTTTACTTTTCCGTATTCTGGTATAATTTGCCGAAATCTACACTTTTCTGCCAAAATCCTGACAAGCCGACCTCAAATCGGTAAAATTTCTGTCAAAGGAGACATTGGCTTATGATTAGGATTTCGCTGTCTGTGCGCCTTGGCGAACGGCGCATGACACAAAAAGACCTTGTTCGCGCAACGGGGATTCGCAGCCAGACCATCAACGACTTGTACCACGACTTCGCCGATCGGGTCAATCTGGATGACCTCGACCTCATTTGTGAGGCTCTGGATTGCACTCTGCCGGATCTACTTGTGTATGAGCCAAACGAAGAGCGCAGAGTCAAAGAAGTTCGGCGAATCCCACCGACCGTGAATAAGAGCCGCAAGAAGTAAGCACTTCTCCCCTGCCCGGACGTTTATTCGTTCGGGCTTTTTTCGTCCTCGTCATTATGGAGGTATATTGTCTGACCGTCCGGCATAACGATTGCCAGCTTGCCGCCGCAAAGTTCTGCCGCTTTGAGAACATCATCTGCATACCAGCTGTTTTTTCTGATTTTGTTGTTCATTGCCTGCTTGCTACTCATGCCAAGAGCTTCTGCTAAATCGGTTTGCTTTTTTCCCGTCATTACCAAAAGTCCTTTGATTGCATCCGAAATATTCACTATTCATGCACCTTCTTTCTGATATTAGAGTACATCAAAAAGCGATACTTGTCAACCCATAGAATTTAAAAAATTACCGAAAAAAGTTTATCCAAAGTATTGACAAGTAAATCAGAAAGATGTACAATATAGACATAGAGAGGAGGTTCGAGGTGCAAGGGAGCAAACGCCGGGAGGTGATGCTCCGTGACAAGCAAGGAATTCGCAAAGCTCACCAGAGCCGAGCAGCTGGCACGGTTTGAGGCATATAAAAAAGCGGCTCAGGAACGCACCCTGAACCGCTAACCGCTAAAAGCCCGTTATCCACAAGCCCCTTGCACCTCCATTTTATTTTTTTAGTAACGATTTGTCAAGAGTTCGGAGGTTTTTAAAATGAAGTTCATCGACATTAACCGCATGTTCACCACCATCGTCAACAGCTACATGGCACAGGGCTACTACAGCGCACAGCTGCACTAAAGGAGGGGCAAACCATGAAGAATGTGATTTTCACTTATGACACCATCCAGAACGGCGAGAGCGGCGAGGCCTGCGCCTCCATCTTGATGGATGATGATCGGGCAGCAGAAATCAAAGCCGCCTTTGCTTCCAAGTCTCCTGACGTGTATCTTCTCCGAGAGAGGGCGAATGGATTCTGCTGGGGCTGTGAACACCTGCGCGGCCGCAAGTACGTCGATAACAGTATCAAGAGTGTGGAAAACAAGGAGGTCTGAGCTATGAAGAACATTAAAGTTGAGTGGTGTGAGAATTTTATCCGTGCAGCGTTCGCAAAGCATTTTCCTGCCGGAATCAAGAATCCCGGCATTGAGGTAGACTGCTTCTGGCGGATGGCCGAGGCTTCTGGACTGTGGGTGCTTGGCACATATGGCTCTCCGATGAGCATTGCACTTAATAATCTGTGTGATGTAGAAGATGTACATAACGATGATGGAAAATATCTTTTTTCTGCTTTCAGACTTAAAAACAACACCACGAAGTAATTAAATCCTATATAAACGTAAAAATCCCCCTGCACTGACCGACAAAGCCAACGCAGGGGGATTTTGTATGCTGCCGAAGCAGCGAAGTGATTTTATCTTATCCGATGTTCATGTAATCGTCAAGACTTGCTCAGAGCAGCCGTCATAACGTCAAAGGCATGTTCGATGACAGTATCCAGCACTTCGTCAGTGATGAACGGTTTCAGCCAATCCGGCAGAGCGGCACGCAGGGCTTCAAAGACCTGCTTCTTTTTCTTTGCGCCTTGACCCTGCCCCATGATGCTGTCTTCTGCTTTGCAGACCAGCTCATAGGCAAGGTTCTTGACGGCGGTCTTGTAGCCCAGACGGATAGCACCGACGACTAGAGCAATGCCGCCAATCAGCATCAGGACAAGGGCAACAGGGGTAGGAATAAAGTTTAACATAGCTTCCATGATACTTGCTCCTTTATGTGTTTCAGATGTATTTGTCAGCCCCAGAGAGGGCTTTCCAGCTGGCTTGTCCACAAATGCCGTCTGCGGTGATGTGGTGCGTACTCTGCTCTTTCATCAGAGCGTTCTCGGTGGCTTCGCCAAAGATACCATCCGGTTTCAGACCAAGCAGACGCTGTAGCATTTTCGTTGCCGTTTTATTCACGTCGCCGGTGCAGCCTTTGCGAATGGTCGGCAGAATGAATTTGTTGTAGGTAGTCGACGGATAATGTTTCTTTGCGTCGCAGAGCCATGTCGCTTTTGCACCACGAGTATCTGCATGACAGAAAGCGTTGCCGTCATACCAGTAGATGCCGATGCCGCCAAAGCCGACTGCCTGAGCGATGATACCCAGAGCGACCGGGTTGATACTCCGGTCTACCAGCCGCCAGTCTGCCGCCATGCCGTACCGATGCTTGCTGCCAGAACTGCCACCGGCTGCTGCATTGTGCTTGATGCAACGGTAGCCAGAGGTGATTTTAAGGGGCTTTCCGACCTTATCCCGGATGATTTGCAGCTTTTCCGCAAGCTCCGGGTCGACTGCCTGCGTACCACAACCGCACGGACACTGGAACTCGTACCGCTTGAAGTCTTTTGTCAGAGCGGTCTTATCACCACGCTGAAACTGGATAATGTTCACGTCCTTGTCCTCCTTAAAGGAAATCATGCTTTTGGAGCCGTTCATCATACACCCGGCCAATGTTTGCCACTGCGTGAGCGCAACGATTATTTTTGTAGTCTGGATGATTGCGGCAATAATCCTCGTAATCGTCAATGACGGAAAGGATTTCCACGAAGCTCTCTTTGGAATGCTTCCGGTTGTCAATCAGCTCATTATTGAATTGAAGGATTTGCGCACGAAGGGAATTGGCATTTCGCTTATCATCTGTTTCGATATGTTCATCCAACTTCTTCTGAGTTGCCTGTTGCTGTTCAAGCACCTCAGCATTCAAAGCCCGACCGATGATTTTAGCAATGTACGACCACGGGTTGAGTTTGATAGGTGCAATCTGCACGACGGTCAGGAAGATAACGATCGCACTGCTCCCGACCGTGAAAAGATTTTGAATATCTTCGACGTTCATTTGACCTCCTTAAACTTTCTTCACCGTAACGCTTCCAGCCGTCAGGCCGTCCGCTGTCGCTGTCACCGTCATGGTGCCGGTGTTTCCGTCATGCCTGCATACACACAGGCACTTACCATTGAACGCACTTCTCACGTTTCCACGCATGTTTTCGACACAGGCGGCGTTGCCATTATCTGTACCGAGGACTGTGCCGCCAACGACTGTGAACGTCACCTTGTTGGATGCGGTCGGAACCATCACTCCATTGGTATCCAGTACGTCACAGGTGATGAACACGAGGTCGTCGGTACTGACAGCAACAGTCGGCTTGTAACTGGACAGCGACAGTTTCGCAGGCGTGCCGGTAGACGACTTGACTTCATCCGTGGCGACAACACTGCCGCTGGAATCGTAGCCTTTGGCCGTCAGCGTGCCTTTTTTGAACGTTACCTCGTACTTGAACCGGTATCGGTCATCAAGACTGTACTGATTCTTCTTGCCAAGCGATACGCCATCCTGAAACAGCTCCATCGTGGGGCAGTTGGTGTACAGATAGACGGCGACAGTATCACCGACCGTCCAGTTGTCCCAGTCCATCGGCACGATGTGGATCATCGGTTCAGTCGTCCAGCGGCTTTGATACATGTAGTAGATGTCCTTCCGGAAACCGGCGAGGTCTACAATGCCGAAATAACTACTCTTGGCAGGATATTTATTGAAGGGAGTCGGTTCACCGATGTAATCCCATCCCGTCCAGACGAACATGCCGCCAGAATAGGTATTCCGCACCATGTGATAATACAGTGCAACACCTGCATAATTGCCCCACGGAACCACGTCGTCGTCATAACTCGAACACTGCAAGTTCGTTTCGTCACGTTTGTACACGCCACGAGAGGACAGCGCAGAGGTCGTTTCAGAGCCGTATACGGGCTTACCGAGTGCATGAGGGACTGACACATCATTGCCGTTATAGTTGACTCCGCAGACATCTACCAGAGGATTAACGGCGTTCCGGAACGTGCCATTGTCCGTACCCTGATAGTTCTGACCTACTGTAACAGGCCGTGTCGTGTCGATTGCCTTGACTGCGCTGATAAGCTTTTTACAGGCAGCAGCCGCTTCGTCCGCCGTATACCCCAGCTCATTGCTGCCGCCGTTGATCTCGTTGCCAAGCGACCACATGATAACGGCAGGGTTGTTGATGCTCCGCCAAACGGTCGTGTCAACGACTTTCTGATAATGCGCATTGAAATACTGTGCAAAATCGTAAGTCTTCTTTGCCCGAGTCCAGCTGTCGAATAGTTCTTCAACACACATCACGCCCTTGTCCCGGCACAGCTCCAAAAAGAGTGTGCTGCTGGGATTGTGGGTCAAACGGATAGCATTTGCGCCCATTTCCACCATGCTGTCGATTTGGCGTTCCATCGCAGACTTGTTGACCTCTGCACCAATGCAGCCGAGGTCATGGTGCATACAGACACCCTTGATTTTGAGGTTCTTGCCATTCAGCCAGAAGCCGGTATCCACATCCCACTTCGTATACCGATAACCGAAAACACTGCTGCCGATTTCTTTGCCGTCTACCAGAACGACGGCAGCATAGAGATTCGGCTTGCCGATATCCCACAGTTCAGGAGCCGATACGCCCACCGTCAGACTGACATCGTTTGTGCCTGCCGCCAGTGTGACGGCCTTGCTGGTCTGCGCAACCTCTGTTCCGCTTTTTCGGATGGAGATTTTGACGGTCTTACTGCCTGCCGTCTCGAAATTGTACAGCTTGCAGGATACGGCGGTCTGCACGGTTCCAGCATGTTCCGTTTCAAGGTTCGGTGAGGTAACAGCGAGCTTGTCCGCCGCATATCCTGAGCTTTCCGTTGCCAGCAGATACACCGGGCGATAGATACCAGAACCGGAATACCAACGGCTCGACGGCTGTTTGTTCCTGACAAAGACCGTCAGATAATTGATACCGCTTGTCAGTTTATCGGTCACATCGAACCAGAACGGGTTGTAGCCGTTGTAGTTCTTGCCAAGCTCTACGCCGTTCAGGGTGACGGTGCTTTCCATGTACACGCCGTCAAAATAGAGCAATGTGCGCTTGGTTTTAAGGACGGCAGGAACCTCGAAGCTGGTCTGATACCATGCGTCTCCGCCATCCAGATAGCCGCCCTCGTAGGTAGACGGAGATTTGGCATTGAAATTGTTCCGGATACTCCAATCGTGCGGAATGGTGACGGTCTGCCAGTCAGCTTCGCCATCCTTTCGGAACTGCCACTTCGTATAGGAACCGGCGAAATTTTTATCCAGAGCTTCTGCCTGCCAGATAACTTTGCCGGAAAGGTCGTACGCCGCAATAAGCCGTTGCCCTGTCAGCGCAAAGGATTCCGTCAGCTGGGAGCCGGAAAAGGTATAGATATTCATCCGGTCGCCTCCTTAGCCGTTGACCCACGCCAGCATCTGTGCAGGAGTCAAAGCCTTATCGTAGACAAGACACTGATAAATCGTACCGTCAAAGTAACGGCCTTTAGTACCATCAGACTGCTGATAACAGCCGATAAGCAGGTTCTTATTAACGGCAACGGTGTACTTGGTGATGTCCGAAGAGTAATCGGAATTTCCAGTGGTAAAGTAATTGCCGGTATAAGATAGACCTCGAATTTTGTCTGTGTAAAACTGAATCGCAAATTTACGTTTGCCTGCGATCATACTAGAACGGTCGGCGAAGACTTTGGCAAAACCGTACATGTTGCACTGCAACACGCCACTGCTGCCAACCTGTACAACAAATCCCGGCCACGGAGTGGACTCTTCCATGCAGTGTAGCAAGACATAGGTGTCCCCCTGTGCGGCAAGGCTGCTGTTATACTGTGCCTCGAACAGGATGGTATAGCTGGGCTTTGGGTCGATGTTGGAAAACATCTTGATACCAGTGTCGATGCACAGGGCTTTACTAGGCGTGAATTCGGTCGCCTGTGCCAGCTTATAAACCGGAGTTTCACCCGGAACGTCCTCGTTGCCGGTCGACGATGCTGTGACGCTCACCGCACAGCTTGCGCTCTTGCCGCCTGCGGTAGCCGTGACGGTACAGTTGCCCGCCTTAGAAGCAGTAACGGTCACGCTGCTGCCGCTGGTAGAGGACAGGGAAGCATATCCGCTGGGAGAAATGCTCCATGTGACAGTCTTGTTGGTGGCGTTGCTGGGCGAGACGGTAGCCGTCAGGGTCGAGCTATTGCCTGCGGTCAAACTCAGAGAAGAGCGAGACAGACTGATACTCTGAACGGCAACGGTAGTAGTACCACCACCGCCAGTGTTGCCACCGCTTGACCCATTCCATTCTGCTTTAAGCGAATTGAGAACAGACTGCATGGAAGAGTTTCCATATGCTGCGCCCTCAAACAGCGACAAAATGAGATTTTTTGCATTGTCGCTGATGCCGTCGCCTCTCTGCAGCGAATCTTTCAAAGTTTTCACTGTAACCGTATATGTTTCGCCGTTCGAGGATACAAGCAGCAGATCCTCATCCTGTGCATCTGCTGCAACCGCAAAGTCCTGAATTCTTCTTTCAGCCATACGTTATCTCCTCTTCATTTTCTTCTGATTTTTCCTGCGCCGGGTCATATACAATTGTGCCGTCACGAACTTTATAGTCTTTGAAGGAAATCGGCAACTCATGCGGAAAGTTTTCCAAATAAAGAAATCCCGTTTCACACTGTTCGGGAGGAGATTCCATCTCGACACGTCCAATGCTGGTAATAGTGCCGTCTTCTGAATAAGTGATCACATACATTTTCGATACCTCTTACATCAAACCGTAAACTTTAACAGGCACGCAACACTCTCTATGGCCTGCATAGGACACGCCCCAAGTGCCGGGTTTATAGAAGCCTGATTTTCCGAACAAAATGCCATTTTTGCTTGCCGTCACCACCCGAACACGAACATAATCCCATGCACGGGTTGCAAGCATTTGCTGACCTGTCAAAGGAAACACAGAATACTGCAAAAACGTTCCATCGACCGCACCGGCATCCGCAGGACTACTCCAGTATTCAGCAAAGCCAATAATAATTGCAGAGCAATTTTTCAGCTTTTCCTTTCCTGCGTCATCGTTCAAAATCCAAGTGCCCTCTACAATGCCGCTTGATGGCGATGCATTTTCCCAGAGAAGCCCTTGCCGCAAACCATTAAATGTAATTGCTCCCGAGTTGACGCCGACGCTGCCTTTGCTATCCGTGATAGATACTCCACCTGTGCCGATGGAACAGCTGTTCGTTCCATCTGTAATGGAGATTCCATTGTCGTTAACAATGACTTTGTTGTTTCCACGAATGACCTGTATGTTCTGACCGGTGATTTGGACTTTGCCGCTCCAACCGCTGTGAGTAATTACCAATCCGTTGTCTGCGGTAAAGGTCATCATGCTGTACAGCTCGTTTTTCGCGTTCTTTTCGGCTGTGTTTGCATAATTTTGAGCTTCGGTCTTAGAAGCCTTGAGTTTGATTGCATCCGAGTTCACGGTGATAGACGACACTGCCGAATCAACTCGACCACTCAGATTGTTTACGGACTCCTGAGACGCTTTCAGGTTGATTTCCCCGGCGAGTGTCTGAATCCGCGCGTCCGTATACTCTGTAACAGTGTTGACTGCATTCGTCTGCGCAGCGTTAGCTTTATCGCTGGCGTCTTTCGCTGCGGCGTTGATTGCTTCATTTTTGGCAGTCGTTACTTCGGTCTTACTGGCCTTTAAAGTAATGTCGTTCTTGGTTTGATTGATAGATGTCTCCGCACTACCCATTCTGTCAGTCAGACCCTTGACCTCGCCTTTGATTTCTTCGGAGGTTATCTTGAGCTGAGATTCCAATGCGCTAACTTTTGATACTTCAATGTTCTTGACCTTTATCGAGCCAGAGAAATTGCCAAAAGAGTTAATATGAACATAAATATTGAAGTATCTCGCAGTGTCCGGGAGAGTGATAGTGCTGTCGATTTTCTGTGTAGAATTCGATACGGATGCCGAGCAAGGCCAAGAATAATTCTTGTATGTGGCATCACAGCACTGAATCATAATCGAACAGCCTTGATATGCGCTATCCGTGCCGCCGTTGCTGGAGTTGCCTTTTACAGTGGTACTGATAGTTCCCTGCACACGCAATTTTTCTCCACCTTCGCAACTAAAGGTATTAGAAATACTGGTATCTCGTTTCAGGCTCTTGAGCGTGTACCACACACCATCCGCTTCGTCGGCAGCAGTGAATCCCCATGCACTCGCAGTGTCTTTATTCAGCTGTGCATAGTTCAGAGGGTCATGCGAGGTCTTTGCAACGCCCAGCTTGATTTCGTCAGCAGAGACTTTGATTTGTGCGTCAGTGTAGGTTTTAGCCGCAGATACAGCAGAGTCCTTCGCACTGTTCGCATAATTTTGAGCTTCGGTCTTACTGGCCTTGAGGGTAATCTCTTCTGCCGTCTGCTTGATGTTTGTCTCCGCAGTAGTTACCCTGTTCTCCAAACCGTTTAAGTTATCATTGGTTTTGCCGAGATCAGCCTTTGTTGCATAGCCTTTGGAAACGCTCGAGCTTATCTCTTCCGCAGAGATTTTTAACTGCGCATCGGCGTAAGCTTTGGCGTCCGTTACAACATCAGAAAGTTCTTCTTTTGTTGCTCTCAGGGAAATTTCGGTCTCCGTCTGGACAATGGATGCTTCGGCCTTCGTCACTCTGGGTTCAAGCGCATCTACATCAGCCTGCGCTTTTTCTGCATTTTTCAAGGCGTCTTCAATTTTTTTGTCCTTGCCTTTCAGGTAGGGATACTGCCGGGTCGTCTCGCTGTTGGTCGGTGCGCTGATAGTGCAGGCGTACCCAATGTCCAGCGTGACGTTCATCTCGTAGATGGAACTGTGGACTTTATCTCCGATTTCTACCTGATCGCCCAGCTCTGCCGCCGGATCAAATGCCGCATCCGGAGCGGTGAACGGCTCATATTCTACGCCGTCGAGCATCTTATACAGGTCAGTACAAATACCAGCGCATGCATACGGGCAGCCGTCGATTTCTATCACAAAGCCGCTGTCGTCGCCCTTTGCGTAGGAATTGCCGTCCTCGTCGGTCATGAGGATGCCGGAGACTTTCAGCCGTTTGCCCGTTGAAAGGTCTCCCCGAACGACGGGGATATGAAGCAGTCCCTGTTCGGCCTGAATTGAACCGGCTTCATCATAGACCAGCAGAAAACCATCCGACGTCTTGATTCTGTTGAACTTGTCGTCAACAATGGGATACGACTGCTGAATCGGAGACTCCACAGGAAGCCCGATTTCCGGTACAGCCGTAGTACTATCATTGGACATTGCCCACACCAGCGTGTCGCCGCCTGCAGTCACAATGTCGTTATAGTCGCTGTCAACGATATGATACGTCTCATCCGGAGGCGCGGTCAGGTCGACCAGCCGGAGCAGACCCTCGTCCGTAATCGTCCAGTTGCCGCCGTTGCAGGCTCCGATCCAGCCCAGAACCTGCTGCATCGTGTAGGCCTCCGGATACGGAACCATGTAATTTGGCCCCTGATTGAGGCGCGTTCTGGGGTCGATTCCGACGCCGATTCGCGCCGCGATTTCCTGCACGACCTGCGTCATGGTCTTCGGCCAGTCAGCCTTCTTGCTTGTTTCATCGACCATCGCCTGTGAGGTCTTGAGCATGGCGTCATAGCAGGTCAGAGTGTACAGGTTCTCCGTCTGGGCACAGGTATCCACCCAGTAAGTACCGAACGGCAAAACCTCCGTCGAAGTCGTGATATCCAAGTCCGTGAGCCGGCCGATGATTTTCACCTCGGCCGCTTCCGGTATCTCTTCGCCGTCTTCCAGCAGCACTGTCAGTTTCAGGGATGCAGCATTACAGTTGCCGATGCTGAGAGGGTCTGTTGCGAGGTTGTGGCTGATCTGCGGTGCCGCAATGCGGTAATATTCTTTGCCTGCAATGACTGCCCGGGCATCAAAGTTGAACTGTCCGCGCGCTGCAAGCTTCGTCAATTCTTTTGAACGGTGGCGCAAGAGCTATCTCCTCCTTTACTGTTCCGTGATGTTGAACGACATGCCGACATAAAACGTCTTGCCGCTCGTCTTTTCGTACTGCTGCACACCGAAAGGCCGGGAAGCGCAGTAATACGATTTCGTCAGATATCGGTTCGAGTCCGGGTCAAGCAGAGTCGCCTGAAAAAAGGTCTGCTTGAGGTCTTTGGACAGCTGAGATGCGACATCTTCCGGTATCGTCAGCATCGTCACCGACCACTTATCCTTCGCACCGATTTTATTGCGCACCATGAGGGCGTCCATCGTGTTACGGCCAGATTTGGACGAGTCCACGTCATTGGACGTCGGTGTAAGTTCCGCGACCCACTTTGAGTAATCATGGCTTCCGATTTTGAAAACCGGTTTCATCCAGTTTTCCCTCCTTTACACTTCTTTCGGGTTCAGTAGCGGCGACGTGCCAAACATCCGGGTCTTCTGATTGATGTATTTCACCGTGTACTGAGCAATGCTGTCAGCGTCCAGATTGACCTCCGCACCGCTGTACTGCTCCACGGCCGCACAGATAGATGCCGTCGCACTGCCGATGGCCTGCACGATGGTCTGACTGAGCTTGTCGTGGGAATACTCCATCTGGTCGGACATCTTGCTCATCAATGCCTCATTTTCTGCTGCGGCTGCTGCCACACTGTACGGAGTCGTAGAGCCACTTGCGACCGACGGCGTCGTGTAATCCGTCTTCCGGGTGATCTCCGACAGACTATCCATGATGCCTTCGAGGATGTCATTCTGCTTTTCTGTCTCAGAATCATCCGGCTCCTTTATCGCTGCGAGAGCCTTGTCCACCTCGCTCTCTGTCGTAGTGCTGCTGGTAGACGAGGTTTTCGTTTTGCTCGTGTCTTTCGTGGTATCGTCGTCCTCAAATTCTTTGATGCGGCCGAACGATACCTCCTGCACCTCAGAGAGATTGAAGCCCCACTTCCGTCCACCGATGCCCGGAATCCATTTCGGGATATCAATGCTGATTTTGTTCAACGCCTGAATGATAGCGTTGATACCTGCGATGAAGAAGTTGATGAACCCTTCAACGCCGGAGATCATACCGTTTATCACGACAACGAACACGTTTGCGATATTTTTCAGAATATCCGCAATGCCTGCGATAGCCTTGCAGATAACGTCTATGACCGGCTCCAGGAAATCCACCACCGCCGAGACGATACCGCCCACGACGGTGAAAATCGTTCCCAGCACCTGCCCGATGAGCTGAATCACCGGTGCGAGTGCCTGCACCATGACGTTTACGATTTGGACGATAACCGTCAGAATCGTACCGAAGACGTTCGCAATCACCGAAATCACCGGCGACAATGCCTCTGCCACCGCCGAAATCACTTTACCGATGATCTCGAAGATTCTTCCGAATGCCGATGCCAACGCATCGACCGCCGGTTTCAGGGCCGTTACCAGAGCCGACAATAAGTCGGTGATGGTCTTCAGGATGCTCGAAACGACTTCCCAAATTGCATTGAACGCCGGGGTCAGCGCATCGACAATATTCTCCCAGATATCTTCTATGACACCCAGAATCGTTGACAGCACATCGAACAGGCCATCTACGAGCGGTTCCAGTGCGCTGGCAAGATAGGTCACGATCTGCCCCAGAACCCCGAGGACATTCTCAAGGAACTGGCCGATGACCGAAATGACCGGCGTGACCCACTGGATAACCTGCGCAAAGATATGCCCGATGAACTCAAACAGCCGCTGCAGCAAACTTTGTATATTGCTCAGGAACTTTTTTACAAGGTCGATGAACGGCGTTAGTCGGAGATGTGCTTTGCCATGTTGTAGCTCTTCACATCGTCATCAATGTCAAGCCACGGCGGTTCTCCGGATGAAATATCATCCCAGAGTTCCAGTGCACGGTTCATGTCGGACGACTGGATCAGCTCCACGCCGAACGCCTTTCCGATGTCAGTACGAATAAACATAGATTTAATCCTCCCCCATAAACGGGAAAAGCCGCCCACGGGCAATTCCTCCTTCCCGATCAAATAATTCCTATCAGCTCCAACCGCAAAACCGTGCGACAGAAATAGCGCACCTGATCCATGCTGTGGTCGAATTCCTTGATGACAGCATCCTCTTCGGAATCCTCATCCCACGAATACTGCTCGAACTCTTTGAAGGTCTCTTTGCAGTTTTCGTTGAAAAACAGCAACCCCAGATTCATGAACTTCGTCACATCCTGTATGCCGTTGATAACGTCGTTGTCGGCTGGAACGACCAGCCATTCGCCGTATTTCTGAATCGTCTCTATCATGGACGATGCTGACGGGTCGATGATGATGTACTCGAGCTTAAAGCCCCTCGCCAGCTCACGAAGCATCTTGTAATAGGCTTCGTTGTCCACTCGGTTCATGCTGCCGCCCTTGTGGTACAGCTCCCGTATCATGACAGCCTTGTGGCTCACCGGGTCATAATCCCACAACCCGGCGGCGAAGGGATTTCGTGTGCCGTAGTCGATGGAGATGTAATACCGATGCCGGGAATCGTATTCGGCCTTGCTTTTGACGACGTGCTTTTCCCGGGAGAACATCGGGTAGACCAGACCTTCGGCCTTGACCCACAGTCCCAGAATGTAGCGGTTGTAGAACACGCCCGTGTACTGATTCCGATAGCGTTCCTTGATGTGTTCGTCCAGCGTCAGGTTATCTTCCATCGTGAAATGGAGATAGACCAGCCGCCGCTTCCTGCATTGCAGAATCCACTTCTGGTAGAACCAATGCTGTGGACCTGCAGGGTTGCAGTTGAACCAGAACTTCGAGCCAGTGACCGAGCATCGGGCGGTCGCCTGATTAACAAAGCTCTCCGGCATCAAGGCAACTTCATCGAAGAATGCCCCTGCCAGTGTGATACCCTGAATCAAATCCTGTGAACTTTCGTCCTTGCCACCGAAGAAATAAAACTCATTGCACTTGCCGCCCTTGGACACCTCCCAATAGTTATCGGCACGGTGTTCGATGACCTCATATCCTCTACCGAGCAGCTGTTGTTTGAGAACACCCAGCACGTTACGGCGCAGGCTGGCGATGGTCTTGCCACAGAGGGCGAAGCTCTCACCGTCAAAACAGGTCATCGCCCAGTTGACATAGGAAAAGCCCATGGTGACGGTCTTGCCGCTACGAATCGCACCGCCGTCGATAATGCCGTCATAGTCATGGAACGCGCTCTCCGGCGACCACCAAACCAGCGATTGCAACTGTTTCTGGCTCAGAGCTTTCCACTGAAACGGTTTTGCTCTACGGAGTCGACGCATCGTCGTCCTCCTCCGGCTCGTCGTCCGGTTCTGGCAGCATTGCGGAGTCATCACCAGCAGGGAACGCATTTGCGGCCGCTACTGCAATGGCCTCTAAGAAGCCGTCGCTTGCAGCTTCCTGCTGCTCCTGCTTTGCCCTGCGCTTGGCCGCTTTCTTTTCCTTTTCGGCGGCTTCCGCTGCTTCTGCCTGCTCTGCGATTTTGTACACAAGAGACGCAGCCTTGACGTTGCCCTTCAACCCCTGCATGAGCATCTTCCAAGCGAGCGCGGCAGCATAAGTGCAGTCCTCTTCATCGAAGCCCTGCTCCTGCAACTTCTGGGCAAGCTCTTCCGTTGCGGCGGTCTCCATGAGGATCCGCATATATTGGGCGGCCTGCTTTTTTCGCCTACGGGCTGCACCAGATGCTTTCCCGGCTTTTCGGGCAGTCTTCGCCTGTTCCTCGCCTGTTCGGAACTGCGTGGACTTTCCTTTTTCAAGATTTTTTTCATTTGGCACATCACCACCTTCTTCCCCGTCCATGAGGGGTCTTACACTTAGCCCTCGTCCTCAATGCACATGTTATGGACCTTCTTATAGGCATCCAGATACAGCTGCTTCTTGTCGCCGTTGTAGGTCACTTCATAGTACATACCGTCCGGAACATTGGTAGCCAGCAGAGCCTTGTTGTTCTGCAGGGTCTTGCAGCACCAGACGACATACACGTCCTTTATGTCGATTTTCTGAGTGCCGTTCAGCTCTGCATTTGCGTTGTGGAAACTCACGACCGCAGCAATGGCGGACGCAGTGAACTTGTAAAAATCCATCTTGATGATTCCTTTCTTTATTCCAGACAGTAAAAAGCCCTCACCAGCCGGACGCTGACAAGGGTCGAACTTATACGCTTCTGATAATTCTTGCTTTTGAAAATGTCGGGTGATCCTGTGTCATCATGTTCAGGAACTCGTCACGGGTAAAGCAAGACAGCCGGAACACCTCTTCGGGCTTCATTCCCAGCTGCTTTCCGATTTCGTCCACCGTCTTTCCCTCGTCCATCAGTTTCTTGACGATGGCCTTCATCGGTTCGAGCAGATGGGTGCCTCGGGCGCGGTTGTGGGTAATCGTACCGTAGACGTCCGCACTTTCATCCCCGTGATGGTCGACGACGACAACAGGCACTTTGCCGCCCAGCATCGTGTGCAGCGGTTCTCTGCCCGATACCGTCCAGCGGTGAAATCCATCAATGATCGTTCCGTCCGGGCGTACCACGATAGGCAGCGTCCAGCCGTTTGTCAGGATGGACTGCACCAGCAGCTTGAGATTGTCCTCCGACACCTTGTTGGGATTATAATTATTGGCGTGAATCGTCTCTCGGTCTACCCACCGGAGAGAACCCAGTGGGGCGAACAGGTCATTATTTTCCATGTTTCTGAGCCTCCTTGATGGCTGCATTGTGGTCGTTGTAGATGGTGGTCCAGAGGATACGCAGGATGCGCAGCTTGGGATCTCCGTACAGCAGCCCCTCGTACATCGTCTTATAATGCTTCTGCTCTGCGATGCCGTAGGTCTTGATGAACAAGCCCTGCCAGTTTTTCAGACGGGCACGGGTATCGCTTGCGATGGTGTATCGTTCCGGATGAAGGAACAGAATATCCTTGCAGAGGGCTTTGTAATCCTTCTGCTCGGTCTCCTCTTCCAGCTCTCTCCGCTTCCGGGTACTGCGCCGGAACATCTCGCTATCCCAATAGAGCAGCACCAGATAGGCGTTTGGTTCGCGCCGCTGTATCCGTTCCCACAGGTCGGGGTCTGTCTCGGCCACCCAGCGCAGGCCTTGTGTGCTGGTATCTCCGAAAAAGGCACACAGCCGGAGGGCGTTCTTTCGGACGCCAGCCTCATACAGCCGCATATAGATCTCCGGAAACTCGAGCTTTCGCAGCTTGATGTACAGCCACACGTCACTATCCATCCAGTCATAGATGGGATAGAACTTTCCGCCCTTCCCGATCCTGTCCATCTTGCTGTTGGCGATGCACTTATATCGGGTCAGGCTCTCTGCGGTGCGCAGGCCGACCAGCTGGATACCGTCGCGGAACGCTTTCTCGCAGAAGGTCTGATAGTTCATCTCCCCGGGATAGCTCAGATACGGGCTGTACCGGATGGCAAAATCAGGCGGCTGACGCATCCAGACATTTTCCTTGCCTGGCTCCCATGTTATCCATGACTCCGAACTGGAAAGATGGTCGATGACGCATACCTGCTTGAACGGCAGGCAGAGCCAAAGGAACTTTGCGCCGACGGACAAGAAATTACGCCGCCAGCGGTAGGCCGCTTCCACCATGGAAGGATAAAGACCTTCTTCGTCCACAAAAAGGACGGTGAGCTGACTTGCGCTGATTTCTCCTGCCCGTATCATGTCATAGACCAGACTGGACATGCACAGGCTATCCTTGCCCGATGAAAAGCTCAGATAAATTTTGCAGCCGTTGGCGAACACGTTGCGGACACGGTTCTTCGCAGCCTGCAGCACGTCCATGCTGCTTTCCATTACTCTCACAGGCATCTCAGTCCACCTCTATCATCTCGCCGCATTTCGGGCATCGGATGTATCGGTGTTCCTTCCGGCTCTCGTGTACCGGAGAGACGTTTTGTGGTTCGGAAGGTGTAGACAGCTCTTGCGGCACGGAAGCCCCCTGAGGGGTCGCGGAGGTCGCAGGAGCATGATACACAGTAGCAGCTGGCGAATAAGACGGTGTTTCCGCATAGGGAACATGCTCTTCCACCTGATGTCGGCTGACTGCTGCAACTTCTTCCTTCGGGAACGTACCGTAGGAGTCCATAATGGCGTCTACCTCGGATTCCACGCTGTTGAGCATTTCCAGAAGGTCGGCATCCCAGCCGGGAACGTCTACATCCCCTTCCAGCTCCTTCACCAGTTCCTCGATGGCGTCAACGTCGGTGAAGCCCAACTCATAGACCTTGTTGTCGGCCATCATAAGCTTTTTCTTCTGAGCATCGGTCAGCCCGGCCATCACATAGCAGTCGCAGGTCTCCTGTCCCATACGGAGCAGAGCTTCATACAGGCCGTTGCCGACGATGATCTCACCATCTTCGGCCACCACCAGCGGCTTGACTTGACCGAACATCTTGATGCTGCGGATATACTCGTTCAGTTGCTTCTCCGAATGGCGACGGACATTGCGAGCAGGCTTATGCAGCTCTGAAAGTTTCTTCTGCGTAACGACCATCAGTCAGCCCTCCCTTCCAGAAAAGAGCGAGCTGCAGGAATGACCTCTGCGGCGGCATAGACGATGGACGGGTCAAGGTCGAATACCATCTTGAATCCGTCCTCGGCCGTTGCCGGGTCTCCCCAGATGGGCCACGGTGTAGGGCCATAGACCCAGCCATTTTCCCACTGGTACGGCGGAGAAACTTCCAGACCGTGGTAATGGATGTAGCCCAGAACCGCTTCGTGCGGCCAGTCGGCGATTGGCGCAAACCGTGTCTCGCCGGATTTCTTGCGGATGGTGTAGTCCTTTCCGCAGGTGTTTCCATCCATGACCCGATGCCCGACGAGCAGCACATCCGTGCCGTGTTCCTCGAAGTAGGTCGTGAACGTGCGCCGTTGGAGAAGGCCATACCAGATGTTCAGGTGCTTTGCGTCGTTCACGAACAACAGCTCCGGGTGCCTTTTCAGCCATTCAAGGTCGAGGCCAGTATTGATAACTTCGCATCCGGCCGGGGCATGTTCCAGAGCCCAGAAAAGGTACTCCAGGAATTCCAGATTGCAGTGACCGAAGAAGCAGTCCGTCACGCCAGCTTTTTCGCAGAGCTTGCCGAGAACAATGCTGTCCTTGCCGGCACTCCACGCATACGCTGCCGTTTTCCCTGCCGTGGCTTTGGTGATACGTTCGACTGCGGTAGCCTCGAAAGCGTTGATCTCTTCCAAAGAAATCAGTTCTTCGATGTGCCGCATCGCTTCCAGCCAGTCGGCGTTCCGGCTGACCTGCTTTCTTCCCAGAACTTTTTTCATCGTGCGCCCTCCTTCCGGTCAGAAACGAGGTGCAGCGCAATGGAAATCAGAACCGCCACCAGCACAACGTAGATGCGGATCGTACTCATCAGCTGCCAAATACCCATGACACCCAGCGGAATCAGGATTTGCCACGAGGCCACCGTGAACACATCCAGCGCGAAGCCGAACTTTTTGCCGAACACCAGATATTCGCAGTAGAGGTAGGTGGACAGCGAGGAAATCGCAATGATGGTAATCAGGACAGCTTTCAGAACATTCAGCACCGGGCTGAAACGAACCCATGTGAGCAGTGCGGCCAGCACCATGTAAATACCGAACATCACACCAGCCAGCACAAAGGACTTTTTCATGTTGCCGTGCCGTGTACCATCCGTGTTCTCATCATTGTACTCGAACAAAGAATAGTAATACGGGCAGGCAAACGGACCGGGCAGCAGAAGCAGGCCGTTGTACGCACCAGCTTTGATGCCGGCAGCGTTCATGCCGGGGTCGATGATGGCAAATGTACCGCCAGTATAGACCAGCGCAGCAACTACCACCACGGCCAGCAGGCCATAGACTACGACCCATGAGAAGCCATCTGACAGCACGTTGCGAATCATGCCATCCTTGAGCAGCATAATCAAAAACGCTGCACAGGTAACGTACACGATAACCATGCCGCCTTTTGTGCCGATTGGGGTATCGCCGAAGATCTCATAGATGCCGGACATCTGCGTCCATGTCTGGAACAGTGTCAGCAGACCGATGAAATAAAACATCACCTTGCTCTGCATGATGCGCCGGATCTCCGGGATGCGGTCGACGAACAGGCCGAACGTGATACACGCCAGCGAGTTGAACACCGCCCAGATGATGGCCGGAACTGCACCATAACGCAGGGCAATCGTGCGGAAATTCATCAGACTGCCGACGCCAGCCCATGATGCAACTATGGAGCAGGCATAGAATAATGTGGGATTTGCCTTGAATTTTGCTTTGATTTTCTGATACATGGAAAATCTCCTTCTTTGCGGCCAGACGTGGCGAGGCGTCCGGCTTGCTGCACCTCGGCTTTTTGAGATGCAGCTGTGATGCCATGCGCAAAGGAGCAACGCACGGCTCGAAATATCCTCCTTTCGGGCATAAAAATAGCGACGCCCACCGTTTCCGGCAAGCATCGCTTGGCTTTGTTTGGATTTCGCAGCCTAATAATATCACAGATTCTATCCGTCGTCATCTACATTCATGTCAAAGCATCTACATCGGTCTCCCATCATGTACAGTCATCTCCCATCGTCTCCCTTCATCTACCACGATGTCAAGTCATCTCCCTGCACACAAACAAAAAAGAGGCCCTGCACTTGGCAGAGCCTCTGGGTCAATGTGATTCAAGATAATTGTAGGCCATTCGGGAGACGCCCGTTTCGGTATAGCACTTTCCAAGTGTGCCAGCGACCTGAGCCCATGAATAGCAGCGGATGAACCGCAGTCGGAAAATCAGATACAGCCGGACATCCCGGATGCTTCGGCAGTATTCCTCGACTTTGACCTTTTCCTTTGCCGCCTGAGCTTCCAGATATTGAATGCGCTCGTCTATCTCCGCCAGCTCCACGGCCAAGTCTCCAACTTTATCATGCACGCCGGACACTCGCGGCATTCCGGTCAACTGCGGAGATGCTGGACTGGCTTTCTGCCGCAGATTTTCATAGGCTTCCCTGTCTTTTTCAAGAAGCATCTGGATATCATAATATTTGGACAACTCCTGAACAGTCACAACTACCTCCGTAAACACTTCAGCTGCCGTCTTTGGACGGTGCTTCTGTTATTTTATCACATTTTGCCGTAGGAAGGTAGACCGGAAATCCAGAAATTATATGATCTGCACCGATTTCACACAGACCCGGCACTTCAAAGGTCTGGCCGTGCGCATCGGTGCGCTGGATGGGCGGTTTCAGTGGTATGTAATGGATGCAGTTCAGACAGCTCATTCGTCCGTCCTTTCTGTCACATAGCACCAGCTCTGCGGCGGATATTTCAGATAGCACCCATCAATCGCACATTCTGGCGGCTGCATCCAACTGTTAGACGGAATATAATTTTCGCACTTCGTATTTCCGCAAATATTCGTTCCGTTCATACTTTGAAAATCGAAACGGCAGAAATTATACAGACTTCGAGGTTTATCGTAGATTTTGAGGTCAGAAATCTGCCACCCATATACCGGTTTTTCTTGAGCATATTTTTTGAAATCATTCAACGATAAACAGCTCTGCCATAATGCACGGACTCTTTTAAATCTTACGCCCCCTTCAACTGGTGTGAATATGTCGAATCCTGCGCAAACAAATTCACCAATCACCATACCGCAGCCGTATCCAGCGTCTCGGGTTTCATAGACGTACACTTTAAATGGCACATCCAACATCGGGCGGTTTTTACGAACTTCGACGGTCTTGCGCCCACTCCGGATCAGGTCGCACCAATGGGGCTTGATGCTCATAAGCACTGCTTTATTCATTTAAGCGTCTCCTTCAGTAACTCTTCTGTCAGTTCTTTGCTATATTTCTCGTGCATCTTTTCCATCAACCGCTCAGAAAAATATAATGCTTCCGCCAATCTTCCTTCAACGATCATCCGTTCTGCACATGGGGGAAATCGCGAGTTTTTAAATCTCGCTTCACCGACTTTTTTACGAAAATCATCATTTATGATTTCAATATCGAACCATTCTTCACGGGTCATTCGGCATACCTCCGCTTGTCCTCATCCCAGTGCATCGTGGCAGGGTTTCCACAGCGGCAGGGCACGGTCAGCTCTGCATCTTGCACGTTCGTTCTGCCGTATGTATGGATACCACAGCACTCACAGTCAAACACATATGACCGCAGGTTTTCCAGCGGAATCGTAACTCCGCAGTGGTTGCATCCCATGCTCACCTGCGAAACGTGCAGGAATACTCCGAACTCCCTGCTGCAGCATGGGCAGCGCAGGCTCAGGACGCCGCGCGCACCCGGTTCTTCCGGACGTTTTTTCTTTCTCAGGGCTTGCCCCTTCCGCTCAGTCATCGTCGTCACCCAGCACTTTCTCGATGAGGTCAAAGACCATCTCCCGGTCATCATCGCTCAGAAAATCGGCGACGGTGATCTCAAATTTGAGCTGGTCGGCGTACTTCTTTAAATCAGGCATTTTCTGCGCCCTCCTTTGCACCGTACATCGTGAAGTACCGATGGCTTCCGTCCTGCAACGCCCTCTCTTCATCGGACATCTCATAGCCCAGAGCTTCCAGCACCTTGTAGGTCTCGTTCAGCTCGGTATTTTCATCGTGTTCATACACATACCGCTGCTGCTTGCTATCCCACGTTTCCTTCCAGTAGCCCGTGTTGTCATCATCTGCCGTGCAGAAAGCGACCGATAGCAGAACCTTTGCCGGCATCGTGATGAACGCCGCGTCGCTTTCCAGAATCTCTTGCCATTCCATGCCCGACTCTTCGATAGACGCTTCGGACAGCTCCAAGCCGAGGACTTCGCCGAAAATGTCAAAGTCCATTCCGCGCCAATGCTCAATATGGGTGGAATACCGCACAATGTCCGCCAAGTGGTTCTGGCACTCCTTCGGCGTAAGTTCTGCCACGAATTCCTTGCGCAGATTAAACATCTGTTCCGTGATATTCCGGAAACGCTCTTCAATCAGCTTTTCTTCCTCCCGAGCGGCCTGTCTCTTGAGCTGGGTAGCGTTTTCGGCCTCAACATCACGTTTTTTATAAACATCGATTTGACCTTCGCTCACCTTGAAGAAATACGGAACTTGTCCGGCGTCCTCCGGCACGGTCACTTCCTTTTTGGTACTCCACTTTCCGTAAGCAGCCACATGTTCATGTGTCTGGTATGTGGCATCAGGATCTTCTGTGGCAAACTTTTTGATTTGTTCGACCCACTCTGCCTTCTGGTGCTGCCACTTCTGTTCTTCCAGTGCCGCCTGCATTGCCCGATTGAAGTTTTGGGTGCCGAGGGTTTCCAGCACCCGATTCCGGGCATCCAAGTCCTCGATTTTGTCCAACTGAGCGAAGTCAGACAGCGTTGCACCGCGCCCTTCTGCTTCTTTGAAATTATCCTGATTCAGCTCCAGCAGCTTGATACGCCGCCGGACGGTGGACTGGGAGAAGCCGGACTTGTCGGCGATCTGCTCCACCGTCTGCCCGAAATCCATCATCATCTGGAATCCCTGCGCCTGTTCATAGATGGTGAGGTCAGATCGCTGCATGTTCTCGATCATCATGGTCTGCATCTGTTCACGTTCGTCCATCTCCACGATGGCGCAGGGCAGCTCATAAAGTCCTGCCTGCTGTGCAGCCGACGCCCGGCGATGGCCGATGATGATGGTATAGTCCTCGCTGGACCATAACACTTTGGGCGTCCATGCGGCCGCTGCTGCCGAAGCGTCGCCGCCCTCGTCAACGCACTTGCTGATGTACTCCCGGCTATTCATATAGTGGCCGGGAATGACGGTCAAATTCTGATACACGCCGTTTTCCTTGATGCTTGCAGCCAGCTCGGACAGGTCGCCCAACTCCTTGCGAGGGTTGTCCGGGTGCGGATGCAGCTGTCGGATAGGAATATAAGTAATGTCTGCCATATGGGTTGCTCCTTTCTCAATTCGGGTCAGAAAAATGTGAGCTGCCCGGTACGCATCTCATTAAGAGGTTTCATTTCCGGGGCTTTCGGCTCATTTTTGATAGATTTTTGCAAATTTTCGGCTTTAATATCCGCTTTTTTGATCTTTACAGGTTCGCGCCGCGGCTCAAACAGAAGATTCATCTGCGCAATCTGCCGCCGCATACTCCACACTTTTGTCGAGAAGAACGGCATATACCAAATGCGGCTTTGCGGCCCTGCCGGGAGAAGTCCGCGAGAATCATAAGAAGTTGCCGGGTCTGTAATGGTATTACCGATGACTACATATCCAGCACAGCCCATAAAGCTGAGCTGGATGTAGCACATCAGACCCACAATGAGGTCGATATCCTGCGCCACCACAAGAAGCTTGTTGTGATAGCAGAAATTGCGCTCTTTGCAGATATTCAAAAAGGCAAGCAGCGTAGCACCAGCACCGCAGGCAGGGTCAGACACCGCGATGAAGCCCTCCAACTCCGGGTCGAGCTTTATGTCCACTGTAAGCTCTGCCATACAGCGGCACACATCGTAAGGCGTGAAGAACTGCCCGACATCGTCATTTCCAAGCTCACACAGCATGTACAGCGAACCAAGGAAATCCTAGTCGGAATTTTGTTCCATCCCCAGAATGACCTCGGCCAGCATCGCCGCGATTCCATCATGCTCTTCTTTGGAGTATTTGGAAACGATGGTCTGGTAGGTCTTGGTGCGTTCCGGGGCATTCACCTTATCTGTAGAGTTTGAAATCTCAATGGCCGTCAGATAAACAAAGTCCTGCCAAATCTCCCAACGGCTATGTTTTCCAGCCAGCCCGTTGAAGATTTTGATAAAATTCTTCTGGTGGTCGTCCCGGATGCTGTGTATCGCTGCTGCCTTTGCCATAGGTTACTCCTCCTCGGCCTTCATCTTTGCGAGGTAGTAGCGACCGTTGGCGAATTCAATCAGCTCCCTGCGTTCCAGTTCATCCAGCAACTCTAACGCCCGGCTGAGGCCGATGTTCAGCCTGCTCGCAACATACGCCTGCGTCACGCCGCTGGCGTCGATAAGAGCCAGAACCTTTGCCGCCTCCGAAGCCGGGGGATTCTCTTCCGGCGAGGGCTTTTCCTCGGGCGGCGTGTGCTGTTCTTTTTTGTCGTCCTCCGGAACATCAGGCATTTTGACACCGCCCAACGTCAGCCGATCATTCTCGACCAAATCCCGGAAGAAATACTGCTGCCAGTAGGTCGTCATCTTCACAAGAATGTTTTCGATTTTACTGCGAAGGTTCTTGTCGATGGTGAACGTGCCGTGTACCTTCGTGTGCATCTCACCATCCTTGAAATACCACATCATGTAGGAATCAGGGCTGCAATAACCTCCTTCGTCTGCACTTCCCAGCATCGACATCTGAGTTCCCACATCCGAAACCGGACGGACAATGAGGGTAATCGGATACTGGTTCTTGATGAACCGGAACGTAAACTCGTTCTCGTCGCAGATGCCTTGCAGCTTCTTTTTCTGCTGCTCATACTTGGAAATTTCGCTCATGGTATGTATTCCTTTCATTTATCCGATAAAAATTTATAATCGTTTTCCCGGTTCTCGATGGCGGTCAAGCCCACAGCGTAGGCCGCCCACACATCGGCTTTGAACCCGAAAAAGAAATCCGGATCGCTCTTCGTGCCTTTACCATTTTTCAGGTCATGGGTTGCAAAACGGTCGATCAATGCCCTGCGAATCGTGGCATCGTTGGCTCGGGTGCTGTGGCAAATGTGCCGCTTTTCTTCCATTCGGCGAATTTCCCGTACAGGATACTGACAATTCAACAGGGCTTCATGGAAACGTCCAATCCAGTAGATAGTTTCCATGACCTCCTGCCCTATCGACATTCCGTAGGAAGTCACCATTTCAATAGCTATCCATCGCCAGTCTTTGACTCTATCGGGCGTTTTGATAAACTTCATCAGCTGTTCATTGTCGATTTTGTCAAATTCCAGCGGTCGAAGGGTATCCATGTCGATTATGCAGTATGCGCTCTGTTTGCATCCCGGGTCAATCGCCAGCACCTTTCTCACAGGTACGACCTCCCGAATTCCTGGATGAACCGGGCTTCTGGCCAACCGTAATGTTCCATCGCCTTTTTCTGCGTCCAGCGTTTCAGGCGGAGGTCGGCTTCCCGGTTGCGGTGAACCGCATTCTCGCCGTTCTGGTGACACCACGGGCAGAGCGTCACCCACAAGCCCAGCTTCTTGCTCTTCTCGCGGAACGCGCTGCCATAGAACACCTCGTGCCGCGCGACTCCATAACGGCCGCAGACCAGACAAACGGGCTTGTCGTGCAGGATGCTGGGCGCATAGCCGTTGCTGTCCAGCTTTTCGCCGTAATCATTCAGAGCCATTGCTGTCACCTCCCGTTACGATCCAGACGCGCCGTGAACCGTACCCAGCCCAGCTCACAGCCTCTGCATGGGTGTTTACGGCAATGTCCAGCTTGTTACCTTCAATCAGGCTTCCAGTGTCCTGAACGACCCGGAGGCCGACGTCCTCGATATAGACCACCGTGCCATAGGGCAGGATGTTGGTGTCGGCAGCTACGGTCACGCCCGGCTGCACCTTTGCGCCGCTAGATGTGATACCGTGACCCTCACCGCAGATATGGACGTACTCCTCGACACAGTAAGCCGTGCAGTTGAACGACCCGGCGTATGTAAGGGTCAAATCGTTCTGCGCTTCCAGTTCTGCGGTCAGTTGGTCGATTTCTGTCTGCAAACGGTCAACTGTTTCGTCTTTCTCGCCTGCCATCCGTTCCCAGTTCTGGGAGCGGCTCTTGTAGATGTCACACTCCACTTCCAGATCATCCAGCTTCGTCGCGTATACTGCGGCGGTAAGGATGCACCCCAGTGCCGCACAGGACAGAGCCACCAGTGGATTTCCATGATTCTTTCTCAAACCTTCGTTCCCCCAATCTGTGCTTTCGGTGCGCCGCCGGGGAGTGCCGATGCTGCACGCTGCTCATCGGCCTGCTTCTCATTGACGCTCCGGACAAATCCGGGCTTCACGAACTGAATCAGCTCTGCATTTGTGCGGTCAAGGGACTCGACCAGCCCCATCGGAGAGCCAGCCCACTCTTTTACCGCCGCAGGCAGCTTATCAAAGATATCCCGGTTTTTTGCCTTGAAATCCTCAGCAGTCAGTTTTCCTTCAAGCGTCACCATGCCGCCGTGCGTTGCGTAATACTGGTTTTTCTCAATTTCCCGGGCTACTGTAAGTGCCTGCTGCCACAGCTCGTTGGCTGACGGCTGCTCAGACGCTTGCAGCTTGCGGATCTCCGCGCACCAGTCCACCAAAAGCTGGTTCTGGTAACGGCAAATCTGCAACGCCGAGGTCAGAGCTTTACCGGCCACATCATCCGGAATATCCTTGAGTGCAGCGGCGTAAATCTGCGCCCGTGCCTGGCGTTCTTCCATGGATGACTGCTTGCCAAAGTAGTTGTCGATAAGAATCATCGCCTTTTTCAAATTTTCAACGGTCATACCAAACCTCCAAAAATGTCATCGTAGTCCTCCGTTGCGCTGCGTTTGGGATTTTGAGATGGAGATTTATTTGACGACGCTTTTCTCCGGATTTCCCATGCTTCAAAATCGCCGGGTGTCCGAATGTTGTTTTTCTTCCAGCCTCTTAGAGTCGTCTGGATGTAATTCCAGTGGTGTGCCCCATTTTTCGCGCCCTCTGCAATTGCCAGCAGAAGCATCTCTGTGCTGAACTCTCCCTGCCAATAACGCAGGTCTTCTCGCATAATGGGTGGAAAGCTTCCTATGTTGGCTTCAAACGTGCGGACAATCTTCCCATAATCGGCATCTAACCGAGGGTCGTTCGCGCGGTTTCCGTCGTCGTCATATATATCTATATTATCTTCTATATTATTAGGTCTAAAATTTGGACTAGGGTGGTCTAAATTTTGGACTACCCCCGGTCTAAAATTTGGACTAGGTAGTCTAATTTTTAGACTACCCCTTGGAGCGGCCAAGTAATGGTTGCGTTTTATGCCATTCACAACCTCTGTGCGTTTTTGAACCAGTCCTTTCTCGATAAGTTTTTCCAACGTATTAAGGACAGTTTGTTTACTCTCAGCCCCAAGCCACTCCTGCATATATCGGATACTTCCAGAAAATTCCGTCTCGCCATCCTGCGTGAATCCATAAATCATCGCATACAGATTCAGCTCGTTGCCTTTCAGATTCAGCTCTGTGCGCATCCATCCCAAAATCATTATGTAGTTTTCCGGTTTCACCATCCAACCACCTCCTTGCTGCGGTCAGAACGGCAAATCGTCTGAATCATCCAAGACCGAAAAATCATCGACACTGCCTTGGGAAAAGCTCGGTTCGACCTGCACGTTGCCGGGATGGTCGGCCGCTCCCTGCCACTGCTGCCGCTGGCTCTGGGTCGCAAAGCCCATCTGCTCCGGCTGCGGCGGCTGCTGATTCCGGCATGTGGCAGGCGGATTTGTGCCGCCATCATCCACCGCTTCCGGCTGATTGCTCTGCCTAGAGCCACAGAAATCAATGTCGTCCACAACGAACTCCACAGCCTTGCGGTTGTTGCCGTTCTTGTCCTGATAGGGATGTGTTTGACACCGGGCGTGGATAACCGCCTCGCTGCCACGGTGGAAATATCGGCAGATATGCTCTGCGGTCTTGCGCCATGCTACAAAGTCGATCCAGTCGGTCGAACGCTTGCCGTCCTGCCCCACTGTGTTCCTATCCACCGCCAGACAAAAGCCGGTCGTGCTGAGGCCGTTCTTCGTGGTGCGCAGTTCGGGATCTGCCGCAAAACGGCCATGAAAGGTACAACTGTTAAGCATTGGCCGACCTCGTTACTTCAGAGTGCATTGCGGCCAGCGGTTCAACCATGCCCGGAACGACCGGAACAGGAATCGTGACATCCGGCTGCACCGGGTGCAAAGCCTCGTGCATGTTCTGGACAAACTCGTAAAACGTGTACTTCTCCGTGGCAGCCACGCAGTTTTCTAGCTTGTGATAGACGATTTCAAGCTCCATCTTTGCTGCCAGCAGTTCCTTGTACTCTTCAACAGGAATCGCGATGGATTCCGGTCTTGCGTTATATGTATTCATATTTTTCCTTTCCGGTCATTTCGACCACTCTTCTTTGTACCGTGCCAACTGTTCCGGGGTGTCTGTCTGGATACCCAGCTCCTTAGCCTCGGTGATTGCTCCATCCACCAGATGGGAAAATTCTTTCGTGTCCATCCGGTGAGTATCCTTGTAAACGAGATAGCAGGCAAAGTCTTTGCCGTTTTCCTGCCGAGTCTCGTAATACCGGACATACGGGTAAAACTCGCAGGGGTCTACGGTCGGCGGAAGTTTTAATCCAACCATCTTTCCGTCCTTGTCGCGCGCCAACGCCCCATAGGACACGACCAGCCGCCGCTTGACTTCATCATCGCTTTCCCCTGTCTCTGCTGCAATTTTGTTGCACAGGACGTGGAAATAGGCATTGGCCGACAAACTCCGCCTGTTCCGGTGCTTCTTGATCTCGACATCCAGCAGCAGTTCTTGGTGCAGTTTATCCCACTGCTCCCGGAAGTCGCCGTCCAGCTCGATGGTGAGCCGCTGCTTTCCGCCGAGGGTAAATGCAAGGTCAACCAGCCGCCCGGTCATGGGGTGTCCTCCCTATCCTGATGGCCGTGCATGTAGATGTAGGCACTGTTCGCTCCCATGTTGGCGTAAAGCCAGTCATTCACCTTGGCAAGGCTCATGTGGGTGCGCAGGACTCGCTTTTCGTAGATGTACTCGCCGCTCAACTTTTTCTCTGCGATTTTGGCCTGAATCTCCTTGTCCTCGTAGTTAGCCTCGGCCATATACAGGTCATAGTTCGGGGCGACGATGCCGTTCAGATTGTTCATGTCGGTGCAGTAGAACAACTTTCCGGTCGGAAGCCAGACCTTCCAGCCACAGTTCGGCACATCGTGCTTCACCATGCACGGAATGACATTGCAGATGCCATAGCCGTACATCTTGCCCGGCGTCAGAACGTCGATCTGCTGTATCGGCACGCCTGCCTCGACAAGCGGTCTGCACAGCCAGTCGCAGCAGGCAAACCGGAGCGTCGGGCGGTTCGCTGCCAGCAGGCGGAGAGTTGACGGCTTGAAATGGTCGCTGTGAATGTGCGTTAGCAGCACCAGCTTCAATGCCCGATATTCTGCCGCCAACGACTTGAACGGAACTCCGCAGTCAATCAGAACACTGTGTTCAATCACCACTGCGTTTCCCTGACTTCCGGTCGCAATGATGTTGTAGCCGATCATAACGAACTGAGGTCTACCACCTCTTCGGCCTTGGTCGGCTCACCCTGAGAGAGATCCAGATGCGGCAGCGCAGCCTGTCCTTCGCCGATTTCCGGCTTCCCGGTGTGAAGCTCCGGCTGTTCTTGGGATTCAGGCAGAGCTTCCGGTTCGGGTACGATTTCGCCGTTGCTGTCCACCACAGATACGGTGTTGTCGCTTTCAAAAGCCTTCGCCATCTCGATGCTCATAACGCCCCAGCGAGAAATGAGCTGACGAAGTAGGGTCTTCTTCGCCATATCATCAAAGTTCTTGTACCAGAACGAGGAATACTTCCACATTTCGTTTTCCGGGATCTTCCCTGCCTGCAGCTCCTCGTACTTTTGGCGGCTGAACGCCTTAGAGTAGGTGTCAGCATGGTTCATCATCTTTTCTTTGGACCAGTACAGCACCTTGCGGAAGCCGTTCAGATACTCGAAGTAGGCCATATAGCCCACGGTCGGCAGTGCGTCGCGCTGGTCGTCGTCCTCGATAAACTGGAATCTTGCCTTTCCGGTCATCGAGTCTTTGCCGAGGTATTCCCCCTCCTTGATTTCCATCACATCAAGGTCTGCATACTGGCCGCTGCGCAGAGCCAGCTGGACGTAACCTTTGTAACCCAGCACAAACGTGGCCGTGACGACTTCCGGACGGATAAGGTTTCCGGCGCGGTCATATTTGGCCTTCTGCTTGAACGGCACAAGGTAATACTGACCCAGCTGCGGCGACGGGCTGAGGTTCAGGCTTTCGCCCAACAGCGCGCCGGCAAGGATTGTTCCAGCATCACACTCCTGCAAAGCCGGGTTGACGGCCACCGCCGAGGTAATACTGGCCGTGAACCGCCGGGCACGAGTCGGGTCGCGCAGGGTGTTGGAAATCAAGGACTGATAGCCCTTGGTGGTGATCGCCACAGAGAACTTCGGTTTCTGTGCTTGCATCTGGTTATTGGACGTGGCCATATTCGATACCTTCCTTTTCGAGATATTCTTTCAAAGCTTTTAACTGCTTCAAAGTGCCTTTTGCATAGAACCGGGTCATCAGGATAGGCTCAGCTTCCGGCTGAGGCTCGACCTTCGGCTCTTCCTGCGGCTCAGGCTGCACAACGACTTCCGGATCTGCAGAGATTTCCCGCACAGGCTGAACCGCCTCTGCAAGGCTGTTCATCGCAGCGCAGGCTCTTTTCGTGGCTGCTTCCTGCTCCGCTCGCCGAATCCGGCGTTCCTCTTCCCGTCTACGCTGCTCTTCCAGAGCCTTATGCCGCATCTCTACCGTTCCGATGGCCGATGCCAAATCGAGGCTGCTCCGGTACTCCACCATGATTTCGGCAGAGCTGTCCAAAAGCTCGATTTTTGCCACATCCGCCACTATGCCATCCACAAATGCCTTTGCCTGCTCTTTCAGAGCTGTCACGCTGTCGCTCATGTTGACCTTCGGGCGGTAGGTCAAACCATCCAGCCAGTCGATGTCAGCGGCTTCTACCAGCTCGCTGTAATAAGTCAGCACCGCATCCGTTTTCTGTGCCACGATGCCCGAGGTAACGTTGGTGATCTTCGTTTTCAGCTCCGCATCGGCCTTCTTGAACGGGTCGGTTATGCACTCCCGGTAGGTTTTCTCGAACTCGTTGTACGGCGCGAGAATCGCTTCCTTGATAGCAATGCGTCGCGCTTCGTAATCCTTGAACTTCTTCGTCAGCTTCGCACGCTCTTCCTTCACCTTCTTGTAGGTGTCTTCGGTGCAGATCAGCGAGGTGGCCGCTGCCGTCTCCTGCTCGATTTGAGCCTTTACGCCCTGCAGCCGCTCGATGATAACAGGAACTTGTTTCAGCTCAATGACCTGTACAGCGGTATTTTCTTCCATTTCACTCGCTCCTTTCATTTTTAAACATAATGGTCTTGCCCGTGGTGCGGTTCATCAGTACCATGCCATCCGGCAACTCCCGGACAAAGAGATACGCGGTGTGATCCCAGCCAGCAGCGGAAAGGGCTTCCTTCTGCTTGCGCGTCAGCTTCTTGACCTTCATCTGTTCTCACCTCCTTCCGGAAAACACTCCGGCACTTCCCATGCGTCGGCGGTATCAAGGCAGCGGTCGCAGCCTACGATGTCCGCTCCGGCGTAATAAATGGTGTCGCAATGCTCATGGCATACCGGGCAGCGCGGCTGCTCCGGGTAGCCTGCCTGTTCATCGGTCGGATACAGCATCCAGCACCTCCCGGAGCTGACGCCCCATCTCCCAGCCGAGGCGGTCAAACTCGCCGTTGTTGTCCAGCCAGAGCAGCAACGCCCCCAGCTGAGCAAGAACGAAATACCACGCAACCGCCGTCCGTGCCGCCGCCTGCTTTGCGGTGATTCCGCAGAGCTGCATCAAAACGCTTCTCATGTACGTTCTCCCTTCATTTTTTCTTTCACCGCATCCAGCATCTCACGGCTGCCGGGCTGGGCGATAAAGCGCAGATACATCTCAATGCAGCTCTTTCCGTGCTGATAACGGCCTTCCGGCGGTATCTCCGCTGTGTTGATGTGGATCTCGGTGTCCATCTGTACCTCCTGCTGTTACTTCGACCGTGCAAACATGCTCGTCTGCCCGTTGGTCTGCTGGATGAACATCACGGTATTGGTGCTGGGCTTCCAGCGGTTGATGTACTCCAACGCCTCGTCAAACCGCTTCCGAGGGATGTTGCTGACGCTGTTCACATGAAACCAGTCCTGAATGTCCGTGTTGCACTCGCTGTAAACCTTGCACCGGGTCGATTTGTCCAGATAGCCCGGCGCATCTTTGCCACCCAGGGCTTCCACAACAACGTGATTGACTGCCCGGCGAAGGGCACGCTGCTGTTCGTAATCGACGACCATGTTGTTCTCCAACGCCGTGATGCGCTGTTCATGCTGGACTGTCCGGTTGTCCAGCAGCCAGATGGACTGCAGCTCTTTGGACATGGGCGGCATCTGCTGTGCGGCTTCCTTCTCAAGGTCAATCAGCTTCTGGCGGATAGCCATACCCTGCGGCGTGCGCTGGATCATCGCAATGTGCTTTGCCATGTCCAACGTCATGATGTGGTCGGTCTGCATCTGGGGCATCTGACGGCCATCTTCACGGCGAACATTTTTGTTCTCCGTGAAATAGTCCGTACCTTCGACAAACCCATAATCGGTCATCCGCGGCAGCCAAATGTGGTATGGCGTTTTGATGCTCAGCTTCTCGTGAAGCTCACGACCAAGAACAACCTTGTTGCCCTTGTCGGTAACGTACACCGGAATGACATCTTTACTAAAAATCTGAATGTTGCTCATTGTGAGCCTCCTTGTGCTTTCTTCCCTTCTGCGATAAAATAAGCGCGGAAAGGAGGTAAAAAAGAATGAATGAAAATTTAGGCCCTGATTCTACTCAGCGTGCAATTGAATCACTAAAGCAGACCATTTTTAACCTTGGAACGATAATAAACGAATTTCCAAAGAAGATGCTTCTGAATGTCGATTTTTCTGTGCTGACCGATGCTGCCATGCAGCCAATTCAACTTGATTGCAACAAGATGATTGATGTTACGCAAAAAGCTTTGCTAAACAGTCCGCCTTTATGGTCGGAGTCCATAGAATCAATAAAGAAATCCGTTGAAATACAGTTAAACGATCCTTCTTATCTGGAAGCTATTCGTAATATCGCTCTATCGACTTTGAATGATCTCGACATCGAGGAACCTGAAAAATGTCTGGAAATCTCAGCAGAGAAGGTCCAGCCTGCGTTAGATGAAGCAGCGCGTTGCCTGCCTAAAGAAGCAGCTGAGGCTATAAACGCCAAAGTTACTGAATCCAAAACCCCAAGCAACAAAATATCCCTAAGTGACTGGATTGCGATTGTCGGAATTTTTGTGACAATTTTTTCGTTTATCATGGGACAGGCATCCTCTAGTG
>CAVBWT010000008.1:0-75311 GCA_963599235.1 Lawsonibacter asaccharolyticus | reverse complement strand
CAGTGCCATGAACCGGGTTGCCTGATACCGATTTGCACAAAAAATTCGCCGCTTCTCTGTGGAAACGGCGAACAAATATCTTATATTATTTTTTCTGTCTACTTGACGGAGGGCACTTCAGAGATTACTCTCTCATGCGTTGACGGTTTTCTTTTTTGTTTCACCGCTGTCATCCTGCACAAAATTCAAGGATAAAATTTTATACTCAAAAATCCACAAAAACTGAGTTTCTGGGGTCATTTTGCCGCTCCTCCCCGAATTTTGCTACAAATCTGCTACAAACTTGCTACAAACGACTGAAAAGGGGGCCTCCTGCACGTTTCATTATCAATATGAAGAAGTGAATTCGTTTCACTTTTATAGCTAAAAAAGCACGCAGATACAAGAAAAAACCGCTTACCCTTTCAGGTAAACGGCTTTACATTTGGTGGAGAATTAGGGACTCGAACCCCAGACCCCCTGCGTGTGATGCAGATGCTCTAACCAGCTGAGCTAATCCTCCAAATCGGAACAGTGATATTATACCATGCCTTTGGAGGAATTGCAAGCCCAAATTTTCATTTCGCAGCTCTTCCAAGATTTTACGCATTCCTCCGGCGGCTTTTCGACCCATATCGAATGTTCCGGTTGCTCTTCTATGTGAAATGATGTATACTGTGGTAGAGTTCACTGCGTCTTTCGGCGCAAAAGAGAGGTCTTTTTTATGTTGACGATTCGTGGAATTATTACGCTGGTGGTTCTCATCGCAGTGTTTGCACTGGCGGTGGTCTGGATCTCCAAAAAAGGCGGATGGAAAGGCGAAGGCTGCGGCGGCAACTGCGCATCCTGCCATCAGCACTGCGATACCCCCGAAAAGAAGAATCAATAACACTTCAGCCCTTCCGGAAATTTTCGCCCGGAAGAGCTTTTTCATGTCCGCTCATTTTCAGGGACAGGCTTCCGGGTCCAGAGACGGTCTTTCGGGGCAAAGGCTCCCTCTCCAGCGGCGTAAACGGCGACCGTACTCAACAGGTCAAGCTGTGCTTTCTGGTAGGTCGTCCGCCCGATATTCAGCCGCTCGATCGTCTCTTCTTCACCGCAGCGTTCCAGATAGCGCAGGCGAAGCAGATTTGCCCGGGTCGGGTCGTTTTTATCGTAGTAATCCAGCGTTTTCTCAATGGCATTCGACCAGCCGCGGTTCGCCGGGCTTCTTGCCCACTGCCGGGTTCCGTAACACCGAAGCGCGTTCTTGGTCTTCAAAACCTGTTCGTGTGTCATGAGCTGCTCCTTTCTGCATCTGCTCTCTGCCGGCGCGGAAGCTTTGTTGTCCAGTATACCTCAGGCGCAAAAAAGCAGGCGTCACGCTGTTCCCGGGTCAGTTCCAGCAGGTGCGACAGCTTGTCCGCCTCGCTGACCTTAAAATCCGTTTCTCCGAGCAATTTCAGCCGGAGCGTATTGGGCGAGATCTCCAGCACACGGGCAACATACCCGATCTTGAACCCCTGCATGTCGATGTACTCCCGGAGCTTTTGGGTATCTGTCATAGTTTTCTTCTCCTTTCCGTTTTGCGTTTCAGTTGTTTATTACAAATTTCAGTTGTAGTATAGTTGCAAGTTGATTATTTGTCAACCCATTTTCCAAAATCGCTCGAAAATAGTTGAATTTCAATAAATTTTTTGTTATACTGACCCCAAAGCTATCCGAAACACGTCTTTTTTCCGCTCACAGACGGTTCCGGACGGCAGAAAGCGAGGCTTTTTATGTCGAAACTTTCCCACCGGATACGTCAACGCCGGGATGAACTCGGCTTATCGCAGGAGGAACTTGCGGAACGGATGGGTTACCGCTCCAAATCTTCTATCACAAAGCTGGAAAAAGGAGTCAACGACCTGCCGCAGTCCAAGCTGGAAGAGTTGGCTGCCGCCCTCGATACCACCCCGGCATGGCTGCTGGGACTGGATATCCCTGCCGCACCCGTTTTATCTTCACCGCCGCCGGGCTTTGAACCTCTGCCTGCCATGACACAGGTTCCACTTATCGGCTCCATCGCCTGCGGCACTCCCATCACCGCCGAGCAGAACATCGAATGCTACATCGGCGTTCCTTCCGCATGGCGTGCCGATTTTGCGCTGACCTGCCACGGAAACAGCATGGCACCGACCATCTGTGACGGTGATATCGTCTGTATCCGCCGCCAGCCCGAGGTCGAGCAGGGTGAGATTGCCGCTGTCCGAGTCGGTGACGAGGCCACACTGAAACATTTTCACCGGCAGGGCGAAACGGTCATGCTGCTGGCCGACAACGCCGCAGTCTGTCCGCCTATGATCTACACCGGCTCTCAGCTGGAAGAACTGCAAATCGAAGGCAAGGCGGTCGGATTCTGCCGTGCTTTATAATATAAGGAGAACAACTATGGAACATCCCGAAGCCATGACCCTGAAAGTCATTGCGCACATCCACACCGCCTTTCCGACCAAGTTCGGCATTCCACGTCAAAGCGGACTGGTGGACAGTCTGCGCGGCGAAGTCATCTTTACGCCCGAGTACCGCAACGCCGACGCTGTGCGTGGTCTGGAAGAGTTCAGCCACATCTGGCTGATGTGGCAGTTCTCGGGTGCGGTGCGTGACAGCTGGTCGCCGACCGTCCGTCCTCCCCGTCTGGGCGGAAACACCCGGATGGGTGTCTTTGCGACCCGTTCGCCTTTCCGCCCGAATCCGCTGGGGCTGTCCAGCGTCAAGCTGGAAAAAATCGAGTTCCGGCCAGAAGTCGGCCCGGTTCTGATCGTGCGTGGTGCTGACCTGATGGATGGCACGCCCATTTACGATATCAAACCCTATATCCCCTATGCCGACTGTCACCCGGATGCCTCAGCCGGCTTCACGGCACAGACCCAGATGCACAAATTGCAGGTCGACTGTCCGGAGGAACTCTGGAATCGTGTTCCTGCCGACGAGCGTGACGGACTGACCGGTGTACTGGAACACGACCCACGGCCCTCTTATCAACACGACCCGGAGCGCATCTACGGCATGGAATTCGGTGGTTTGGAAGTTCACTTCAAAGTTGATGGCGAAGTCCTGACCGTGACCGGCATCACCCGACGCTGAGCGGAGGTCTGCATGGAACTGCGCACCGTCAACACCTTTTTGCATGTCGCCGAGCTTCACAGTTTTTCGCAGGCGGCACGGGAACTGGGCTATTCTCAGTCGGCCGTTTCCTCCCAAATTGCCCAGCTGGAATCCGAGCTGGAAACGCCGCTCTTTGACCGGGTGGGAAAGACCGTCCGCCTGACGGATGCCGGACAGATTTTTCAGAACTATGCCCGTTCTCTGCTGACGACAGCACAGCAGGCCAAAGCCGCCCTGCAGCCGGAACAGCAGATTCGAGGAACCTTGCGTGTTGCTCTTGCGGACTCGGTATCCAGTGCGTTCCTGCCGGAACTTCTCCGGCAGTATCATGCCCGTTGTCCGCAGGTGGAGCTTGTTCTGCGCACTGCCACTGCCGACGAGATGCTTCGGATGCTGGCAGCGAACCAGACCGACCTTGCCTATACCCTCGACCAGCCCATCCTGCTTCCCAGCATCGTTCCGGCTGTCGATGTTCCAGAGCCAGTCTGCTTTGTTGCCCCTGCCGGGCATCCGCTTGCCGGGCAGGAAGCCGTAACACTTGAGGAACTGACCCGGCAGGAGTTTCTCCTGACCGAACGAGGGATGAGCTACCGAGACGCTCTCGACCAGCGTCTCGCAGTGCAGGGGCTGGAGATCCACCCGTATCTTGAGCTGGGCAGTGCGGCACAGCTCTGCCAGATGGTGGAGCGTGGGATGGGATTATCCTTCCTGCCTGAATATATCGTCCGTCCTGCCCTCGCCGCCGGAACCGCCGCCCGGCTGAACGTTCCGGAGTGTCAGTTACAAATGCACCGGCAGCTGTTCTATCACCGTGACAAATGGCTAACCCCTCAGATGAAGCTTTTCATCGAACTGGTGCAAAAAAGTTGAAGAGATAGCAAAACTCCCGGCTGGACATTTTCTTCCAGTCGGGAGTTCGTTTCTTTTTATATTCTTTTTCAGTTGACGGATGTTGCCGACTCCGTCTCGATTTCCAACTCGATTTCGTTTTCCTCATCGAGGGAATCGCTTTCGGCGTTATCGAGATCGGAATCATACTGCTGGTTCTTTCTGATCTGCTCGACTATCTGCACTTCCGTCCAGTCCTGCTGGATGGTATCCTGCAGACTGATATACCACTGCTGATCTCCCATGCTGCTCTCAAAAGTCACCTCGTAGGGCTGAACCGCCTGCTTTTTGAGGACATCGAGCAGGGTGCGGCAGTCGGCGGCAAAGCTTTCGGCATCGGGATAAGATTTTTCCAGTTCGATTCGCAGGTAGATGTCCTGTTTGCTGTCTTCTTTTGCCAGCTCTTCCAGCGTCTCCGCACTACCGTAATAGTTGTTAAATGCGCCGTACATATTCCGGATCTGAATCTCCGGAGCTTCCTGCTTGAAATCCTCGTAGACCTCGGTGCGGTAGGCGTCGAAGAGATCTATTCTTTTCTGGGTCTGTTCCGGGCTGAATTCCGCCATCAGGGTCGGAACGAACATCAGGGCAAAGCAGCCGAGAATCAAAATCAGGCAGACAAACACCGAGAGAAAATCGTATTTCCAGCGTTCCGGCTTGCTGTCAAAGTACAGCACTTCAATGCCCAGCAGGATAACCGCCAATGCAGGAGCTATCTTCAACACCAGCATCCAGTCAAAATGCGGCACAAAATAATAGAAGAGAAAGAAGCTTCCCACAGCGATCAGGCAGGCTCCCAACGTAAAACTGCCGACTCTCCGGATCGGGCCGTTCTGTTCCGGCTTATTCATCGTCATTTCCATCATCTGCCTCACTTTCATCCGTTGTGGGCGTTTCGGTCTTTTCCTCGGGGTGGATCTCCGGGAAACTCAGCTTCGGAAATTCCGGCATCTTGAACTCCACCGGCTTCTCTGCATCAGAAGCGTGGTACTCCTGAAAATCCGGGTCATCTGCACTACTGTCGTCCGGCTTCTTTGTGGCCTTCGGGCCTTTCACCAGCCAGATGCCGCAGATAATGAGTGCCACGCAGACCACAACAGTCGGCAGTCGATCCATTACCAGATAAAACGCACGAAAGAAGGGGTTGTTCTGACCCCAACGCCACATCAGATCGTCGAGGGCGTTCATCAAGATGTTTTGATAGGCGATAAGGCCGCCAAATGCGATGAGTACCCAGCCCACCAGCTTGTGGCTGTCCAGCATCATCTGCGCCAACCGCTTATCTTTAGGGTCAAAGTGGACAAGGTAATCGTCTTTAGGAGCTGTACCGGTCGCGATCTGCGCCCGGAGGTTAAACGTATCAAAAAAGCTGTACATCCAAATCACCAGTAGAAAAAAAGCTACCGGTGAAAGCACTGCCGCTACCATGCAAATGGCACAGCACATCAGAATGAGCGACAGTCCACGCTTCATATATCCCTGATACATCTGCCCTGCGCCCGGAATAAAGGCGAACAGGAAGGTCAAAATTCCATTTTTCTGCATAAAAAGTTCTCCTTCTCTTAGTTCTCAGGCGTTGCGCCGCCCGTGGTATCGGTCATGTTTTTACTGGGGAGCAGTTTTTCCAGAGCATTGTTCACCCGGTCAGAAAACGTTTCCCGGGGTTTTATCTCGATGAGTTTTCCCAGCTCTTTCGGCTCGTAGTTCTCCACCGTCTGCGGATTCTGTGTGGAAAGCAGAGTATTGTTCACTTCGTTCTGCCATCCGATCATGTTTTCCAGTGCGCCAGAACGCCACATCGTCAACGCCAGCACAGCGGCCACGCCTGCCACAGCCACCCGTCCATAGGTGTTCTGCATCAGTCGCACCCAGATCGTCGTCATGACAGTGTTTTTCACCTTCTTCGGCGGTGTTTCCAACACCTCTGCTGTCAAAAGTGCAGTATACCGATCCATACACCTATCGCAGTAGGACAGGTGTTCCGCTGCTTCCAACCGACCCAGCTCATCCAGTTTTCCACCGACAACAGCCTGTAAGCCCTCGTCAGTGAAGCACCCGTCTTCTCGGAACAGTTCCATCTCCGCTCCCCCTTTCTGTGTTCTGTGTGCCGCGAATCTGCTCCGCCAGCATCTTTTTTGCCCGGTAGATTTGTGCCTCCACCGTTTTCTGCGGCCGTCCGCAGAGCTTTGCTGCTTCGGCCGCTGTGTGCTGTTCCAGCAGCATCAGGCGGCAGGGCGTTTTGTACGGCTCTCGCAGTTCCAGCACCATCCTTGTCAGCTCCTCGCTGCTCATCTCGTCCAGCACTTTCTGTTCCGGGTCAAACTCCGGCGGCGCACCTTCCATTGCAAGGATCTCATCTCCCGGCGTATTCACCCGGCGCACCCACGCGCTCCGCAAGTAGTCTTTGGCTTTGTTGGAGGCGATTCGTGCCAGCCATTGCTTTTCAAATCCGGGCGGACAGCGGTCGATGCTGCGCCACGCCGCAAGGAACGTTTCCTGCGTCAGATCCTGCGCATCGCCTTCATCCGGCACCAGCTGGTGACAGACTGTATAGACCAGTGCCTGATACTTCCGCACCAATGTATTGAATTCCATCGTCGTCAACGCACCGCACAGCCTCCTTTCCACTAAGCCCGAGCCGTTCTTCGCTGCCCTTCTGTACTCTAAAACGAAGCAGGAGCCCCTTTTCCTGCAAGAATCCAGAAATTTTCTGGAATTTATGATACAATATCCTTATCTTATCACAAAAGGAGCTGAATTGGGATGGGTCTTTCCACAAAACAGGCACTATTACAGGCACTTTCGGAGGCGGAAGGCCGCTACATCTCCGGCCAGCAGCTGGCTGAGCAGTTGGGCATCAGCCGTGCCGCCGTCCATAAAGCTGCCGCCGCTCTCACAGCGCAGGGCTATGTGCTGGAAGCTGTCAGCCGCCGGGGATACCGACTGGTGGGCGGCGACCCGTTTTGCGCCGATGTTCTGGGTGATTATCCTGCTCCTGTCCACCTCTATGAAAAACTCGAAAGCTCCAATCAGACCGCCAAACAGCTGGCTCTCGCCGGTGCGCCGCACGGTACTCTGGTTCTGACCGACCAACAGAGCGCAGGCCGCGGACGGTTAGGCCGTCGGTTTGAAAGTCCTGCCGGGAAAGGCGTCTATCTCTCCCTCATCCTCCGGGCGGACATTCCGGCGGCCGATGCGCAGGCTGTGACGGTCTGCGCCGCCGTCGCTGTCTGCCGAGCGGTAAAAAAGCTCTGCGGACTGGAATTATCCATCAAGTGGGTCAACGACCTGTATTACCACGGAAAAAAGGTCTGCGGCATTCTAACCGAAGCCGGTGCCGACCTTGAAAGCGGACGGCTGGAATGGCTGGTGGTCGGCATCGGTCTGAACCTGACTGCCGCACCCGAGGATTTTCCCGAGGAGCTGCGCCGCATCGCCGGCAGCCTTTTTCCGGGCAGCCCTTCGCCAGTCAGCCGGGTCGGGCTGGCTGGTACCATCGCAAGAGAACTGCTGGCACTCTGCCCGGCGTTCGATTGTCTGGATGAATATCGCAGCCGCTGTTTTGTGCCCGGCCATTGGGTGACTGTCTGTACCGGGAACGAGACTTATGCCGCTCTTGCGCTTTCCATCGACGATAAGGGCCGTCTGGTCGTCCGACGTGAAAATGGCCGGACAGAAGCCCTCCGCCACGGCGAAGTGAGCATCCGACCGACCAAAACAGAGTAACCAAAAAGCAGATACACCACGCTTCTTTCGGAAGGTGCTGTATCTGCTTTTGCTTTGTTTATAGTTCTACCGCTTCCAGAACCTTGACCCCTTCGGCTTCGAGGGCATTGCGGACAGCTGCCGCATAGCCGGGCTTTTTTGCCTTGTTCTCGATGCAGAGGGTGATGACTCCATGAAGGGTCATCGCTTCCAGCCCGATGGACGCACCATCCGGCAGTACCCAAGTCTGGAAATCTTTTATGTACCCTTCCAGCTTCTCATCTGCCGGAAGGAAGGGGTCGCCCAGATAGCTCACCCAGAAATCCGCCGGAAAACCGCTGATATACTCGCCCATCTGATAGATACGCTTTTTGATCTTCAATGGTGCTTTCTGCTGATAGACCTTGTACACCCAGCCCATCTGTTCCGCCATCCGGAACCGCCGGTTCTCGGGCTTCAGCGTCTCCCGGATGTCGGCGTCCACTTTCGGGGCATAATCGGCAAAGCTGCTGTCATCCGCAACTACCAGCGGACGCTGGAAGGAAGCAATGCAGTTATACAATGCTCCCTCTTTCCCGATGGCATCGCGCAGGTCGGCGGCATAGCTGTACTGAATGGCGTCTTTGCCGAGATAATCTCGGGTCGCCTTACTGAGCAGAGCTGTCAGGGCACTGAACGGCTTGACATTATTTTTCAATGCCAGTTCTACAAGACTCTGCTTGTCCAGCCGGACACGCGCCCGGTCAGGTTCGCCCTCGAACATCTCAACGACGGATTTCTGCATGTCGTTTTCGACCTGACTTTCGGGGTACTGCGCCAAAATCTCATCGACATCAAAGGGCGAAACTTCCACCAGCTTTTCGCAAGCGAAATTTTCTCCGTAACGCAGGTTGCAGTATTCCTTTATCAGCAGGGTCATGAAGGGAGAGCCGCCCCGTCCGTCCGCGAGGAAGTGGAACCAATCCAGATAGATGGTATCTCCCTCGCAGCTCAGGGCGAACTGATAGTCGTTCGTTTCATCGGGGATGACAGGCTGGACGCTGCTCTGCCGGACAAGGCAGGGCGCGTCATTCGGCTCAAGATGGCACTCCCGTTTTTCCCAGATGACTTTCTGGAAATAGTAGCCTGCCAGTGGGCGGACAGCATCCAACGCCCGTTGCAGCAGGGTGTGGTCTACCGTGTCATTCAACGTAATCTGATAGCGGCAGAGCACCTGATTTTCACGGTAATAATATACGATGCCCTGAAAGACCGAGCGTTGTGCTTCTTCCATGCTGTTACCCCACGTTTGCGGCCAGATAGTCGGCCAGATCGCTGATGGTAACAAAGTTGCGCAGTTCCTTTTCGGGGATGCGCAGGCCGAAGGTCTCTTCGAGGTCGGCAACAACGGTCAGGACTTCCATTGAGGAGAGATCCAGCTCATCCATGAGGACGCTGTTCTCGTTCACATCGTCCGGCGAGATCTCCGCCACATCTTCGAGGATCGCCAGGATCTGAGATACGATTTCCGCTCTTTCCATAGGAGTATTCTTCCTTTCAATGATGAATTTTCCGGGTTCCGGCACGGTATCAGTATGCCACGTTCCGGGCCGGTTTACCCATCTTTAATAATACCTGTTTCGGTCCGGAAATGCAACCGGTGGTTCGGCCTTTTTCACTTATTTCCGCAGCAGCTTGCCCATCGCGTTCCGGGGCAGCGGTTCTGCGCTGAATTCCACCGCCGTCATCCGCTTATAAAGCGGCAGGGTGCGGTTGGTATTGGTAATGAAATCCCGGACGGCCTGCTGCTTGTCCTCTTCGCAGTAAACGACGGCGCAGATCTTCTTGCCCTTTTCCTTGACGATGCACTCCTTGATGTCTTCGCACTCCGACAGCAGGTTTTCCAGTTCCTCGGGGCTGACATTCTCGCCGCTGTCCAGAATGATGAGGTTCTTCTTGCGGCCTGCCATATAATAGTAACCCTCGTCGTCCACTCGGGCAAGGTCGCCGGTATGGAGCCAGCCGTCCTTGTCGATGACTTCGGCGGTGGCATCCGGGTCTTTGTAGTAGCCCAGCATAACGCTGCCGCCCCGGACGCAGATCTCACCGGTCTCATCGACCTTATGTTCTGCCTCGGCACCGGGTTTGCCCAATGCGCCAATGTGGGCTGCGTCCTGATCGACGTTCAGCAGACCATCACCGGCCAACTCTGTCATGGAATAGCACTGATTGATATAGAAGCCGTTCTCCACCAGCGTCAGCAGAATTTCAGCATCCAGTGCGGCGGAGCTGCAGCTCAGGTTCCACAGACCATTCAGGCGATCCTGATGGCCGCGGCGGACTTCGTTGTAGACCATCTCGACCAGCACCGGCGGCGTGGACATGGCGTCGCTGGGCATCAGCTTGATATCACGGTAGAAATTGCGAGGGTCGCCGCAGATGTTCAGCGCACCGCCCTGCATCGCGTAGACGAAGAGGCAGATGAAGCCGGACAGGTGGAAGAACGGCACCAGCGTGAAGTGGCTCAGCGGCTTCCCCTGACGGTCGGCCGGCGCAAGCTTCTTTTTATAATAGGGAAAGACCTGCTGGCCGGAGATATACATCTCGTTGGCGGTGGCGTAGTTGCGCTCCGAGAGCATGACGCCCTTGCTGCGGCCGGTGGTGCCAGAGGTGAACATCAGCATCAGCAGCTCATCCGGGTCGATGCAGTTGGTCAGCTCGCCGAGCTTGCTGTCCTTGTAAGCGTTTATCGGGCGCAAAATGGAGCCATAAGCCGCTTCCAAGTCCTCCCGGTAGCCATAGTCGATGCCATCGTCAAAGATGAGGGCAGGCTCGACCAGTTCCAGCTCATATTTCAGCTCCGGCCAGGTCTTTTTATAGTTCAGGGTCACAAGGACAGCACCGGACAGCATGATGCCGAAGGTCAGCACTCCATACTCGTAGTTGTTCCGACTCAGCAGGGCAACTTTTTTGCCCTTGATATCCGGGATATTCTCCTTTAAATAGGTGACCGTGCGGCGGATATCTGCTGCCAGCTGTTCATAGGTCCACTCGAGGACGGTCTTGCCGTCCTCCGCCACCGCGCGGAATGCCACACACTCCGGGAACTGCTTTTCCATCGAGCCAGTCACGAGGTCATAGACCGTGCGAGGCATCTTCTCCACCGGGATCATCTGGTCATAGTTCTTCGCCATAATTTTATCTCCTTTTGCCTTTTTGTCTTATCGTGTGGAACCGTGGCTCCGTTTTTTCTGCCGGCCCGAAATGTTTATATATGAAAACTTTCGGGAGTTTTTTCCCAAAGATAGTATATCGTATCTTTTGGGTCGATTCAATGGAATTTCTGTTAAATGCAAGATTTTGTTGCACAAATATGCAACTTAAACTTGCGCTTTATCTTGTGCAATTCTATGTAAGTATTGCCTTTAAATTGACAGCCGGATGAAAAAGCATTATACTTATTCATAATAAATCTACGGTAAGAACCCTGATTTTTTAACATTCTGTTATTTTTGCGCCTGAACTATGGCATTCTGCCATCCGGGGTACTTCGCGGCGCAAAGAAGGAGCCCTGTTCATGGAAAAAACCAAATCGCGCACCACCAGCTCCCTCGGCATGTTCGACCTGCTCAAGGGTGTAGGAATGCTGACCATCGTTTTCGCCCACACTGCGGAATCCTACGCCATTGGAACCACCACCGCCATCACGCCGTTCACCTTTTATCTTTTTGCCTATCGTGAATCCCTGATGGCAGCATTCTACATCGCCAGCGGCTACGGCTTCCGGAAGCGTTCCATTGGCAAATGCGTCATCCAGCAGTTCCAGATGCTGCTCAAGCCTTACATCATCACAGGGCTTGCGACGACCATCTTACACTATATCTGTCATTACGCCGCCTTTGGCTCACCGGAAAGTGCGTTCTACGAGACGCAGAAAGTCTTCGGCGGCTTCGCTCTGGGTCTGCCGCACACGGCAGATTACTTCGGACAGACCTTTTTCTCCTGCGGCCCGATGTGGTATCTGCTCTCATTGATGATCGGGTGGATACTCCTCGACGTCATCATGAACATCTTCCCCGAACGTTACATACCGTGGGCGGTTCTGGGAACCATGACGTTAGGCTGGGGTATCACGCTGGCATGGAACGCGCCCTTCTGCATCGCACAGGGCATGGTGGTCGTGCCGTACCTGTATCTGGGCTTCCTCACCAAGAAGAAAAAGCTGTTCGAGCAGCCGTTCTCCCGTTGGCTCAAAGCCGGGCTGTGGGCGGCTTTTGCTGCGGTCGGCATCTTAGTTGTCCTGACCCAGAGTACCGACTGCGTTTCCCTCGGCGAATGGACGCTCGGCCCAGTCAGCATCCTGCTGGATGGTGCGGTCGGTCTGGGATTACTGGCGTTTTTCCTGCGTGTCCAGCGCAGATTCGACAACATGCTTACCCGAGGTATCCAGAGCATCGGCCGGCAGTCGCTCTATATTTTCTGCGTCCACACCATCGAGCTGACGGCCATTCCGTGGTACCTGATGGCGGACAAGTTTGCCGACATGCAGACGCTGGGCCTGATCATCCAGTTCACCGTCTCGCTCGGCTCTGTCCTGCTGGTCTGCGCGCTGCTCTCCCGTTATCGGGATTGGAAGATCAAGCGTGTCGCAGAACAGCGCAAAAAGGCGCAGGAGCATCGCCCCTACGTTGCCCAGCACTGAATCAAAAATCGGCCTGCGGCTTTTGCAGGCTGGAAATAGAACATGAGGAGGAACCCGTTCATGAACAACGAAACTCCTGCGGCTCTGCACAGCCGCATTGCGGATCTGGAGCAGCAGCTCAAACTCTCGGACGAGGGCGTTTCCCGGCTGGCAGAGCGTTGTCTCGCGCTGGAACAGGAAGTTCAGAGCTACATTTCTGCCCATCCCCAGAAGGAAGAGCGTACCGAATCCAAAGCCCTGCGTCAGCCGAAACTCTATTATGACTGCGGTTTCGGTTTCTCGGAGGCAGACACCCTGACTTCGGAGGACTGCGTATACGACCAGCTGAACGGCACCGTCGGTGCATCCTTCAAGATGCCCACCGATATTCAGGCCATCCGGTTTGACCCGGGCGAACTGCCCTGCTGCATCAGCGGCCTGAGCTTTTCGGACGACCGTATTCAGGCTTTGCCCTGCAACGGTACCGTTTTACAGGACGGCAGCACCTTGTTTCTGCGCGGCGACCCGAACTACCGTCTGAACGGAATCAGCAGCTATCCGACCGGGATGCTTCTCGTCATCAACTATTCTTATTATCCTCTCGAATCCCTTTCCGGCGAGCCGCTGTTCCGGATCGTTCTGGACGGAATGCAGCAGTTCCAACAGGAAAAGGCCAGTGAAGAGGAACACATTCAGGAACTGAACGGCATCATCAACGACCAGCAGCGGAGCGTCGAGCAGCTGCAAAAGAGCGTTGCCAGCCTGAACCATGATATCCTTGACCTGCGGCAGTCCAATCTTGCCCTTCAGAACAGCAATGAAGCCTACGACAATGCACTCAAGGGGATGCAGTCCAGCACCAGCTGGAAGCTGACCGCTCCCATTCGGAAACTGCTCGAGCTGTTCCACCGCGGACAGTAATGGAAGAGACGGAGGAAAGCCCTGATGTACAGCCGTTATACCACCCTGCAGCAGGAACAGCTCCCTAAGCAGGAATATTTCAATACCCAAAGCACCTACCTGCTGGTTTACGCCCCCTCCCGGCACGCTTTGCTGGAAGAGTCGCTCCATGGCCAGCTCCACCGCAAATTCCGTCTGGTGAGCCAGCTGGACGGCGAACTGACGGACAGCGTTGCTGGTGTTCTCCTGATGAATGAGGACGCCGCCTGCCTTTCCACGACCCTGATGTACTTTGCACAGACCCTGAACGAGGGTGCGGACTACATTGTTTCAGACGCCGTCTTCGGTTTTGACGGTGCGACTGCCCTGTATCAAAGTCCAGCGCATCACGCTGCCGTCCGGTGCGCCTTTGTTTCCCGGGAACTTCTCGACCGCTGCCGTGCCGCCGCGCACGACCCCGAAAGCGTCTCGGAGCTGCTCCGTCTCGCCTCCGGACTCTGCACCAACTATCACTGCATCCCGGAAGCCTTGTTCCACTATCCCCGGGATATCTGCGCTGAGGATGTTTATTCTATCTCTGGAAAACGCGCTTTCGTTATGAGCCACCTGCTCGATATGACCGGCGCGCCCATCGTCCTCGTCAGTGCTGTTCCCGTTCTGCGCAATATGGGTTATGAAGTCGTTGTCCTCGGCCCCGAAGACGACGGTTCTCTCGAGTTGTTCCGTGATGCCGGTGCTGCCGTTATTACCCGGGAGGGCTGTGTCACAACGCCTGTCCTCTGGGGTCTGGCATTCTGTGCCGATTTCGTTCTCGCCAATACCATCGTGGAAGCCCGTGCTGTCCGCGCCCTGAACGGGACGGGGGTTCCCATCCTCTGGTGGCTCCACGATGCTTTTGCCGGATATCCGTATATCGCCCATCAGATCCCCAAAAAACTGGAATCCAATGTGCGGCTTTACTCGGTCGGCACCCATGCTGCCGCCGCAATGCACAGCGTCCACCCAGAATTTGAGATCCGTTCCCTCATTTACGGCCTGCCGGATTACGCTGCTGAGGATTTCGTCAAGTCGGACATCTTCGATTCTCTCGGCATCCCGAAGGACAAGCCGCTCTTTGCGACGGTCGGCTCCTTTGAACGCCGAAAGGGTCAGGATATCTTCAGCAAGGCCATCCGACTCCTGCCTCCCGACATCCGGAACAAAGCGTCCTTCCTCTTTGTCGGCAAGGCCGCCGAAAAGGATATGATGGATGCCGTCCGTGATTTGACGCTGGACTATCCAGAGACGGTCTTTTACTGCAAGCGGCTGACCCGTGACGAGATCAAGTCGCTGATGTCGCAGTGCAACTGCCTTGTCTGCGCTTCCCGTGATGACCCGATGCCGACCTTCGTGACCGAGGGCCTGATCTTCGGCAAACCGGCCATCGTCTCGGAACACACCGGCACCGCCGGGCTTGTGACCGAAGGAGTCGACGGCTTTGTTTACCACGACAACGACCCACAGCAGCTGGCAGATGCACTGGAACAGGCTATCACCCATCCGGAGCAGCTGACCGCCATGCAGCCTGCCTGCCGCGCTCTTTACGAGCGTTATTATTCCAAACAGGCATTTGCCGATACACTGGAAGCAGCCGTCAATGAGCTTGTAAAATAAAATCAGACATTACAACAGAAAGCCCTTCGCCAGCATAAACCGGCGAAGGGCTTTCCGTGTCTTATGATGAATTAGAGAAACTCTACACTGCCATCCTCGATATGATACATTGCACCGACGACACGCAGACCCGTTTCCTCTTCAATGTGATGGATGCAGAGACTCTTCTCAATTTCCTTCACACTGTGCTGCACATTCAGGCAGCTGGCCTTATAGGGGTCCGTCTCGTCGCCGATGGCTTTCTTGATCTCATCCGTGATATACCGGATATAACCGGTCGGCTTATGGTTGATGGCCGCATCCACCGCGCCGCAGTGGGTATGACCCAGCACCACGACCAGCCGGCATCCCAGATGTCCGGCCGCATACTCGATGCTGCCGAGCTGGTGGTCGTCGATAACGTTGCCTGCCAGACGGATGACGAACAGTTCCCCAATGCCTGCCGAGAAGATATTCTCCGGGATGACCCGGGAATCGGAACAGGTCACGATGATGGCGTAGGGAGACTGTCCTTTCGTCCATGTCGCCAGACGGATCCGACGGGAGATATCTCCGCTGCCATTCTCCGCATTGAGATATTTCAGATTGCCTGCTGCCAGCTTATAGATGGCATCCGCAGCAGTGCAAACACTTTTTTCCTGCATCAAGAAGCACAGCCTCCTTTGGATTTTTTAAAAAAGCCGCCCGGACTTCTGGAAAGAAGCAGCCGGGCGGCAAAGTTCAAATTAGAACTGGATAACGCCGAGGATCAGACCTGCAATCAGGCAGATGATGGACACACCCCACTGCCAACCGAAGCAGTACTTGATGTGATCCTTGATCTCGACACCGGCCAAACCAATACCCAGATAGGTAGCGGGAGCGACCGGGCTGATGAAAGTAGCGCAGTTGCGGCAGACGACCATTGCGATCGCAATATGAGCCGGATTGACGCCGAACTGGTTGCCGACGCTGACCAGAACAGGCAGAACGCCGTAGAAGTAAGAGTCGGTATCGAACAGCAAAGCCAGAGGCACGCTCAGGACGCCGATGATGACCGGCAGGAAACGACCCATAGAAGTCGGGATGAAGTTTGCCATCGCAATTGCCATCTTCTCCATGATGCCGCTCTTGCTCAGAACGCCAAGGAAGACGCCAGCGCACAGAATGGTGGAAGCCATGCTCAGACCAGCGGAAGCGTGGCTCTTGATGATGGAGTTGTGCAGCTTCTTACCACGATAGTTGACGAGGATGCCCAGAGCACAGCCAACCATGAAGACATAGTAAGAGGGGAAGATATCCAAAACCAGAACAATGATAACAGCCAGAGTCAGGATGACATTGAACACGAAGTTCTGGGGACGAGCAAGGCTTTCGTCCTTCTTATCATCACCAGAATCGTCGTACTTTTCTGCTTCCGCAGCCAGAGCAGCAGCGTCCAGCTTCGCAATGCGCTTTTTCTCCTGCAGACCCCAGAAGATCGCAGTGCCGATTGCCAGAACGAAACCAACGATCTGCATGGGCATCAGCTGGAACCACAGCTCATTGGGCTCCATCTCGATAACACTTGCAGCACGCATGGTCGGGCCGCCCCAGGGCAGCAGGTTCATGACGCCCATGGAGGTGACGCAGATCAGCAGCAGGGTCTCACGACGCATATGCAGACGCTTGTAAACAGGCAGCATTGCGGGGATGGTGATAAGGAAGGTGGATGCGCCGCCGCCATCCAGATGACCAATGATGGCGATCAGGCAGGTCATCAGAGCAACGCCGACAACATTGTTGCCGACCTTTTTCATCAGCGCGCCGATGATCTTGTCGAACATACCTGCATCCGTCATGACACCGAAGAACAGGACGGAGAAGATGAACAGAACTGCCGTGCCGTGGACGCCTTTGACGCCTTCTTTAATGAAGCCAGCCATTTCATCCAGGGTGAAAGCACCGGTCGCCACCAGAATGGCAGCCGTGATGGTCGAGACACTGACGAATGCCAGTGCAGGAACCGTGACATTGCGCAGCAACAGAACGATGACCGCAATCACCGTCGCAAAGCCGAGCAGAGCGAGAATGGTATCACTCATGGTTTTACTTCCTTTCCTTTTTTCCACGAAGGTTCAGCAGGCGTTCCATTCCAGTCGGTTCTGAAGTTTCATTCCTGCCGTTGATGGTTTAAGTATAGTCGTCGAAACTTAAACCCCAAAGCGCATTGTGTTACGTTTTGTTAAGGAAATGCTTAATATCCTGTAAGAATCCGGATGTATGCTTGGATACAACATTTTTATTGTTTCTGCCGCTGGCAAGTACGGATCTCTTCCAGCAGTGTTCCGGCGGAAACGGGTTTGACGATATAGCCGTCGATGACACGGTGCCGTCGGGCATCAACGATCTCCCGGGTCGGCGTATTCGTCATAATGATACGGGTCAGCCCCGGGTACTTTCCCTGAATCGCCATACAGAAATCGACGCCGCTGCCTCCGGTCAGACTTTCGTCGATGGCAAGCACATCAAAGGGCTGCTCTTCCAGCAGAGAGCGGACTTCACCGCGCCGGGAGCAGGTAACGACTTCCAATCCCAAACGGCCAAAATCCGTTTCCAGCAGGTCGAGGACTTTCTTGTTGTCATCCGCCGCCAGAATGCGGAGCTTGCGGTCCTGACCCCATTGCAGCTGTTCTTGTGCATGCTGCTGCTCCAGCACCGGCAGATAGATATAGAAGGTCGTCCCTTTGCCCAATGTGCTTTCGGCGCAGATCCAGCCACGGTGGGTCCGGATGATCTGCTCGGCCAGTGCCAGACCCAAACCGGTACCCTCACCGGTCTTTTTTGTGGTGAAGAAAGGCTCAAAGATATGCTGTAAGGTGTCTTTATCCATTCCGCAGCCGTTATCGGAAATGCTCAGCCGGACATAGCTCTGCCAATCGTAGGAGATCTTTTCTTCCGGGAGACGGCTTGCCAGCTCCGTGCGCGGCACGACATCGGCACGAAGGGTCAGAGTTCCCTCATCCCGGCCGATGGCATGGATCGCATTGACGCAGATGTTCAGGATCACCTGCTGAAGCTGGGTCGAATTGCCCAGCACATCCGCACCGTTCAGGTTCAGTTCTTCTTTCAAGGTCACCTGCTTCGGGCAGTTCGTTTCCACCAGCTTCAGGGTGTTGTTTACCAGCTTTTCGACCGAGACGGCCTCGTACACCGTTTCCACATTCTTCCGGCTCATGGAGGAGATTTGCTTGACAACATCCTGCGCTTTCTGTGCCGCGTCGCTGATCTCCAAAGCGTTATCGTAAATCTCACTACCCGGATCGGCATCCGCCATGATCAGGTCGGCATAACCCATGATGGGCGTCAGGAAATTGTTGAACTCATGAGCAATGCCGCCGGTCAGGGTTCCCACCAGCTGCAAACGCTGTCCATGCGCCAGTGACTCCTCGCTGCGGTGCAGTTCTTCCAGCGTAGCGTTCAGGGATTTCAGGTCGTTGATCTCGGTCACGTTCCGGCGTTCCTTCTGCTGCAGCCGGAAGACCAGCACGATGAACAATCCCAATACCACCGCCACGCAGATGAACAAAACTGTGACCTTTCGGAAGCTCTCCGCCACCGGCTGATACAGGTCATCATAGTCCACGACGGCACTTACAATCCAGAAACTGTCGCCCAGTGCCAGCTGCCGGTAAGCACTGATCTTGTGGACACGGGGAACATCCGGGTCTGTCCACCAATAGGAATAGTAGTCCCGGATGCCGGAGACTTTCTCCTGCTGCGCCCGGAGCAGTTCTTCCAGACTGGACATATCCAGTTGGGTATTATTGTACAGTCTGCGGCGGCCTTCCAGCACGTCGATGCCCCACTGTGCCCGTTCCGGGTGCATCACGATCCGATTATCTGCGTTTTTTATCATAACATAGCCGTTGGTTCCCACATGGATGTCCGAAACAAGCTGCTCGTACATCACTTCCGAGTTTACCACAAGGCAGACCGACTGCTCCCCGACCTGCTTTTTCAGAACGAGGTAGTGCTGGTCGCCGCTGTGATACTGCCAATAGGTGATGCCCTCGCCGGAATCCGTCAGCATCACATCGCAGATCGCAGTCACGCCGTAACAGCTGTATGTCACAACGCCGTCTGCGTTTTCGATCCAGATATCACAGAGGGTATCGCTCCTCGCCAGTGAAGGTTTCAGATCCGGATGGTCTTCCAGCTTCTGCACAGCCGCATCCAGCCGGTCGTCGTACTCTGCCAGAGAGAACTGTATGCTGTCAGCAAGGCTCTGCACCACCAGCTCCATCTGCCGGGTCTGACTGTCAATGAGTGCGGTGCGGTAATCCTTCCAGACCATCCCTCCAATGACCATCAGCAGGATTAACAGGACGATACCGGACAGCAGCAGCGGCCAGACCGCTCGCAGAGTCTGGCCCAGCCAATTTTTGAAGCGTCTCAGGGTTTGTTTCACAGCGACTTCTCCTTTCGGACAGGCAATTTTCAGGCAGACTTGCTCTTATCGGGCAAAGATGTTATAATTTTATCAGTGTAGCGAAATTTCGACCGGCTTCGCCTGTATGCCGGTCGATTTCAACTCTTTCAGTGGGGAGTGAAGGGTGAACGATGGCATATCATGTTCTTATTGTAGACGATGATCCAGCAATTTGCAAATTATTGTCCAAAGTTATGGTGAGCAACGAGATGGAGCCGCTGGTCGTGAACAGCGGTGCGGCCGCTCTGGACCTCATTGCCCGGCAGAGCAGCACGCTGGACATGATTTTAATGGACATCACGCTGGGCGATATGGAGGGTTTCGATGTCATCCAGACCATCCGCCGGAACGGTGTCACAACGCCTGTCATCATCATCAGCGGCCGGAACGAGGATTACGATTTCATGTACGGCCTTTCTTTGGGTGCAGACGATTATGTAACGAAGCCTTTTCGCCCTCAGATCCTTGGTGCAAAGGTCAAGGCTCTTATCCGCCGGAGCAAGAGTTTCTCTCAGGAAAACAATCAGCAGATCACCTGTGGCCCCTTCCTCTGCGATACGACCACCATGCGTTTCTACAAGAACAACACCGAGCTGAACCTCTCTGAAAAGGAGCGTTCTCTCCTGCTGCTCTTCGTCCGGCATCCCCAGCAGGTTTTTACCAAAGATATGATCTATGAGCAGATCTGGGGCAATCTCATCGCCGTCGACGATAACGCTATCATGGTCTACATCAACCGCCTGCGGAGCAAGATCGAGGATAACGCCCGGACCCCCCAGCATATCATCACCATCCGCGGCGTCGGCTATCGGTTCGTGCCGTAATCAATTTTATTTTGAAACAAAAAGAAGGACAGCCAGTTTTGCGCGGTGCAAACTGGCTGTCCTTTGGTTTTATGCCGGTATAAAACACAAAACCGTTAAAAGGAGAATCGCATGAAGTTGTGTGTCATTGTTTCCCGACGGGGTTGAGAAGAGCGAAGGGATTTCCGTGAACTAATTCCGAGCCTGTGGGTTGGCAAGCCACAGGAAAACCGCCGGGCCGCGACACTCAATCTTCGCGGAAGGAGAAAGGCTTGACTTCACGGACGACATCCATAATGGTGCCGTCACGAGCTTCGATGATACCCACAACACGGTCGCCGAACTGAACCTTCTCAGGCTCACCGACGATGGAGTAAGCGATATCACGCAGCTCCTCGATGGTCTTCAGAGGCACACAGTCGGCCTTCTGGAGAGCTTCCAGCAGGTCAGGACGACGGGGGTTGACAGCGACACCGTAATCGGTGACGACGATATCAACGCTCTCGCCCGGAGTGGTGACGGTGGTGACATCGGTGCAGATAGCCGGGATACGACCCTGCAGCAGAGGAGCGATGACGATGGTGCATTTTGCACCCTGTGCGGTATCGGGATGGCCGCCCTGTGCGCCGGTGATGACGCCGTCAGAACCAACGACAACGTTGCAGTTGAAGTGGGTATCGACTTCCAGAGATGCCAAGATAACGTAATCCAGCTTGTTGACGAACGCACCCTTGTTCATCGGGCTTGCATACTCGCCAGCAGAGATGGGGAAGTGGTTGGGGTTGGAACGGACGTTATTGACAGCGTCCAGATCGAAGTCCTGCGTATCGACCAGCTTGTAAGCCAGACCACGGTCCAGCAGCTCGCACATCGGCTTGGTCAGACCGCCGACACCCAGACCCATGTGGATGTTCTCCTCTTCCATGATCTTGCTCAGGGAGATGGTGGAAGCGATGGATGCACCGCCGACACCGGTCTGATAAGAGAAGCCGTCCTTGAAGTACGGAGTGTTTGCGACGACCTGAGTGCAGTACTCCGCCATCATCAGCTTGCGCTGGTCGGTGGTGGGCTTTGCAGCACCGGTAGCAATCTTTTCGGGGATACCGATCTGATCGACGACGCAGACGTAATCGACCTTGGTCTGAGAGATCTCAGCCGGGTAGTTGGGATAAGCAACCAGGCAATCGGTAATCGCAACGACGTAATCTGCCTGATCCGCATCAACGTAAGCATAGCTCAGGACACCGCAGTTGGTCTTGCCGCCCATACCGGAGCAGTTGCCGTACTCGTCGCAGGAAGGTGCGCCGATGAAAGCGATGTCGATGTGGGTCTCGCCGGTCTCGATAGCACGGACACGACCGCCGTGGCTGCGCATGGTAGCCAGACCCTTCAGTTTGCCGTGGGAAATAGCATCACCGATCTTGCCGCGGACACCGGAAGACTCGATGTTGACAATGGTGCCGTCCTCGATCATGGGAACCAGAGCATCATGCGCCTTGCCCAGAGAGCTTGCGCTCAGGGTGATGTTCTTGATGCCCATCTTGTGGATCTCTTCCATGACCATGCAGACGACCAGGTCGCCCTCACGGAAGTGATGATGGAAGGAGATGGTCATACCGTCATGTGCGTTGCACTTGACCAGTGCCTCGTGGATGTCCTTAACCATCTTGTCATGGTCGTTCTTCATCACGGGAGTGACGGAAGGGCCGGCTTTCTTGAAAGCCTTGCCGTTTTTATAGTTATTGCCCTGAAAGACCTCTTTGCCGGTGCGCTCAAGGATCTCTTCGGGAATCTCTCTGCCGACTGCATTCAACATAATTACAAATCCCCCTTATACACGCCGGATGCCTTTGCCAGGTCGATGGTGCGCTTTGCGCCGTCGTAGAAGGCGATGTCGATCATCTTGCCGTCGACGGTGAAGACGCCGATGCCCAGTGCCTTCTTGGAGTCGATCTCCTTAACGACCTTCTCAGCGAAGATGATGTCTTTCTGAGTCGGGGTGAAGATCTCATGCACGATGGGGATCTGACGAGGGTTGATAATGGATTTGCCGTCGAAGCCCATCAGGTGGATGTTCTCGACGTCCTTACGGAAACCTTCCATATCCTTCAGGTCGGTGTAGACAGTATCGAAGCACTGGACGCCAGCTGCACGGGCTGCGATGATCATCTGCTGACGTGCGCCCATCAGCTCAATGCCGGTGCCGGTGATGTGGGTCTGCAGATCCTTGGTGTAGTCGCCGCCTGACAGTGCAATGCCGAACAGCCGCTCGTTGGACTCGCAGATCTCCAGAGCGTTCATGACGCCGCGAGCGGACTCCAGAGCAGCGATGATCAGGACTTCGCCTTCCGGACGGCCATAGGTCTTCTCATCCTCAGCGATAGCGTCAGCAACGATCTGAACGTCCTTTGCATGCTCAGTCTTGGGGATACGGATGGAATCACAGCCGCCGGCAACAGCCGCACGGATGTCTTCACGCCAGTAAGGAGTGTCCAGACCGTTGATACGGACGACACGCTCGCAGCCACGATAGTTAATGGTGCGCAGAGCGTGGTACAGGCTGAAACGAGCGACATCCTTCTGGTTCTCGGCGACAGCGTCCTCGAGATCCAGCATGATGGAATCTGCCTTATAGATGTACGGATCTTTGATAAGGCCGGGCTTCTGCGCATTCAGGAACATCATCGTGCGGCGCAGGCGTTTCTTGTTCGGGTTAATCATTTGATCGCACCTCCCCAGGGCAGGTTCTCATACTGATCGACGGAGCGATAAACTGCGCCCTCGATGCGTGCTTTCAGGGTGCAGTCCAGTGCGCCCTTATCCACGATGGTGATGCGGACATCATTGATGTCCAGATTCTTCAGGGTCTCCAGAGTCACCTTGCGGATCTGATTGCCGTACTGGTTGATGACAGAGCTTTCCAGCGAGAAATCGACCTTGCCCTCGCCGGGCTCGACGGTCACCATGCAGTCGCTGGATTCCAGAGTTCCAGCAGTGGCTGCCTTTTTGATCTCCATGCTTTTTCCTCCTTGGTGGATCTTACACTTCTTATTATACCGTTTACGGCTCCATAGCCGCTCTTGATGGTTCTATGATAGTCCGGCAATCTTACAAATGGCATAGCAGACGTCTTAATATTCGTTAAGAAAAGCCAAAAAACGACTTGTATACATGAGATATTCCATTTTTGCATGATTCCCGGACTGCCATATCAGCTCGTTTTTTCCCTCGCTTCCGGAGTTCAGCGGAGCTTCTAACATTAGAATAAACGCGCTTCGGCTATTTGTAAAATGGTATGATTCGATTCTGAACCATTCTTTTTAAGAATGGATAAAAAGAGCCGGAAGGTTTTGACGCTTCCGGCTCCAAATAGTATCTGCATTATGCGTGATTGAATCCCTTACCAAAGACCTCGGTGGTGCTGAGCATCGAGATAAAGGCGTTCAGATGCTGCTCATGGATAAAGTCCTGCAGCTGGTCGGCCTCCCGATGGGTGAGGGTGGTATAGATCATATAGTGGGGTTTATCGGTATAGGCACCGAAACAGGGGGTATAGGTGGCTCCTCGCACCAGCTTTTTCATGACGAAATCACAGATGGGCTCTTTGTCGTCGCAGATGATGAGAATGGCCTTGCACATCTTGATTTTTTCCAGAACGGCGTCGATGACAAGGGATTTCACGGTCAGACCGACAAAAGAGTACAGAGCCGTGTACAGGTCGAAGACGAAGCAGGCCGCAATGACCATGAACAGGTCAGTCAGGAAAAGTGCCGCCGCAATGTTGTGCAGATGGGTATATTTCTCGACGATAAGGGCAATGACGTCGGTGCCGCCTGAGGAAGAACCAACATTAAAAAGCAGGGCCGAGGCAATGGCCGGAAGAGCGATGGCAAACAGCAGATCGAGCATGGGTTGGTCGGACAGAGGTTCGGACAGCGGCACCCATTTTTCCAACAGCATCAGCTCCACCGACATCAGAAAGGTGGCGTAACCGGTGTTGAGGGCAAATTCTTTTCCCAGAAAAATCAAACCCAGCACCAGCAGGGCGATATTGGCCGCAGAAGAGAAGGCCGAAGCCGAAAGGGGCGTCAGTTTGGCCGCAAGAACTGCCATACCGGTGACGCCGCCGAAAACAAAGTTGTTTGGGAACTTAAAAAAATACACACCAATGGACATGATCGTAATGCTCAGGGTGATGATGGCATATTTCGTGCCATATTGGAGGAGCTTTTCTTTCATTGTGGTTTCCTTTCGCCGCAATGCTGACATTCTACACTTTTTATCCATAGCCTTTTGCCGTGCCGAAGTAATTGTAGCACGAAAAAGCATCCGGTCAAGCGTTTTGTCAAAAAACAGAAGCGTCCGCCTGTGGTTTTCCACAAACGGACGCTTTGTTGTTGAAAGAGCGTGTTTTTTACAGAGTCTTGCCGGTCAGCATCTCATAGGCTTCGAGATACTTGGCGATGGTCTTGTCGATGATCTCCTGCGGCAGGTCGTAGTTGCTGTCGGGGTTGGCCTTGAGCCAGTCACGGACGAACTGTTTATCGAAGGAGGGCTGGCTGTGGCCTGCCTCATAGCCCTCCAGCGGCCAGAAACGGGAGGAATCCGGAGTCAGTACCTCATCGCCCAGCACGACGTTTCCGTTCTCGTCCAGACCGAACTCAAACTTGGTATCGGCGATGATGATGCCCCGGCTCAGAGCATACTCGGCGCATTTCTTATACAGAGCGATGGTGTAGTCACGCAGCTTGGTCGCATACTCTTCGCCGTGACCCGGGAAGAGCTTTTCCAGCACGCCGATGCTCTGCTCATAGGAGATATTCTCGTCGTGATCGCCGATCTCAGCCTTAGTGGACGGAGTGTAGATAGGCTCAGGCAGTTTCTCGGATTCCTTCAGACCCTCGGGCAGCTTGATGCCGCAGACGACACCGTTCTCCTTGTAGCTTGCCCAGCCGCTGCCAGTGATATAACCGCGGACGATGCACTCGATGGGCAGCATGGTCAGCTTGCGGCACATGGTGCATTTGCCCTCGAACTCCGGCTGCTGGAAGAACTCCGGCATATCCTTGTTGTCGACGCTGATCAGGTCGTTGGGGATGACATCACGGGTATAGTCGAACCAGAATTTGCTCATCTGGGTCAGGACTTTGCCCTTGTTGGCAACTTTGTTTTTCAGGATGACGTCAAAAGCGGAAATGCGGTCGGTCGCAACCATGATGAGGCTGTCGCCGTTATCGTAGATTTCACGGACTTTACCTTCCTTGATGGGCTTGAACTCTGTCATAGCAAACACTCCATTTTTCCTTAAGTTTTGAAACGGCCCTGCCGTCTTGCCTTACCTATTTATCTTATCACAGTTGGTTCGACTTTAAAAGAAACAGAATGAGAGGAAAACGGGCCACTTTTAGGGAATTTATCGTGAAAGTTGCAAAAAATCAGGGGCATTTTTCGTCATTTTGACGATAAAAGTCATACTTTCGTCGCTTTTCTGCCCTTCTAAAATACCGTTTTTCTCGGGCAGAATCCGCAAAAAACTTCACTGTTTTTTGTTCAATGCGCAGATGGACAACCTCAGCATGGACGATGTATTCTATATAAGGGTAAATATATACTTTTGGAGGTAAACCAATATGGGCAAGTTCCCTGAAAATTTCCTGTGGGGCGGTGCGACCGCTGCCAACCAGTGCGAAGGCGGCTGGCAGGAAGACGGTAAAGGCGTCGGTGTGCCGGATACCATGACCGGCGGCACCGTCAGCACCCCCCGTACTTTCTATCCGGAGATCAAGCCGGACATCTACTATCCCAGCCATGAGTCCATCGACATGTATCATCACTATCTCGAGGATATCAAGCTGTTCGGTGAGATGGGCTTCAAGTGCTATCGCATGTCCATCAACTGGACCCGCCTGTTCCCGAACGGCGACGAGCTGGAGCCGAACCCCAAGGGCGTGGCATTCTACCGCTCGATCTTTGAGGCTCTGAAAGCCGAGGGCGTCCAGCCGCTGGTGACCCTGAGCCACTACGAGTTCCCCTATGCCCTCGTCAAGAAGTGGAACGGCTGGGCAGACCGCCGCACCATCGACTGCTTTGTGCGTTATGCTGAGACCTGCTTCAAGGAATTCGGCGACATCGTCAAGCTGTGGCTGACCTTTAATGAGATCAACATGGGTCTGATGGATCACATCGGCCTTTTCTCCACCGGTATCATGCCGGAAAAGGCTCCCTGCAACGCTATGGATTTCGGCTGTGAGGAGAGCGCGGAGCATCGGAACATCCGGTATAACGCTCTGCACCATCAGTTCCTTGCCAGTGCAAAGGTCTGCAAGCTGGCACATGAGCAGTATCCCGACCTGAAGATCGGCTGCATGATCGCAGGCGGCTGCATCTATCCCCACACCTGCCGTCCGGAGGATGTTCTTGCCGCACAGCAGGCCATGTTCAAACAGAACTACTACTGCGGCGATGTCCAGATGCGTGGTGCCTATGGTGCCATGAGTGAAGAAGTCTGGAAGTCCGAGGGCGTCACCATTGACTGGGAGCCGGACGATGCAGAGCTTCTGCGCGAGGGCACGGTCGACTTCTACTCCTTCAGCTACTACTCTTCTTCCAATGTGGCAGCACATCCCGAAGAGGACATCAGCGCAGGCGGCAACCTGTCGATGGGTCTGCCGAACCCCTATCTGAAAGCCAGTGACTGGGGCTGGACTATCGACCCGGTGGGCCTGCGTGTCTACTGCAATGAAGTCTACAACCGCTACCAGAAGCCCATCATGATCGTCGAGAACGGTCTGGGCGCGAACGATGTTGTTGAACCGGATGGTTCCATCCACGACAGCTACCGCATCGACTATCTGCGTGCCCACATCGAGCAGATGGAGAAGGTCGTCAACGAGGACAAGGTCGAACTGATGGGCTACACCACCTGGGGCTGCATCGACCTCGTCAGCGCAGGCACCGGTGAGATGAAGAAACGTTACGGCTTCATCTATGTTGACAAGGACAACGACGGCAACGGCACCCTCGCACGCAGCCGGAAGGACAGTTTCTACTGGTATAAGAAGGTCATCGCGTCCGACGGCGAGGATCTTGCATGAGCCGACCTCTCATCGTCGCGCACCGTGGTGCGTCCTATCTCGCCCCTGAAAACACCCTTGTCTCCTTCCGGACAGCGAAAACGCTGGGTGCCGACGGCATCGAGATGGATGTCCAGATGACGAAGGACAAAAAACTTGTCATTGCGCATGATTTCGTCACCGACCGGGTATCCAATGCCCATTACGATATCTTTAACACGGATTTCGACACCCTGCGTCAGCTGGATTTCGGCAGCTGGAAAAGTCCGGACTACGCCGGTGAAAAGATTCCCACGCTGGAAGAAGTTCTCGAAATCGGCCGGGATATGAAGATGATGCACATCGAGCTGAAACCTTATTTCGACCGTGATAAGGACTTCGTTGCCCGTGTCCTCGATGCCGTCGTCAATATGGGATGTGAAGACAACGTCGTTCTGACCTCGTTTCAGTATGACCTGCTCCGGCAGATCAAAGAGCAGATGCCTGAGATGAAGACTGCCGCTCTGTTTCTGAATATGGAGTCCACCCATTTTCCACCGCCGTCGCTCTGGGAAGATTTAGGCCTGACGAACGGCGACCCGATGCAGGAAAAAATCGCTTCCGTTCAGAGTCTCAGCGAGATGGCCGCTCTGGTGGAAAATCCGGACGAACTGGACGGCGAGAACGGCTCGGTCTTTCAGTATTACCGTGACCGGTTCCTTGCCATGTGTTCCAACTTTCCGGGGAAGAACCTGCTCGAGATCTTTGAAGATTATGTCCGTCAGATCGACACGATGCGGTACGTCTCTCAGTTTGATTTTCCGGTGGACTACATCGGGCCGACCTATTACGGCTGTTTCCGGGATACGAAACTTATCTCGAAGATTCAGGCAAAAGGCTTTCAGGCTGCTCCCTGGCCAATGTTCACCGAAGAGCGACGGGAACTGCGCAGTCTGCTCCGGATGAACCCGGAGGTCATTGTGACGAATCAGCCGGAACTGCTGCTGTCCGTTATGGAAGCACGGGACAGCTCTTCTCCGGAGGAACCGCCTTTGAACAATCCTGAGGCACTGGCCGCTGCGGAGATCACCGAAAATTCATAAACTTTAAGAGGGCTGTCTCTTGACAGTCCTCTCTTTTTGCATATAATAGTTCTGTATCAAACAGTTTTAAGTGAAACAATCCCGATTTAAAACAAAACGAGTGAGGTATTTCCATGTGTGATAACACCGATCGTCTCACGGAACAGGAGACCGCCTGCAAGCGCAGCGAACCGCCTTGGGAACCGCCGCAGGTCATCCCGGCCATGATGCACCGGGTCAACAACCTGATCTTCCGCAAGAGCAACTATTTCAACCGTGCCAATCACGTCGACGATGTGACCCCGATGCACGGCTGGATCTTAAGTTACCTGTACCAGCATACAGATACACCGGTCTTCCAGCGCGACATCGAGCGCGAGTTCTCCATCACCCGTTCCACCGTGACGAACATTTTGCAGCTGATGGAGAAAAAAGGGTATATCGAGCGGCAGAGTGTGCCGCAGGATGCCCGGCTCAAGCAGCTCATTTTGACCGAGCAAGGCATCCGGCTCCATGAGCAGACCATGCTCTCTTTCCACCAGACCGAGCAGTATGTCGATGAGCTGCTGACCCCCGAAGAACACGCCGAGCTGCTCCGCCTGCTGAACAAGCTCAAGGACGGTTTGCGGTAATCTGTGAAATCTTTTTGAAAGCCGCTTGACAATTCAATTGTTTGGTATAGAATTGTTCAGCTACGAACTACCGAAATCCAAAACGATAGGAGGATATCCCGATGATCAAAAAGCTCGTGTCACATTTGGGCGAGTACAAACGCGCCGCGATTTTGACACCTATCTTTTCCGCATTGGAAGCGGTCATGGACATTCTGCTGCCAACTCTGATGGCCTTTATCATTGATCAGGGCATCGAGAAAAGCGACATGAATGCCATCGTCAAATACGGCCTGCTGACTTTCCTTGTGGCGGCCATCGCCCTGCTTCTGGGCGTGCTGGCCGGCAAGTATGCCGCAAAAGCTTCCACCGGCTTTGCCGGAAACCTGCGCGATGCGATGTATGAGAATATCCAGCACTACTCTTTCTCCAACATCGACAAGTTTTCCACCGCCGGCCTCGTCACGCGCATGACGACCGACGTCACCAACGTCCAGAACGCATTCCAAATGATCGAGCGCATGTGTGTCCGCGCTCCTGTGCATTTGATCTTCGCGCTCATCATGGCGTTTTCCATCGGCGGCCCACTGGCTTTGATTTTCGTCATTGCCGTCGCATTTCTGGTGGCTGTGCTGGCGTCCATCATGATCCCCACATTCAAGATCTTCGACCGGGTGTTTAAAAACTACGACAACCTGAACGCTTCTGTTCAGGAGAACGTCTCCGCCATCCGTGTTGTCAAGAGCTTTGTCCGGGAAGGCTTCGAGAACGAGAAGTACACCAAAGCCTGCGAGAACCTGTATAATCAGTTCGTCAACGCCGAAAGCCGCCTGAGTTTCAATAACCCGGCTATGCTGACTGCCGTTTACGGCTGCAACCTTGCTCTGAGCTGGTTCGGCGCGCACTACGTTTTGTACGGCGCCATTACCACCGGTCAGCTGAATGCACTGTTCGGCTACATTATGAACATCCTGATGGCTTTGATGATGCTGAGCATGGCTTTCGTCATGATCTCCATGTCCGCCGCTTCTGCAAAGCGTATCGTCGAAGTTCTGGATGAAAAGACCGATCTGCCCCCTGCAAAGCAGCCAGTCAGCACCGTCGCAGACGGCTCCATCAAGTTCGACCATGTTACCTTTAAGTATAAGCACGGCACCGGTCAGCCCGTTCTGAATGATATCACCTTCGAGATCAAACCCGGCGAGACGCTGGGCATCATCGGCGGCACCGGCAGTGCAAAATCCAGTCTGGTACAGCTCATTCCTCGTCTGTATGATGCCGAGAGCGGCACCGTCAGCGTTGGCGGCGTGGATGTCCGGAACTATAATCTTGACGTCCTCCGCCGGGAAGTCTCGATGGTTCTCCAGAAGAACGTTCTGTTCTCCGGCACCATTCTCGATAACCTGCGCTGGGGCGATGAAAACGCCAGCGAAGAAGAGTGCATCCGTGTCGCAAAGCTGGCCTGTGCGGATGAGTTCATCGAGCGTTTCCCCGACAAGTACAATACATGGATCGAGCAGGGCGGCTCCAACGTTTCGGGTGGTCAGAAACAGCGTCTGACCATTGCACGCGCCCTGCTGCGCAAGCCGAAAGTCCTCATTCTGGACGACTCGACCAGCGCAGTCGATACAGCGACCGACGCCAAGATCCGGAAAGCGTTCCGGGAAGAGATCCCCGGCACCACCAAAATCATCATTGCGCAGCGTATTTCCTCGGTGCAGGACGCCGACCGCATCCTTGTTCTAGATGACGGCAGGATCAACGGCCTTGGTACCCATGAGGAACTGCTGAAGACCAATCAGATTTATCAGGAAGTCTACAACAGCCAGACACAAGGCGGCGGCGACTTCGACAAGCAGGGAGGTGAGCAGTAATGGCTCAGGCAAAAGTAGTTCAGGGTTCCGGCTCTCGCGGTGCAGGCCGTCCACGTCCGAAAGTTGAAAATCCGGGCAAGCTGCTCAAGCGCATCATGGATGAAGTGTTCAAGCACTACCTGCCCCACTGCATCCTCGTCTTGGTCTGCATCATCATCAGTGCGCTGGCAAACGTTCAGGCCAGCCTGTTCCTGCAGAAGCTCATTGATGATTATATCGTTCCCATGACTCAGCAGCAGAACCCTGATTTCGCGCCGCTGGCTGGTGCGCTGTTCCGGGTCGGCTGCATCTACGTCATCGGCATTCTGGCCGCATGGCTGAACGCCCGTATTATGGTAAACGTGACACAGGGCACCCTGCGTAACCTCCGCATCCAGCTCTTCACCCACATGGAGAGTCTGCCTATTAAATATTTTGATTCCAATCCGCACGGCGACATCATGTCGGTCTACACCAACGACGTTGATACTCTACGCCAGATGCTCAGCCAGAGTATTCCGCAGCTGGTATCCAGTGCCATCACCATTGTTTCCGTTTTTGCCAGCATGTGTATGATGAGCCTACCGCTGACCCTCGTCACGATGGTCATGGTCGCTCTGATGCTCTTCTGCACCAAGAAGATCACTGGCATGAGCGGCAAATACTTCATCGCCCAGCAGCGTGACCTTGGCAAGGTGAACGGCTACATCGAAGAGATGATGGAAGGCCAGAAGGTCGTCAAAGTCTTTACTCACGAGCAGAAAGCTCTGGCCGGTTTCCGGGAACTGAATGACAAGCTGAAGGACAGCGCGAACAAGGCCAACAGTTTCGCAAACATCATCATGCCTGTCACCGCTCAGCTGGGTAATATCAGTTATGCGGTCTGCGCTCTGGTCGGCGCAGCGATGGCAGTCGGCAATGTCGGCGGCATGACCCTCGGCACCGTTGTCGCCTTCCTGTCGCTGAACAAGAGCTTCAATATGCCCATCAGTCAGGTCTCCATGCAGGCCAACAGCATCATCATGGCTCTGGCCGGTGCAGAGCGTATCTTCAAGATGATGGACGCTCCCAGCGAGACCGACGAAGGTTATGTCACCCTTGTCAACGCCAAGTATGACCGAAACGACAACCTCGTTGAGACCGAAGAGCGCACCGGCATCTGGGCATGGAAGCATCCCCACCACGACGGCAGCATCACCTACCACAAGCTGGAAGGCGACATTACCTTTACCGATGTTGATTTTGGCTACGTCCCGGAAAAGACCGTCCTCCACGATATCAATCTGTATGGCCGTCCGGGTCAGAAGATCGCATTTGTCGGCTCCACCGGTGCCGGCAAGACGACCATCACCAACCTCATCAACCGCTTCTACGATATCTCGGACGGCAAGATCCGGTATGACGGCATCAACATCAGCAAGATCAAAAAAGCGGATCTCCGCCGCTCTCTGGGTATCGTTCTGCAGGACACTCACCTGTTTACCGGTACCGTCCTCGAGAACATTCGTTATGGCCGTCTGGATGCTTCTGACGAGGAGTGTGTTGCAGCCGCGCGTCTTGCCAATGCGGACGGCTTTATCCAGCGTCTGCCGGATGGCTATAACACCATGCTGACCGGCGACGGTGCAAACCTCTCGCAGGGTCAGCGTCAGCTGCTGGCAATCGCCCGTGCTGCTGTTGCAGATCCCCCGGTGCTGATTCTGGACGAAGCAACGTCCTCCATCGACACCCGTACCGAAGCTCTGGTGCAGCGCGGCATGGACGGCCTGATGTATGGCCGCACTTCCTTCGTCATTGCTCACCGCCTGTCCACTGTCCGGAACGCCGACTGCATCGTTGTTCTGGAACAGGGTCGCATTATCGAGCGCGGCAACCACGATGAGCTGATCGCCAAGAAGGGCAAGTATTATCAGCTCTATACCGGCAATCTGGAGGAGAAGTAAAAATCTCAGCAAAAAAGCGTATGCTTCACGGTTTCGTGTCGCATACGCTTTTCTTGTTTGTGCTGATTTTCAAGTTTCTTTTGGTTTATATTGCAGGACTTTTTCGGAAACAGTGCCATTGAAGAACTGGATAAAAGGTCCAAGGCAGAAAGCGCAGACCAAAGTTCCAAGACCGACCAGACCACCCAGAATCCATGCAAGGAAAGCACAGAGCGCATCTGTAAAGACACGGCAGCCAAAATACGGTACCGGTGTGTAGTCACGCAGTTCCAACGCCAGCGAATCATACGGCGCAATGCCGAGGTCAGCGGTCTGATAGAGCGACGCGCCCAATGCCGTGACCGGGACTGCCAGAGCGACCCAGAGCAGCTGCACTGGGAAAGAGCTTGCCTGGCCGAAGAACGCTGCAATGGGGTCATAGAAGAAGGTCACGATAAAGCCGATGCCAATGCCGTTGACAAAAGTTCCAAGCCCAATGTACTGCCGTCCGACCCAGAGTTCCAGTGCGAAAAACAGGATATTCGTACAAAGGTTCTGCACACCCAGCGAGATCCCCAGCATCTCCGCCAGCCGCATATTCAGTGCGCTGATGGAGTCATTGCCGAGGTGTGACTGTTTGAACAGGGCAATGCCAAGACCGATGATAACGATTCCGACCACCATGCCGACGATACGGCGTGCGGTCAGCTTTTCCGTGGCAGGTTTTCTCTGCGAAACTGCGCTCATGGATGGGTTCCTCCCGTATCTTTTATTTTCTAATTTATTATACGCCCCATCCAATCCCGGTTCAACGGATTCTTTTCAACCTTTCCTGTTCACTCTGTGGAAAATCCAGCCTGTTTTTTGTCAATTTTTACGAACGAAGCAGTTCTTCAATTTTTTCCTTTTGCAGTCCCTCGCCAATAACGATAAGGACTTCCTGCCCCTGCGGAATGGGCGAAGCAGTCAGACCATCCGCTGTTGCGTTCAACTCGAACCACTTCTCTTCATCCAGTACAAACCCCTTGACCCGAAGCACCCGACCGCAGTTCTCGTTCCCGAACAGCTTCGGGATATTCCGGGTCAGCGTGTTTTTATCCAGACCAAGTTCAAGGAGATAGACTGACGAAAACGCCTTGTGTTCATTAAAATGCAGTTTTTCACAGCTGGCCTGCCGGTGGCCGCAGGAAGCGATTTTTGCCATGTCGTCATCGGTCAAGGTGTTCCAGTCCTTGATGAAAATTTCCTCCTCTTTGAACCCCCGGGAGCATTTGCAGGCTTTCAATGCCCGAGTCAGATGCGCTCTGGCGGCGTCGCACTGTCCGGGTTCGGCAAGCTGGCTCCGGCTGAGCAGAACAAGCCCGGCATTTGCCGTCTCAGACGCCAGAATATAATCCGCCTGCGGCGAGAGCGTTTCGGACAGCATGGCATCCACAATGGCGATTACATTCCCGACCTCATACCAGTGGTCGAGTGGGTCATCCCGAAGGACATCAAAGAACTCATCCACATCAAAAATTCCACTTGGTTCCACCAGCACCCTGTCAAAGCCGCGCATTGCCATCGAGATGAGTTTAGTGCGCATCCGCCGCTGGTGGGTATCGCAGTCACAACCGCCGCTGATCGTCTCAATTTCGCAGCCATCATCCAACAGATCCTGCACCAGCATTGCGTCAACATTCACTGCACCGAAATCATTCTCAAGGATGCAGACTTTATGCCCCTGCCGGGCAAGATAGGCAGCATATTTTCGCAGAAAAGTCGTTTTTCCTGCGCCCAGAAATCCCGTGATCAAATCGACCTGTACCATATCGTTTTCCCCTCTTTATTGTTGTGTTCAGGGTCAGTATAGCCTGATTTCCTGCTTCTGTCAAAGAATTTATATCCGGGCGATTTATCATTTTGCCAAATCTGAAGCGAAAAATTTGGCTCATGTTCACAAAAATCCATGAAAGTTGTGTTATACTAGAGTCTGAATCAAACGCATGGAATCATCGAAAGGAGTCACCCGTCATGAATCAGCCCACAGCCTCTCAGCAGCCATCTCACAAAAAAACGCTTGTTTCTCTGCTCATCCTGCTGGCACTGACCGGTGTGGTCGTTTACATCTTCAAAGACCATTGGGAAGAGATCTCCTCCGCTCTGGCCGCCCTTTCCTGGTGGCAGGTAGTACTGGTGCTTCTCATCGGCGTCAGCTATCCCGTCTTGGAAGGCGTCGCAAGCTGGCTCATCGTCCGGAGCCGCATCCCGAATTTTGGGCTTCGGGAAGGCATCGAGAATGCCTTTATGGGAACCTTCGGCAATGTTGTCTGTCTTGGCACCGGTGCCGTACCGCTGCAAACCTATTATCTGTATCACTGGGGACTTCAGGTCGGCTCGGGTGTCGGCCTGATGACCCTGCAATACGTTTTTCATAAGAGTGCTGTCCTGATTTACGCAACCGTCATGCTGTTATTTCAGCACCAATGGTTCTCGGACAACGCTTCCGGTGTTCTCAGTTATCTGCCTGCCGCTTATGCTGTGGTCGCCGCCATCATTCTTGCTCTGGTGCTGGTCTGCGTTTCGCCACTGGTACAGCGGCTGGCACGCTGGCTGCTGGGCTATCTGCCCAAGACCGAAAAGTGGCAGGCACGACGAAACAGCTGGCTCGAACAGCTGAACACCCTCGCCGAGGAGAGCCGCAACCTGCTGACCGATAAGGGCCGCTGCGTCAAAATTTTCGCAGTGCAGGCATTCAAGCTGTTCCTGCTTTTCACCATTCCCTATCTCTGCATTCAGTTCATGGGGCTTTCCTCTTCCCTGACCTTCTGGCAGGTACAGCTCCTCACAAGCCTGATGCTCTTCCTCTCGAATGCCCTGCCGAATGTTGCCGGTATGGGCTCCATCGAGACCGCATTCCTGCTGGTCTTCGGCAGCTTCATGCAGCAGGGCGAGGTCATGAGTACCCTCATGCTCTACCGCATCGCAAGTTATTATGTCGTCTTTGCGGTCAGTGCCATCGGGTTCTTTGTGGCAGAGCGGCATATCAAGAATTGAATTTTCTCGTATAGAAAACAAAAATCGGGGCGCACAGGTGGTCAAGCTGTACGTCCCGTTTTTGTTTTCTTTTGCGCAAGGTGCCGTACCAAAAGCCCCTGTGCCGCGCCGGAAGCTGACAGAGCAAACCACAAGCTGCCGCTTCCTTTTTTGAAAAAAGAGAATGGAATGGAGGAATTAGGGTTTTCTTTCAGAGGTCTTGCAGGAACCTCCGCAGCCTTGGTTAGATTTAACTAACCTTGCCGTGACAACAGGATATCATAGTTTGTCGTAACTGTCAACCCCTGATCTTTTATTTTTTCAAAAAATTTTATGGGCGGTTGCTCGAGTCACATTTTGGCTCTTCCGGTTTGGAATGCCATAAAATTTCCACCAAAATGCTCTTGCTTTTTTTCGGAATCGTTGTTATTATAAGTGCAGGCTGCCGGGTACAGATGCAAAGGTCTGCGTTTGACAGTCCGTCCGAACTCCCCGAAAGCCGCATGAGGCGGTTTTTTATAGGCAAAGCAGTTAGCTTAATTTAACTCAGAGATGGAAGGAACAAGGAGGTTCCAATGATCAATTTTGAACAGTGGGAAGGCTTTGAGGGCCGCATCTGGAAAGAAGAGGTCAATGTTCGTGACTTTATCCAGAAGAATTATACCCCATATGACGGCGATGAGTCGTTTCTGGCCGGCTCGACCGAGGCTACCGATAAGCTGTGGGGCGCATTGCAGCAGCTCCAGAAAGCAGAGCGTGCCAAGGGCGGCGTGCTGGACATGGAGACCGAAGTCGTCAGCAGCCTGACCGCCTACGGCCCCGGCTACATCGACGAGAACCTAAAAGACCTCGAGCAGATCGTCGGCCTGCAGACCGACAAGCCCCTGAAGCGTGCTTTCATGCCCTACGGCGGCATCAAGATGGCTGAACAGGCCTGCACCACCTACGGCTACGAGCCGAGCGCAGAGCTGCACAAGATCTTCACCGACTATACCCGTACCCACAATCAGGCCGTCTTTGACGCCTACACCCCTGAGATGAAGAAGGCTCGTCACACCCACATCATCACCGGCCTGCCCGACACCTATGGCCGAGGCCGTATCGTCGGCGATTACCGCCGTGTGGCTCTGTACGGTATTGACGCTCTGATCCAGTTCAAGCAGGAAGATTTCGCTAACTGCGGCGACGGCACCATGACGGATGACGTCATCCGTCTGCGTGAGGAGATCGCACGCCAGATCAACGCTCTGAAGGGCATGAAGAAGATGGCGGAGGCCTACGGCTACGACATCTCCCAGCCGGCCAAGAACGCAAAAGAGGCCTGCCAGTGGCTGTATTTCGGCTATCTGGCCGCCATCAAGACCCAGAATGGTGCCGCAATGAGCGTCGGCCGTATCTCCACTTTCCTGGACATTTATATCCAGCGTGATCTGGACAACGGCACCCTGACCGAGAGTCAGGCACAAGAGCTGATCGACCACATGGTCATGAAGTTCCGCATGGTCAAGTTTGCCCGTATCCCCAGCTACAATCAGCTCTTCTCCGGCGACCCGGTCTGGGCTACTCTGGAAGTCGGCGGCATCGGCATGGACGGCCGCAGTATGGTCACCAAGAACTGCTACCGCTTCCTGCACACGCTGGAAAACATGGGCCCTGCACCCGAGCCGAACCTGACTGTTCTGTACTCCTCTGCCCTGCCCGAGAACTTCAAGAAGTATGCCGCTAAAGTTTCCATCAACACCAGCTCCGTCCAGTACGAGAACGACGACGTGATGAAGCCGGTCTGGGGCGACGACTACTCCATCTGCTGCTGCGTTTCTGCAACCCAGACCGGCAAGGAGATGCAGTTCTTCGGCGCACGCGCAAACCTCGCAAAATGCCTGCTGTACGCCATCAACGGCGGCGTGGACGAGAAGAGCCACGAGCAGTGCGGCCCGAACTACGCACCCATCACCAGCGAGTACCTGAACTATGACGAAGTCCTGCCCAAGTACGTCCAGATGCTGGACTGGCTGGCTGGCCTGTACGTCAATGTGCTGAATCTCATCCAGTACATGCACGATAAATATTACTACGAAGAAGCAGAGATGGCTCTCATCGACACCGATGTCCGCCGCACCTTTGCGACCGGCATCGCCGGCTTCTCTCACGTCGTCGACTCTCTGAGTGCCATCAAGTATGCCAAGGTCAAGGTCGTCCGTGACGAGACCGGTCTGGCGACCGGCTTCGAGGTCGAGGGCGACTTCCCGAAGTACGGCAACGATGACGACCGTGCAGACGAGATCGGCGTCTGGCTGCTGCGCACCTTCCTCGAAATGATCAAGAAGCGTCACACCTACCGCAACTCCGAGGCTACCACCTCCATCCTGACCATCACTTCCAACGTCGTTTACGGCAAGTACACCGGCGCACTGCCTGATGGCCGTGCAGCCTTTACTCCGTTTGCTCCCGGTGCAAACCCGAGCTACGGCGCAGAGCAGAATGGTCTGCTGGCATCTCTGAACTCTGTCGCAAAGCTGCCCTATCACTGGGCTCTGGACGGCATCTCCAACACCCAGACCATCAATCCCGACGCTCTGGGCCACAGCGAGGGCGAGCGCATCGAGAATCTGGTGCAGGTCATGGACGGTTACTTCGATCAGGGCGCACACCACCTGAACGTCAACGTCTTCGGCAAGGAGAAGCTCCTCGACGCAATGGAGCATCCCGAAAAGGAAGAGTACGCAAACTTTACCATCCGTGTCTCCGGCTACGCGGTCAAGTTCATCGACCTGACCCGTGAGCAGCAGATGGACGTCATCTCCCGTACCTGCCATGCAGCTCTCTGAGCCCATCGGTCACGTTCATTCGCTTGAGTCCTTTGGCTCAGTAGATGGACCGGGCGTCCGGTTCGTGGTTTTTCTGCAGGGCTGCGCACTGCGGTGCAAATACTGCCACAATCCCGAAACTTGGGCAACCGACTGCGGTGAAGAGTGGACGGCGGAGCAGCTGTTCCAGAAAGTCTACCGCTACCGCAACTACTGGGGCAAAAAGGGCGGCATCACCGTCAGCGGCGGCGAACCGCTCCGTCAGATGGAATTCCTGACAAAGTTTTTCACACTGGCGCACAAAAAAGGCGTTCATACTGCGCTCGACACGGCCGGTCAGCCGTTTCGGACAGACCCGGAGTATCTGTCCGAGTTCGACCGCCTCATGGACGTTACCAGTCTCGTCATCCTTGACCTCAAAGAGATCGACCCGGAAAAGCACCGCCAGCTCACCGGCAAGGACAATTCCAACATTCTGGCGATGGCACAGCACATTTCTGATTTAGGCGTTCCGCTCTGGATCCGGCATGTGCTTGTTCCCGGCCTGACCGACGACGAAGACGGCCTGCGCAGGACCGCAGAGTTCATCTCGTCGCTCAAGACCGTTCAGCGTGTGGAGGTTCTCCCCTATCACACCCTCGGCCTCTTCAAATGGCAGAAGCTGGGCATCCCTTATCCTCTCCCCGACGCCGTTCCGCCCACAGCGGAACAGGTCAAACGGGCAGAAGAATTGCTGGAAGTGCATAAATATCCCGGTTAAACCACACGAAAAAATCCCCTCGGAAAGTTTCAACGCTTTCCGGGGGGATTTGTGGTTTTAACGGATGCTTTACAAAGCAATACGCCCTGTCTGCCGGATTTTCATCCACTGCAAACAGGGCATATTGCTATTGTGTTACTTGAGTTTTATGCTTGGGAATAATTGCCTTACAGCTTCTTTGCCTTATAAACTGCAACCAGCACATCGAACTTCGACACGCTGTCTGCACCGTCAGCAGAAACGAGCTTGTTCTCGGTCGCCCAGCGCATTGCCTTTTCGGTGTCGGTCAAGACAACACCCTCTTCAACTGCGACTTCCGGCTTGCCTGCGCTTTCCCACAGAGCAGCTGCCAGCTGTTCACGAGTTTCGGGGATCGCCGTACCTTCCGGCAGAGCGGACTTGATATAGTCCATCGCCACATTGTAGACAATAACACCTGTTGCGATACCGCCAGCGACGATGACGCCGCCAACGATGAGCTCGCCCATGCCGTCGTCATCCTTCTTGGCCGGTTCGGTCGGCTTGGTGTCGGTCTTCTTCTGAACAGACTTCAAGGTAACATCGCCTGCGCCGCTCTTCATCGTGAAGGTAATGGTCTTGCCATCTTCGCTCAGCTTTGCACCGTCCAGACCAGTGGTATCCCACTTGTCAAAGTTCTTATCGGTGCCAGTGTACTTGACGGTCAGGGTCTGATTGCCGACAACATAAGCAACCATTTCCGCAGAATCTGCCGCCTGCGTTGCGATGTCGTTTTCTGCAAACAGAGCCAGTGCCTGTGCCGCACCATTGCCGATAACATCATTGACCAGACTGCCGCCTGCAACGCTGCTCTCGATCTTCAGGGTACTCGGAACAACTTTTGCATTGCTCATGTCAGACTGTGCGCCGAAGACGCCGCCGCTGATCTCGCTTGCTTCGGTCACCTGCTGGAAGGTACCGCCCTCGATCTTGCCAGTACCCTTGACCTCGCCAGAGAACTTGCCGTTCTTGATGATGCCGTTGTTGGTGACGGTATCAGTAAAGGTACCGTTTTCAATCGTGCCGTTGTTCGTGACTTCGCCAGTGAACTCACCCTTGGAAATCGTACCATCATTCTTGACGTCCTTGTCGTAGGTCTTGTCTTCGTCAAGCTTGGTATCCTTATCGACCGTAATAGTCGTATCTTCCGAAGGCTTGGTGGGTTCCGTCGGTTTGGTCGTCGTCTTGTCCTTATAGGTTGCTTCGACAGTGACTGCTTCTTCGCCCATTGTAAAGGTCGTTGTGGTCTTGCTTGCGTCGTCCAGCGTCACGCCGCCTGCGACAATTTTCCAGCCTGCAAACTCCTTGCCCTCTGCCGCTGCATTTGCGGTAATGGTAACCGTATCGCCTGCCTTGGCCTTTTCGATTGCGTTGCCTTCGACCGTTGCCTTGCCGTTCTCAACAGTAACTGCGTAAGTCTTAGCTTCCGGTTTCTCCGTCGATGCTGTCAGGGTAACATCTTTATCGCCGGGCATTGCAAATGCAATTACTCTGCCATCATTTGCCAGACTTGCCCCCGACAAATCGACGTCATCCGACTTCCAGCTGTGGGTTCCATCCACACCAAAGATACGGACTTCCTGCTTACCGGCAACATATGCCTTTTCATGAACCGATGCCCAAGTAAACTGCGACCCATTCTCGTAATTTGGCTTACTCGTGCTGATATCCGCACCTGTCACTGTCAGAGTATGCAGATTTTCAACATTGCCATTTTGGGGGGCATTTTTGAACACGCCGCCGGTAATTGCTCCATCCGTATTGTCTACCTTGCCCTTGAAAACGCCGCCAGTGATAGAACCTGTGTAAACTTTGGCAGTCTTCACATCATTCTGCACCTCAATTGCAAGATCCGCATCGGAGCCAAACAACGACATCACTGCTACTGCACTGTCGCCCAAACTCATTTCTTGGTTCGACATTGTCGTATTGAAGACCGTATTACGGAACGCACCATTTTCAATTGTGCCAACATTGGTAACCTTCTCCTTGAATTCGCCGCCTGTAATGTTTGCAGCGTTTCGAACTTCTGCTTCAAAGATACCATTCGAGATTTCAGTTGTGCTGGTAAATGTAATTCCCTGCTGCTTCAACTCATCACCAGCATATTCTGCAAGCGGCACACTGGTAACTATTCCTTTGAACCGACCGCCATCAATGATGCCAAAGTTTCCAACTTCTCCATTAAATACACCACCGGAAATCAAACCGGGAAAATCAGTAATCGTATTGTCCATTACGATACCCATGCTTCCTATATTCGGCATGGAATCTACGTTGATTTTCACATTGTTGACAGCTTTATTGAACGTACCATCCAAAATCGTGCCAGCATTAACCAGCACACCATCAAACGTACCATTCTGAAGCACACCCAAATTTACAACGGTACATTTAAATGTGCCATTTTCAATAGTACCGCAGCTTAGAAGCATAGAATCATTTGGTGATTCAAAGACGCCATTTCTAATCGTGCTTCCCGGGCCGGCCAGCACCGAAATCTTAATCGTGTCATTGGTGTCAAGAACTGCACCATCATAGAGGATCACAGCATAGGTAGTCCCATTTAGCCGAAGAGACTCCCAGTTCTTACCGCCATTATGCGTCGGCATACCATTTGCATCAAACTCCAATGCGTTATCCTTGTATACTGCTCGCAACACAACGTCTTTTGTGGGCATCGTAAATTCAATAGTCGTCGCGTTCGGGTCATCAATCGTAATTCCATCGATTGCCGCCCAAGATTCAAAATCAGAATCATCTGCATTACGAGTTACTTTTACCTTTTGGTTATCACCTGCAATAAATGCTGTGCCTGTCGGGATCACATCGTTGATCGTGCATCCTATTGCCAATAATGTATGAATACCTTCCGGCATCACACCATCCGTTGTACTTAACTCCGAAAATACACCGCCGGTAATTGTACCGGTGATATATCCGCTCTCATCTTCATTAGGAATAGCATTCATCACGCCTTCCGCAAATGTACCAGACTTAATCGTACCTGCATTATAAACATGGCAATTGACAATCTGCTCTGCATCATCAAACACATAACCCGGATAGAAAATCAGCATATCATCCTGATACATCCATCCGCTGGTTTTGTTGCCATGGCTTTCCGGAATACCATTTGCATCAAAAGTCAATGGTATCTCTTTTTCAACTGTAGTTAGAGTGATGTTCTCTCCCGGCATCTTAAATGTGCCTGTTACATTATCGACTTTCTGTATTTCAATGTTCGGTTCAGCTTTCCAGCTGACAAAGTATTCCGCATCGCCTTCGTATTTTACAGTAATATCCTGGTCGCCAACAACATAAATCTTATGCGAGTCCGTATCCCATGTACCCACTTCAATGATGTCATTAACCGTTGCATCTGTGGAAATTGTCAGCACATGTACATTGTCACCCTTCGGAGTAATAGGTGAACTACTATTTAGACCCAGTACACTGTTCGTTATTGTGCTACCATCATAAATATATGCTCTTCCAATCACTGCGTTGTCAGTTTTACTACCAGTTTGCAAATCTGCATAAGCAAACTTTCCACCTTCAATAGAACCATAGTTCCAAACGGTACCTGAAAATTCACCGCCTTCAATAAAGCCATAATTGTTGATGCTATGATAGCTCTTAAAATTGCCTCCTGTAATTTTGCTGCCGCTACTGTTGGTAACTCGCCCTAAAAAATCTCCTCCTGCGATTTCGCCATTACCCCAATTAGATACATCTTCTTTGAAGGTTCCACTCTGAACTATACCATAGTTATTAACTGCACAGTTTACCGTAATATCTCGACCAAGAATATGGCCATAGTAAATCGTCAGTGTTGAACCATCATACGTCCAGCCTTCCCCTGCGCTGCCTTCACCGATGGGAAGACCGTTCTCATCGAATTCCAGCGTCGTCAGATTATCCTGTGACTCCTCCGCCTGTGTTTCCACAGCTGAATTCTCAGATTCTGTCTTTTGAGGAGTTCCTGCCGCAAACGCTGCCGTAGGGAACGCCGACAGTGCCATGCTTGCTGCCAGAACTGAGCTGACGATCCGCAGTGCTTGTTTTTTCCGTAATCGCATTTTCAAATTCCTCTTTTCTTTTTTGATTTTCGGATAGAAATCTGCAATAAAATCCCCATTACTTTTATTATACTCACCCCCCCCCCCCGTTTTTCAACGATTTTTCATGGTTCAATCAAATTTTGTTACATATTACAAAAGTCTGTCTTTTTTATTGGAATTTATCACAAAAATAAAACCTCCCGACGTTTATCGGAAGGTTTTGTGAATCAAAATATTGCCATCAATTCTAAAGTATGCTAGAATAAGAATATCGTCGAAAGACGACATCAGGTGCTGTTTGTATACAGGTGGTCAGTCTCCTTCCGGTAAGTTCCGGGGGAGGATAATCTATTATTGTTCCCTCCGGACGCAACCGCGAAAGGAGGGATGCCTCATGACACTGACAGAAGTCATTGCGTTGCTTGGTCTTCTCGGCGGAGCAATCTTCGTGACGTTTCAGATTTCGTGGACTATCTTCAAAGAGATACACAATAATAAGAAATGACCGCCCCAAGGTCCCAACCGTGAGCGGTCATTCTTATTAACCTAACCGGAAGGAGCTGACCATTACAGACAGCACCTTTTGTAATTTCATTATATCCGCTCTCCTGATATTTGTCAAGGGAGCGTTTTTATTTAGCCGCCCAGATATGCGCTGCGGACGCGCTCATTGGTAAGCAGCTCGGCACCGGTACCGTTCATGACGACGCGGCCGGTCTCGAGGACATAGGCGCGGTCTGCCACGGACAGAGCCATCTGTGCGTTCTGTTCGACCAGCAGGATGGTCATGCCCTCTTTATGGATGTTTTTGATAATATCGAAAATTTCCTGCACCAGCAGCGGAGACAGGCCCATCGACGGCTCATCCAGCATCAACATCGAGGCGTTGCTCATCAGGGCACGCCCCATCGCCAGCATCTGCTGCTCACCGCCGGACATAGTTCCAGCCATCTGGCGGCGGCGTTCCTTCAGACGAGGGAACAGCTCAAAGACCTTCTCCTTATTGGGGGCGATGGTCGAGGCTGGCTGAGTGTAGCCACCCATATCGAGGTTCTCCTCAACGGTCATATGCAGGAAAACATGACGGCCTTCCGGAACCTGCGCCAAACCGGATTCAACGATTTTGTGCGCACGCATTCCCTTGATGCTCTTGCCCTTATAGAGGACGTCGCCGGTCTTCGGGTGGAGCAGGCCGGAAATGGTTTTCAGGGTGGTGGATTTGCCTGCGCCGTTTGCGCCGATCAGAGTGACGATCTCGCCCTCGTTGACCTCGAACGAGACATCTTTGACGGCGTGGATGTTTCCGTAATAGACGTTGATATTATCAACTTTCAGCATGGAATCTGCCATCGTTTAGCCCTCCTTCTTGCCCAGGTAGGCTTCGATGACCTGGGGATTGTTGCGGATCTCCTCGGGAGTACCCTTTGCAATGATGCGGCCGAAGTTCAGCACCGCAATGCCCTCGCAGATACCCATGACAAGGCTCATATCATGCTCGATGAGCAGGACTGCAATGTTGAACTCGTCACGGATGCGGCGGATGATTTCGGTCAGCTCTGCGGTCTCGGAGGGGTTCATACCGGCGGCAGGCTCATCCAGAAGCAGCAGCTTCGGACTGGTCGCCAGCGCGCGGATGATTTCCAGACGACGCTGTGCGCCGTAAGGCAAGCTACCTGCCTTTGCCTCCGCGAGGTCGGTCATGTGGAAGATGTCCAGCAGTTCCAGCGCACGCTCAGTGGTCTTCTTTTCTTCCTGCCAGTAATTCGGCAGACGGAAGACTGACTCGAACAGATTGTACTTCATGGACTCATGCAGGCCGACCTTTACGTTGTCAATAACAGACAGGTCTTTGAACAGACGGATATTCTGGAATGTACGGGCAACACCCATCCGGTTGACCTGATAGGTCTTCTTGCCGGCTGTCGGCATACCGTCGATCAGAATAGAACCACGGGTCGGCTGATAAACGTTCGTCAGCAGGTTGAAGACGGTGGTCTTACCGGCACCGTTCGGGCCGATCAGACCGGTGATCTCATTCCGGCCAATCATCAGGTTGAAGCCGTCGACAGCGGTCAGACCGCCGAAGTCGATGCCCAGTTCACGGACATCCAGAATGGGCTTTTTGTCCTTATCACGGTCGGTCAGGAAGCCGCCGGAGGGAACACTGTTCAGGGAAGTCTTAAACTCACTCATGGTCTGCACCCTCCTTGTTCTTCTTGTGGAACAGCTCGCCGTTCATGGCTTTTTCCACGATGCGGCTCATCGAGAAATCATAGCTGCCAAGCAGTCCGCCCGGACGGAAGATCATCATCAGGATCAGAACCAGCGAGTAGACCACCATGCGGTAGCTGTCGAAGCTTCGAGTTGCCTCGGGCAGGATGGTCAGGACGGTCGCCGACAGAATGGAGCCCAGCATAGAGCCCATGCCGCCCAGAACGACCATGACCAGAATTTCAATGGACTTCATGAAGCCGAAGGTCGACGGGTCAAGAACGCCCAGATAGCAGGCGTACAGGCCGCCGGCCAGACCTGCGAAAGCAGCGGAGAAAGCGAAAGCCATGACCTTGTAATAGGTGGTCTGGATGCCGCAGCTCTCAGCGGCGATCTCGTTATCACGGACAGCCAGAATCGCACGACCGTGACGGGATTTCATCATGGCGTGGATAGCAAAGCAGGTGATGACAACGCAAAGGAAGACGTTCCAGTAATTGGAGTATTTCGGGATGTTTTTCAGGCCCTTTGCGCCGTAGAACAGCTTGAAGCCCAGCACGTCGTCGATGTTGTTCAAAGTGATACGGATGATTTCGCCGAAGCCCAGCGTCAGGATGGCGAGGTAGTCACCGGTCAGGCGGAGAGCCGGGATGCCGATGAGGATGCCAAAGATGCCGGCCATGATTGCGCCCAGTGCCAGACCGACTGCAAATGCGACGCCGGAGGGCAGGTTGCTGTACTTGGTGAACAGTGCGCAGGTGTATGCACCGACTGCCATGAAACCGGCATGACCCAGCGGCAGCTGACCCAGATAACCGGTGGCGACATTCAGAGAGACGGCCAGAATGATATTGATGCCGACGCTCATCAGGACTTTATTCTGGTAGGTTGAGAGAACGTTCTGAGTCATAAAGGACAGCAGAACGAAGAAGAGAGCCACCAGAACAGCGTTCATCAGGTAGCGTACCGGCATTTTCAGGGTCTTTCGCTTTGTATTCATTTTCCAAATCCCCCTTTACACCTTTTCCTGTACCTGACGGCCAAGGAAACCGGTGGGCTTGACCAGCAGAACGATGATAAGAATTGCGAACGTGACGGCGTCCTTCCATGCGGACAGGCCGATGGCAGAAACAAAGCACTCACACAGACCGATGGCAATACCGCCGATCATAGCACCGGGGATCGAACCGATGCCGCCCAGAACAGCAGCGACGAAGGCTTTCAGACCCAGCATAGAGCCCATGGTCGGGGTCGCCTGCGGATAGGAGCAGCAGTACAGGACTGCGCCGATACCAGCCAGAGCCGAGCCGACTGCAAAGGTAAAGGAGATGGTGCTGTTGACATTGATGCCCATCAGACGAGCTGCATCCATGTCCTCCGAGACGGCACGCATGGCCTTGCCAAGTTTGGTCTTCTGAACAAGGAAGGTCAGAACCAGCATGGACAGGATGGTGACGACCAGCGTGATGATGGAGGTCAGACCGACCGGAACTTTGCCGATGTAGAAGGTCTTGGCGTTGTAGTAGGACGGGATGACTTTTGCGCCTGAGCCCATGATCAGCTCAGCGGTGTACTCGAGGAAGAAGGAGACACCGATCGCCGTGATAAGCAGCGAGATACGGGGAGCGGAGCGCAGCGGAGTGTAAGCGATCTTTTCGATCACAACGCCCAGCACGGTACAGGTGATGATAGTTGCGCAGACTGCGGTGACCGGGCCAAGTCCCAGCTGGTTCATGACGAACCACGACATATACGCACCGACCATGATGACGTCGCCGTGAGCAAAGTTCAGCAGCAGGATGATGCCGTAAACCATGCTGTAGCCCAACGCGATCAGCGCGTAGATGCTGCCAAGGGAAAGACCGTTGATCAGCTGACTGAAAAACACTGTCATGGGTTGATACTTCCTTTCCAAAATAAAAAAAGCGGAGACTGTCGGGGCAAACCTGTTCCGGCGGTCTCCGCAATGGATCATGTAAAATTCAACGTCTCAGTCGGTGCGGCACCGGTGCCGCAGCACGAAACTTAGAACATTTCCTTCAGGACGGGTGCGCCATCAACGTAGGTCAGGATAGCGGTACTCTTGACGGGGTTGTTATGCTCATCGAAAGTGAAGGTACCAGTGATGCCCTCGATGGTGCCGCCCTTGATAGCGTCGATAACAGCCTGCTTGTAATCGTCGGTGCCAGCTTCCAGACCTGCGTCCTCAGCAGCCTGAATGCCGTAGCACAGGGTGATCGCAGCATCGTAGCCCAGAGGAGAGAAGCCGTTGGGATACTCCTCGCCGTACTTTGCCTTGTAAGCGTTCTCAAAGTCGGGGTTGGAGCCCTTTGCATAGTTTGCGCAGAAGTAGGAATCCTTCAGCTGGTCAGCAGTTGCATAGCCTTCCAGACCATCCCAGCCGTCGCCGCCCAGAAACGGAACCGTCAGACCAACGCTCTCAGCCTGAGACAGGATCTGGCCGACTTCCTGATAGTAGTTCGGGCAGAAGACCGTCTCGGGATCCTTGCCGAGGATGGTGGTCAGCTGAGTCTTGTAATCGACATCGCCGTCGGAGTAGCTCTCCTCGTCAACGATGGTGCCGCCCAGAGACTCGAACTCGTTCACGAAGTTCTCAGCCAGACCTTCGTTGTAGTCTGCGCCCTTCTTGAAGATGACAGCAGCCTTGGTGTAGCCCAGCTTCTGGTATACGTAGTCAGCCATCTTGATGCCCTGAAACGGGTCGGTGAAGGTTGCACGGAAGACGTTCTCGTAAACGGTATCCGTCTCAGCGTCATAGGTGACAGCCTCAGCAGTAGCGGAAGCGGTGACCATCGGCATATTGTAATCCTGACTCTCAGCAGCGACTGCCAGAGTCGGAGTGGTGGTAACGTCGCCGATCAGACCAACGATACCATCATCGCACATCTTGGTGAAGCACTGGACAGCCTGAGTAGCATCGCCCTGCTCATCCATAGTGATGGCCTCGATCTGCTTGCCGTTGATGCCGCCCTTTTCATTGACCTGATCCAGATACAGGTTTGCACCGTTGACGACAGCCTGACCGTAAACAGCAACATCGCCGGTCAGGGGACCCATGACGCCGACCTTGATGGTGTCACCGGAAGCAGCGGTGGAACCTGCTGCAGAAGAAGCTGCACTGGAAGAAGCAGCAGTGCTGGTGCTGCTTGCGGAAGAACCGCCGCATGCGGTCAGAACGCCGGCTGCAGCAACGACACCGGCAGCAGCCAGAAAGCTGCGACGAGAGATCATCTTTTTCATAATTGTATATCCTCCTCGGAATGGAAGTTTCGTGTTGAAATGATACAAAGCAGAACCCTTTCCCTCAAAGCGGCTCTGCTTCGATACCATTATTATAGTCGTGTCCAAATCGGTTCGCAATTCACAAACCGTCCATAGTTTTGGAGGCATTACGGTCAAAACTTGCCATTTTAGACAAAAACGAGACGCATATTTTGTCTACTTTTTCATTCTGTTCATTTCGTTTTACTTCAAAATGAAAGCAATTCACAGGTTGCAAAAAAGTTACAGAGTCGTATGAAATCTGTATGAATCGGTCTTTTGCAGCCCATTCTATCGGATAGTTACCGTCTGCGCAGGCTGTCCTTCTATAAGGTACAGTTCTTTTTCGGGCGCAAAGTTGCCTGTTCCTAACATTGCCGTTCTCTCTTGCACTCGGACGGAATGCGTGGTAGGATAAAGGCGGTTAGTTAGCGAATACTACCTGCATTCCGCAGGGAGTGAATTTAGGAGGGTAATTCTATGAACTATCTGGAAATCGAATCCGTTATTGGCCGTGAGATCCTGGACTCTCGCGGCAACCCCACCGTGGAAGCAGAGATCACGCTGGCAGACGGCACGGTCGCGCGCGGCTGCGCACCTTCCGGCGCATCTACCGGTGAGTTTGAGGCTCTGGAACTGCGTGACGGCGACAAGAGCCGTTACCTCGGCAAGGGTGTCACCAAGGCAGTCGAGAACATCAACACCGTCATTGCAGATACTGTTGTCGGCATGGATGCTTCGGACATCTATGCCATCGACGCAGCCATGATCAAGGCAGACGGCACCAAGGACAAGTCCAATCTGGGTGCAAATGCGATTCTGGCCGTCTCCATCGCAGCCTGCCGCGCAGCAGCCGCTTCTCTGGATATGCCGCTCTACCGCTTCCTCGGCGGCGTCAACGGCAACCGCCTGCCCGTTCCGATGATGAACATCCTGAACGGCGGCGCACATGCTACCAACACCGTAGATACGCAGGAGTTCATGATCATGCCAGTCGGCGCACCTTCCTTCAAGGAGGCTCTGCGCTGGTGCGCTGAGGTCTTCCACGCTCTGGCATCCATCCTGAAGGCCAAGGGTCTGGCAACTTCCGTCGGCGATGAGGGCGGTTTTGCCCCCAACCTGTCCAGCGATGAAGAGACCATCGAAACCATTCTGGCCGCTATCGAGAAGGCCGGTTATGTTCCCGGCAGGGATTTCATGCTGGCAATGGACGCCGCTTCTTCCGAGTGGAAGAGCCCCAAGGGAAAAGGCTTCTACAAACTGCCCAAGGCTGGCACCGAGTACACTTCCAGCGAGCTGATCGCACACTGGAAGAGTCTGGTCGAGAAGTACCCCATCATCTCCATCGAGGATGGCTTGGATGAAGAGGACTGGGAAGGTTGGCAGGAGATGACCCGTGAGCTGGGCGGCAAAATCCAGCTGGTCGGCGATGACCTGTTTGTCACCAACACTGAGCGTCTGGCAAAAGGTATCTCGCTGGGCGCAGGCAACGCCATCCTCATCAAGCTGAACCAGATCGGCTCCGTCTCTGAGACGCTGGAAGCCATCAAGATGGCGCACAAGGCCGGTTACACCGCCATCAGCTCTCACCGTTCCGGCGAGACCGAGGATACCACCATCGCTGATCTGGCGGTTGCTCTGAACACCTGCCAGATCAAGACCGGCGCACCCAGCCGTACCGAGCGTGTTGCAAAGTACAACCAGCTGCTCCGCATCGAGGAGGATCTGGGCGCAAGTGCCGTTTATCCCGGCATAGCCGCTTTCAACGTCAAGCGTTGATTTTTCCAAACTTTAAGTCTCTTTTTTACCGTTCTCTGTGATAAAAACGCACAAAATTGCCCCGAGTCCATAACGGATTCGGGGCAATTTTGTTATTTCGGATGAATCACTGCTCGGCAATTTCAAGATTGCTAAGAGCATAATCAATACATTTTAGAATCAAGTCGTTGCGTGTCCTGCCCGTAACAGAAGACAACTTGTCAAGATTCTGAATCGTTTCATCTGGAATGCGGACAGAGATCACACTGCTCTTCCCAACCGCTGGTTTGCGAGGATGAACAACGAATTTTGCAGTTTCGCTCATAGACTTGTATCACCTACCCATATTTATAATATAGGTTCTTATGTAATTTTTATATAGTACACTTTGTATTACATTTTGTAGTTTACAGAGGCATGAAATTGTGATAAGATAAAAGAAAAAAGCTGCAAAACAGCAAATGTGAGAGGAAGCGATAAAATGAAGCATACACTTTATGGAAATTTTAGGAAGCATCTCCGTATACTAGCAACTGCGTCCGTCACCGTCGGACTTGTGACGATGATGAGCATTCCGGCAATCGCAATGACACCGTTCAAATCTCAGTCAGAAATTTCGGCAATAAACGGGTACGAAGATTATTCCATCACCCATCAGGGCAACTGCGGCGTTGATGGCAATAATATAACGTATACCATGTATGACAATGGCTTGCTTGTCCTTCGTGGAAGCGGCAGAATGGACAATTATGCAGAAGATGAAGGCGAAAAGGTAAAGTTTGCCTATATGCATCCGTGGGATTTTGGTGTTGGTGGGAAAAACTGGTCGGCCGAAATCAAAGCTGTTCGGATTGAAAATGGCATTACAAAAATCGGTGCAGCTGCATTTGAAAATTGCGAAAATCTGACACGGGTTGATATTCCGGCAAGTGTGACACAAATCGGAAATTCGGCATTTTCAGGCTGCAAAGGCCTGAAAAGCGTTACGCTTCCGGGTGGATTGACCAGAATCGGTGAAAATGCCTTTCGTTCGACTGGATTGGAAGGAATCGGTATCCCGGCGACCGTAAAGACAATTGAGGAGCAAGCCTTCTCAGGGTGTAAACTGACACATGTCGTCGTTCCGGAAGGCGTGCAAACAATTCAGGATAATGCATTTGAATATAACGATAAAATGACGGCCGTAAGTCTCCCAGCAAGTATGACAACCTATGGCGAAACCGTTTTTCTGGGCTGTCCGAATTTGACACAAATCACAATCGATCCGCAGAATTCAAAATATACAGTCATTGAAAATTCTGTATACAGCAAAGATGGAACAGAACTTCTCGAACTCAACCCATCCGCAAGTGGAGTGTATACCATTCCAGCAAGCACAAAACGAATTGCTAAAAGTGCTGTTACTGCCAGAAATCTGGAGGGAGTTGTTATTCCAGATGGAGTAGAGTCTGTGGCGTCCTACGCTTTTTATCTCTGCTCAAATTTGAAAGCGGTCTACATCCCGACAAGTGTTACCTCGATGGGTGGAAATCAGGCTTCTTTTATGGTGAAATACTCTGACGTTGTTCCGTTTTTCATTTACGGGGGTAGTGAAGCGCAATGGAATAATATCAATGACGGTTTACCTCCGACGCTTGACAATGCGGAATTGTTTTATAATGGCACGCCTGATAATGTTCCTTATGTTGTCCAGCAATACAACGAAGCATTGTCAAAAGCTGCATCAAGCGAGTTGTCCTATGATGAAAAAGGCGATTTTTACTACGACCCTCTCGCTGCCGGTTAACATTTTTATTTGAGCCCTGCCGCATCTTCACTGACCTGAGGTGCGGCAGGTTCTTTTTCAGGCATCAGTTATGGGAAATGTTTCCAGCAATCAGAAAGCCGTTTCTGCCGTATTCTTTATGGAGCGGTTTCCCGGCGGAAGCTGTCCAAAAGAATGAAAAGGAGAATTCCCATAATGACTTGTCTGATTTCCATCCTCGCCAAACTGTTTGGCTCATCTGCATCTTCCAGCTTTCTTCTCTGGCTGCTGAGCAAGATCTTCGCCTAAATCATAAAGAGGGAGCAAACCCGGTCGATTCCGGAGTCTGCTCCCTCTTTGTTTTTTACAGATGTACCTGCTTTTTTGCCGTCCGCAGGGCGGTGCGGAGTGGGCGGTAAAGCAGCAGCATGATGACGAAGTTTCCCACGCCGTGCATGACATCATAGCTCAGGCCGCTCAGCCACCAGCTGAGGGCGAAAGCAGGCGTCTTTGCAAACAGATACACTGCCGCACAGAGTCCGCCAAACGCTAAACCATACAGACCGCTGAAAATCGCCCAGCCCAAAGCGTTGTCCATCCGGCGCAGCAGCCGAGCCAGAAACGCCAGCAGATACCAGACGTAAAGATACATCGCCCACCAGAGACCAAAACCATACAGCACGCCCTGCAAAACCAGAAATACCGTGATGGCTCCCGGCATCTCTTTCGGCAGTTCCAGAGCGAACAGGATAATGAGCAGTGTCACCGGCTCAATGTTCGGCAGGCCGCTCATGGCCTGCTTACTGACGACCAGCAATGCGCCCATCAAGCCGCTGAGAACCAGCCGCAGGACGGCATGGTGGCTCATGTTACTTCGTGTAGGTGAAGGCATAGCTGTCTCCGTCATGCAGTTCAATGTCGCCGATGCCGACCGAGGTCATCTCGCCGGTGCCGTCAGTCAGGCACCACCATGCCTTGTCCTTATCCCAGTCAGCAGTTTCGCCGTTGACCGTGGTGACAAAGCCTGCGGCAGCTTCCTCTTCGCTGATGATACCAGCCTCAGCCAAAGCGTCACTCAGCTTTTCGCCGTCGGTCACTTCGAGGGTGACGGTGCTGCTCTCGCCTGCGGCGTTGGTCACGGTAAATTCTGCCTTGACCTTTGCCTCGGACGCCTCAGATGCAGCTTCACTGGAGGCGACGCTTGCGGCCTCGTTGGATGCGGCACTGGATGCCACGCTCGAAGCGGTGCTGCTGGAAGATGCGCCGCAGCCGACCAGCAGGCTGGCTGCCAGAACTGCGCTGATTACGATAGAAAGAAATTTATTCATGGTCTTTTGCTCCTTTTTTGAATGCTTGCGTTTTGCGCAGTGCTTATCATACCATGCACCTTGTCAAAATGCAAGCGGAGGAAAATAAAAACCCACGCTGCGGCAAAGCAAAACGCAGCGTGGGAACGTAGATAGTTAATTCAGTTCAGCCGTATCTCAGCGAGCGACGGTGTACTTGTGCAGGGTCTTGCGGACTGCGCCGTTGCCAGCGTACAGCTCCTTGACCATGCCCTCGATCTTTTCGCCCAGACCGACTGCGTACAGGTCGACACCGAAGACATCGGCACGGCTGTACAGCTTCTTCAGGCAGCTGAAATCCTGCTCGCCTTCCTTGACTTCCAGCGGAGCAACAATAGCCTGCAGCTCTGCCAGCATCGGGTCGGGAGAGATCTCGAACGGCTTGCCGTTGTCATCAACGCCCTTCAGGTAACGGGCATAACCAGCCAGAACCAGAGGGATCAGGATGAGGTTGGACTTGTCCAGACCACGAGCCTCATATGCCTTGATGGTCTCACCGAAGCGGATAGCCAGCTTCTGAGAGGTATCGGTTGCGATACGCTGGGGAGCATCCGGCATGAACGGGTTGGGCAGGCGGCGGTTGATGACAGCACCGATGAACTCATAGGGATTCAAGACGCCCGGGTCAACAACGACCGGCATTGCCTCGATATAGCCGATCTTCTGAATGAAGGAACGCAGATCCTCGTCTGCCATCTCAGCAGAGATGAGGGTATAATCCAGCATGCAGCCGTAGATGGACATTGCGGTGTGCAGCGGATTCAGGCAGGTGCAGACCTTCATCTTCTCGATCTTGTCGACGGTCTCACGGTCGCAGTAAAGGACACCGCCCAGCTCCAGCGGAGGACGGCCATTGGCGTAGTGATCCTCGATGCACAGGTACTCGGTCTCCTCAGCGTTGACGAAGGGAGCGGTGAAGGTGTGCTTCTCAGTAACGATGGTGTAGTTGTCCTCAAAGCCGTCGTCTGCCAGCATCTTCTGGACCTTTACATCCGGACGGGGAGTGATCTTGTCGATCATGCTCCAGGGGAAGGTGATCTTGGTCTCGTCCTGAACGTATGCCAGGAACTCAGCCGGAACCAGGCCCTGCTCGACCCACTTGGAAGCATATGCGAAGACAGCATTCTTGACCTTATCGCCGTTATGAGAACAGTTGTCCATGCTCTGAACGGTCAGGGGCAGCTTGCCGGCCTTGAAACGCTCGTACAGCAGAGCGGTGACCTTGCCCATTGCCAGAACCGGGGTCAAGCCGCGCTCGAGATCCGCAGGAGCAACGCCATAGCCCTTCTCGGTGATGGTGAAGGAGATCATCTGCAGGCTGGGGTTCTGGAAGATCTCGACCAGACGAGCCCAATCCTCACCGAAGGAGGGATCAGCCTTCAGGCTCTCGGTGACGGAAGCGATGACTTTCTTCTCGATGTCGCCGGTGGACTTCAGGCAGACCAGCAGGCTCATGTTATCATAAGGACGATAAGCCTTGTCGATGATTTCATAGTCAAAGCTTTCAGCCACGATGACGCCGCGGTCATACTTGCCGCTGTTCAGAGCCTCGTTCAGAATTGCAGCCGGGAACGCACGGAAGATGTTGCCGGCACCAAAGTGGACCCAAGTCGGCTCAGCGTGGGTCTTGGCCTTGACAGCCTCAACATCGAACTTCGGCAGCTCATAGCCCTTTTCTGCCCACTCAGCGGACAGATTGCCATTCTTGATATCAGACAGCTTCATATTGCTCAGCCTTTCTTTTTCTCTTCATCCAGACGATTCAGCAGATCCCAGACACCCAGCATGTACTGGATACCCAGAGCGCGGTCATACTTGCCGTAACCGGGACGGCAGTTGCCGGGGCCTTCCTCCCAGAGCTGACGGCCGTGGTCGGGGCGGATATAGCCCTCGAAGCCGCAGTCATGGTAAGCGCGCAGGATCTCGATAATGCCGGTCTCGCCGCAGCAATCACGGTGAGCAGCCTCAGAGAAGTCGCCGTTGGGGAAGTGGTGGATGTTGCGGATGTGCGCAAATGCGATGCGGTCGCAGTGCTTGCGGACGATCTCAGCAACGTTGTTGTTGGGATTTGCGCTCAGGCTACCGGAGCAGAGGGTCAGGCAGTTGTACTCGTCGTCGACCATGCTCAGGAAGCGGTCGATGCTCTCAGCGTCGACCAGCAGACGGGGCAGGCCGAAGATATCCCAAGGAGGATCATCCATGTGGATGGCCATCTTGATATCGCACTCACGGCAGGTCGGCATCAGAGCTTCGAGGAAGTACTTCAGGTTCTCCCACAGCTTCTCCTTGGTGACAGGAGCGTAAGCCTTGAACAGCTCGTCCAGCTTTGCCATGCGCTCCGGCTCCCAGCCCGGGAAGGTCATGTTGTACTTCTCGGTGAAGGACATGATGTACTCGGCCATTGCCTTGTAATCATCCTGGATCATATCCTTCTGATAGAACAGAGCAGTAGAACCATCGCCGACCGGGTGGAACAGGTCGGTACGGGTCCAGTCGAAGATCGGCATAAAGTTGTAGCAGATGACCTTGACACCGAACTTGGACAGATTGCGGATGCACTGCTTGTAGTTCTCGATGTACTCGTCACGGGTAGGCAAGCCGATCTTGATGTCGTCGTGGACATTGACCGACTCGACTACGTCCATATCAAAACCGTAGGCGTGGATCTGGTCTGCGACCTTCTGGATTTCGTCGACTTCCCAGATCTCGCCGGGCATCTTGTTGTGCAGTGCCCAGACGATGCTGGTCACGCCGGGGATCTGCTTGATGTCGCTGAGGGTGATCGGATCGTTGCCTTCACCGTACCAACGCCAACCCATTTTCATAGGCATAGTGGGGTCCTCCTTGTTGTTTTCCCATCGCTTTTGGCCCACAGCAATCACTGGGGCGCATTCTCGTCTTATATTCTAATATATCAGTTTGATTTTGGCAATTGGCGTTTTGACATTTTTTAGAGTTTTTTCTTGTATACTTTAGACAAAAAGACGACTGCCAATCGGTTTTTCCGATTTTGCAGCCGTCTTTCAGACGATTTTTGATTTTATTTTAACGATGTTTTCCCTTTAATAAAGTAGTCCGGGTGATGCTTCCTCGCCTGTTCCACCGAGAGCTTATATCGGTTCAGATGGTCGCTCAACGCCCGGCCCACATCGTCTTCCGTGCCGTGCAGCACAGCTTCAAGGATTCGGGTATGCGCTGCGCAGACAGACTTGTTCTCGTCCGTCTGAAGACTGAACTTGCGCAGACGCTCGATGTGCTGAAAGGTCGAAAGCATATGGTCGAAATGGGCTTCCATGCCGCAGATCTCAAAGGCCATCCGGTGAAAGGCATTGTCCAAATCAAGCATCCGGCTCTCGCGATTCGGCTCCCCCGGATTTCGTTCCAGTGTACGGTACTGTTCGATGTTCAGCCGGTAGGCCGCTTCCTGCTCTTCCGTCAGGCTGCCCCGAATGCGGTTCAAAATCTCTTTCTCTAAGGTATAGCGAGCAAACTGTTCCATCTCCATCAGCTTCAGGTCGATGGGAGCCACATGGGTACCGCTCTGAGGTTTAATGGTCACCATGTGGGCGATGTTGAGCATGATGAGGGCCTCTCGCATGGGAGTGCGGCTGATCCCCAGTTCCTGTGCCAGCAGGCGGTCGTTCAGCTCATCGCCGGGTTTCAGTTCCATCGTAATGATTCGGCTGCGGATGGTATCGTATGCGATCTCACGCGCGCTCTTTGTTGCCATACGTTCCACTCTCCTTGTATTTCACAAATCGGCGTATACCAACTTTGATATATCAATCACGATTTTATTGTATTCGCACAAATCGTCTGCGTCAAGGGGTTTCACAAGATCGGCAAGCTAAAATTACGCTTTTACCTTTTGGGGGCGGTACAGGATGGGGACCCAGACCGCCACCAGAGCCAGACCGCAGACAACATCTATAATAGAATGCTGCTTAGTGAAGACCGTTGAAGCACAGATGAGACCAGCCCAGACCCACGCCAAAATCTTGAGTCCCGGGCGGTGCTTTGCCAGTTTGCTCTGCGAAAATGCCAGAGCCATGCAGCCGGAACTCTGGCAGTGGATAGACGGGCAGACGTTGACCGAGGCATCCGCACTCCAGAGCATCTTCATGATGCTCATTGCAACATTATCCCGACCGATGGCCTCAGCGGTGGGGCGGATATCCAGACCGTTCGGCAGTACCATATAAAGAACAAGGCAGAAGGTCATTCCCGAGAACATCATCAGGCAGAGCTTGTCGTAGCTCTCTGTATCGTTCCACCAGAGGACTGCGGTAACTGCCGCCAGCAGCAAAAACCAGCTGCAATAAGGGAAGACGAACCATTCATTAAAAGGGATGATATCGTCGATGGGACTGTGGATGATGTACTTGGGGTCCGTGATGGTGAAGTCCAGCCAGAAAAACCAGATGAGATAGATCACCCAGTAGAGCTGGAACCAGAGATGCGGACGGCAGTTCGACCGCAGTTTTTGCAAATTCATAGCATTTCTCCTGTATTTTTGATTCTAAGACGTTTTATTTTACCACAAGACTCCGACTTGCGCAATTCTGTTTTATCAGATAGAATTAAGATGTTATTTTTTTCTAAAATAAGGAGTTCTCATGTCAAAACCTGCTGTTCCTGTCCGCATGGTCGCACTCGACCTCGACGGCACCCTTCTGACCCACCACTCGAGCATCTCTCCCCTCACCCGTCAGGCCATTGCCGATGCTGTTGCCCACGGTGTCGTCGTTCTGCCTGCCACCGGCCGTCCGTTGGCAAATCTGCCACCCATCGTGGCGCAGCTGCCCGGCATCCGGTACGCCATCACTTCCAACGGTGCCGCCGTCTGGGATCTCGGCAGCGACCCTCTGGGCTGTGTGTACAGCCGGTACTCCAACGCCGCCGAACGGGAGACCAGCGAGCCGGCCTGCCTTGTCCACAATGTTTTCCCAGTGGAAAAGGCACGGGAAGTCTTTTCGCTGTTCAATGAGTACTCGGGTGAGATGAGCATCTTCTCCGACGGTCATTCCATCAAAGACCTCCACGGCATCGAATGCCTGACTGCCCGGTTTGCAAAGAAGCACTCCACCGAGGCACAGCAGCCCAACGATGGCCGTTTTATCGTCGTGCGTGACCTCTCCGAGTGGATGAGCCGGAACGCTCACGAAATCGAAAAATTCTGCATGTTCTTCAACACTGTGGAGGAAGCACAGAAGGCTCTGCCCCGGTTCCTCAAGCTGGAAGGGGTCGAGGTCGTGCAGGGTTCACCCGAAAACATCGAGGTCACAGCCCGGAATGTTGACAAAGGCAACGCCCTTCTGGAACTGGCCGACATCCTCGGCATCCCACATGAAGCGACTGCCGCTGTCGGTGACAGCGAAAACGACCGTGCCATGCTGGAGAAGGCCGGTGTTGCCGCTGTGATGGCAAACGGAATGCCCCACATCAAAGAGCTTGCCGACCTCGTGAGCGAAAATGACTGCGATCATGACGGCGTTGCAGAGCTATTCCGGCGGCTCAAACTCTGAACCTTCGGCATTTTTGTGCAATGTATACAAGGTCTTATTCAAAACATTGTGCTTGTTGAGCATTACCAAACTCCCCTCCTTCGTTTATACTAGTATTACAAGCGTATGGTAGGAGTGGTATGCCCGAAAGGGGTCTCCTGCCCCACTCGGAGAGTTTAAATTATAGAAGGAGAATGCGTTATGAATCCCATCGTAGAAAAGGTCTATCAGATCGGCATTATCCCTGTTATTGCATTCAACAGCGTTGACGAGGCTCTGCCCCTGTGCAAGGCTCTGGCTGAGGGCGGTCTGCCTGCAGCTGAGGTCACCTTCCGCACTGCATGTGCTGAGGAGTGCATCCGCAAGATCCACGAAGAGATGCCTGAGATGCTGCTGGGCGCAGGCACCGTCCTGACCTGCGAGCAGGCTGACCGTGCTATGGCAGCTGGTGCTTCTTTCATCGTTGCTCCCGGCTTCGACCCCGAGGTCTGCAAACACGTCATCGACAAGGGCGGCATCATGATGCCCGGCACCGCTTCCGCAGGCGAAATGCAGCAGGCTATGAACCTGGGCTGCGAGGCTCTGAAGTTCTTCCCGGCTGAGGCAAACGGCGGCGTTGGTATGCTGAAGAACATCGGCGCAGCTCTGAAGGGCGCACGCTGGATGTGTACCGGCGGTGTCAACGCAAAGAACGTCAACGATTATCTGGGCTATGATCAGATCTTCGCTGTCGGCGGCACCTGGATGTGCAAGAGCGACGTCATCAAGGCTGGCGACTGGGCAAAGATCACCGCTCAGAGCAAGGAAGCTGTCGACACCATGCTGGGCCTGAAGCTCATGCACGTCGGCATCAACACCGGCAACGAGGAAGAGGCTATGAAGGTCGCGAACCTCATCGGCGGTCTGCTGAACATGAAGGTCGCTCCGGGCAACTCCAGCATCTTCGTCGGCAACAAGGAATTCGAGATCATGAAGAAGCCGGGCCGCGGCACCAATGGCCACATCGCTATCGGCTGCAACAATGTCGACCGTGCGATCTACCACCTGTCTCAGCGCGGTGTCAAGTTCGACCTCGACAGCAAGAACGTCAAGAACGGCAAGACCGTTGCCTGCTACTTCGCAGACGAGATCGGCGGCTTCGCATTCCACCTCGTTCAGGCTTAAGTTTTTCCTCAAAAATGCCGCCGCTCCGGGAAGCACCCTTGCGGTGGGATGATATTCCGAACACATCTTTAAAACAAAAAGGAGAATACCACAATGAAAGTCGTTACTTTTGGCGAACTGATGGTTCGTCTGCAGCCGTTCAACTATGAGCGTTTCGTTCAGGCTAACAGTCTGGAGTTCACCTTCGGCGGCGGCGAAGCAAACGTCGCTGTCTCTCTGGCAAACTACGGCGTTGACGCAGCCTTCGTCACCAAGCTGCCCGCTCATGCGATCGGTCAGGCTGCTATCAACAGCCTGCGCCGTTACGGCGTCGACACCAGCATGATCGTCCGCGGCGGCGACCGTGTGGGCATCTACTACAACGAGAAGGGTGCTTCTCAGCGTGGTTCCGTCTGCATCTATGACCGTGCAAACAGCGCGATCCAGCTGGCTCAGCCTTCTGACTTCGACTGGGATAAGATCTTCGAGGGCGTTGATTGGTTCCACTTCACCGGCATCACTCCGGCTCTGGGTCAGAATGTCGTTGAGATCTGCCTGGAGGCTTGCAAGGCTGCTAAGGCTCGCGGCGTGAAGATCAGCTGCGACCTGAACTACCGCGGCAAGCTGTGGACCCGTGAGCAGGCTCGTGCTGCTATGACCGAGCTGTGCCAGTACGTTGACGTCTGCATCTCCAACGAGGAGGATGCGAAGGACGTCTTCGGCATCGAGGCTGAGGCTACCGATATCTACGGCGGCAAGCTGAACGCTGAGGGTTACAAGAGCGTTGCAAAGCAGCTGGCTGACAAGTTCCACTTCGAGAAGGTTGCTATCACCCTGCGTGAGTCTCACAACGCTTCTGAGAACGGCTGGAGCGCAATGCTGTATGATGTCGCTTCTAACGAGTACTGCTTCTCCAAGAAGTACGAGCTGAAGATCATCGACCGCGTTGGCGGCGGCGACTCCTTCGGCGGCGGCCTGATCTACTCTCTGCTGACCGGCAAGTCCACTCAGGAGGCTGTCGAGTTCGCAGTTGCAGCTTCTGCTCTGAAGCACTCCATCGAGGGCGACTACAACATGGTCACCGTCTCTGAGGTCGAAAAGCTGGCTGGCGGCGACGGTTCTGGCCGTATCCAGCGGTAATTACAGGAGGATTCCGAGATGGATATCCGTTATTCCTGCAACCAGAAAGATTTTAAGCGTTATACCACCGAGGAAATGCGTGACGAGATGCTCATCACCGGCCTGTACAAGGCAGATGAAGTCGTCGCTGTTTACAGCCATGTCGACCGCATGGTAACGCTGGGCTGCATGCCTGTCCACGAGACCGTGTCCATCGACAAGGGCATCGACGTCTGGGCGAACTTCGGCACCCACTACTTCCTCGAACGCCGTGAGATCGGCATGTTCAACATTGGTAAGGATTCCACCGGTATCGTCGTTGCAGATGGTGTCGAGTACAAGTTGGGCTACAAGGACTGCCTGTACATCACCAAAGGCACCAAGGAAGTGACCTTCGCTTCTGCCGATCCCGAGCATCCGGCCAAGTTCTACATGGTCTCCGCTCCGGCACATTGCTCGTATGAGACTCGCCTTATCAAGATGGCCGATGCAAACCATCGTCCTCTGGGCAGCGTCGAGACCTGCAATAAGCGTACCATCAATCAGTTCATCCACCCGGATGTTCTGAAGACCTGCCAGCTGAGCATGGGTATGACCGAACTGGAGCCGGGTTCCAACTGGAACACGATGCCCAGCCACACCCACGAGCGTCGGATGGAGATCTATACTTACTTTGAACTGCCCGAGGGGCAGGTGGTGTTCCACATGTGCGGCGAGCCGACTCAGACTCGCCACATCGTGATGCACAACGAGGATGCTGTCATCAGCCCCTCCTGGAGCATTCACAGCGGCGTAGGCACCTCGAATTACACCTTTATTTGGGCAATGGGCGGCGAGAACATGGAGTTTGACGACATGGATAACATCGCTACCACTGACCTGCGCTAAACAGCACCTGAAACCCCATACCGGACGACTCTGGTATGGGGTTTTTAAAACTGAAAAATAGAAGGAGATTACAACAATGGATCTTTCTGCATTTGATCTGAAGGGCAAAGTCGCTCTGATCACCGGCGGTGCGCACGGCATCGGCTTCTCCATCGCTGTCGGCATGGCAAAGTGCGGTGCTACCGTCTGCTTCAACTGTTCTAACGAGGGCAGCCTCGAAAAGGGCATCGCCGCTTACAAAGAAGCTGGTGTCGAAGCGCACGGCTATGTTGCTGACGTCACCGACGAGGCAGCTGTCAACGAGATGGTCGCAAAGATCAAGGCCGAGGTCGGCCCCGTCGATATCCTCGTCAACAACGCCGGTCTGATGAAGCGCGTTCCGATGATCGAGATGAGCCACACCGATTTCATGCGTGTCATTGACGTCCACGTTGGCGGTGCGTTCAACTGCTCCAAGGCCGTTCTGCCCGACATGATCGCAAAGCGTGAGGGTAAGATCATCAACATCTGCTCCATGATGAGCGAGCTGGGTCGTGAGACGGTCTCCGCTTACGCATCCGCAAAGGGCGCACTGAAGATGCTCACCCGGAACATCGCATCCGAGTACGGCGAGTACAACATCCAGTGCAACGGCATGGGCCCGGGCTACATTGCGACCGCTCAGACCGCTCCTCTGCGTGAGATCCAGCCGGACGGCAGCCGTCATCCCTTCGACACCTTCATCTGCGCCAAGACTCCTGCTGGCCGCTGGGGTGACCCGGAAGACATGGTCGGCCCCTGCGTCTTCCTCGCTTCCCACGCTTCCGATTTCGTGAACGGCCAGATCCTCTACGCTGATGGCGGCATCCTCGCATACATTGGCCGTCAGCCCAAGTAAGTCTTCCACCGTGTAAACTTTAAATGTGCAAAACCCACCCGTTCTCTGTGTAACAGCAGAAAATGAGTGGGTTTTTCTGTAAGCTCAAATTGCTTGACAACCAACGTCAAATCGTATATACTTTAAACAGGAAAAGGCACTGCCAGCAAAACGGCTAGCCTCTTACCGGCAACTTGTCATAAAAGGAAAGTAACCGCGAAGTATGCTAGGCCTCGGCGGTTACTTTTTCTTTTTGTCATTGTCTTTTTTGTCGTGGGAAATCGTCCATGTGATCGTAAAGGTCACACTGACGATACTGACGAGCAGCGCAAGTGCTGAGATCAGCACCTGCTGCATTGTCAGGAATTCCATCAGACTCATTGGACATCCCTCCTTTCGGCATATAGCGTCCAGAAGGATCCTTAACTTTCAGAAAAAGCCGACCTCCCGGCAACTTGCTGGGGAAACCTCAAGACAAAAGCTGCCGGTAAGAGTCATAGCCGCCTGCGTTTCAGGCAGTGCCTTCATGATGTCAATGACAGCATTCATATCATAGCATAAAGTTCGACACAATGCAACAAACACCCCTCCATCTCGCAGGCATGATGCCGTTGAGACAGAGGGGTGTTTCGTTTATCACGTCAGAACTCTTTTTGCTATTTCAAGCGGTCAGCACCGCTCAAATCTTACAGAGCAAAGTAACGCTTTGCGTTGTCGAAGCAAATACCGCGAACGATCTTCTCCAGAGCCTTCTCGTCGTTGGGATATTCGCCATCCTCGACCCACTGGCCGATGACGTTGCAGAGGATGCGGCGGAAGTAATCGTGACGGGTGTAGCTCAGGAAGCTGCGGCTGTCGGTCAGCATACCGACGAAGTTGCCCAGCAGACCCAGATTTGCCAGACTCTTGATCTGGTTCTCCATGCCGATCTTCTGGTCGTTGAACCACCATGCGGAACCGTGCTGGATCTTGCCCGGAACCTCGCTGCTCTGGAAGCAGCCGAGGATGGTGCCGATCTGCTCATTGTCCGCCGGGTTCAGGCTGTAGATGATGGTCTTGGGGCACTCATCGGTGTCGTTCAGTGCGCTCAGCAGAGCTGCGATCTCGCCGCCGCAGGTAGCGGTGTTGATCATATCGAAACCGGTATCGGGTCCCAGCAGAGCGTTCATCTTGCGGTTGACACCACGCAGGCAGTTGTAATGGATCTGCATTGCGATGTTCAGGCGATGATACTGCTTGCCCAGATGGATGAGGATATAGGTCTGATACTTTTCAGCCTCTTCGACGGTGCAGGTCTCACCAGCCATGACCTTCTGGTAGATGGCATTGACCTCTTCCTTGGAAGCCTCACGGTAGGGGATGTAATCCAGACCGTGGTCGGAAGCACGGCAGCCCAGCTCAGCGAAGAACTCGATGCGCTTGGTAAGAGCGTCAGTCACGCAGTCGATGCAGGCCAGCTTCTCTTTGCCAACGACCTCAGCCAGCTTGCCCATGTACTCAGCAAAGCCGGGCTTATTGATGTTGATGGCCTTGTCGGGGCGGAAGGAAGGAGCCACGGTGAACTTGATGGTGGGGTCTTCCTTGATCTTCTTGTGCCACTCCAGGCTGTCGATGGGGTCATCGGTGGTGCCGATGAAAGCAACATTGGACTGCTCGATCAGACCACGGACGGTCAGCTTCGGGTCATTCTGCAGCTTCTCGTTGCACAGGTTCCAGACTTCCTCAGCGGTATCGCCGTTCAGCACGCCGTCATAACCGAAGAATCTGTGCAGCTCGAGGTTGGTCCAGTGGTACATCGGATTGCCGATAGCCATCGGCAGAGCCTCTGCAAACTTCTGGAAACGCTCACGGTCGGGCTTATCGCCGGTGATGTACTCCTCAGGAACACCATTGGAGCGCATGACACGCCACTTGTAGTGGTCGCCGAAGTAGCTGCCGTCCGGGTTGCGGCCGCCCAGCCAGACCTGAGCGATGTTCTCAAAGCGGCGGTTCTCGTAGATCTCACGGGGAGGGATGTGGCAGTGATAGTCGCAGATGGGCATATCCTCTGCGTAAGCGTGATACAGATGCTGAGCAGTGGGAGACTGGAGCATGAATTCCTTATCCATAAATGCTTTCATGGGTCGATAACTCCTTTTCTATACCTTAAAAATGAGTTTCAATACGGGCCGTCCGTCCAGACAGACCGTGCCTAGCTATAGTATACCGGAAAATGTCGATGTATACAACTGAAAAACTGCCAAATTTTTAGCCCTTTGATTGTGAAAACCGCCAGACTTTATGAAAATGGCCCATTTTCGGGGTAAAAACTGTAAAGAACCACTTGACTTATTTGTATACAACAGCATAAAATAGAGACAGAGAAGCGGAGAGGGTCTTCCTCTCCCGAGCGAAGCAAAGCAAAACAAAAAGGAGAAAAGTGAAATGGAAACTTTGAATTACAAGGTTCTGGAACAGTCTGGTTACAACGGCTACGTCCTGAAGGATGCTCCCGTTAAGGTCATGCAGTTTGGCGAAGGCAACTTCCTGCGTGCCTTTGTTGACTACTTCTTTGATATCGCAAACGAGAAGGCTGGCTACAACGGCAAGGTCGAGCTGGTGCAGCCCATCGGCAACTTCCCCCAGATGGCACACTGGATCGAGGATCAGGAAGGTCTGTACACCCTGTATCTGCGCGGCAGCGAGAAGGGCCAGAAGGTCGACGCAAAGCGCGTGATCTCCTGTGTCTCCGGCTGCGTCTGCCCCTACGAGGACGGCAAGTGGGCTGAAGTCCTCGAGCTGGCAAAGTCTCCTGATCTCGAGATCGTTGCTTCCAACACCACCGAGGCCGGCATCGCTTACACGCAGGGCGACAGCGAGTTCGATCAGGTTCCTCCCAACAGCTTCCCGGCTAAGCTGACCCGTGTCCTGTACGAACGTTACAAGGCATTCAACGGCGCAGCAGACAAGGGTCTGGTCATCCTGTCCTGCGAGCTGATCGACAACAACGGCAAAGAGCTGCAGAAGTGCTGCAACAACTACGCTAAGGACTGGAACCTCGAGCAGAGCTTCATTGACTGGATGAACAACGACAACACCTTCTGCTCCACTCTGGTCGACCGTATCGTTCCGGGTCGCATCCGTGATCCTCAGGAGCTGGCTGCTATGGAAGAAGCCAACGGCTACCACGATCAGGTTCTGGACGTCGGCGAAGTCTTCGGCGTCTGGGTCATCGAAGGCCCGGCATGGCTGGAGGACAAGCTCCCGTTCAAGAAGGCCGGCGTCAACGTCATGGTCGTTCCCGATGTCGCCCCGTACAAGAAGCGCAAGGTCCGTATCCTGAACGGCGCACATACCGGCTTCGTTCTGGGCGCATATCTGGCAGGCTTCGACATCGTTCGTGACTGCATGCACAACGACACCATCCGCGGCTTTATGAACAAGATGCTGCACGAGGAAGTCATCCCCACCCTGCCTCTGGACAAGAAGGACCTCGAGGACTTTGCATCCGCTGTTCAGGATCGTTTCAACAACCCGTTCATCAACCATGAGCTGATGAGCATCTCCCTGAACTCCACCTCCAAGTGGAAGGCTCGCAACATGCCTTCCTTCCTGACCTACATCGAGGAGCAGAAGAAGCTGCCCAAGTGCCTAACCATGTCTCTGGCTGCTTATATTGCTTTCTACTCCAACGACATTCAGGAGCGTACTGCTGACGGCCTGATCTGCAAGCGTCCGGCTGGCAACACCTACAAGATCCAGGATGACGCATGGGCTCTGGACTTCTACTATGCTCACAAAGACGACACCGCTGCTGAGCTGGTCAAGGCTGTCCTGAGCAACACCCAGATGTGGGATCAGGATCTGACCAAGATCGACGGCCTCGAGGCTGCTGTTCTGGCCGATCTGGAACTCATCCGCACCGAGGGTGCTGAGGCTGCTTACAAGAGCTGCCTGTAAGCTCTGCATTTCCGATATTTCTGTGTGAAAAGGGCTGCTGCGTTCAGCAGCAGCCCCTTTTTCGCATTTATGAGAATTTTTTAGGAGAAAAACTATGCCGCAGGCTATTCATATCAGCCCCATCGACAATGTTGTTGTTGCGCTGCATCCCATCGCCAAGGGTACGCTCGTGGAAGTTGACGGTCTGTCCGTGACTGCCCTCGAGGACATCCCTCAGGGTCACAAGATGGCTGTTGCTCCCATCAAGGCAGGCGAGAACGTCATCAAGTATGGTTTCCCCATCGGCCACGCCACCGCAGATGCCGAGCCGGGCACCTGGATGCACACCCACAACGTCAAGACCAACCTTTCCGGTGAGGTCGAGTACAGCTACAATCCCTCTCCCGATCTGGCCCCCCTGCCCAATGTCGAGCCGGAGACCTTCATGGGCTTCCGCCGCAAGGATGGCCGTGCCGCCATCCGCAACGAGATCTGGATCATCCCGACTGTCGGTTGTGTCAACGACATCGCCAAGAAAATCGTAGCGGACAATCAGGATCTCGTCACCGGCTCCATCGAGGGTCTGTATACTTTTACCCATCCCTTCGGATGCAGCCAGACCGGTCACGACCATGCGCAGACCCGGAAGTTGCTGGCCGCTCTGACCCACCACCCCAACACAGGTGCCGTTCTGGTGCTGCATCTGGGCTGCGAGAACCTTCAGCACGATCAGTTCGTGCAGGAGCTGGGCGAGTACGACCCCGACCGTGTCAAGTTCCTGACCTGTCAGGACGTGGACGACGAGTTCGCCGCTGCTCGTGACATCCTGAAAGAGCTGGCTGCTTACGCAGGCCAGTTCAAGCGTGAGCCTATCCCCGTCTCGGAGCTGGTCGTCGGCATGAAGTGCGGCGGTTCGGACGGTCTGTCCGGCATCACCGCAAACCCGACCATCGGCCGCTTCTCGGATATGATGGGTCAGCGCGGCGGTTCCACCGTCCTGACCGAGGTTCCCGAGATGTTCGGTGCCGAGGGCTTCCTGATGGACCGCTGCATCAACCATGACGTCTTCGTCAAGGCTGAGAAGATGATCAATGGCTTCAAGGAATATTTCATCAGCCACAATGAGGTCGTCTATGACAACCCGTCTCCGGGCAACAAGCAGGGCGGCATCACCACGCTGGAAGACAAGAGCTGCGGCTGTGTCCAGAAGGGCGGCACGGCTCCCATCATGGACGTTATCGGCTACGGCGACCCCGTTGTCACCAAGGGTCTGAACATGCTGTACGGCCCCGGCAACGACCTTGTGTCCGCTACTGCAATGACCGCAGCAGGTGCACATCTGATTCTATTCTCCACCGGCCGCGGCACTCCGTTCTCGGCTCCGGCTCCGACCCTGAAGATCTCCACCAATACTCCGCTGGCAGAGAAGAAGTCCGGCTGGATCGACTTCAACACTGGCGTCATTGCTGACGGCGAGAAGACCATCGACGAAGCTGCAAAAGACCTGCTGGATCTGGTCATCCGTGTTGCAAGCGGTGAGCAGACCAAGGCAGAGAAGCACGGTTTCCGTGAGATCTCTATCTTCAAGGACGGCGTTGTTCTGTAATTAAAAGGAGGCTGCTGTGCGCTTTTTGCGATACGGCAGCCTCTTTATGCTTCACAACGGAAAGGAGCGTTGACTATGGCAGATAGTGTTTTGATTTTCACGCTGTTATTCTATGCAGCCGTCATCTACGGCCTTGTATGTCTCATCAAGTACCTTATCCGCTATGGCATCGACTATTACTTTAAAAAACTGGAAGAACACCAAAATCATAAGGAGGATTTGAAATGAATCAGATCACAACTCAGTATGTCACCGAGAATGGTGCCTGCTACGAGCAGTACGTCATCACCGACCCGGCTGCAAAGACCGCTCTTACCATCACCCCGGAGCGCGGCGGCATGATCACCGGTTTCACCCTCGACGGCGACGAGTATATCTGGACGCGCCGTCCGAATTTCAGCGAGTGCAACCGCCCCCGTTTTGGTGTGCCGGTGCTGTTCCCCAGCTGCGGCAACCCGGATAACGGTGTCCATATCTTTGACGGCAAGGCATACCCGATGGAGACACACGGCTTTGCAGACCTCTGCGCATGGGAAGTCGAGAGTGTCGGCCCGGACGGTATCTCTCTGGTGCTGGAAGCCACTCCGTTGACCAAGTTCCTCTATCCGTATGACTTCACCCTGCTGGTGAACTACAACCTCGAGGGCAACAAAGCCACCATCAGCATGACCGTCATCAACGAGGGCGACAAACCGATGCCGTTCAGCTTTGGCTATCACCCCTACTTTCAGGCTTCCAAGCTGGAAAATGTTGATTTTGATATCAAGTGCGCTACCTGCTCCGAGAACGCCAAGGGCGAGCAGCCTGCCGCTTCTGAGAAGATCACTCTGACCCGGAAAGAGGGCGCAGACAACACCATCCGCCTGATGACCGGCGTCGAGTTCCCCATGACCTTTACCGATAAGGGCAACGGCCACAAGGTCACCGTCGATGCCGACGAGACCTTTGATAACGGTGTTCTCTGGCAGCAGGATGCCGAGAGCTTTGTCTGCATGGAGCCGTGGAATGGCTGGGCAAACAGCGTCAACGAAGAGGGCAAGCATGAAGTCCTCGAACCGGATGAGGCAATGACCAGCGAGTGGAGCATCACCATCGAGAAGGTCTGAACCGCACCGCATTGCAGCATGATTTCATAACATAACAAAAACTGCCGCACAGGGCATTAAAAACCTTGTGCGGCAGTTTTTATTGTATCAGAATGGGAGATGTACCCGACCGATTACTGCTGGGGAGCAGAGAAAGCGATGGGGGTAGCACCTGCAGCAGCATCAGCACTCAGCAGGCTGACGGGAGCAGTCTCATAGCTCAGAGTCTCGAAGCTCTGGGTAGTGCCGTCCTCGGTGGTGAACTCCAGAACATACTTGATGTCCTTCTGCTTGTCAGCGTCCTCATCACGGGTGATGACGATGCTCTCGCCGTCAGCCAGACCCTCGCCTGCCAGGTTCTCGCCCTTGTCCTCAGAACCAGCCTCGTACAGGTACAGCTCGGTGACCTTGGAACCGGTGGTGTTGTAGACAGTGTACTCTGCGCTCTCAGCAGCAGTCTCAGAAGAAGCTGCCTCGGAAGATGCAGCCTCGGAAGAAGCTGCAACAGAAGATGCAGCGGAGGAGGCGACAGAGGAAGCGGTGGAAGAGGAAGAACCGCCGCAAGCGGTCATACCAACAGCCAGAACAACAGCAACAGCTGCAATACCAACATTCTTGAGTTTCATAATGTATAGACTCCTTCGATGAAAAGTTTCTTCTTTCGAGTAAATTCGTGTGAAATTTACTCACGAGTCTTTATTATACTCAATTCATAGGAAATTGCAAGTGAAAGTTTGTTAACAAATGTTTACAAAGCTGTCAGCGGTTCAAATCATCCCGGTCAAACGGAACGATCTTGTTGCTGCGCGTAACATGCCCGATGTTCTTTTCTCCGTAAGTATCCACAAATTGATTCATCCCGTTGGTAACGACATCTTTCAGCGTTACAACAAACTCACCAATGCACTGTTTTTGCGTGGTAAACGGAACCTTATCGTTCAGGATCAGATACATCGAACCGGTCGGGACATCTGGCTCATCTGTCGATTCCCTTGCGCTCAGGTACAGTGCCTTGTAATCCTCGCCCTTTCCGGTGTGTTCCGTATTGAACTTTCCCGTATAACCGGCCTGTCCATCAAACTCAAGCGTTACACCGACCGGAACCAGACTGGCATTTTCAAATTTCAATTCATTGAACGTCGGGTCACGGTATTCCCATCCAGTGTCGTATTGATAGTAGAATTCCATGCTGCCCCACGAAAAACTGACGCTGTATGTAGGCTCCTCACAGAGCGTATAGACGTCAAACCGAACGGCATGGTCTAAAAGTTCTAACGTTGTATTTTCTGTTGCAAATGCAGGAAATGCTGTCACAAACGCAAGAACTCCTGCAAGAGCAAAAGCGGCAAATACTTTTCGGGTCAGTTGTGCGGTCTTCATGGCAGTATTCCTTTCTATTACAACAATTTTTCAGCGGTGATGCAACGCTTTTATAAGCTCATGATACGACACAATTCGACAGATTGTCAACGTTTCCCGCAAAGATTCCAAACCGAAACCGAAAATCGTCTGAAGTCACAAAATTCCTCTTCCCGATTTAGTGATTTTAACCTGTCCTCTCTTCTCAGAAACCCTAATTTTTGCTAACAATCGAAAGAAATCTCTATCCAAAGTTCATTTTTTCTGATATACTAGTATTACAATTTACGCAGAAAAAGGAGAAGATCATGGAAAAGAACGTATTGAATACCGACCTTACCGGCAAAGTCGCAGTTGTCACCGGTGCCAGCGGCACACTGTGTTCCATCTTTGCGAAGGCTCTGGCTCGCGCAGGCGCAAAGGTCGCTCTGCTGGGCCGGAATATGGACAAGCTCAAGGCACTGGCAGATGAGATCGAGACCGAGGGTGGCGTAGCGAAAGGCTACACCTGCAACGTTATGAACAAAGCGAACTGTCTGCAGGTCGCGGAAGACGTTATGGCAGACCTCGGCCCTTGCGATATCCTCATCAACGGCGCAGGCGGCAACAATGCCCGTGCAAACACGGACAAGGAATACTTCGAGCTGGGCGATCTCGACACAGACACCGTTACCTTCTTCGACCTCGATGAGAGCGGCGTTGAAATGGTGTTCAACCTGAACTTCATTGGTACCCTGCTGCCGACGCAGGCATTCGCACGCCAGATGGTGAGCCGTGAGGGCTGCAACATCCTGAATATTTCCAGCATGAACGCCTATCTGCCCCTGACGAAGATCCCGGCATACTCCGGCTCCAAGGCCGCAGTCACCAATTTCACCCAGTGGCTGGCTGTCCACTTCAGCAAGGTCGGCATTCGGGTCAACGCCATTGCGCCCGGCTTCTTTGCCAGTGAACAAAATTCCAAGCTGCTCTATAATGAAGACGGCACCCCGACCGCCCGTACCGGAAAGATCCTCGCCGCCACCCCGATGGGACGTTTTGGCGACAGCGAAAAGGATCTTGTCGGCGCACTGCTCTTCCTGTTAAATAACGATGCCGCCGGGTTCATCACCGGCATCTGCCTGCCTGTCGACGGCGGCTTCTCGGCATACTCGGGAGTCTAATAATGTGAATCAAGGGTAGAAAGGAGACAAAACAAAAGTTTAGAAAAAAAGAAAGACAAACAACCTCAAAAAGCGGAAAATGAAGTTGATGAAAGAAATCACTTTAACCGCTATCTCTGAGGCCGTCTGCCAATATCAGGTCTGAGTGTAGATGATTTTGCGGCAATATTCACACTGGATTCTGCGCACACTGGGGTCGCCATCAATGAAATATTCCATCAGGGTGTCCTGATTTTTGCGTTCCCATTGTTCCGTTGTCATAGGCATCCTCCTTTGGCTGTTACGGATATATGGTGGTCACCACTTTGATAACCACCACTTTTACACAATAAAGCGTTGCAATTATCTGGTTGATGGTCAAAATGACCACCAACTAAACTTCCTCTGTTATAGTTGAGTGGTAAGTGGACATTTTGTACATTTACCGCTTCCAAGTGGTGAGTTATGGTTTTGTAACTCACCATAGAGCGATTGTGTTACGGTAATCTGGTATGTACTGAAAAGCAGCACTTACCAAATTACTGTAACGCGGATGAATCAATGTGGACAATTTATCTACATTGATTTAGGCTAGGAACAATAACCAGTGTGTTCATTTTGAACACATGAGGTTTGGTGTGCCGTTCTCCCTGCATGGTTTTCCTGTCCCCTCTCGGCGGCGTTTTCCGGCTCTCCCCTGTGGGGTCATCGCCGTGTATCCCATGCAGACGGTCATGCGGTTTTCAAGGTGCAGTGAATAAAACGGCAATAAAAAAGCCGTCACAAAATAGACCAGTCTTGCCTTCACGTTTTCTGGAAGGTCATGCTAGTCGGTTATGTAACGGCTGGAAGCCAAGATGTTCAGCCCCACAGGGTCTGAACGAATATGTAAAAATATGTTATATTCAATTGTTGGGATAGATTACCATAAAATTCGTGCCGTGTCAACAAGAACTTTTGAAAATATGCCACTTTCGGCAGATTGCAAGAAAACATATCAAAAACATTAGCAAAAAGATAGAGGGCTGGACAGTGCCAGCCCTCTTGACAAGGTATTTTGATTTTTTCAGCTATCCTAATCACCTCTCGATTTCAGGTAACAGCAGATGCAGGGGACATTTCATACACATGGTCGAACTGAGCTTTGCGTTCGTCACTTAGGTGATGGCTAATGAGAATCAATGTCAAGTCAGGATTGTCCAGCAGATTTTTTTCCACAATATCGGCATTTTTCTGATCTAAGGCACTGGTTCCCTCATCTACCAGCAGAATGTTGCGGTTGTGAATTAGTGCTCTGGCAATTGCGACTCGCTGCTTTTGACCTCCAGAGAGATTGCGACCTTCCTCTCCTACTAGAGTATCTAACCCTTGGGGCATGATAGCCAAGTCTCCAGTCAAAGCACTATCCCTCAACGCTTTTTTCATCTGTTGGTCATTGAAGTCTTCCCCTAATGTGATGTTCTCTCGGATGCTTGTATTAAAGAGAAATACATCCTGCTCAATATAGCTCATCTGCTGTTGTAATTGTTCAGGAGTGTATTCTCGCATATCTCGCCCGTCAAACCGGATGGTTCCCTGATAACCCGGCAACCACCCTAAAAGAATTTTTAATAATGTACTCTTTCCACAGCCAGAAGGTCCGATAAGAGCGTATTTTCCCCCTTTTTTGAACTGAGCGTTCATGTGAACTAGGATAGGCTTCTTTTCATCGTACCAGAAAGAGATATCTTCCAAGGTAATACTCTTCTGTAGGGCAGGCAGGCTATTATTCGTTAGCAATGACTCACCAGCATGAACCGTAACTTTGTCAAAATATGGCTTGCTAGATGTAATTGATAATTGCAAATCTACAATAGCTTCCAATCCATTGTAGACATTGCCGCAAATTGTATTTCCTCCCAGAAGAGCAGATTGAATGATAACTCCTTCAATAGAGAGCCATCCCATTAGTGCCATGACAACCCCCTGAAAACACATATTCAAAACACCCAAGCCATTGAATATTTTTGATTGTGTTACGTTTAATTCATAGCAAGATTTTTCAGCGACTTGACTTGCATTAGAGATTCCAGCTTGAAATCGTATATCTCTTCCAAAAAAGCGAAGCACATCATAGCCAGACAGCAAATCCTTAAATGTACTCAACGCCTCACTCTGCCGCCGCGAAAACATAGATGATGCCATTTTCAATTTTTTATCAAAAAACTTTGGAATCACAAACATAAGCAAAGCTGTAGCAAGGCAAGCCGCTAGGAGTTTCCAGTGCAAACTAGCTAGTGCAGCCATACTAACGACAACCAGTGTAATTTTACCAATCAAATCATAAAACGGTATCCATGCCCTCTGCCGAATTTCATTGATATCATTTGTAAATTGTGACAAATAGTTTCCAATTTGTTGTTCATGATATTCATGATGACTTTTTTGTAAAATGTTGAAGGCAATATCTTTTCGTATCAGGTTGTTCATCTTATATATAGCACGGTTCTGACAAACTGCCTGTAAAAATTGCAAAAGAAAGATAATAATCCAAAGAAAAATCATTCCCGATAGCATAATTATAAAGCGTAAAAAGTCACGTTCAATAATTTGTTGAAACGACCACATCAAAGTGAGACTGACTCCTACTTTACAAATGTTTTCTGCAATAAGACAAAGTACCGTCAGCAAGTTATCTAGCCATGCTTTTTTTATATAATATAACATACCTCGATTTACTCCTTCTTAATTTGTTTATCAAAAGCTGTGATTCAATAGAGGTTCAATCTTGCTAAATTACAAGGTTCCGTTCCTTTATTGGAAATTATTCGGCTTCTTCCACAACGAAGATTCATGCACTGTAACAAATCCGGGCAGGAACGACATTCTGGTTTTAATTCTGAAAAACTCCACAGTCGATTTATATCCGAATTTATAACAACCCCCTTTTTAGAATCAATCCATCCCAGTCGATTTTTAGGGTGGCCAAGACTTAACGTACATTTTTCAATCATTCCATT
>CAVBWT010000007.1:0-76214 GCA_963599235.1 Lawsonibacter asaccharolyticus | reverse complement strand
TGAGTATAATACCACACAAGCCCCCTTTTGGCAAGTCTTTTTTTCATTTTTTTGCCTCTTTTTTGAGTTTTGTATACATCTGACAGTTTTTCTTCAGACTAAAGTCAGACTTTTGACATCTATTTACCTTATTATAATATAAAAGCACAGAACTCCCTGCAAAAAGCTTTCGCTCTTACAGGGAGTCCTATCGTTTATTTTAGAAATAACACTTTATCTGGAAACGGTCTGCATTGTCCTGTTTTTGCTCAACGACGATATGTTCATGGTTGAAATCAAAATGCACCGGCGTGCAGAGTTCCGTGTTCCGGGTCAGACGGAGCAGCTCCTGCACACGTTTTTTCTCCTCCGGTACATAGAACAGATAGCTCACGCCTTCTTTTTTTGCTCGACCGGTACGGCCAATGCGGTGGGTGTAATGTTCGTTATCACCGGGCACATCGTAGTTGATGACCGCATCCACATCAGAAACATCAATGCCACGAGCCGCAACATCCGTCGCAACCAGAATCGCCAGTTTGCCATCCCGGAAATTCTGCATGATCTGGTTTCGCTCTTTCTGAGAAAGGTCACCATGCAGACAGTCCACTGAGAAGCCCAGAGCTGCCAGCTGATTCGCCAGCGTTGCCGTGTTGAACTTGGTATCGCAGAAGACCATGACTCGCTTATAGCCCTCACCGATGATGATCTGCGCCAAATCAGACAGCTTATTTCGTCCGGATGTCTCCAGCATATACTGGGTAATTTTCGGCTGACTCTCCTCTTTGGGCTGGACGGTGATCTCTTCGGCGTTGTTCTGGTACAGCCAGCCGATATCCATGACCTCCCGGCTGATGGTTGCCGAGAACATCGAGAGCGACTTGCGTGCCTTCATCATCTCGATGATATGCCGCACATCTTTATAAAAGCCCATGTTCAGCATCTCGTCGGCCTCATCGAGAACGAGTTGAGTTACATGAGAGAGGTCAATGCTATGGTGCTTGTAATGATCCATCAGACGGCCCGGTGTGGCGACAACGATCTGACAGCCCTCTGCCAGACGGCGTGCCTGTTTTTCCATATTTGCGCCACCATAGACGCAGGCGACCTGCACTTCCGGCATAAAATAGGTCAGTTCACTGAGTTCATCTGCGATCTGCTGAGCCAGCTCCCGGGTCGGTGCCATAATGACCGCCTGCGGCACTTTCTGTGCTGGGTCGATATGTTCCGCTACCGGGATGCCAAAGGCGCAGGTCTTGCCCGTACCGGTGGGAGCCTTTGCGATAACGTCACGGCCTGCCAGCATGGCCGGGATGGTCTTTTTCTGGATCTCAGTCATCTCGGTGAATCCCATCCGCTCTACCGCCCTGCGGACGGCCTCGCTGCACTGTAATTCGCTGTAAAGCATGTTTTTTCTACTCCGTTCTGTTTTTCGTCTGAAACGTCGTTTTCCCTTAGTATAGCATGAAATCCGGCTCTTGTCAGCAAAAAGAGCCGTACTCCGACGGCTTCGGAATACGGCTCTTCAACTTAATTTAAAGATCAGGCAGTCTCTTCGACGCTCTGGTTAGCAGCACGGCCAGCCTCGAGCTTCTGCTTGAAACGGCCGCTGGCCTTGAAGCCAGGGATGGAAGTAGACTCCAAACGGCTGGAGACCTTGGTCTTGGGGTTGGTGTAAGCCTTCGGCTTGCGAGGACGCATCTCAAAGCGGCCAAAGCCAGCGATGGTCACCTTCTCGTCCGCACGCAGGCAGTCAGCGATCTGGTCAAACAAAGCGTCCATCGTGGTCTCGACCTGAGCTTCGGTAAAGCCGGTCTTGCGTGCCACGGTCTCAATCATCTGGGAACGAGTCATGTATCAATATCCTCCTGGAACGTCCAAAAGTAACGTCTTTTGGCAAATTTTGCGTTGTCGAGTATAGCAAATGCAGCCCCTTATTACGAGGGATTGCGCACAAAACTGCTTATTTTGCGCACGAAGCTACACTTCTCGACTTAATTTTTATGATACAGCGTCGCAATATCCACCAGAGGGATATTCTCCATACTGTGTTCGCTGCGCAGGCAGTTCACCAGTGCATTTGCCGTATCGACGGCGGTAATGCAGGGGATGCTCAGCTCGACAGCCTTGCGGCGCAGGCGGACGGAATCGCGTTTCGGGTCACGACCCTTGGCACTGGTCGAGAAGACATAGTCCACCAGACCGCTCTGGAGCAGGTCAACGATGTTGGGCGACTCGCCGGACATGTTGCGCACTTCATTGCAGGGAACCATGTGCTTGTTCAGCCATGCACAGGTGCCGGAGGTGCCATACAGCTTATAGCCCATGCTCTTGAGCTTCCATGCAATATCCACGAACTCGGGTTTGTCACTGTCCTTCACGGTGAAGATGCAGCAGCTTGCCGGGCCGGGAGTCTTGAAGGTGTAGCCTGCGCCAATCAGACCCTTGAGCAGAGCGTCATGGAAGTTGGGTGCAATGCCCAGCACCTCGCCGGTAGACTTCATCTCCGGGCCAAACTGGGTATCAACGCCATGCAGCTTCTCAAAACTGAAGACAGGCACCTTCACGGCCACATAAGGCGCGTTAGGATGCAGGCCGGTGCCGTAGCCCATATCCGTCAGCTTCTCGCCCAAACAGCAGCGGACAGCCAAATCGACCATCGGAACGCCGGTGACCTTGGAGATATACGGAACGGTACGGGAAGAACGGGGGTTGACTTCGATGACATAGACCTTGCCGTTGGAGACTGCATACTGAACGTTCACCAGACCGGTAACGTGCAGCTCACGAGCAAAGCGGCCAGTGTAGTCGACCATCGTATCAATTTCAGCCTGCGTCAGGTGCTGTGCCGGATAGACGCAGATAGAGTCGCCGGAGTGAACGCCGGTACGCTCGACCTGCTCCATGATGCCCGGGATGAGGAAGTTCTCACCATCACAGATGGCATCGACTTCGCACTCGGTACCCATGATATACTTATCCAGCAGGACAGGGTGATCCATATCGACATGCTCGGTAATAACGCCCATGTATTCGATGACATCCGCCTTGGTGTAAGCAACGATCATGTTCTGACCGCCCAGAACGTAGGACGGACGCATCAGGACCGGTAGGCCGATTTCATCGGCAGCGGCCAGAGCCTCATCCAGATTGAAGACGGTGCGACCAGGCGCACGAGGGATCTTGCAGCGTTCCAGCAGTTCATCGAAACGCTCACGGTCTTCTGCCTCGTCGATGGCATCTGCCGGGGTGCCGAGGATCGGCAGGCCGATCTCGTCCATATGCTTTGCCAGCTTGATGGCGGTCTGACCGCCGAACTGAACAACACAGGCGTCGGGCTTCTCGGTAGCGATGATATTATCCACGCTCTCCGGGTTCAACGGATCAAAATACAGGCGGTCGCCGGTATCAAAGTCGGTGGAGACGGTCTCCGGGTTGTTGTTGACCAGAATCGCCTCGCAGCCGTGCTTTTTCAGCGTCCAGACGCAGTGGACAGAGCAGTAATCGAACTCGATGCCCTGACCGATACGAATGGGTCCGGAACCGAAAACCAGAACCTTCTTTTTCTTGGGCTCACCCTTCTCGGCAGCCTGTGCTTCTTTTTCAGCAATGAACTCCGCCGCTTCGTTGTCGCCATCGTAGGTCGAGTAGAAATACGGGGTATTCGCCGAGAACTCTGCGGCACAGGTATCGACCATCTTGAAGCCTGCACGGTAGTTCTCGACCGGCAGCTTGTCCACCTCAGCAAGGCGGCGGATGGTCTTATTCTGGAAGCCATACTTCTTAGCTTCTTTGTACTGTGCTTCGCTCAGGACGCCGTGGCACTTTGCCAGACCGTTTTCGAGGTCTGCAAGGTGCTGCATCTTGTCGAGGAACCACCAGTCGATCTTGGTGATCTTATAAATCGTCTCGTGGTCGATGCCGCGCTTGAGGGCTTCGTAGACGCAGAAGACGCGCTCTGCGTCCTGAACATACATATGTTCGATGACTTCTTCATCGCTCAGCTCCTCAAAGGGCTTGTGGGTCAGGGTATCCATGCCCAGCTCAATGGAAGAGACCGCCTTCATCGTGGCAGCCTCGAAGCTGTTGCCGATGCTCATGACCTCGCCGGTCGCCATCATCTGGGTGCCCAGAGACTTATCGGCGTAGACGAACTTATCGAACGGCCACTTCGGGTATTTGACAACGATGTAATCCAGTGCAGGCTCGAAGCAGGCACAGGTCTTGCCGGTAACGTCGTTGGTGATTTCATCCAGCGTATAGCCGATAGCGATCTTGGTCGCGACCTTTGCGATGGGATAGCCAGTGGCCTTGGAAGCCAGCGCAGAAGAACGGGAAACACGAGGGTTGACCTCGATGACTGCATAATCAAAGCTGTCCGGCTTAAGCGCGAACTGGCAGTTGCAGCCACCCTCGATGCCCAGCTCAGTGATGATGTCCAGAGCCGCAGTGCGGAGCATCTGATACTCGTGGTCGGTCAGGGTCTGGGAAGGAGCGACAACGACCGAGTCGCCGGTGTGGATGCCGACAGGGTCGAGGTTCTCCATGTTGCAGACGGTGATGACATTGCCCTTGTGGTCACGCATGACCTCGTACTCGATTTCTTTCCAACCGGCAATGCACTTCTCAACAAGAATCTGATGGATGGGCGACAGGCGCAGGCCATTCGTACCGATCTCGATCAGTTTTTCCTTGGTCTCGCAGATGCCGCCGCCAGTACCGCCCATCGTGAAAGCCGGACGGACAATGACCGGGTAGCCGATGCGGTCAGCGCAGGCCAGAGCGTCCTGCAGGGTCTCGACAACTTCCGAGGGGATAATGGGCTGATGCAGCTTTTCCATCGTCTCCTTGAACAGCTCACGGTCTTCTGCACGGTCAATGGTCTCCGGCTTGCAGGCCAGCAGACGGATACCGGTGCGGTCAAGGTAGCCGGAACGAGCCAGCTCCATCGACAGGTTCAGACCCATCTGACCGCCGAGGTTCGGCAGAACAGAGTCGGGCTTCTCGATATCGAGGATGCGCTCAACGACCTCGAGGGTCATCGGCTCGATGTAAACATGGTCGGCCACATCCGGGTCGGTCATGATGGTCGCAGGATTGGAGTTCAGCAGGACGGTCTCGATGCCCTCCGCTTTCAGGGCACGGCAGGCCTGCGTACCGGAATAGTCAAACTCGGCTGCCTGGCCGATGATAATAGGGCCGGAACCAATGACCAGCACCTTCTTAATACTTGGGTCCTTCGGCATTTCAGCGAGCCTCCTTTGCAGCTTTGACGTTATTCAGGAAGCGGTCGAACAGGAACTCCGTGTCCTTCGGGCCGCCGTTTGCTTCGGGATGGAACTGGACAGTAAAGCAGTTCCATTTCTTGTACTTGATGCCCTCGCAGGTGCTGTCGTTGGCGTTCACCTGTGCCACCTCGCCCATTTCAGCAGGCAGCTCATCACCCACGACTGCATAGCCGTGGTTCTGGCTGGTGATAAAGGTTCGGCCGGACTCGAAGTCGGTGACAGGCTGGTTTGCTCCACGGTGGCCGTACTTGAGCTTCATAGTCTTGGCACCGGCTGCCAGAGCAGACAGCTGATGGCCGAGACAGATGCCGAAGGTCGGGATGCCCAGCTCGAAAATCTTTTTCAGGTTCTCGATGACCTCCACCGGTTCCGCCGGGTCACCGGGGCCGTTGGAGAGCATGATGCCGTCCGGATTCAGAGCGGCAATTTCTTCTGCCGTCGCAAATGCCGGCATGACGGTCACTTTGCAGCCGCGCTTGACAAGGCAGCGGACGATGTTCCGCTTGCAGCCGTAGTGCATCAGGACGATATGAGTCTCACCCTTCTCGTTGAAGACTTCGGGCTTTTCGCAGGTAACGTTCTTGACGGCGTCGGTAACAGCGTAAGCACGGATCTGTTCCAGCAGAGCATCAGTCTGTGCCTTGTTTGCCGGGTCTGCCGGGTCAAAGGTCGTCAGAATGGCACCGTTCATAACACCGCTCTCCCGGATGATACGGGTCAGATGGCGCGTGTCGATGCCCTCGATACCAATGGTATTGTTTTTCTTTAAGAAGCTGTCCAGCGTCTCTTCGCAACGCCAGTTAGACGGCGTTTTGCAGGCTTCCCGGACGATGTAGCCCTTGGCCCAGATGCGGTCAGACTCCATATCGTCATGGTTCATACCGTAGTTGCCGATCAGCGGATAGGTCTGGGTAATGATCTGGCCGTAGTAGCTGGGGTCGGTCAGCGTCTCCTGAAAGCCTACCATACCGGTAGCAAAGACGACCTCGCCCACGGTGACGCCCTCTGCGCCGACCGACTGTCCGGCAAAGACCATGCCGTTTGCCAAAAGAAGATATGCGTTCATAGTATTCCTCGTTTCAACACAGATGCGCTTTCGCTTACAGGGTCTGCTTTGCTTCCTGCTTCATCTTGCGGCTGCCCAGATGAACCAGCGGCAGCTTGCCCTCCTTGCAGATGGGGCACTCTTCGGGTGCGTAGTTGGGCAGGTCAAGCTTGAGTGCGCTTGCCACGATGGGGATGGGAGACGGAGCCTCGGGTTTGGTGCGGTCGACAACACAGGTGATGCCGACGCAGATGCCGCCGTTCTCCTCAATGACACGCTTGGTCTCCAGAGAGGAGATACCGGTGGTCACGACGTCCTCAGCGATGAGGCACTTCTCGCCCGGATGGATGGCGAAACGCTTCAGGGTCATCACGTTGTCCACACGCTCGGTAAAGATAGCACGCTTGCCGGTCTGACGAGCCAGTTCATAAGCGTAGACGATGCCGCCCATAGCAGGTCCGACAATGACATCGACATCCATCTCCTTCACCTTGTCCGCAACAGCCTTCATGACCTCAGCGCAGCGGTCGGGATACTGCTGCAGGTATGCCATCTGGCAGTACGCGCTGGAATGGCGGCCAGAAGAAAGGAGGAAATGGCCCTCCAGAAATGCGTCACAGCTCTTCAGAATCTCAAGTGCTTCACTCATAATTACTTCTCCCTCTCTGTTTAAAAAACTTGCTTCATGCGGTATTGTACCACGCTTTTTGTCGAAACGCAAATTTATTCGCATTTGTCTTGAATTTAACGAATATTTCTGCGTATTATGCAATTATTTATCGTTTTATACACTCTCGCGAGCGCAGCCGCGGATCTCATCCAGCGTCTTGACACCATGAGCATCCATCCAGTCAGCCATCTCGGTGGCGATGGTCTCCATCGCACGGGGATTCGCAAAGTTCGCCGCACCGACCTGAACTGCCGTTGCACCGGCCATGATGAATTCCAGCGCGTCACGGCCGGTTGCGATACCGCCCAGACCCACGACCGGGATCTTCACTGCACCGACTGCCTGCCAGACCATCCGCAGTGCGATGGGGCGAACTGCCGGGCCGGACAGACCGGCGAAGATGTTGTTGAACACCGGGCGGCGTTTTTCGAGGTCAATGGCGCAGGCCTGAAACGTATTCGTCAGGCTGATGGCATCCGCACCGGCGGCTTCGACCGCCTTGCACATATCAGGGATATTCTCTGCCTGCGGACTGAGCTTGACCATCAGCGGCTTTTTGCAGGCCGCACGCACCATCCTGACGACTTCACCGGCAGCCTCGGCCTTGACGCCGTAAGCCATGCCGCCGACCTTGACATTCGGGCAGGAGATGTTCAGCTCAATGATGTCCACTGCGCTCTCGCTCAGCATTGCCGCACCCTCAACATACTCTTCCTCACTGTGGCCGCCGAGGTTTGCAATTGCCACCGTGCCGTATTTCTGCTTGAGTTCCAGCATCTCGTTCAGCTCCACGTCAATGAAGTGCTGAACACCCGGGTTCTGCAGGCCGATGCTGTTGATCAGGCCGGAAGGCGTCTCCCAGAGACGCTCGCCCTTGTTGCCGTACTGCCCGTGCAGGGTCAGACCCTTGCCGGAGATGCCGCCGATCTTTGAGAAATCGGCCAGCTCCTCATATTCCACACCATAACCCACCGTGCCGGATGCTCCGATGATGGGGCTGTTCATCGTAAAACCGAGCAGGTTCGTTTTCAAATCCGCCATCAGAATACCTCCGTTGCATCAAAGACCGGGCCGTTCTTGCAGACGCTCTTGCCCTCGCCGCTCTTGGTCTCGCAGGTGCAGCCAAGGCAGGCACCGATACCGCAGGCCATCTTCTTTTCAAGGCTGACAAAGCAGGGCGTCCCCTTTTCGGCGCAGAGACGGGCGGCATTCTTCATCATGACCGTCGGGCCGCAGACCAGAACCACATCGTAATCCGCCGGGTCATACAACTGGGTCACAAAACCGTGGAAGCCCACCGCGCCGGTATCGGTCGAGACTTTGACGAGATTTGCGATGGAACGGTACTCCTCCATGCAGTAGGGCTGGTCGCGGAAGCCAAAGAAGACATCCGGCTTTACACCAGCCGCGGCTAGTTCCCGGGTCAGCTGGTACATCGGCGCAGTGCCGATGCCGCCGCCGACAACGGCCACCTTCTTGTATTTCTTCACCAGCTCCGGCACATCAAAGCCGTTTCCCATCGGGCCGGTCAGCTGGAATTTGTCCTTCATCTGGAGCTTTGCCAGCTTCCTGGTGCCCTCGCCGATGACCTGATACAGGAACTCGATGGTGTTGCTGTCGGCATCGTAGCGATGGACGCTGATGGGACGGGAGAGGAACGGTTCCTCGCTTGCCGGCCAGCTGCGCAGGGTAAAGAACTGGCCTGCATGAGGGACATGTTCATGATCCGGCCATTCGACGGTCAGCAGACGGATATCGTCCGCGATGACCTCATTGCGCAGGACGGTCGCTTCACAGCAGGCTGCACGCATGAGCAATAGCCTCCTTCATATTCACACACTCGTTGTAGGCTGCCTCGTCAAAGGCCACGCCCGGCTGCTTCTTGTAGGCCAGCAGGATGCCGCGGCTGGAATTGACGACGCCGCCGTTGCCCTTGGTGAGGTACTGTGCGATGTCCTCCGCCTTGCCGCCCTGTGCGCCGTAGCCGGGGATGAGGAAAAAGGAATCCTGATACTTTGCACGGATCTCGGTCGCTTCCTCGATGTGGGTTCCGCCGATTACCAGACCGACGGAGGAGTAACCATGCTCGCCCATGTAATCCTTGCCCAAAGCGTTCAGCTTATCACCAACGAGGTCATAGACATGACGGTCGTCTGCCAGCTTCTCATACTCGAAGTCCTTTGCGCCGCCGTTGGAGGTACGGCAGAGAACGAACATACCCTTGCCCTGCTTCTCTGCATAAGGCAGATAAGGGCTGATGGAATCCAGACCCATGTAGGGAGCCAGTGTGACGAAATCGGACTCGAAATCGCCGGTGAAGTGACCCATTGCGTACATCTCGGCAGTCTTTGCGATGTCGCCGCGCTTGATGTCAGCGATGACCGGAATACCAACTTCACGGACAGCTTTCAGGGTGTCCGCATAAGCACGCAGGCCTTCCAGACCCAGAGACTCATAATAAGCGATCTGGACTTTGTAGCAGCCGGCCACGGACTTGGTGGCGTCGATGAGCTTCTGATTGAAGTGGACGATGTTCTCACCTTTGGACAGGGTGTTGTCCACGAAATCTTCCGGCAGGTAGCTGAAATCGGTATCCAGACCAACGCAGACCGGGCCGCGTGCCTCGACTGCTTCGTACAGTTTATCCATGTTCGTCATTGTTGTGTTCCTCCTGATCGTTCTCTTTTTATATAATAATGTAAAAATTATTCCTCAGCCCGATAGGTCAGCTCGCCGCCCTTGACGGTGGCACAGACTTTGCCGTAAAGCTGCACACCATCATAGGGGCAGTTGTGAGATTTGGAGCGGAGCTTGTCTTTATCCACCACATAGGGGGTATCGAGGTCGACCAGAACGAAGTCTGCATCGTAGCCCGGTTCCAGCTGACCCTTTGCCAAGCCCAGAATTTGTGCCGGGCTGGTACTCATCAGGTGAACCAGCAGTTCCAGCGGCAGTCCCTCTTCCTTGCAGAGCTTGGTGTAGCAGACGCCAAACGCCGTCTCACTGCCGACCATACCGGCCATACCTTTCAGCTTGTCCTCTTCGGAATGGGGCGCATGGTCGGTCGCAATGGCATCCACTACGCCGAAACGGATGGCGTCAACCAGTGCCTGCACATCGTCTGCTGTCCGGATGGGCGGATTGACGCGGTAATCGCAGGTATCGTTGGTGAACCACAGGTGATGGGGTGTGACCTCACAGGTGACCGGTGCGCCGCGCAGCTTTGCCATCTGGATGGCGTCGATGGCTCCACGGGTGGAGACATGGCACATATGCAGCCGGGTCTGGTAATACTCACTCAGCCAGCAGTTCCGGACGGTCTCGAGGTCTTCGGCCAGCCGGTAATCCCACGGGCTGATCTCCATATCCTCGGCGTGGCTCATCACAGTGATATCACGCTGGGTGCAGATCGCGAATGCTTTTGCCATCGTCGCATTGTCCTGCACTCCGTGACCGTCCTCGGTGATGAACTTGACCGACGCCGGCAGAGTCTTGAGGTGGTCGAGGGTCTTGCCGTCAAAATTTTCGGTGATGGAGACGGTCTGATTGACATCGCACAGACCAACTTCTGCCGCTTTCTGCTCGACCATCTGCGCCTGTGCTGCCGAGGAGCAGACCGGCTTTGTGTTGGGCATCAGGTTAACGAAGGTATATCCACCGGCGGCCGCTGCCCGGCTGCCTGTCTCGATATCCTCTTTGTACTCGAAGCCCGGTGTCCGCCAGTGGCAGTGCAGGTCTACAAAGGCCGGCAGAACGGTCAAGCCACCGGCATCGAGGACGACTTCGTTCTCCTGCGCCAGTGCGGACAGCTCCTGACCGACGGCTGCGATCTTTCCGTCCTTGACGTACAGCTCTGTGGGCCGACCCTCGGCGTTGACAGCGTTTACAAGCAGCATAATGTACCTCCAATTTGTCGGATTCGTTCGCTTATCTGCCCGTTTTCGGGCAAAAAAAAACTTTTCCCGGCAAAGGGAAAAGTCAATTCATCCAAAAAGAAAACAACGCCTCCATAACAAAACCGGCTGCAAACTGATTCTTCGGTTTTGCGCGCATCGACTTTGCCTGCATCGTGTTGTCTCCTTTTTTATTCGCAACTTATTTCGATATATTTTATCATAGAAGCGCAAAATGTGTCAATGCTTCCGGCACTTTTTGTTTGTAAAAAGGTTTCTCTGCCAAAGCCCTGATTTTTAGCTACTCTACCGAAAAACCGGACTTTTGACCAAATTCCCCCTGATTTTTTAAAAAAACCCTCGCAATTCCTAGCATGTCGCTGTACATTAAAGTTCACCTGTGTTATTATAATAGGACACGAGAGTAAAATGCCGCCGGGTTCTGGGCGGCAACAATGAGGAAAAGGGAGGGAACCCTCATGGGTTTGTTGGAGGACGCACGGAATATTCAGCGCAAAGACCCTGCCGCGCGCAGTGTGCTGGAAGTCATTCTGTTGTACCCCGGTTTTCACATCTTGGTCTATCACCGCATCGCGCACTGGCTGTTTGAACACAAGCACTTTTTCCTTGCGCGCTGGGTCAGTCAGCACGGACGCCATCGCACCGGCATCGAGATCCATCCAGGCGCGAAGATCGGCAAATGCCTGTTCATTGACCACGGTATGGGCATCGTCTTCGGTGAGACGACGGAGATCGGCGACAACTGCACCATCTATCACGGTGTGACCCTCGGCGGTACCGGCAAGGACACCGGCAAGCGTCACCCGACCCTCGGCAATAACGTCCTGATCGGTGCCGGCACCAAGGTGCTCGGCCCGGTCTATATCGGTGACAACGCCCGTATCGGTGCCGGAAGCGTCGTTCTGCGCAACCTCCCGGCCAACTGCACTGCTGTCGGTGTACCGGCCGAAGTCGTCCGCATCAACAACAAGGCTGTCAACCCGGCGGATGACCTCGACCAGCAGGATCTGCCGGATGTAGTCGCTCAGCGTCTTACCGACCTCGACCGCCGCATCAGCGCACTGGAAAACCACCAGCAGGGCGATATTCCGCCTACCGCAGAGCAGATCGCAAAGCGCAAAAAGTAATCACACAACAAAAAACAGGTATACCCGGGAATTTCCCAAGGTATACCTGTTTTTTATCCCTATTTACGGGTTATTGACTTCCCAGAACACAAAGTTCATATTTTTTGCCGGAGCCTTGACGCTGACCGTTCGCACAATTTGTTCGCCAGTCTCAGAATCGACCGCAATAACATTCATCTGGTACCCACCACGCTTGACTTTCATCGCAAAGCGGCCGCTTTCGTCCGTCATGGTCTGTGCTGCAAGCTGACCATCCTTCATCAGCTGAACCGTCGCATTTGCCAGAACAGTTCCGTTGCTCATCTGTGCAATACCGCCGACTTCGACCGGCATCATCAAAATAACGCCTGCTGTCACCGCCGCAATTGCCGCGCCGCCGACCAAAACAACTGCCGTGATGCTCCCTCCGCCATCCCTGTTGTCTGAGGGACTGTTGGAACTCGAAGAATTTGAAGTTGAACTTGACGAGCTTGAACTGCCCGAGGATGCAGAGCCGCTCGAAGAACTACCAGAAGAGCCATAGCTGGAACTACCGCTTGAACCGCTGTCCGGCTTATCTGGTTTTGCTGTGCTGCCTGAACCGCTGCCAGAGCTGCCGTTCCCGGAATTACCCGAAGACGACGCATCCGAACTGCTGCCCGAGTCATCCGGTTTTGTTGTACCGCCGTCATCCGGACTGCCGCCGGAAGTTTTGTAAACTGCATGAAGCACAACATCTTCTGCCACCATCGTAAAGCTCGTTTTGAAGCTGCCTGCATCCGCAAGCTCTACATTTCCTGTATCAACATTCCACTTCTGGAATATTCTTCCGTCATCGAGCTTTTCCGGCACTTCAATCGTTACATTTTCACCTTCTGCGGCTTCTACCGTTCTAATAACGGCATCCCCCACCTTTACCGTCACGGTGTATTTTGGTTTTTCCGGTTCGCGTCCGCAGGCCACAACATAAGCAGCCTCCGTCTCACCTGAGACAAACGGCACCTCCAATATACCATTTGCATCCGCTTTTTTCTGGTTGAGATAAATCAGGGAACTCGCTTCAAACGGATTTTCTGAGGATTTGCTGACAATGACTGCGTAGCTTCCACCGGCAATCAGGCCATTGAAAACCACATGAAGTTTATTGTTGTTGTCGTTTCTTCCGGCAGAACCGGTCTTAATGGTATTCTCGATATCCGGCAGAATAGTGCCGTTGATACAGTGGATGACCTGCGCAAAAAGCGCGGTATTTCCGGTTTCCAAGATTTCGATCGCTCTCCATTCGGATTTCGTGCCAGCGTAAAAAACCAGCTCCAATGCACAACCAGAAAATACGTTTTCCTCGATTCGGCACATACTGACCGGAATTGTGACCCTCTTCAATCCACTATCTGCAAAAGCTCCCTCGCCAAGGACTTCCACCGTTTCCGGCAGTTGAATTTCTTTCAGTCCCTTACATCCCATAAATGCGTTTCTGCCGATGGTGGTGACACCGTTTTCTATCACAACACCCTTCACATCTTGCAGATTCCACGGTGTTTTTGTTCCTTCGTAGTCATTCATCCTGCCATTGCCGTAAATCGACAGCACTCCATTTTCTGAAAGTTCCCACGTCAGATTCTCATCGCACCTGTCCCCGTTGGGGTCATCTTCCGGCTCATCCTCTTTGTTTCCCTCGCCGGGTGTATCCTCTTTTCCGACTTCGTCGGGTTTATCCTCTGTTTCGTTATCCTTTATTTCATCTTCCGGTTCGTCCACTGCCCGATATGTTATTTTTGCATTTTTCAACAGCTCATTCCCCGAACGGATGTCGATTTCACTCCACTCCTTTCTGCTGCCCCCATAGATCACTTCCTCCAGTGCCGTACATTCTGCAAAGGCATCTCTTCCAATCTTTGTCAGCGTTTTCGGCAATTCCACCTTTTTCAGTGCCTTGCATGCTTTAAAGCTGAATGCGCCAATGGCTTTTACCGTTTCCGGGATGCTGACTTCTGTGATTTTCATTCCTGCGAACGCAGATTCTCCGATTCTTGTGATACCTTCTTTGAGAACGATTTTCGTGATCGAGACATTTTCCATCCCAAATCGTTTTTTCAGCTCTTCTTCGTTCCACGGCGGAAGTTTTCCCATCGCCGGGTTCGAATGATAATCGCGCATCTCACCGTTGCCATCGATCGTCAGGTCTCCGTTTTTGTCTACGATCCAGCGCAGATTTTCGCCACAGTTTCCAAATGCTTCGACGATTTCTTCCGGCGGCTCGGTGTCTTCCTCTTCTTTTGTTTTCAGAACGATTGCAACCGGACAGTCGGTCACTTCACACTCCCCATTGTACTCTTTTCCGTCCGTCTTTGCCGAAAAAGCATACTGCCCCGGCACAAAGTAAAATTCCGCAGCACCGTTTTCATCGGTTGCTCCTATGACTGTCAGTGCGCCGCCGCTGTCTTTCCGGAAAATCGCAACGCCCTCTGTTTTCACTCCGTCCAGAGTTAGCCGCACACGATAGCTATGATTCGGACAGTCGCTCTCACCCGATGTTCCATATTCCGTTGAATGATACGTCTTTCCCAACGTTTTTTCAGCCTTTGAAAGGAGTTCTTTCTGTGCTTTCTCGCCTTTGCTCCGGCGAAGTTCTGCTTCCACCCGGGAGATTTCCGTTTTCGTCACCGAATAGCACTCCTTGCAGGCATGCCTAACGCCATCTTCCAGTTCTTCGCCGCCTTTTTTCGTAGATTCCGCCTTGATGCCGGTCTGAGTTTTCAACGTCATTTGCGTCATCCCGTTAAAAATATCCAGCATCGGCGCAAGCTCCATCTCCACTGTCACTGAGACATCCGCAGGCGACTTCAATTCCGCCGCCGGGTCTTTTCCTGTGCCGTGAGAACTCCCATCCCAGCGGACTCCATCCTCTGTCCTGAGCAAAAATTTTGCATTTGCACTGTTCTCTGTGCTGATTTTCACTACCGGCTCCATACTCAGCGAAACCCCTCGTGCCAGCACTTCCGAAACCGGTTCAAACGAAACTATTTTTTCGTTTTTTCCGGCCAGTTCAATTTCACCCTCCGCCTGATTTCCAACAGACAGCGAGATTTGCTTTTCGCTTTCGCTGAGATAGACCGCCACGCTATAATCCGTTTTCAGCGTGGTACTACCTGTTGCAGCTTCTCCGGAAAGTTCTTCAACGCTTTGACAACTCCCACTCTTTTCGATTTTGAGCGCAGAAAACACATCTTCCAACCGCAGTGTGCCGTCACCAGAGAGCGTGACCGTATCACCGTTGACCGAAATGTTGTTCGCCCGGAGAATAATCGGAGTTTCATTCGGTCTGTCCAGTACAAGAACATCTCCGACATGTAGGTTTTTGATCTCATCCCCTGCGCTGCTGACCGTATAGGTCAAGCTTTCCTCATCTCGCTGCGTGATTTTATTGAAACCATCTTCAGCTTTCACGAACGTTATATCCTGCTTTACAATGGCAAAATTTGTCTGTTCGTCATCGTCAAGGTTCAATACGCACTCTTCCGGAAAGTCCTTTACTACTGCATTTCTGATATCAGCGATTTCCTTCGTATAAAAGCTGTTTTTAAACGGCTCGCAGAGCGGTATATGCTCCTCCTTTTCAAACAGATATCCCTTGACGACATAGTACTCTGGAATATCGCCGATAATTTCAACTTTTGCCGTCCCATCTGCTGTTTTCGCTACATCAGCCGTACCGCTGGCAATCAGCTCTTCCTCAGCATCGTCTGCATAGATGCCGACCACAAGGTCTGCTTCTGTCTCAGCGGCATAGCTCACGACTGCCGTTCTGCCATTTATCCGGATATCGGTGATGTGGTTTTCAACGGAAAACTCTGCGCTATTCGTCTCTTCACTGCTCCGCAAAAGCTTTTCCAAGTTTTCCTGCGTCAAACCATCCGGATTTTCCGCCGTTTCGAGCGGTGCCGATGAAGAAAACCGGTTTGATAGTGCAATCGCCTGAAGGGGAATGAGATGAAACGCCATCGCAGAAGCCAGTAAAACCGCCAGAAGTCTTTTCATCGTCGTGATTCCTTTCCATTCCTGATTCTTTGCGAAACATCGTATTTTCACAAATCAAGTGTATTCGATGCAGCCTGAAAAAGTCAACGGAATTTGTGCCGAAAAATGTCTCAAAAATTTGTGCGGATAAACGAAAAAACAGACATTCCCTGAATTTCTTCAAGGGATGTCTGTTTTGGTTGTTTTATCAGCAGTTTCCGGCGCAGAGCTGCTTCACTTTCTGCGCCGCCGTCTGCACCAGCTGAGCGATGGGCTGTTCCGGAACGCCGACCACATAGTTATCGCAGTGGTTGATGGGAACCAGCACCCGTTTTGCATTACTTTGGCAGACCGCCATTGCCATTTTCGGAGTGATTTCCCCCATCAATGCGTCTGCAATGACGATTCCAATGGGGCCGACGATAACATCCGCCGTCCGGCAGTTTACGACCACAGCGTTCTCACCGGTAGCGGCACGTCTTGCGCCTGCCTTGAGCATAGACGAAGCCGCAAGGCTGTTCGTGCCAACGGCCAACAGTTCCGCTTCCGGACAGGCCGCTGCGATGGCCGCAACCAGCTGACGACCCAGACCGCCGCCCTGTCCATCAATGACTAAAACTTTCATGTTTCGTTAAAAATCAATTTCTTCGAGACGGAGCAGAGCGATGATATAAATCTTCAGAGCTTCCAGCAGCTTGTCGATCGGAGCCGCCTCATTTGCGCCGTGCATCGGGCCGCCGAATTCGGGCAGAACCATATCGTTATGCTCCGGGCCAAAGCTGACCGCATAGGGGAAGTGACGGGCATAAGTGCCGCCGCCCATCGTGAACGGGGCAGCGTTCTCGCCGGTAACTTCATTGTAAGTCTCGATGCAGGCCTTGATCGCCGGGGTATCTGCCTCGATATAGAACGGCTCCTCGGTACCGGCATCTACCAGCTCTGCGCCGGTGCCGATGGCCGCACGGATCGCAGCTTCGATTTTTTCGCCGTTGGTGCAGGTCGGGAAGCGGCTGTCCAGCGTCTGAACCATCTTGCCATCCTCCATATAGATACGGCCGCCGATGATGGTCAACGGACCAAAGGGGCCGTCCGCACAGGCGATACCCAGACCCTCACCGGCCGTGGAGCTGTGCAGCTTCATGACAGATTCCAGATAAGCACGCTCGGCCTCGTTGCAGAGGTTATTCTCCAGCAGGTAGTTCATCACCAGACCGATAGCGTTCACGGTGCCGGCCGGCATCGCTGCATGACCGGACTTACCCCAGCCACGGATACGGACGCCGGTTCCTTCCGGCTCGAGAGTGATATTAGGTGCGTTTTTCAGTTTGGTGATATCGGTCTCGACCAGTGCGCTTGCACGGTCGGGAACAGCGTTATTTGCCACGCCGCCGACGATCTCCTTGATGACACCGTTGCAGACCGGGCTGACCAGCTTGCCGCGGAACTGACCCTTTTCGCCGTTGCAGACCGGGAACTCGGCATCCGGGGTAAAGCAGAAGACCGGAGCGGCATAGTGTTTGAGGTAGTAGTCCACGTCACCCATGCCGGTTTCCTCGTTGTCGCCGATAAGGGCGCGGATGGGGTATTTCAGGGAGACGCCCTCTTCCTTGAGGAACTTCAGAGCGTACAGAGTAGCCACCATCGGGCCTTTGTCGTCAGCGACACCACGGCCCAGCATCCAGCCGTCCTGAATCCGCATCTCGAATGGGTCAGCTGACCAGCCGTTGCCCTCCGGCACGACATCAACGTGGCAGATGGTCGCCAGATATTTTTCGGAATCAGCACCAGCCAGCTCTGCGTAGCCCATATAGTTCTCGCAGTTGTGAGTCGCCAGACCCATCCCTGCAGCCAGTTCCAGCGTTTTGTCCAGAGCAGCACGGGCACCCGGGCCAAACGGTGCCCCATCAGCAGGAGCCGTTTCGACGCTGTTGATGGCGACGAGGGCCGCAATATCCTTCAAGAGCTGTTCTTTATTCGCCGCAATAAATGCGTCGATCTTCTGGTTCAATGCCTGATCCATGATTTCAATCGTCCTTTCTTTGGTCTCTGTAAAGACACATTGTTGTTCATTGTAGCATATTTCGGAGCGGAATTCCATTGTCATTTTACACGACAAAGCCCCTCCGTTTTTTGGTTCAGCCCACAGCGAAGAACGTACTCAGCGCGCCCAGCAGGCCTGCGCTTGCCAGACCCATGACGACACCGGCCAGCAGCACGCCACCCATGCAGGCGAACAGCACATCCTTGAACTTCATATCGAGAATGGAAGCAGCCAGTGTACCGGTCCATGCGCCGGTACCGGGCAGAGGGATGCCGACAAAGAGGAGCAGAGCCAGCGGCAGACCTCGGCCTGCCTTGGCTTCCAGCGCACGACCGCCCTTCTCACCCTTGACGATGCAGAATTTGCAGAACTTGCCGATGACCGGCTTGTCACACCCCCAGATGAGGACTTTCCGGGCGAATAGATAGATGAACGGCACCGGGATCATGTTGCCGAGGACACAGACCAGATAGGTCGGCAGCACTGGCAGCCCCATGCCCAGACCGATGGGGATCGCACCGCGCAGCTCAATGAGGGGAACCATCGAGATGAAGAAGATGATAAGGTAATTTTTCAGCATATACGCTCTCCTTATTATAATAGGTAGGAATTTACAGGTCGATCTGCAGCTCGACCGGGCAATGATCGGAGCCGAAAATTTCGTTGTGAATCTCAGCGGCTTTAATTTTGTCGGCGATGCGGTTGGAGACGAGGAAATAGTCGATCCGCCATCCTGCATTTTTCTCCCGTGCATGGAACCGATAGCTCCACCAGCTGTACTTGACTTCCTCCGGGTGGAGGAGGCGGAAACTGTCTGCAAAGCCAGCTTCCTGCAGCTCAGTCATTTTCGCCCGTTCCTGGTCGGTAAAGCCTGCGCTCATCCGGTTGGTCTTGGGGTTCTTGATGTCGATTTCCTGATGTGCAACATTCAGGTCGCCGCAGAGGATGACCGGCTTTTTTGCGTCCAGAGCCAGCAGGTAGGCACGGAAATCATCCTCCCAATTCATCCGGTAATCCAGACGCTTCAAACCGTCCTGACTGTTGGGGGTATAGCAGTTGACGAGATAGAATCCCGGATACTCCAGAGTCAGCACCCGGCCTTCGTGGTCGTGCTGCTCGATGCCAATGCCCTGCGTCACAGCCAGCGGCTTCTGCTTACACCAGCAGGCCGTACCGGAATAGCCCTTCTTCTCGGCGGAGTATGTATACTCGGTATAACCCTCGGGCGCGAAATCCGCCTGACCCGGCTGCATTTTGGTCTCCTGCACCGAGAAGATATCTGCATCCAGTGCGGCAAAACTTGCGGCAAAATCGTGCGTCAGGCAGGCACGCAGGCCGTTGACGTTCCAGCTGATGAGTTTCATTTTCACGTTCCCTTCTTATTTTATGCCTTATATTTTGCTTTCCAGACGCCGCTTTGGAATCGTGCCACAAAGCAGATGACACGGCAGACCCAGTCGACGACCATTGCGATCCAGACGCCGACCGCACCCAGTCCCATCCGGACACCGATGAGATAGCTGAATCCCAGACGCCAGACCGCCATCGAGAGGATGGAGACGACCATTGTGAATTTGACATCGTTTGCCGCACGCAGAGCATTCGGCAGAACGAAAGAGCAGGGCCAGAGCAGGATGCCGCAGCCTGCATGGATGCGGATCAGCAAAATCGCAAGTTCCATCGTCTCGCCCGAAAGCTCGTAAATTCCGACCAGCGGACGCAGGAAGATCAAAATCGCACCGTTAAAGATACCCATTGCAATATACGCCCACAGCAGAAGTTTACGGGTATAATAAACGGCCTGATCGTTATCGCCTGCGCCGATGCACCGGCCAACGACCGTGATCATCGCCAGACTGATGGCCTGACCCGGGATGCAACCCATACCGTCGAGGTTGTTCGCAACTGCGTTCGCCGCGATCTGAACGGTGCCAAAAGTGGAGATCATACTGACAACAAGGATACGGCCTGCCTGAAACAGACTGTTCTCAAATGCCGACGGGATGCCGATGCCCAGAATTCGTTTTGCCATCTTGCCATTCAGCTTTCCGGTCTTGGGAACCGTCAGCATCTGACCCTTCTGATAGCAGCGCGTCAGGATAAGAACAGCCGCCACCACACGGGAAACGACGCTGGGCCATGCAACACCGTCGACACCCATTTTCAGGACGAAGATGCAGACGGCATTGCCGACGATATTGATAATATTCATCAGGATGCTGATCTGCATCGAGATCTTGGAGTTGCCCATGCTGCGGTACAATGCCGCACCTGCGTTATACAGCGCAAGGAACGGATAGCTCAGTGCCGTGATCTTCAAATACAGCACACCGGCGTCCAGAACATCGGCGTCAATGCTCCCGTAACAGAGCCGGATCATCGGCCGTGCCAGCACAAAGCAGAACAAACCAACCGCCGTACCCAGCAGTGTGCTGAGCAAAATCAGCTGACCGGAGCTGTTATTGGCATGTTCCTGCTCCCTTGCGCCAAGATACTGGCTGACAACGACTGCGCCGCCGGTCGCCAGAGCCGCAAACAGAACAATGATAAGATTGTTGATCATGTCGACCAGACTGACGCCTGAGATGGCCGCTTCGCCGCAGCGAGAGACCATCATGGTATCGGCCATGCCGACCGTGACAGCCAGCAGCTGCTCCACCAGCAGCGGTCCGGTCAGTTTCAGCAGCTCTTTCTGGGTAAACAGTGGTTTTCTCCCTCCGAACAGAGGGGCTTTTTGTTTCTGGATGGTTTCCGTGTTCATCCACACTCTCCTTTCAATTCCGGGGAGATCTCCCCATCGTTTCTCCTTCTTTTCTAACTTTTCTAAAAAAGCGCAAACTCTCAGTGTATGATAATCAGTATCATCTTAGCACACCGGCTCCCTCTTGTAAAGGTGAACTCACCGGGTTTCGCCGTCTGCTGCCCGTTCTTTTTCCGGTGTCCGCTTTGGCCGCAAAGCTTTCGGCACTTTATCAGAGAAATCACTCTCAAATTTGTGCGTTCCGCCAAAAGTGTGATTTTCTCGCCGTTTTGAAGAGAAATTTTCAAAAAAGGCTTGTAATTTTGGCGCAAACGTGATAGTCTTGTATCCAACAGGAGTGGTGGCTTGGATACAATCCTTCTTCTCCAAGTTTCTCCTGACTTCTCATTCTATTGCTATTTTCTTCATTTACCTTCTTATCATTTACCCTGCTGTTCCCTCACGGGAACAAGAAAAGCGATGACCCATCCTGCACCGGGTCATCGCTTTTCCTTTTGCTTTTTTCAGTGGGTCAGCTTTTCAAACGCCTGCCGGACATCGCCGGAGAAATAGAGCGTTCCCAGTGCGCAGACCGGGCCATTGCCGCCCAGTTCCAGCGCACGGGCAACACCGGCTTCAATGGTCGGTGCTGATTCCGCCGAAAATCCTGCCGCCCGGATCTGCTCCGCCAGCGTCTCAGCCGGCATCGCACGAGGCGTATGTGCCGCCACGGTCACGAACTGCTTTGCCAGCGGCTCCAGCAGGGCCAGCATCTCGCTCACGTCTTTATCCGCCATGATGCTGACAAGGAACACAAACTTTTCCCCCGGGAAGCGGTCACGCAGGCTCTGCACCGTCGCGCGCATCCCGTGGGCATTGTGACTGCCGTCCAGCAGGAACGCCGGTGCATGCCGCAGCAGCTCGAAGCGTCCCGGCCAGCTGACCGTTTCCAATCCCTGCCGAATCGCATTCTCCGGGATGTTCCAGCCGTTTTTCCTCAGAACACGCAGGGTCGTGATGGCGACAGCAGCATTTTTCGGCTGATAACTGCCGATGAGCGGAAGCTTCACTCCGTTCAGACCGTCAAAATCAAACGTTACCTCATCGAGATCTCCACCATCGTACCGCAGTTTGTTGAAATCCACCACGGTCAGCGGTGCGTGCATCTCTGCCGCTTTTTTCTCGATGACTGCATCGGCCTCCGGTACGCCGCCGTAGCTGACGACCGGGCTGTTTTCCTTGATGATCCCAGCTTTTGCCGACGCAATATCTGCGATGGTGGGACCCAGTTCTTTTACATGATCCATTCCCAGTGCCGTGATGACAGCGCATTCCGGCGCATCGATGACATTGGTAGAATCCAGCGTACCACCCAGACCGACTTCCAGCACCACGATGTCGCAATGCTTTTCAGCAAAATAGAGCATTCCAAGTGCCGTGATGATCTCGAACTCCGTCGGCACATCGGTCATTGCATCGGCGGCAGGTTTGATTTTTTCCACCAGCCGCACCAGCTCTTCGTCGCCGATCTGCTCCCCGTCCACCTGAATCCGTTCGTTAAAACGATTGATGAAAGGCGAGGTATACAGACCCACATGATAGCCAGCCGCCCGGAGACAGGATGCCAGCATTGCCGCCGTACTGCCCTTGCCGTTGGTACCGGCCACATGGACAAATCTCAGCTGCTTGTGTGGGTCGCCCAGTGCTGCCAGCAGGGTACGAGTGCGTGTCAGGCCGGGTTTGTGTCCGGCCCACTGCACCGCATGGATATATTCCATCGCAGATTCGTAATTCATAGTTCTTCCTCCTTATTTTCCGATGGCGTTGCGCACCGCCCGGTTCTCCATCAGGATGCGGATAAGAACCGCGTTCACCGCACTGAGGATGAGCGCATTCGGGATACGGGTGAGCAGGATGCTCCACGCATAGCCGTAAAAAATGCGGAGTGCCAGCGAGTTGATGATGATAGAGCCAACAACATGCGCTGCCACGACGCTGATCTGAAGCCGCAGGCCGAGACGCAGCTCCGGCAGCTTCCGCCACAGATAACCGGCCACCAGACCGATGGAACCTGCGCCCAGCGTAATGAGCGGATTGATGGCATAGCCGGACAGCACACCGCCGATCATGTCCGCCAGTGCGCCGACCGCAAAACCGGCTCCCGGACCAAAGAAGATGGCCGCCAGCAGAACCGGCAGGCTGCCGAGGTTGAACCGGACAAAGCCGGTGGAGATACTCAGCACCCGGCTGAACACGATGCTCATCGCAATGAGCAGAGCCAGAAGAGTGAGTGTGCGGACGGAGTTTTTCGAGTTTTTCATATCAATTGTCCTCCCAGGAAAGGATAACCACAGGAGGGCAAAAGAAAAACACCCTCCATATGTGACAAACCGCACAAAGGAGGGCGTGAATCCAACAAGTTTCACTTCCAACCGAGACCGCAGACGGTCTCGCCTGCACCCAAGTCCATGCAGCAGCGGGATGCAGACCACGCACCGCGGCTTTGCTTTCCTTCGTCCGCAGCACAACTCCCCGTTGATGCGGCACTTAACGCGCGTGGTCTTACTCTGTTGATGATTTCATTATATGCTTTTTTTCGCCCTCTTTCAATCGCAGGATGTAACAGGTTTGACAAAAAGTTTTTATGCTTTTTATGGAGTATTCACAATCCCGTTGACTGTAAGAGCCATGCGTGATAAGATGAGACTAACACTGTGGGGAATTTCTCCCCGGAAAGGACTTCTTCTCTATGAAATTCAATGAGATGACCTATACCCGGCCTGACATCGATGCTTTGCTGGCTCGCTGCAAGGAGCTGACTGCCAAAGCCGCCTCTGCCGCCAGCGATGAAGAGATCGTCGACGTCTACTACGAGCAGAGCCATGCCTTTGCGGATTACAACACCGCCGCAAATCTGGCAAACATCCACTACACCTGTGACACTCGTGACGCCTACTGGAAAGCGGAGCAGGATTTCTTTGATGAGAACAGCCCGGCGATCTCCAACGCAAGCACTGAGATCAGCCGCGCTTTCCTCTCGAATCCGCATGTCGACGCCCTGACAAAAGCTTTCGGCACCACCTGTGTTGCCGGCATGAAGAACGCCGTCCTCAGCATGGACGAGCGCACCATCGACCTTCAGAAAGAGTATAATGCTCTCGTCAGCAAGTATCAGCAGGTCTATGGCGGTGCGCTGGTCGAGTTCGACGGCAAAAAGCTCACCATTCCTCAGCTCGGCCCTTACAAAGAAAGCACCGATCCGGCCATCCGCCGCGGCGCATACGAGGCCGAGGCTTCCTATTTTGATGCTCACCGGGATGAGCTGGACAGCATCTACACCCAGATCGTCAAGAACCTGAACGCGCAAGCCAAGATCATGGGCTACCACGATTACAGCGAGCTGTCCTATGTCCGGATGAATCGTATCGGCTACGGCTCGGAAGAGATCCAGAAATTCCGGGATCAGGTCGCCAACGATGTGGTTCCCGAACTGAAAAAGGTCATTGAACTGCGCAAAAAGCGTACCGGCATCGAGCATCTGACCTTCGCCGACCTGCCCGTTTCCTTCAAGGATGGCAACCCCAAGCCTATTGAGGGCTATGACGCCCGGATGTCTGCGGCACGCACCATGTATCACGAACTCAGCCCCGAGACCGCTGAATTCATCGACTTCATGCAGGACAACGAGCTGTTCGACGTCGAGAGCCGCCCCGGTAAGATGTCCGGCGGCTATATGACCAGCCTGCCCAGCTACAAGGCACCCTTCATCTTCGCCAACTGGAACGGCACTTCCGCTGACGTCGATGTTCTGACCCATGAATGCGGCCACGCTTTTGAGGGCTATGTCGCCGAGCGGAACCCGAAAGTTCCGGCCGACCTCGAGTGCCCGGGCATGGAGAGTGCGGAGATCCACTCCATGGCAATGGAATTCCTGACTGCTCCGTGGCACCACCTGCTCTTCGGCAAGGACACCGAAAAGTATGCCCTGCTCCATGCAGAAGACAGCTTCCTCTTCCTCGCCTATGGCTGCATCGTGGACGAGTTCCAGCACAAAATGTACCAGAACCCCGACCTGACCCCTGACGAGCGGAATCAGGTCTGGCTGGAACTGGAACACAAATACCGTCCGTGGATCGACTTTGACAACCTGCCCTTCTATGGCCGTGGTGCCGGCTGGCAGCGTCAGCTCCACATCTATGAATGCCCCTTCTATTATATCGACTACTGCCTGTCCACCATGGCTGCACTGCAGTTCTTCCTGCTGAGCCTGAAAGACCACAAGGATGCATGGGAGCGTTATCTGCGTCTGGTGCGCCGTGCTGGTCTGGCAAGCTATACCGAACTGTGCGAGACTGCCGGTCTGAAAGTTCCCTTCACCGACGGCAGCATCAAGGCCATTGCTCAGCAGATGGGTCAGTGGATCGCAGAGCATCAGGTCTGAACCGTTGACAAAAAGCCGCTCATCTTATTATAATAGGATAAGATCAAACAGCCCATCCGGGCATAAAAGGAGCGGTATCTGCTATGGAAAAAGAAATCAAGGGAATCAAAAAATTCTTTGAGGAATTCAAAGCGTTCGCCATGCGCGGCAACGTTCTGGATATGGCCGTCGGTGTGGTCGTCGGCTCGGCATTCACGGCGATCGTGAATTCTCTGGTCGTCGATATCATTTCGCCTCTCATCGGCCTGTTCTTCAATGCGGACTTTTCGGATGTTGTCATCCAGATTGGTGATGTCGGCATCGGCATCGGTTCGTTCATCAATGCCGTCATCAACTTCCTCATCGTGGCGTTCGTCCTCTTCACTGTTCTGAAGGCATTCAACGCCCTCTTCACCAAAAAGAAGGAAGAGGCTCCGGCAGCTCCCACCACCAAGGTCTGCCCCTATTGCCAGAGCGAGATTCCGATCAAGGCTGTTCGCTGCCCTCACTGCACCTCCAAGCTGGAAGGTTTCCCTGAGATCAACGACTGATTTCTTTCAAGCATCAAAAAAGCAGAGCTTTCGTCCATGAAAGCTCTGCTTTTTCGTTTTCTTACGGTTTACTGCACGTCCGTCAGCTCTGCCAGCTTGTGGAAGATCTCGGTGTTATCGAACACACCGCGGAACTTTTCTGCGCCGACACCCTTCGCATAGATATTGACCGATGCGCCGGTGTGGGCGTAGGTGGTGTGATCCATACCGGACTTATGGTTGATGGTGTGGCAGACCGCCATCGAGAATGGGATGTAAGTGCCGTACAGCTCGTAGTCTTCCTGACTCATCTTGCTCTGGGAAGAGGAGCCGACTTCAAGGGTGCGCTCGTAAGCCTTGCGCAGATTCTCGACCTCGTAATCGGTCAGGAGCAGCTTGCCTGCGTTAGCTACATCCGGGTCGGTCGGCAGAGTCAGTCCAAAAGCGTTCTTGACATCGGCCATTGCGGTCTCGAAGGGAGTTTTATTCGCAATGTAGCCCTGCACATAGGTCGAGTCGAATTTTGCGTAGGACATCTTCTGGTGGGTCAGATTGGTGAGGAAGGTATCGTAGTTGGTGGTCTTATAACCGATCCCCATACCGCCGGTCTCATGGTCAGCAGTGACGAGGATAAGCGTCTCGTTCGGGTGAGCGTTGTAGAATTCCTCTGCTGCCTGCACTGCGTTGCTCATTTCCAGCACATCGTGGATGGAAGCAGCGGCGTCGTTTGCGTGGCAGGCCCAATCGATCTTACCGGACTCAGTCATCAGGAAGAAGCCTTTCTTGTTGTCCAACAGCTCGATGCCCTTCTTGACGTAATCAGTCAGCTGCCACTCGCCAGCAGCGGCATCCATGGCGTAGTTCATAGCTTTGCCATCTGCCAAAGTTTCGGCGATGATGAGGGTCTTGTCTGCGCCAGCAGTCAGAGCAGCGGCACCGGCCTGCGTCGTGACAACATTGTAGCCAGCCTGAGCAGCAACTTCGTGGTTGTTGGGAACCGTGCCGTCGCCGTTCACCTTCTGGAATTCGCCGCCTGCAAAATACTCAAAACCGGAATTTGCCAGCTCAACGCCGATCTGATAGTAGTTCTTGCGGCTGTTCTGATGCGCATAGAATGCCGCCGGGGTCGCATGGTCGATATTGACCGAGGAGACCACGCCGACCTTATAGCCTTTCTGAGTATGGAGCTTCTCAGCGATGGTCTCATACGGCACATCCCGAGTCCAGGGGCACATATTGATAACACCGCTCTCGGTCTTGTGACCGGTGGCGATGGAAGTTGCGGTCGAAGCGGAGTCCGGGCAGAAAGAGGTGCTGTCGTAGGTCGTCACGCTGCCGACCTCAGGGAAAGAGGTAAAGCTGAGGTCTGCCTCAGTGATGGCTCCGTTGTTCTCGACGGTGCCCTTATAGAAACGAGCGGACTGGATCTGAGCCGTACCCATGCCGTCGCCGATGAACAGGAAAACATATTTGGGCTTTTTGCCCAGACCCAGCAGACTGTTTTCTTCATCTTCTGCCTGCTTTGCAGTAGTGGAAGGTGCCGCTGCATTCGCTGCCACCGGAGCAGCTGCCATCATGCCAAGCGCGGACGCAATTGCGCCAGCTTTCAGGAAACTGCGGCGAGTAAGATTCTTCTCTTTCATAGCAAATATCCTCTCTTTTACAGAGCCGCACGGCTCTTTCTTGTTTTCTCTCTTGGGAACAGCCTTATTTTACCGGAGTTTTTCACACGCCGAAACCATCCCGGTGAAAAACATGCGTAAAATACGGGAGGGAGAATCTGCTCATCCGTAAAAAATATGAATAGAATGTAAAAGGCTTCTCAATCCATTGACTGAGACAATATTATATGCTATATAATATATAGCATCATTCAGTATCAACTTCAACGGAGGCAGAGCTATGAACTTTACCACAGGCGCGGCGTTGCTGGATGCGATCGTGCTGTCTGTTGTCTCCCGTGAGCCGGACGGAACCTACGGTTACAAGATCACACAGGAAATCAAACAGGCTCTTGACCTGAGCGAATCCACGCTTTATCCCGTCCTGCGGCGGCTGCAAAAAGACGGCTGTCTGACCGTCTATGACAGCACCGCCAACGGTCGGAACCGCCGCTATTACATGATCACCGAAGTCGGCCGGGAGCGGCTTGCCGCTTACCGGAGTGATTGGAGACAGTATGCCGCCAGCATCGACCAGCTTTTAGAGGAGGACAATTATGACTCGAACCGAATATATGAAGTCTCTTGAGAAGCTCCTTGCTCCTCTTCCCGAAACAGAACGTCGAGATGCGCTCGACTATTACGATGAGTATTTCGACGCTGCCGGTGATGACCGGGAAGCAGAGACGATCGCTGAACTCGGAACTCCCCAAGAGGTCGCCCAGAAAATTCTCGAAAATCAGGATCTCGTTCCGGCGGAAGTTCCCTCTTCCGATAATTCTATTCCTTATCCTCGCCGTCCGGAGAAAAAGCATCACATCCACTGGAAACCATTGGCCGCCTGCGCTCTGCTGGCCGTGGCTGGCTTTGCGTTTATCGGAGCCCATCTCCCGTTCCGCCGTGTTGTCACTACGACAGCTGAAGAAACTGTCGTCAGCCCGGGAACGACCAATTCCGCCACTTACAGTAACCTCGCCGTTGAAAACACTCCTGCGAGTGATTCCGCTTTTAACGTCAGTCTGGACTGCATAAAAAAATTAACGCTTGATTTAGACCTTGGCAGTGTGCAATTCATCTCCGAACAGGGTCTGACCGAAGCACGCATCGAACTCAAAAACTGCGACAGCCGTTTCAAAACTGACTTTGACTTTCAGGATTCCGGTTCCCACTTCAACTACACAGCTCCAAAGGGTTTTAATTTTGACTTAAAGGATCTGAAAAAGAAATTCGCTCTGACGATCTATCTGCCCGAAGGTTTTGAGATAGACAAACTCGACGCCACCCTCGATATGGGCGACCTCAGCCTCGGCAGTCTCAAGGTCAAAGACCTGACTGCAGAGCTGGACATGGGCAACTGCACAGCGGATGACCTGACCACCAAAACTGCCGATTTTGACCTCGACATGGGTAATTTTACCGCCGCTTCTCTATCCGCCGAAACTGCCGACATCGAACTCAGCATGGGAAACCTCACCATCACGAACGTCAACGCCGATGATTTCACCGTTAACAACGATATGGGTGATATCAAGATCGGTCTGCTGACCGGTGCGCAGAAGAGCGACCTCGACACCGACATGGGAACTATCGAACTGACCGTGGGCGGCTCCCTTTCGGATTACGGGGTCGACGCTGCAAACGACTTGGGGATACTGCTCATCGACGGCAAAAAATACTCCGAAAGTTTTAAATCCAGCGGTGTTCGTAAACTTATTCTATCCAACGATATGGGTTCAACGATTCTGAATTTCCAGAATTAACGCATACAAAAACAGGGCGCTTCCAGCCAAAGCTGAAAGCGTCCTGTTTGTTATATCAGATTCAAATTTTACGCATTGAATTTCTTTTCGTCGAGCAGACCCTCGCTCTTTGCGACGCAGATGCTTGCAACTGCATCCTCGGTACAGACTTTGATGTTCAGCGGCAGGGTAGCTGCGCTGGAAAAAGTTCAGGAAAACGACCACGACATCGTTGACCTCGCCCAGCAGACGGCGGAGGGTGCTGGTGCGGCTCTCACCCAACACATTCATGCTCAAGCCGACAGCCACAGCCAGAAAGACGGAGGAAATCAGCTTCTCTCGCAGAAACATAAATGCCAGACCGCAGACCAGCAAAACCGGGATATCATTTTTATTGCGCTGCTTCAAACCGTTTGAGAGCCGCTACCGTCTTATTGTACTCAGCCTCGACCGGCGGACGCAGGTCATCAACACCGTCAAAGGTACGGCCGCGGAGGGCTTCGGTCAGTGCGGCCGCCGGAACATACAGGTTCTGAAAGCCAAGGTTCTGGCAGACGCCTTTCAGCGTATGTGCTGCGCGGAACGCACTCTCTGCATCACCGGCTTCCAGTGCTTCTTTCAACTCCGGAAAGCTCTTATCGGTCAGAAACTTCAATGCAAAACGGGTCACGAAAGCCTCGCCGGGCAGACGCGCCATTGCATCCTGATAATTTGCGCCGATGGATTCGTACACTTCTTTGATGCTCATGTTATTTTCTCCCTCACTTCAACGTATTGTTGATTACCAGCCCACTTCCAGCGGCTCTACTGGTTTGAACGCTTCCAGCTCATCCTTGATCCGACCCTGTGCTTCCGTCAGGCAGTCCAGCAGGGCTGGGCTGAATGCACCGCATTCTCCTGCGCAAATCTTCTTGGCCGCTTCTTCATATCCAAATACCGGGTTTCCGCTTCTTCCGGAAACGAGACTGTCATAGGCGTCTGCCAGACCGACCACCTGTGCCGAAATAGGGATCTGCTCCCCTTCCAGCCGGTCGGGATATCCGGTGCCATCGTACCGCTCATGGTGCCAATGGCAGATCTCCCGTGCTGTCCGGACAAGCGGTTCATCCTGATACCCTTTCAGGCGGTTCAGAATTTTCACGCCGAGGACGGGATGCTCTCTCATTCGGACGGTCTCATCCCACGTCAGAGGTGTTTTCTTGCGAAGAATATTACCACCCACTGCGATTTTTCCAATATCGTGCAGAGCCGACGCCGTGGTGATGAGGGTCCGCTCCTCCATCGAAAGCTCGTAGCTGTCCGTCTTCTTTGCGAGACTTTCCAGCAGGATACCGGTCAAAATCTGGACACGCTGGATGTGTTCGCCATCCTCGCCGTTGTGCATTGCCGTCACCTGACTGAGGATGCCGATCATGATGCGGTCGTTTTTTTCACGCTCATAGAACTGCTGTGCCACAATGGTACTCAGCCGACGCTGTTTGGCGTACAAGCGTGTCGTATTCGAGACACGCCGCCGGACGACCCTTGCATCGAATGGGCGGCTGATATAGTCCACTGCTCCCAGCTCATATGCACGGCGGACGACTGTGTTGGCATCCTCACTGGAGATCATAATGACCGGGATCTCATCCATCAGGCTGTTTCCACTCATCCAGGACAGGACTTCAAAACCGTCCATGTCCGGCATGATGATATCCAGCAAGATCAGCGAGATCTCGCTGCTGTGTGCCTCGACCATCTTCATGCACTCAACACCGCTGGCCGCTTCCACGATCCGGAAATCCTCCCGTAAAATTTCTTTCAAAATCTCACGGTTCATCTCAGAGTCGTCCACGATCAAAACCATGGGCTTCGGTTTAGGCTCCGCGCTGGTGGTGGTGATACCGTTGCCGTCCGTTACAACGGCATTTTTCTGCCGTTTTGCCTGATACATCCGCTTGTCGGCCTGCTCCACGGCTTCCTCGATGGCAACACCTGCCGACAGCACACCACCGATGCTGGCCGAGATCTTCACTCGCTCAAAACCATGTACAATGGCCGTGCTGAGCTTTTTGTTGATGATGGTAAGTTTCCGGACAAAATCATCCCGTGGGATATTGGGCAGGATGAGCAGCAGCTCATCGCCGCCGTACCGAACCAGAAAATCGGTTGCCCGGATGTTCTGCTGAATGATATCTGCCACGACTTCCAGAACTTTGTCGCCTGCCTGATGTCCGAACGTATCATTGCTGAGCTTGAAGTCATCGAGGTCTATCATCGCAACGCCGGCCGTCAGAAATTTATGGCGCAGATTTTCCTCATAGTACCGGCGGTTATACGCACTCGTCAGGGGGTCGGTGTAGAGCCGTTTATCCGCTGCGAATTCCTCCTCCGGGGTCTCTTCCATCTCCTGCACCATCTCTATGACACAAGGCTCCCCGTCTACCTCGACATAACGTGAAGTCGCATAAAAGACCTTATGCCGGGTCGTTTCCAGCTTGCACTTCTGACACCGGTCGATGAGAGCTTCCCGGCTGATGCACCGGGTGCATGGATGCTCATTTTTCCAAGGCGGATCGCACTGCTCTTCTTCCAGTGATTTCCGGGTCAGCAGACGAACGATCGTGTACACTTTTTTGTACTGCTCGATGGCCTCTTCCGCCTGCTGACGGGTCATTTGAATCTCGTTTTGTTCGGACATTTCGGACTTACCATTTCTGCTCCGGTGCGATGAACTCAACAGCGCGTGATTTCCCCAGAGCATCTCTACCACGCTTTTTATTCGCCACCATCTACTAACTAAAAGTCATTCTTAAAATAAAGATAGCACAGATTTATACAAAAATCAATATTTCCCGGATTTATTCAACAGAAGTATGCTTTTCACAAGAGTTTCATACCACTTTTTTACAAATTTTACTGATATATTTATTTTCTGTACTTAAACAATATCTCTCGCATTCGCTGCAAATTGAGCGGTTTTGCCAGATATTCGTTCATTCCGGCGGCCCGGCTGTGGGCAATGTCATCTGCAAAGGCATTTGCCGTCATCGCAAAGATGGGGATCGTCTTCGCATCCGGACGTTCCATCGCCCGGATATCCCGTGTCGCTTCCAGACCATCCTTGACCGGCATCATAATATCCATCAGAACAGCGTCAAAACCGTCCGGCTCAGATGCAGCAAACAGCTGAACAGCTTCTTCACCGTTCCACGCTTTTGTCACCTCGATGCCTTCCCGTTCGAGCAGGAATCCCGCGATCTCCATGTTCAGTTCATTGTCCTCGGCCAGAAGGACTTTCATCCCTGTAATGTCGATTGTTTCAGCCTCCGCCTCTTCCGCCAGCCGCTGCCGCTCGGTGTCGATCCGGAACTGAAGCGTAATGGTAAAGATCGAGCCGACTCTCTGCTCGCTTTCCAGCCGAATCGTGCCGCCCATCTGCTCGACCAGTTCCCGGCAGATGGACAACCCCAGACCAGAACCCTGATATCGGGTTCTTGCGCTGGCTTTTTCCTGTGTGAACGGGTCGAATGCGTGCTTCTGGAAATCCTCACTCATGCCGATGCCGGTATCCCGGCAGATGAATTCAAAGGTCGCCGTCTCGCTGTCCGAAGCGATCTCCCGGGTCGTAAGGTAAACCGTACCATTTTCCTTATTATATTTAATGGCGTTGCTGCCGATGTTCTGCAGCACCTGCCGCAGGTGGAGCGGACTGCCCATAAGATACCGGTGGGCAATGTTCAGCTCGTTCTGCTCCATCGTGATCTCGCTGCTGTTCGCCTGTCCGTAGAGGATATCCCGGGTATTCTGGACGGCCTCGACCAGATCGAACGGCTTTTCTTCTATTTTCAGTTCGCCCGACTCAAGTTTGTTCATGTCAAGGACGCTGTTCACGAGTTCCAACAGGAAACCGGATGCCTCCCAGACTTTTTGACGGCATTCCGCCTGCTTTTCAGCGTCATCCGGCATATTGTTTCCAATTTCGACCATGCCCCGGATGCCGTTGATGGGCGTGCGGATGTCGTGGCTCATCTGGCGCAGGAACTGAGTCTTCGCCTGACTTGCACGTTCCGCCTCCTCGACCGAGCGGCGGAGCTGCTCCTGATATGCGTGTTCCCGGCGTTTCTCCTCCGAGATATTCCGGGTCGCCATCAACACAGCAGCCAGCTCGCCGTTTTCATCGTACCTCTGCGGAATGATAAGGCTCTGATACCATTGGCCCCATTTATCCTCATAGTCCATTAACAGATAAGGATCTTCTCCCATCCGTTCCGCAACAGTGGCCGGGTCGGTAAAGGCGATGAACTTTGCCTGTTCTTCTTCGTCCAGACAGATCTTTGCGATGGATTTCAACTTTCGGGAAGCCGATTTTATGCTCAGGAGCTTTGATTCCAGCTTCTGCGAGAATTTGATGGGTTCCAGCCGGTCTTCCTCCAACTGAACAAGGAAATTGGTCGTATACGCCCGGTTGATGGCACTGATGATCCGGAACTGTTTCTGGATGCGTGCCATACTTTCCTGCTTTGCCCGGCTCTGCATCAGCAGATAAAGCAGCCAGAACATGATATAGATAAAGGTCCCGGACGCCAGAACCAGATTTCGGGTCAAATACACTGCTTTTGACGGAAACGCGATATAAAAATTATAGCCGTTTTCGTCCTTGAACATCCGGCCATACCACTTCTCATTCTGGCTCCAGAAGTGCAGCATCCTGCAATATCTGTCCGTTGCTTTGGTATTTTCCATCTCCGCAGCAAGAACCGCCAGCTTTGCGGCATTTTCCTCATCCGAGCTGATGAAAGTCTCTCCATGCGAGATGCCGCCCACACCGCTCAATTCAAAGTTATAGCCATCCAGCAGACGGACAAGGCTCTTTGTCTCGTCATTTGCCTGATAACCCTCATATCGGACGATACGCTTCCGGAGCATGTCCAGCGTCTCCTGTGAAACATCCGAAGCATGTTGGATATCGTTCCAGCTCAACACCGCAAACGCGAGTGCGAAAATCAGAAAACCTAACACCAGTGGAAAACAGATATCTGTCTGATACTTCCGGGAAATTTTTGCCTTGAGTTTCCGCATTATTTCCCTCCCAACGCATTTTCAACGTTCAAGCCGTATTTTTCGACGATTTTTGCCGTAGTTCCGTCCAGCTTCATTTCTTCCAGAATTTCTTTCAGGGTCACGACAAAAGACGCATCATAATTCTTTGCAAAGGCGACGCCCAGCTTATGGGTAGAAACGGCTTGCTCCAGCACCCGGAATTCCTCCGGCGCACTCTCAATGAATTCCGTCATCTCGCCCTCATATCCCATGATGGCATCCGAGTAACCTTTGCTCAGACTGGTGCGCACCTCGGTCATGGTGCCGAAAGAATACGGCGCACCGATCGACGGGATGTCCGGATTCTGCTCTTCAAGCAGCATCGTCTCGGTCATGCTTCCGGCATGGACAGCGATCCGTTTTCCTTCAAGGTCAGTCAGTTTCCGGATACCGCTGTCTGTGCGCACCACGACCACCTCGTTCGCATAGAGATAAGGGCCTGCCCATTGAAAACGGTCTTCCCTACCCTCCATCGTGATGCAGACCCATAGGCAGTCGACCTCACCATCTGCCAGAACCTCGTCCGCATCCTCCCAGTCGATAGCACGGAACACCGCCTGATATCCCATCCGGCGGAACGCCTCGGTCGCCAGTTCCACATCGACTGCCACCGGCTCCATTACGGTACTCAAATCGTTGCCCGGCTCATAGTTATCCGTACCAACGATGATTTCAGGCAGGTCTGCCGTCTGGTTCGCCGTTGATTCCGTACTCGAGCAGGCACACAAAAGAAAAGCCACAGCCAGCAGGAGACAGAGCATTCTGAAAAGTTTTTTCGTATTCATTCTCTGTCCTCCTGTCATTTTCACGAAAAATAATTTCTTTTTCATAATAACATGATTTAGCGAAGACTGTCAATTCGTGCCGCCTGCTTTTTCACATTTTTTCTTTGGATAACAGGATAACAAACAAAAAACGGACAATCGGCGTATATCCGTCAACTGTCCATTTTTCTGTTTCTTACGCTTTTTCGCCTGAGTCAGCGATGTACTCCTGAATCGCCGCCAAAGTGATGCCGTATTGTTTTTCCACTTCGCCCTGAAAGGTCTGCGCTGCTGCCAGATCTTTGTCCCGAAGCAGTTCCGTCATTTCTTTGAGCGGTGCCAGCAGGTTTATGATCGCGAGGCTCTGGCAGATTCCTTTCAAGGTATGCGCCGCACAAAACGCATCCCGTGTCTCCCCTGCCGCAAATGCCTCTTCCAGTTCCCGAAAGCTCGGATCATCTGGGAATTTCCGCAAAAAACGCCCGATCAGCTCCTCACTGTAAAACCGACTCATTACGTCCTTGTAGTCGCCGCCCATCTTATCATAGGTCTGTTTCAGTGTCATGCCTTTTCCTTCCCGGCTGCTCTGCCATACCATAAACTTCTCCAAACTTACACAAAAAAAGACCGCAACAGTACCCCCCCCCCCGGGAAATTAGGGGATACCCTTGCAGCCGAACTATCTTTTATTATTTATAGGAACTATAATAAAAGACTCCTAACTTTGCGTCCCAGACTCACGTCTGGTTTGCTAAAAATGATTCAATTTTTTAAAATTGAACGCTTCTTTATTCCTGAAAAATAATGATTCCTTTCAGGAATGGTTTTTTCATGTTGTATTCATGATATCACATCCACATTGTGATGTCAAGTTTCTGATGTTTTTTCTGAATCTTTGGCAAAATGCTTTTAGAAGTCATACTCATGCCGCTAAATTTGACAAAAATGTTAATTTTCTATGTTTTGTCGATGGACAAACCCTTTGTGGAAGTGCTAAAATAAGTTCCGTTTCCTCTTCCGGGACGCATGGGTTCCGGAACGAACTTTGGGAACAAGAAACAGGAGGAACTTTCATGCTCGAAAAAATCTTTCACCTGAAAGAGAACCACACCGATGTCAAGACCGAGATCATGGCCGGTATCACGACCTTTATGACGATGGCCTACATCCTTGCGGTCAACCCCAGCATCCTGTCAGCTTCCGGCATGGACGCAAACGCTGTCCTGATCGCTACTTCGCTGGCATCCTTCATTGGCACTGCGCTGATGGCTCTGCTCGCCAACTATCCGTTTGCTCTGGCTCCCGGCATGGGTCTGAACGCTTACTTCTCCTACACCGTCGTCCTGACGATGGGTTATAGCTGGCAGCTGGCTCTGATGGCCGTCTTCGTCGAGGGCATCATCTTCATCGTCCTCTCCCTGACAAACGTCCGTGAGGCCATCTTCAACGCCATTCCCATGACCCTCAAGAATGCGGTCAGCGTCGGCATCGGCCTGTTCGTTGCTTTTGTCGGCCTGCAGAACGCAAAGCTTATCGTCAACAGCGATTCCACCCTTGTCACCTATCAGCACTTCAAGGGCGAGACGTTCCACAGCATCGGTATCGGTGCTATCCTCGCTCTGGTCGGCATCCTCATCACCGGCATTCTGCTGGTGAAAAAGGTCAAGGGCGGCATCCTGTACGGCATCCTTATCACCTGGGTGCTGGGCATCATCTGCGAGCTGACCGGCATCTATGTTCCTGATGTGGATGCAGGCATGTACTCGGTCATCCCCACCGCTTTTGTCAGCTTCGACTTCTCCGCTCTGGGCAAGACCTTCGGTCAGGTCTTCAAGACCGATTTCTCCGGCGTCGGCATCCTGAACTTCTTCGCCGTCATGTTCTCCTTCCTCTTCGTTGACCTGTTCGATACCCTCGGCACCCTCATCGGTGTCGCATCCAAGGCCGACATGCTGGACGAAGAGGGCAAGCTGCCCCACATCAAGGGTGCGCTGATGGCCGACGCCATCGCCACCTGCGCCGGTGCTGTTCTGGGCACTTCCACCACCACGACCTTTGTCGAGAGTGCTTCCGGTGTCACCGAGGGCGGCCGCACCGGTCTTACCAGTATGACGACCGGCGTCCTGTTCCTGCTGGCCGTCGTGTTCAGCCCCCTGTTCCTGACGATTCCTTCCTTCGCCACTGCTCCGGCTCTGGTCATCGTCGGCTTCTACATGATGGGTTCCGCTCTGAAGATCGACTTCAGCGACCCTGCTGAGGGTATCCCGGCATTCCTCACCATCCTTGCTATGCCGACCGCATACAGCATTTCTGAGGGCATTGCCATCGGCGTTATCTCCTGGACTCTGCTGAACCTCATCACCGGCAAGGCAAAGGAAAAGAAGATCAGCCCCCTGATGTATGTGCTGACCGTTCTGTTCATCCTCAAGTACGTTCTGCTGTAAACGCTTACAGCTGCAAAAATGGCTCCTGCCCAGCGGCAAGAGCCATTTTTCATTTCTTTCTACGGGGAATATGAATTTCCGGTATCGCCACATAATCGTAATGGATGCTCTCCTCGGGCTGTTCCGCATCCTCTACCGGATGCTTCACCTTGCCGGTATGGAACTCCGGTACCGCAAGATTTTCATCTTCAAGATGCTCCGCATGTTCCGCACGGGAGAACTGCTCCCAGCCGCTCCAATGTTTCTCGTGGAGCCACTTCCGCAAGTGGTGTCTGATCTTCATGATCTCCTCCTTAGATCAGGTTGATGAACAAAGTAATCACAAGGCTGTTCAGGAAGTCCGCAAACAAACTGCCGACCAACGGGATGAGCAGATACGCTTTGACCGAAGGAGCATATTTTTCGCAGACGACCTGCATATTTGCCATTGCATTGGGCGTTGCGCCCATACCAAAACCGCAGATACCTGACACAATGACCGCAGCGTCGTAATCCCGGCCCATGACGTTGAAGACCACGAACATAGCGTAGATCAACATCAGCAGGGTCTGACCGGCCAGCAGGATGACCAGCGGCCCGGCCAGCTCGGCCAGCTGCCAGAGTTTCAGGGTAATCATCGCCATGCCGAGGAAAAGCGACAGGCTGATACCGCCGATATCGTTGATCTCACCCATGTACGTTGTAAATTTGCCGCTGTACTCGCCGATGTTCCGGATGCAGGCGGCGGCGATCATAGCACCAATGTAAATCGGGAAGGTCAGGCCGGTCAGCGACAGCAGATCAGAAATAATCGTGCCGATGCCAATCGCGATGATAAGCTGGAACACTGCCGCCGGGTACATGCTGGCGTGACGCTCATGCTTGATTTCTTCCTCGACCAGCAGGCTGTCATCCTCGGGTACGACCGTATCCAGCAGGTGATGCTTCTCGATGAGGGTCTTACCAATGGGGCCGCCTATGACGCTTCCGGCGATCAGACCGTAGGTTGCAGCTGCCGTGCAGATGGTCGCTGCACCGGGCACCCCCATATTCTCCATGACCGGGCCGAACGCTCCGGCAGTGCCGTGACCGCCGACCATCGGGATGGAGCCGGTACACAGACCCACCAACGGACTCAGACCCAGCAGCTTTGCCAGCTGGACGCCCAGAAGGTTCTGGCTGACGATGAGCAGGATGACAACGCCCAAAAACACGATAAGGCTCTTGCCGCCGCTCTTCAGGACTTTCAGGTTCGCCTGAAATCCGACCGATGTAAAGAAGAAGACCATGCAGACCTCTTTCAGCACATCGTCAAATGCAAACTCGGCGATGCCGGTCACATAACAGATGCAGGTAAAGATAGCGAACAGCACGCCGCCGATGACCGGAGCCGGAATGCAGAACCGCTCCAAAATCCGTATCCTGCCGCGCAGGAATTTTCCCAGCATCAAAACCACGACTGCCGCCGCAAGGGTCTGATACATATCCAATTCAATTAACATACTTTCCCTCTTAACTTTCAAACGATTGCAACTTATTATACTCATCTCACGAGTGAAATGCAATCATCTTTTCCCGATTTGAGGGAATTTCTCAACCGCCGAACAGCCCGAAAAAGCTAGTGTGGGTAAATCCAAGCACGAGAAACAGGATGATGAGAGCAAACAACACCCCGATGATGATATCCATCTGCTTGACGGTCAGCGGAAATTTATCGTAGATTTTTTCTTTCGGGTTAACGTAGTTCGGGTCGCCGTTGTCCAGCAGCTTTTTGCCGCTTTCGCCTTTTTCCTGCGCCTGCCGCAGAGCCTCCAGCTCCGCCTGTTCCTTTGCGAGTTCCGCTTCCCGGGCCGCCAGTGCAGCCTCCCGACGGGCGAGTTCTGCTTCTTTGTCCTGATTCTGTGCCATCGTAGCACCTCCGTTATTTGATAACTCTATTATACCATAGAAAAAGGGAACCGCCCACTGTTTTCCAGCAGGCGGTTCGGGTAGATGCTCTCTTTTTGAGGGGATTACTTCTTTGCGAGGTACTTGCGGATATCAATTGCGACTGCAACGATAATGACAAGACCCTGAACGATGTAGGTATAGGAGGAGTTGACGTTCATGAACTGCAGAGCAACTTTCATCAGCTCAAAGACCAGAACGCCGACCAGAATGCCGGGAACCGTGCCGACACCGCCAGTGGTGGAAACGCCGCCGATGGTGGAAGCTGCGATAGCGTCCAGCTCATAGCCCTGTGCAGTGTTGACGGATGCGCCGCCGGACTTTGCAGCCAGCAGGCAGCCTGCCAGACCGAACATGCAGGAAGCCAGAATGTAGATGCGGATCTTGGTAGCAGCAACGTTGACGCCTGCGACCTCAGCAGCAGCCTCGTTGCCGCCGATGGCGTACATGTACTTGCCGTGACGGGTCTTATTGTACAGGAACCAGAAGCAGAGAGCCACGACCAGAGCGATCCAGATCAGGACAGGCACACCGATGATGGTGTTGGATGCCAGAGAGGTGAAGTTCTTGTTCAGAGAACCGATAGGAGTACCGCCGGTATAGACCAGGCAGATACCATAGACGACCTGCTGCATACCCAGAGTAGCGATGAAGGGCTGGACTTTCAGGTAAGAGACGACCAGACCATTGCACAGACCAACGATAGCGCAGATCGCAATGACCAGAATGAAGACCACCGGAGTGGGCAGGGTCGGCATGTTGGGATAGAACTTACCGGCTGCGCCCTCAGTCTGCGCAAAGATGCAGGCGAGGCAGGCAGCAAAACCAGCCAGACGGCCAGCCGACAGGTCGTTACCAGTCGTGATCAGGCATCCGGAAATACCCAGAGCGATGATGTAGCGGATCGAGACGTTCTTGAACAGGTTGATGATGTTCGCCATTGCGAAGAAGTTGGGGTGGATAATGCCGACGATCAGCGAGACCGCAAGCATCAGAACGATAATGGCGTTGTTGCCAAGCCATTTCTTTACGGATTTACCCGTTAATTTCTTGGTAGCTTCCACGATAGACAGCCTCCTTGTTTACTGATTGGCCGCTGCCTCGGTAGGCGCGGTCTCAAACTGGGTCGCCAGAGCCATGATGTTCTCCTGAGTGGCTTCCTTGCCGTCGATAAAGCCGGTGATGCGGCCATCGCACATGACCATGACACGGTTGGACATACCGATGATCTCGCTCATTTCGGAGGAGATCATGATGATGCTCTTGCCCTGTTTTGCCAGATCTGCGATGATGCAGTAAATTTCATACTTTGCGCCGACGTCGATACCACGGGTCGGCTCGTCCAAAATCAGGACATCGGGGTTGTTTGCCAGCCAGCGAGCGATCAGAACTTTCTGCTGGTTGCCGCCCGACAGACTCTTGATCTGGGTCTTGGGGCTGGGAACCTTGATCGCCATCTTCTCTTTGTTGGTGGCGACAAGGTCTAGGATCTTCTTATCGTCCAGCATGATGGGGCCTTTGCGGAGAGAATCCAGCGAAGCGATGGAGATGTTATCCGCAACGCTCAGCACGCCCATGATGCCGGTCGCTCGGCGATCCTCGGTCAGCAGAGCCACGCTCTTCCGGATGGCGTCACGCGGCTGCTTGATGTGGACTTCCTCGCCCTTGATCCAGACTCTGCCGCTAGTATGGGCACGCAGACCGAAGATGCCTTCCATCAATTCGGTACGCTGTGCGCCGACCAGACCGGCAACACCCAAAATCTCGCCCTTCTTCAGCTCAAAGCTGCAATGGCGGAAGGAACGGGGATGGATGGAGGTGAAGTCTTCCACCTTCATCATAACTTCGTCGGAGAGATGGTTTTCCAGCGGCGGATAAAGGTTCGACAGCTCACGGCCGACCATCTTCGCAATGATCTGCTCTTTCGTCATGTCGGCGACTTCCCACTTGCCGATGTACTTGCCATCACGCATAATGGTGACTTCGTCGGCGATGACCTTGATCTCATCCATCTTGTGGCTGATGTAGACCAATGCGACGCCCAGAGCCTTCAGCTCACGCATGATACGGAACAGCGACTCGACTTCGTTCGCAGTCAGCGAGGAGGTCGGCTCGTCCAGAATCAGGACTTTACAGTTTGCCGAAACTGCCTTTGCAATTTCGACCATCTGCATCTGTGCGATGCTCAGGGAACCGAGTTTTGCATGAGAATTGATATCCAGTTTGAGCTTTTTCAGCAGCTCATCGGTATCATTGTACATTTTTGCATGGTCGACCGTGGTGATCGGGCCGTATTTCTTGGTGGGATAGCGGCCCAGCCAGATGTTCTCAGCCACGGTACGGGCCGGGATCGGCTGCAATTCCTGATGCACCATTGCGATACCACGGTTCAGTGCATCCAGTGGGGTGGGAATGGTGACTTTTTGCCCTTCGTATTCGATCTCGCCCTCGTCCATCTTATAGATGCCGAACATGCACTTCATCAAAGTGGACTTACCGGCACCGTTCTCGCCCATCAGGGCCATAACTTTACCGGGGCGAAGCTCCAACTGCGCGTGGTCCAGTGCTTTGACACCGGGGAAGGTCTTTACCACGCCTCTCATTACCAGACGGTATTCTGACATTCCGCAGAGCCTCCTTGTGTATGGATTATGGCCGCAGCCAAATTTTACCGGCCTGTTTTCAAAATAAGGCGCGTGCGCGGAGAACCAGTTCTCGCACGCACGCGCTTTTCAGCTTTTTATCAAGCCATTTAATTCACTGCGCACCTTGCAACTGTGGGGATTTTACCCAGCTGTTCAATTAGGCGTAGTCAGCAGCGTTAGCCGGAGTGACCTTGACATAGTCGACCCAGTAGTACTCGTCGACGTCCTTGCCCTCGACATACAGCTGAGTTGCCTCGGCAGCCTTGGTAGCCTGACCGACGTCGTCGTTCAGAACGGTACCGGTCATCTTGCCATCCAGAACGTTCTGAACAGCCTCGCTCAGTGCGTCAACGCCGACCAGATAGATGTCCTTGCCGACGGTACGGCCAGCCTGCTCGATGGACTGCAGTGCGCCCAGAGCCATAGCATCGTTGTTGCAGAAGACGACTTCGATCTTGTCGCCATACTGTGCCAGAGCGTTTGCAACGTCCTGCTGTGCGGTGGTCTGATCCCAGTTATCCAGATACTCGTACAGGCACTCAACTTCCTTGCCCGCATCGGTCAGAGCCTTGATGGAATACTCGGTACGATACTGAGCATCGATGTTCTCGGGGTCGCCCTTGCACATAATGTAGGTGATCTTGCCGTCGCCGTTGATATCGCCCTGAGTGTCTGTGTCGAGGATCAGCTCGCCCTGATAAGTACCGGACTGACGTGCATCTGCACCGACATAGCAGCACTTGCCAGCGTAGGAATCCAGAACTGCCTTATCCGGCTCACGGTTGATGAAGACGATCGGGGTGCCGGACGGAGAAATGGTATCGACGATGGTCTGAGCGGAAGTGGTCTGGACAGGATTGATGACCAGAACGTCGACGCCCTGCTGCAGGAAGGTGTTGATCTGCTCGGTCTGGGTGTTCTGGTCGTTCTTGCCGTCGACGATGGTGACGGAGTAGCCCATATCCTTCAGGTACTCTTCCAGATCGGTGCGGTACAGGGTCATGAAGTTATCAGCGAACTGATAGATGCAGACGCCGATGTTTGCGGAGCCGGTAGAAGCTGCTGCAGAAGAAGCAGCGGTGGAAGATGCAGCCACAGAAGAAGCTGCGGTAGAGCTGGAAGAACCGCCGCAGGCAGTCAGAACGCCAGCAGCACCAACAACAGCAGAAGCTTTCATAAAGTCACGACGCGAAATCATTTTCATAATAATTGTTCTCCTTCATTCGCATATCACAGCATTCCATGAAACACGTTCTGCGCGCATTTCACGATTTCTGTTTGTATTATAACCGTCTGGCAAACAGTTCGCAAGAGAACAAATCACCAAGATTCTTTGCTCATTCTTGTGCATCTTCCACAATAGGTTTTGTTGTATCCAAAATTCTTTTCGACAGCAGGCACAATTTTTCATGACTTTGCAACCTCTGTACAAAAATCAAGGTTTTGTGAACTCTTTTTATCGATTTTCCTAACAATTTTGATAAAATAAGACAGACCGGAGCAACATTTGCACATGTTCTCCGGTCTGTTGTTGTATTTCAGGGTGTTCTTATTTGTTTTTCGACCATTCCCGGTCATTTCCGGAAGTCATTCTCATTTTCGTCTTTCTCCGGAATGAATATACCGTTTGTAATAAGTTCGTTATGCTTTCTTCTTTTTCAGGAGAAGTACGAGGGTCAGCACCGCCGTCAGAGCCTCACTTGCCGGGAATGCCGCCCAGACGCCGTTCATCCCGAAGATCGCACTCAGCACCAGCGAGCAGATCACGATCGCCACCATGCCGCGGCTCAGCGAGGTGATAGACGCTTCTGCTGGGCGGTTCATCGCTCCCAGATAGCCTGCGGCAACGATGTTGAATCCGGCAAAGAAATAGCCGATAAAGTACATCCGCATTCCGTTATGGGCATATTTTGCCATCAATGCCGAGTTCTCGCTGTTGAAGATAGATACCAATGGGTCGGTAAAGCCGAAGATGCCTGCATAAAGCAGCCCGGCCAGCACCAGAGCCGTACCGGTGCCGAGCAGGAGCAGTTTCTTTGCGCCTGCGTTGTCGTTCTTGCCGTAGCAGGAGCTGACGAGCGGCTGTGCGCCCTGCGCCACACCATTGAAGATTGCTGTTGCCACCAGTGCAAAGTTTGCGACAACACCGTAAGCGGCAACTGCCACGTTGCCTGCCAGACGGAGAAGAAGCAGATTGAAGACTGTCGTCGTCACGCCTGAGGACAGTTCCCCGACAAAGCCGGAGATACCCAGCTGACAGCTCTGTGCCAGCATTCTGACCGATGGTGCCTTCCGGAGAAAACAGATGCTGTTTCCTTTTTTCAGGAAATGCAGACTGCAGATGCAGATGCTCAGCACCGGAGAGACTGCCGTTGCCAAGGCTGCTCCCGGCAGACCAAGCCCCATCGGAAACATAAAGATATAATCGAACACCACATTGAACAGACTGCCGCTCAAAGTCGCCACCATCGCCAGCGACGGGTCACCATCGTTTCGGACGAAGGCCGACACGATATAGTTGCACATAAAAAAGGGCGTAAACAGAAGGAAGATCCGGGTATAGCCCACACCCAGCGCAATGATATCGGCGTCGCCGCCCATTAGCCGGAGCAGGACTTCCGGACAGAACACACCCACCAGCAGGAAGGGAACGGCAATGATGCAGGCCGAGAAGATGGCATTGGAAAAATACCACTGCGCACGTTCATCGCCCTGCGCACGCAGGATGGTGTAGCGAGTCGCTGAGCCCAGACCGATCATCGAACCAAATGCGAAGATCAAATTGTAGATCGGCAGGCAGAGGTTCAGCAGGGTGATGCCGTCAGTGCCTGCCGCCTGTGAGATAAAATAAGTGTCGGCCAGAATATAACATGAGGTACCCAGAAGTCCGAAAATATTCTGCGATACATATTTAAAATACTGTTTTGTAAAATTCATTCAAGTTCCTTTCTGATTTCGTTGAAGTTTGTCACAGCAATTGCGCAAATCGCCGCTTGGGTGTATACTGGACGCATTGTTTTTTGAAAGGAGGAAACCGGCATGTCCGCTCTCTACTGTCTGGGTGAAGTCTGGCTCACCCTCTCCCCTGCCGACCCCGGCAGCACGCTGGCGCAGGCAGAACTGTTCCATGCGCAGGCAGGCGGCTCTGCAGCTGCTCTCTGCGCAGAATACATTCGTCGCGGCGGTCATGCTGTCCTCCTGACCCAACTGGGCGAGGACGCTTTCGGCCATCGTCTGAAAGCCGCTCTCGACCAGAGCGGCATTGACACCAGCCGCATCCGGTTTGTTTCAGGGCAGCATACACCGGTCTTCTTTGCTGACGACTCCGAACACATCGCTTACCACGGAGCAGAGTCATCTTTTCCGCCGGAAGAGTTTGATTCGGCGTTTCTCAAAGACGCTTCCGCCCTCCATTTTTCCAGCACCGGTCTGTTGGACGGTTCCACCCGTTATACTTATTTAAAAGCCATTCTTGCCGCACGGGATTCCGGCATTCCGGTCAGCTTTGCGCCTCGCCTTGAGCCTTCGCTCTGGGCAGATGCCGATTTTCTTCGCCAGACCTTTTTTCAGTATCTTCCTCTGGCCGACCTCGTCTTTCTGACCGAATCCGAACTGGAATTTTTGTTCGGTTCGCCGGAACTCCGGACAGCTCTTTTCGCCCTTTTTACTGGGCACGTCCAGTTCGTCGGCTGCGTCACTCCCCATGAGACGTGGCTCATGACCCGGAACGCCCTTCAGCGGTTGGAAGGAGTTTTCTCCCTCGAGACGGTCTGCTCGGGCGTTTTACATCAATTGATGTCCTCCAAATTGCCTCTATCCGGGATCTCCCGGTGGAATCCCAAGGCGACGGAGTTCAGCTCTTTTGTGGACTCAACTTCACCCAAATAAGGATAGGTCTCACATCGTTTTTCAAATTTCAATTTGACCGCCTCGGCCTTGAGGCGGTCTTTTTCTGCCAGCAGAGCGACCGTGTATTCCGTCGCCATGATGGACAGGTAATCTTTCATCTGCTTACGGAACGCCTGCATCGGCTTTTCGTTCCACCGGGTCAGATACGGCTCGGCGTCCTCGCCCATCGAGAGGGCATTTTTGCCGTCGTTGCAGACCTCACCCATATCCATCGGCACTCCGTTCAGGGCTGCGTTAAGCAAGCCGACCACAGTCTGCATCACAAAAAACAGGCGCACGAGCGCGTTTTCACGGAAGGCAAATCCCAGCAGACCACAGATGACCGCCGTCAGCAGGTTTGCCAGTGTTCCACCCAGATTGTAGAGGAGGTAGGGCATTTTTCCATCTTTCAGCTCCGGCGGTTCCAGCAGGCACTGGCCATCGGTCCCGGCCAGAGAAAAACGGCGCAGGCGGATGCGGCCATTCTCCTTCTGCCACATCCAGCTTCCGACCCGGAAAGAGACGAATTTATATCCGGTCAGCAGACCGCAGACCAGATGTCCGCCCTCGTGCAGGATGATCTGCGCATAGATGCCGACGAAGGTGGCCGCGACCCAATACAAAATCTGCGGCAGGTTTTCACCGTGCAGCACACCCGATTCATCTACGGTCTCCGCCAGCGTATATCCCAGCAGACCGCCTGCTACCATCCACAGCAGGAAGACCAACGCCTCTCCTTCCGAAAGCTTTTTTCTTGATTTTTTCGTTTTCGGCTCTTTCATCTCGTTCCACCTCCTCACAGTGCCACCTAGGATATCACAATTTGCCCCCAAAAACAAGCCATCAACGCAGAAAAGCCGCCGCACTCAGAGCGAGTACGACGGTTTTCCTGTGTTTCAAATCCTAATTTGGAGAAGAAGGATGAGCATGTCAGATTTTTAGTGGATGAACACCGGACCCAGCGGATTTGCGATGGGGCTGACATAGCCGCCGAGGAGCTTCGGAATTGCCAGACTGATGTCCGGAATGAAGGTCAGGAGCAGCAGTGCGATGAACATGCACAGATAGAACGGCAGGGTCGCCTTGACGACCTTTTCCATCGGGCGTTTTGCAACGGCAGAACCGATGAACAGGACCGCGCCGACCGGAGGAGTCAGCAGGCCGATGCCGCAGTTCAGAACCACGACAATACCGAACTGGATGGGATCGATGCCGATGGACGTTGCGATGGGCAGCAGGATCGGGGTAGCGATCAGGATGATGGGAGCCATATCCATAATGCAGCCCAGAACCAGAATAATGAAGTCGATGAGCAGAGCGATGATGTAGGGGTTATCGGTCAGACCGGTAATGGCATTAGCAGCCAGATCCGGAACATGCAGCATGGTCAGACAATTGCCGAAGACAGCCGAAGTCGCGATCAGGATCAGAACGATGGACAGGGTGTTGACACACTCATCCAGCGCACCCCAGACCCCCTTCCAATCAAGACCCTTGTAGATAAACACGGACACGAACAAGGAGTAGATGACTGCGATTGCAGCAGACTCTGTTGCTGTGAACGCACCGCCGACAACGCCGACGACAACGATGATGACAGCCGCCAGTGCCCAGATGGAAGTACCCAACTGCTTGACGAAGCCCTTGATGCTGAACGGAGAGCCCTTGGGATAATTCTCCTTGACGGAAATGATGTACGAACCGATCATCAGGACGATCGCCAGCAGCGCACCGGGCAGGTAGCCGGCGAGGAACAGGCTGCCGACGCTGATGCCGCCAGCGGTGGTCGCGTAAATGACCATGTTGTGGCTCGGGGGAACCAGCAGACCCTCGCAGGAGGAGGTGATGGTAACAGCGGTGGAGAAGTCAACGTCATAGCCCTGATCGACCATCATGGGGATCATGATAGAACCGATGGAAGCGGTATCTGCGGATGCAGAACCGGAAATGCCGCCGAAGAAGTAGGAAGCAACGATGTTGACCATTGCCATGCCGCCACGCATCCAGCCGACGCAGGCGTCAGCCAGCGCGATCAGCTTTTCCGAAATACCACCGGAGCCCATCAGAACGCCCATGGTGATGAAGAACGGAACGGCCATCAGGCTGAACGAAGAGATGCCCTTGACCATCAGGCGGCAGACATCCGACAGGTTCTGACCCTGCACCATCAGGCAGAACACACTGGACAGACCAACTGCGTACGCAATGGGGAAACGCAGGAAGATCATCACAAAGAAGCTGACAAGAAGGACAATGATAGCCAGCGTTTGAACTGTCATATTACACTTCCTCCTTTACAAAAAAGCTCTTGATGTGATTGTAGAGTGCCTCGATCTCGAAGATGATCATTGCGACGCCGGCCAGAGGCACGGGGAAGTACATCCAGAAACGAGACAGCCAGGGCATCGAGACATAGAAGCCGCGGCCGCCCAGCGTGGTAGCGTAGTTCCAGCCAACGACCAGCATGATGATGCCCAGTGCGCAGACAGCGACATCAGACAGGATGTCCAGAATCTTGATGGCGACTTTAGGCAGATAGACATCAAATGCGGTCATCCGGATGTGTGCGCCGCGACGGATCGCCAAAGCTGCACTCAGAACTGCCATGTAGCTCATGCAGGTCAGGACGACTTCTTCCGACCATGATGGGTCGGGGATAAACGAGACGTAACGACCAATGACCGACATCGTGGTAATGGCGATATCCGCGATCAGCAGGAGCTTGCAGATGAACAGAACCACTTTGTAGGTGATGTCGTACGCCGGCTTGATCTTATCCAATGTGGTAAAGATTTTCGGCATAGGATCTCCTCCATTTTTCATATAAAAACCCGACGGGTCTGTGGGCGCATCCCGTAGTCTCCCGCCGGGCTATGTACTACTTTTGGACGGGCAAACGGTCAGATCATACCTTCATGTCCAGCAGCTTCTGGTACAGCTCAGCCTGATCAGAAGTGTTCTCGCTGATGACCTTTGCACATGCTTCCTGCCAAGGAGCCTTGTCGTCGACATCGACAACATTGCAGCCGGAAGCCTTCAGGTCATCCAGAACCTTGTTCTCCTCGGTCTCAGACAGGTCAGCATTGAAAGCCTGCGTATCAGCACCTGCCTCCATAATAGCAGCCTGCTGGTTCTCGGTCAGCTTACCCCAAGCATTGTCGGTGATGACAGCCTGAATTGCGCCCAGAGTGTGGCCGTCGAGGATCAGGTTGTTTGCGACTTCGGGGAATGCGTTGGACTTGTAGTTTGCGATGGGCTGCTCTGCGCCATCGACAACGCCGGTCTGCAGTGCGCTGTACAGCTCACCGAAGGAAACGACGGTCGGGTTTGCGCCCAGACCCTCGACCATGCCATTCATGACAGGGTCGTTGGACACGCGGAGCTTCAGACCCTTGAAGTCAGCGATGGTAGAAACGGGGTTGACCGTGAAGAAGTGACGGAAGCCCTCTTCGCCGTAGAAGATACCACGAACGGGCAGGCCGAGCTCCTGCGGCTCGTTCAGGAACTCAGGAGCGAGGTCGCTGTTTGCGAAGTTCCAGAAGTGCTTGCGGTTCTCGAAGGTGAAGGGGATGGACAGCAGCTTGGACTTGTTGCAGCCGTAGCTGGTCAGTGCGAATGCAGAGATACGGCTCATGTCGATGGAGGTAGAGCCGCCCAGAATAGCGTCCAGAACGTCGTTCTCAGAACCCAGAACGCCGGAAGCCTGAACATCAATGACGACAGAACCGCCAGTCAGCTCCTCGACCTTCTCCTTGAAGTGGGTAGCAGTCTTACCGACGATGGTATCCAGCGGGTTGACCTCGGCATAGACCAGCGTCACCTTCGGATCGCTTGCAGCTGCAGCAGCGTCACCAGCAGAAGCGGTGGAAGCTGCGGTAGAGCTGCTGGAACCGCCACATGCGGTCAGAGCCAGAGCAGCTGCGGAAACGCCAGCTGCAGCGAGGAAGCTGCGACGAGTGATCTTTTTCATAACGATTGTCCTCCTAAAATCTCTTCTCCATGTCAGCCTCCCTTGCACAGGTGGCGCGCTGACATTCATTTGTTGTTCATACTTTAGCAAATTTTCTAAGCCAAAACAAGGGGTTCTGAAAAATGTCCTGTTTTTTGAAAAATATGAACATTTCTTTTGTACATCTTGTCAAAGAATCATTCTTTCGTTTGGACAACTAGCACAATAACTGGTATACAAGTTATGTCGTCTGGATTCTTTCTATCAACTTTTTTTGTTCCTCAAACATTCCATACAGGGGTTGGACAGCATCTTTGAACTTCTGCTTTTCCTCCGGGGAAAGCTCCGTCACCGTGATGCCCTTTTCCAGCATATTCTGTTCAGATTCCTGTTCCCGTGCCGCCCAGAGGGTGCGCTCGAGCAGGGCGGATTCCCGTGCGCAGCTCCGGATGATACCCGGAAAAGAAGAGTCGAGCTTCGCCAGCTTTTCCATTGCCGGTACACTTGCCAGCTGAACTTCCGGCACACGGGTGTGTTCATCCTTTAAAAAATACGGTGCGACTTCATAATGACTCATGGCCTCGTAGCTCGGCCAGTTGTTCTCCGCGCCGTCGATGTCGCCATTGTGGAGGGCGGCATAGACCTGACTGTACACCACCTGTATCGGGTCTGCGCCCAGATCTTTCACCAGCTCGCTCATCATATCCGACTCCTGTACCCGGAGGGTCAGCCCCTTGAGTTCGGCAAGGCTCGAGACTTTTTCCCGGGTATAAAAGCTGCGGACACCGGCATCAAACCACGAAAGCCCGGTCAGGTCGACGGTATCCAGCGATGCCAGAAATTCATCGCCGACCGCGCCATCCAGCACGCGCCACATCTGGGCGGCGTCCTGATACAGGAACGGCAGCTGCAAAACGCTCAGCGACGGCATATATTCGGCCAGCTGACTGAGTGAGACACGGGAGAAGTCGATGCCGCCGAACTGCATCTGCTGGATGACGCTCTGTTCCGCGCCCAGCTCTCCGCCGCTGTACACTGCCACCTTGACCCGGCCATTCGTCTTTTCCTCTACTTTTTCCGCAAACACCAAAGCCGCCTGCGTTGTCGGGTAGTCCTCCGGCTGATTTTCAGCGTAACGTAAAATCAGTTCCGGCTGGTTTTCCACCGGCTTCTCGTTCTTTCGTGGAAAAGAGCAGCCGGTCACGCCCATCAACGCCATAACAGCCGCCGCTGACAACAGTTCTCGCCGGGCGATCATAAGACCGCCTCCAGATGGGATGCTTTCGCCTGACGGCGGTACTGAGTAGGCGTCATTCCCGTCCGCTTTTTGAATGCCCGGGCAAAGTAGCTGGCGTCCTCATACCCCACCATCGAGGCCACCTCTGCCGACGAACGGAAGGGATCGGCCAGCAGCTCTTTTGCGGCATTGATGCGCAGTTCGGTCAGACAGTCGAGGAAATTCATCTTCTGGTACTTCTTGAACTGTGCCGACAGATAGGCCGGGCTCATGTGCAAAATCTCGCCCACACTGTCCAGTGAGAGGTCGAACATATAGTTATCTTCCAGATACCGCCGGACATGCGCCATCACAAGAGCTGTCTGGCTGTTCTCGCCATCCTCCACCTCGGCGGCCTGCTCCGGCTCTTCAACGGGTTCGGGCTGGACGGGTGCCAGTGCCGAAAGCTTCCGCTCCGTCTCGATTTGACGCATCGCGCGCCGGATAGAAGCTTCCAGCTCATCCGGGTCTACCGGTTTGAGCAGATAGTCGCAAGCTCCCAGATGCACCGCCTCATGCGCATACTGGAACAGACTGTACGCCGTCACAAAGATGACCCGGCAGCTGGGTCGCTGAGCCAGCACTGCCCGTGCCGCGTCCAGACCGCTCATACCCGGCATCTCAATGTCCATCAGGATCAGTTCCGCACCCCAAAGGACTGCGGTATCGGCAGCTTTCCTGCCGTTTTCCGCAAACTCTATCACAACTTCATGTTCGAACCGGCGGTTCACCATGTCTGCCAGAGCTTCCCGTTCCAGTTTTTCATCATCCGCAATCAACAGGCGAATCATCGTCTAATTCCTCCTCCAAATTCTCCACCAGCGGCAGATAAAGGCTGACCGCCGTTCCCCATCCCGGATGGGAGTGAATTTCAAATCGGCAGCGTTTATCCAACAGTCTCAATCGCGCCGCCACATTATAAATGCCGATATGTTCCCAGCGTTCTCCGGCCTGCTCGAGGGCATTTTTCAGCTGACGAAGCTGTTCCGGCTCGATGCCTACGCCGTTATCAAATACATTGATATATAAAAGTCCCTGCTCCCGGAGCGGATTGATGCGTATCCGGACAATACCGCCCTCTTCTTTGGGAGAAATGCCATGTTTGAACGCATTTTCCACGATAGGCTGCAAGATAAAAGACGGCACCATCGTCTCGGTCAGTTCGATAGAATCCGAAATTTTCCAGAACATCCGGATACGTTCCCCAAAGCGGACATGGTAGATCGAATAATACTCGTCCACGATGCGCACTTCCCGGGAGAGCAGAACCTGTTCGTCGTTGCTCATCAGGCTGTAACGCAGCAGGTGCGACAGAGCCGTGATAAGAGCCTGCGTCCGGTAGGCTTTTTCCTGCCCGGCAGTCTGCAAGATAACGTTCAGAGTATTGAACAGGAAATGTGGGTCGATCTGGCTCCGCAGCTGCTGCAGTCGGCTGCGCTCCATCCGATTCTGCATTTCGAGAGCCTGCGTTTTCTGCCGATGCAGCTCCCGTTCGATCTCGTTTTTCTCGCGCAGGGTGTTCACCTGCTCGACCATCGAGTGTTTCATCTCGTTAAACGCCTCAGCCAGCTGCCCCATCTCATCCTGATGCGGCACCGGAACATCCGGCGTCTCGAACTCACGCCGGGCGATGGCCTGCGACGCACTGATGAGCTGCTGCACCGGCGTCAGCAGTCGAAGGACCGACAATGCCATGACACAGCCCAACACCAGACACAGTCCGACCACGATCGCCTGAACCCATTTGACCCGGTTGCTCAGCTCTGACACCCGGGTATAATTCTCCTGCGCATCCGAGATGGCCGTATTCAGCAGCTGCTGAGCGTACTGCCGCAGATAATTTCCGCAAGGCGATACCTTGTTATAGTAAAGCTGCGCCGCCGTCATGTCTCCGCCAGCCCGGACAGCTGTTTCCAAATCATTGACGAGTGCCGTGTAACTGTCGAAGGTCGTGCAGACAGCGTTATACAAAAGATACTGCTCCTCGCTCACGGTGCTGATGTCGCCTTCGATGCGCCAGAGCCATGCGTTCATGGTCGAAAACGACCCGTGCAGTTCTTCCAGAAGTTCGTCCGCGTCGCCATATTCCCAGCGGTAGTTGTCCAACGCATTCATGCTCCGCTCCACGCCGTTCTGGAATCGGCTGATGGCATTGAAATTTCCCATCTGGTCGTCCAGCTCCCGTAAAACGGTGTTGGACTGGTAAAAGCTCAGACAGCTCTGTGCGATGAGTGCCAGAAAAAACGCCGTTAAACACAGCATCATCCGTTCTTTTAGGGTCATCCTCCACCGCACCGTCATTTCCTCCTCCGGCAAATTCTCCGCCGCAAAATCGCTTCAAATCGTCTTATTCTACCACGATTTATGGTATTTGCGCAAGTTTTTCCTTGATTGTTCGGAAAAAATATGGTACTATGCCTAAAAAGGGAGGTTTTGCCATGTCTCAACCGATTTCCGTTTCTGTCCAGATGGATGCGACCTCATTCCATGATTTCGCAACTTTCGACCTGCTGCGTCATCACAAACGCTGGCACCGTCCGGCACTCTTTACCGCCATTTTGCTGGTGTCTGCCGGCATCTGCCTGTCGCAGGTCGGCCGGCGTGAGGGTGCCGCCCTGCTGACGGTCATTCTCGCCATTGTCGCACTGGGAGTGCCTGCGGTCTACTTCTGGACGTTTTTCCACAACCTGAGCGTCCAGATCAAAAAGATGGGTCTTTCCCAGCCGAAGCCTTTCTACCGCCTGCTGCTGAACGATGACGGTCTCTCGGTCTGGATGGCCGGTGAGCAGGACAAGCCCGAGCCAACCCACCAGTACCCGTGGCAGAGCATCTATACCGTCTACCGGACACCCGGTGCGATCTACATCTATGTTCAGCAGAATCAGGCCTATCTGCTGAACGAGTCCAGTGATGCGGCGTGGGCGTACATGTCCGAAAAGCTGCCTGCTGACCGCCTGCATGACTACCGGTAAGGGAAATGTTTCAACAAAAAACGCGGAAGTCGTGAAAACTTCCGCGTTTTTTCTATGCAAAAATCAGACAAAACAAAAACAGACAGCACCGTGGAAAGGAGGAGAAAGCGGTGCTGCCTGTATATGAGAACTCCAAACATTTGCGGCTGTCAGGAGGTTGTTGGTAGTCTGTCCGCTGCCGGGCTATTGCCTCGCATCGGCAGGAGACAGTTTTTTAATTAAGGGAAGCCGCTGCGACTCATTCACAGCTTTCATTGCCTGCATTTTGTCGGTTCAAGGAACTTTTTGTGTTCCTCCCCGACCGCACCCTTATTGTACCGGATAAAAATGGAGTTTCTTTGTGTGGTTTTTGAACAAATTGAAAATAAACCGTGGTTTGCTTTTTCACAATCGTGTTGATTCCCTTTTTCGACAGCCACAGCTCTCAGACCCAACAGGAATCTGTGATGTTCTCATAGTGCCGGTTTTTCAGAGCATCCGGTGTCTTTTCCACCGATGGAAACTCCATCGCAATTTCCTGTCTCAGATTTCGCAGAAGAGCATCTCCGAGCTGCTCCGCATAAGTACCTCGAAGAGCTTTATCGTACCACTCCACCAACTCTCTTTCTGTCACAACGCTTTGGATACGGCTCCTCCATCCAATTTGTGTCAGAAGAGATAATATAACATCGCGTTCAGCATCTTTACAGACAATGACACTGCGGTCACTGGAAATGCTCTCCACGATATTCTGTGCCAACTCCGCATCCAGACTTAAATGCTTGATTTGAATCGCAGGCCCCCAATTGGAATACATATCCAGTCCGCGGTCTGCGGCATTTGTCACACCAACCCGGAAAACTTTGGCCTGTTCCGTATGTGTTAGCTTTGTCGGTTCCAAACACATCACTTTTCGGGCAAAGTCAGAGAATTCCGTCAAAATCTTTACTTTTGATTCCGCCACCGAAACTGCAACCTGCAAGTCCATCTCTTCGACCAGTGCCGAGAATAGTGCGTAGACCACGATTTCGTAAATTTTATCAAGACTTCTCTTTAATCCCGGCTCCTGCCAGAACGAATCAATAAACGCTTTCACGTCAAAAGTTTCTCGTGTTGCAGTCAGGCAGACATTCAATGCTTCTTCCAGCTGGTCGTGTTTTGTACTGAATCGGCGGTAAATGTACGCTTCTACTGCACCATTCGTCCGACGGTTTTCTTCTCCCAGCACAGCAATAACTTGCGGCGGAACTGCATTTTCTTCAAATAGGTTATCCTGAAACTTCGCGCTGCTAGTGCAGACTCTTCCCAACAGTGGACGGCTGATGTCATCTCTCCATTTTTTGCTCTTGTTCCGGTACGTCTCCAGATCATCCAAATCCACATCACGGCAAATGCGGTCATGGTATAGAATTTCTGCGATTTGAATCGGCTTATACAGATGCACGCGTGATTTTTGAATCACTTTGTCCAGACTCTTTTTCGCTTCTTCTCGTGTCGGCATGATTTTTCTCCTTTTTAGCTTCTTGTTGTTTTAGTGCATTTACCATCTGCCGGGCAACTGCCTCAATGACCGGTACTGCAACAGAATTTCCGCATTGATGTTTTACCTTAGTGTATGAAGTTACAATTTTATAACTATCAGGAAATCCCTGTATTCGCAACATTTCTCTCTCAGTCGGACGGCGTTCGTCGTTAATCAGAATATAATTTGCCGATGCACCGGCACGCAACGCCGATGAATATGGGTGCGGCGTAATTGAGCCCGCCATATTCTCATGTGAAATGTAAGGCTTAGGATAGTTTTTGTCTTTCAGTCGTTCTAGTCGGGATTCCCGGATACGTTCTTTGACATAGTACTTTGCATCAACTTTCGTCTCGAGAATATCAGAAAGATTTTTTCGTTTTTCCATTGGAATCGGCTCTGGAAATTTAAATGGAACATCCTCCAAAAAACCTACGATAATAATCCGCTCCCGTTTCTGCGGTACACCAAAATCAAGCGCGTTCAAAATTTGGGGATGAACATGATATCCTAATGCTTTTAGATGTTCTTCCATGATTGCGAAGGTCTTTCCTCCATCATGTGATTTCAGATTCCGAACATTTTCCAGCATAAAAGCCGGAGGACGCTTCTCTTTCAAGATTCTCTCTATTTCAAAAAACAGCGTACCGCATGTCTCATTTGAGAAACCTTCTCGTTTTCCAATAATTGAAAAGGCCTGACATGGAAAGCCTGCCAAAAGAATATCAAAATCCGGAATATCCTTCGCTTCAATTGTTGTAATGTCACCCGAGGGAATCTCACCAAAATTTGCAGTATAAGTTTTGCAGGCATCTGGATCAATTTCAGAAGAAAAGATGCAAGTTCCTCCTACCGATTCAAATCCCAATCGTATTCCTCCAATGCCTGCAAACAAATCAATAAATGTAAAATGGTCCCAATCCATTAAATCTTACTGCTCCCTCTTTTTGAATTTTTCTCTTTATTATACGGTTTTATAGACACTTTGGCAAGAAAAAGCTCACTCCCTCAGGATTGATTTCCCATCTGTCCTGCGGTATACTTTAAAACATCACAACACAGAAGGGGGAAGTCATCATGCCGATCGGTGCAAGCAGACCGCTGATATTGGAAAAACCGGAGGCCATCGACATTGCGCAGGCTGCACGGTATTTCGGTGCGCGTGGCGAAGCAGACCCGGCAACGACAGCTCTTCTGGAACGGTGTGCCGTGCCGCTTCTGGCGGCGGCAACACCCCGGGCGGTCTGGCTGGAAGCCGACGTCGACGCTCTGACCGAAGCCGGTATTTTACAGGGCGAGGACATCCGTCGGCATCTCGAGGGATGCTCACAGGCCATTTTGCTGGCGGTAACGCTGGGTGCCGGAGTCGACGCCCAGATCCGCCGGGCCGGTGTAGGTGATATCGCCGCGTCGGTGGCATCCGACGCGCTGGGTTCCGCACTGGCGGAACAGGCCGCCGACCTTGCCGAGGGCGAACTCCGGCAGTGGGCGGCAAATGAGGGAAAGTATCTGACCGGGCGGTTCTCGCCGGGCTATGGCGACTGGCCGATCACGGTTCAGCCGCTGGTGGCGGCGGCACTGGACACGGCACGGCGTGCCGGGCTGTGCGTGACCGATTCCAACCTGATGACCCCACGCAAGAGCATCACGGCTCTGCTGGGTGTCAGCAGCCACCCGGTCAAAGGGCGGCTGGCAGGCTGTGGACACTGCGTCCTGCGCAGCCGCTGCGAATATCGAAAGAGAGGAAAAACCTGTGCAAGCGAGTGAACTTTTTACCCAATCCAACACCATCCTTCTGGATGGCGGCATGGGAACCATGCTTCAGGCATCCGGGCTGAAACTCGGCGCACGGCCTGAAGAGCTGAACATCGAAAATCCGGCTCTCATCGAGAACGTCCACAGCATGTATGCCGCCGCCGGAAGCCGCATCATCAACGCAAACACCTTTGGTGCCTCGGCTCATAAACTGGCTGGCAGCAAATACTCGCTGGAAGAGATCATCGCCGCCGGTATCGGCTGCTGCAAGCGTGCCTGCGCCCCCTATGGTGCGTTGACCGCACTGGACGTCGGCCCTCTGGGAGAACTGCTGGAACCCAGCGGAACACTGGCCTTTGAGGACGCGCTGAACGAGTACGCCCGTATCGTTCGTGCCGGTGTCGCTGCCGGTGCCGATCTCATTTTCTTTGAGACTTTTACCGACCTGTACGAGCTAAAAGCCGCTCTGCTGGCTGCAAAAGAGAACTCCACCCTGCCCGTTCTCGCCAGCATGAGCTTTGAAGCAGGCGGACGTGCCTTTACCGGCTGCACCGTTGAGAGTTTTGGTGTCACAGCCCACGGCCTTGGTGCGGATGCCGTAGGCATCAACTGCTCTCTTGGCCCCAAGGAAATTTTCCCGATGGCAAAGCGTCTGACCGAAGCTCTGCCCGGCGATTTTCCAGTCTTCGTCAAACCGAACGCCGGTCTGCCCCGTGCGGACGGCAGCGGCTACGACATCACACCGCAAATTTATGCCATCCAGATGAAGCCTTACCGGGAGCTGGGGCTGTTCGCGGCTGGCGGCTGCTGCGGCACGACACCCGAGTTTATCAAGCTGCTGAACGGTGTCTTCGCCGACTGCAAACCGGGCCGTCCGAAACATCCGATGCCCTCCGTCCTCTGCACCCCGGTCAACTATCTGACTGTTGACGGCATCACTGTCGTCGGCGAGCGCATCAACCCCACCGGCAAAAAACGGTTCCAACAGGCTCTGCGTGAGGGCGACATGAACTATGTCCTTGAGCAGGCGGTCAGTCAGGTCGAAGCTGGTGCGCAGGTACTGGACGTCAATGTTGGTGCCCCCGGCGTCAACGAGCCTGTTCTGATGGAGCAGGTCGTCAAGGCATTGCAGAGCGTCGTCAGCCTGCCTTTGCAGCTGGACTCTTCTCACGCTGACGCCCTCGAGCGTGGCCTGCGCGTCTACAACGGCAAGCCCATCGTCAACTCGGTCAACGGTGAGCCGGAAGTCCTCGAAAAAGTCCTGCCGCTCTGCAAAAAATACGGCGCGGCTGTTGTTGGCCTTGCCATTGACAAGCGCGGCATCCTGTCCAGCGCAGAAGACCGTGTGGAGATTGCAAAACGCATCAAAAAAGCGGCTCTGGAAGCCGGGATTCCGCAGGAAGATATCTACATCGACTGTCTGACCCTGACCGCCAGCGCACAGCAGGCCGACGTCATGGCAACTGTCGAAGCCCTTGCCGCCTGCAAAAAGGAGCTGGGCGTCCGAACGATTCTGGGCGTGTCCAACATCAGCTTTGGTCTGCCCTGCCGCCCCTACCTGAACACGACCTTCCTGACGATGGCGATGTACGCCGGGCTTGACCTTGCCATCATGAACCCGTCCAGCGAAGAGATGATGGCGGCGATCTACTCCTACAACGTCCTGACGAACCGCGACAAGCAGAGTACCGAATACATTGCCCGGTATGCGAACCGGGTTCCGGCGTCTACTGCACTGGCAAAAGCCGCCGTTGCGCAGGCCGCCGCACCGGAAGCCGAGGATGCCGTTTCCGGTCCCTATGCGCCCTTGATGAAGGCTGTGGAAAAGGGTCTGAAAGGCGAAGCCGCTGCCCGTACCAAAGCGTTGCTGGAAGAAAAGCAGCCGCTGGAACTGGTCGATGAAGCGTTGATTCCGGCTCTTGATATCGTAGGCATGAAATACGAAAAGGGCACGCTTTTCCTGCCTCAGCTGCTTCAGGCCGCCAGTGCCGCCCAGAGCGCGTTTGATGAGATCAAGACTGCCATCGCCAAGAGCGGCGGCGAAGGTGCCAGCAAGGGCCGCATCGTCCTTGCCACGGTCAAGGGCGATGTCCACGACATCGGCAAAAACATTGTCCGGGTCATCCTCGAGAATTATGGCTTCGAGGTCATCGACCTTGGCCGGGATGTTCCGATTGAGACCGTCGTCAACACCGTCCGAGAGAAAAACGTCCATCTCGTCGGCCTGTCGGCTCTGATGACGACCACCCTCAAGAGCATGGAAGAGACCATCGCCGCCCTGCACGAGGCAAAGCTCGACTGTAAAATCGTGGTCGGCGGTGCCGTCCTGACGCCTGAATACGCTGAGAAAATCGGCGCAGACTGGTACGCCAAGGATGCCAAGAAGACTGCCGATATCGCAAAGGAATTCTTCGGCTGCAACTGAGCCTTTTTCAAAAAATACGCAAAATACTGAACCCCAGAGTTGTCGGTGCAAATCATCCGAAAGCTCTGGGGTTCTTGCTTTAATCTTACTTAATACAAGTCGAGCAGGGTTCATATCCTGCGTTGATGGCCTCATCGTAGCTGGAGAAAAGGATCTGATTTTTCTCCGCCGGGAGGTTCGGGCAGGTAGGCAGGTGGAACTTCTTGGAGTTCACGTTGCCGATATATGCCTGCTGTACGGTGCTGGACGCTGCCGGGTCGGTCGGGTTCAGCTCTGCGTCGGTGGCGTAATGTTCGCTGGAAACGGTGTAGCTCGTTCCATCGCTGCCAATCGTGATGGTTCCCAGCAAGTCGGTGCGGTAGGTGTCCGCGCCGGCATCACGCAGGATGCTCAGCATCTCCTTATGAGGATGGCCGTACTTGTTGTTGACACCGCAGGAGATAACGCCCATCTCGGGAAGGACTGCGTTCATGAAGATGTAACTGGACGAAGTGCTGGAACCGTGGTGGCCGACCTGAAGGACATCCGCTTTCAGGTTTGCGCCGCTCTCTACGAGGTCACGCTCTGCATCCGATTCCATATCGCCGGTCAGCAGGAAACTCGTCGAGCCGTAGTCAATGCGGAGAACCAGCGAAGTATCGTTAGTATCATTATACTGTTTGATAGGGCCGAGCAGCTGAACAGTCGCACTTCCCAGCTGCCAGACCGTACCGACAGCCGGAACTTCGACCTGCAATCCCTGCTGCTGGGTGTACTTGACAAAATCCCGGAAGCACTTGGTGCTGGCTTCGGTCACCGGACTGTACACATGGTTTGCCGGAAAGTAAGCCAGTGCAGCGGCCAGACCGCCCACATGGTCTTCATGGGCGTGGGAGCAGAAAACATATTGCAGCTCCTCCACGCCCTGATCCTGTAAGTAGGAGACGACCAGACTGCCGTCGTCGACATTGCCGCCATCATATAGCATGAACTGACCGTCGCATTCCACCAGAACGCTCAATGCCTGTCCGACGTCGATGAAGTGCATCTGAAAATTATCGTCTGTACCTGACTGGGTCGTTTCGATGCTGCCATTATTCTGGGGCGGCTGGATGACGGCACTGCCATCACAGGCCGCAAGTCCCAGTGCAAGAGCTGCTGCCAGCGCAAGAGCGGTCAGGCGGCGGATGGTCTTCTGCCAGAGGTTTACTTTTTCTTTTTTGAACTGTTCCACGATTTCTGCGTCTCTTTCTTTGTATTTGGCTTATGGCTGGGTGCGGAATGGGGCGCGAACCGTGCGCCCGGGCTGGGCTGATGGCCTGCGCTGGCGGCAGCTCTGCCGGAAGATCTTCCGGTGTTTCTGCCCTTCTGATTCGGGCGGACGGTATAGGTTCCATCGTTGTGAATGGTGACCTCAGCGGCTTCTGCACGGCGTGCCGAACGCTGGACCGCACGGCGGCCTTCTGCCGGAACCAGCAGCGGAATGAGGTCTTCCCGGTGGGTCATTTTCAAAGCCTTGACGACTTTTTCAGCGTTGCGAGGTTCATAATACTGGAGCAGCGCACGCTGGAGAGCCTTGCCCTCGGCGGTCTTCTCGACGAATACCGGCTTGAGTGTATAGGGATCGAGACCGGTATAGAACATACAGGTGCTGACCGTGCCGGGCGTGGGGTAGAAATCCTGCACCTGTTCCGGGCGCATGTGGTTTTTGTAAAGGTACTCGGCCAGATAGACAGCATCTTTCAGGGTGCTGCCCGGATGACTGGACATCAGGTACGGCACGAGATACTGTTTTTTACCGGCCTTTTTGCTCAACTCATAGAACTTGTCCTTGAACTTGTTGAAGGTCTCGATGGGCGGTTTTCCCATATAGGCCAATGTGTTGGGGGCGCAGTGTTCCGGCGCGACCTTGAGCTGACCGGAAACATGATACTCCACCAGCTCCTTGAAGAAGGTATCATCCGGGTCGGCCATCAGGTAATCGAAGCGGATACCGCTGCGGATAAAGACTTTCTTGACGCCGGGCAGTTCCCGGACACGGCGGAGAATTTTCAGGTAATCGCTGTGGTCGACGATAACGTGAGAGCAGGTGGTCGGCGCAAGGCAGTGCTTGCCGCCGTTGCACATGCCGCGCAGCATCTGCTCCCGGCAGGACGGAAACCGGAAGTTTGCAGTCGGGCCGCCGATGTCGTGGATATAGCCCTTGAAATCCGGTTCATGGGTCATACGCTCCGCTTCAGCCACGATGCTGTCCGCACTGCGGCTGGTGACACGCCGTCCCTGATGGAGCTGAATAGCGCAGAAGTTGCAGCCGCCGAAGCATCCACGGTTCTGGATGATGGAAAACTGCACTTCCCGGATGGCCGGGACACCGCCCATCGACTCATAGATGGGATGATACCGCCGGGTGTAGGGCAGCGCATAGACTTTATCCAATTCCCAGCGCACGAGGGGCTTTGCCGGGATATTCTGGACGAGGTATTTTTCGCTCTGCTTCTGGACGATGATCTGGCCGCTGACAACGTCCTGATTATCCATCTGGATACGGCAGGCTTTTGCGTAGGCCACTTTGTCAGATGCAACCTTTTTATAACCGGCACACTCGACATACCGCTCAGGCAGATGCTCAAAATCGGTCATGTAGCAGGTGCCGTCCACGTCGGTGATGGACTCCACCGGTTCTCCTGCAGCCAGACGCCGGGCGATCTCCACGGTCTGATGCTCACCCATGCCGAAGCTGATGATATCCGCACCTGAACTTTCGGCGATACTGGGCAGGACGGTCTCCATCCAGTAATCGTAATGGGCGAACCGGCGCAGAGACGCTTCCAGACCGCCCAGAATGACCGGCAGGTCGGGGTATGCCCGCTTTGCCAGACGAGTATAGACCGTTGCGCTCCGGTCAGGGCGTGTACCTGCCTTACCGCCGGGAGAATATTCATCCTCAGCACGGGGAATTTTTGCGACGGAATAGTGGCTCACCATGCTGTCGACGTTGCCGCCGCCGATGAAGAAACCGTATTTCGGCTTGCCGAACCGCTTAAAATCCTCGCAGTCAGTATAACGGGGCTGTGCCAGCACGCCGATCTTGTAGCCTTCGGACTCGAGCAGTCGGCTGATGATGGCGGTGCCAAAGCTGGGATGGTCCACATAGGCATCACCGCCCACGACCACAAAATCCAGCTGATCCCATCCCCGGGCCTCCATATCCGCCCGGCCGATGGGCAGAAATTCGGTGTAGATTTGTTGTTCCATATTACTCCTTTAAATTTATTCATCAGGCTGGTTGATATTCATTTCCAGCCATTGCTGACGACTGATAAGAACGGCACGGGGTTTTGCGCCCTCATAGGGGCCGATAACGCCCTTTTCCTCCATCTCGTCCATGATACGGGCGGCACGGGCATAACCCAGCTTGCAGCGACGCTGCAGCAGGCTGGTCGACGCCTGACCTGCGTCAATGACGACCTCGACCGCCTGTTTAAACATCGGGTCGCCGCCGGAGTCCTCATCTGCATCCGAGCTGCCGCCCTTCTTGCTGTCCTGAATGGCGTGCTTTTCCATCGCTTCGATCATGGCCTCGTCGTACTGGACGGTCGCGCTCTTCTTGATGAAATCCAGCACCCGGCTGATCTCCTCATCCCGGACAAAAGTGCCCTGAATTCGGATAGGCTTCGGCGCGCCGACCGGCATGAAGAGCATATCGCCCATACCGAGCAGCTTTTCGGCACCGGCGCCATCCAGAATGGTACGGCTGTCGACCTGACTGGAAACCGCAAACGCGATACGGCTGGGAATGTTTGCTTTGATCAGGCCGGTGATGACATCGACACTGGGCCGCTGGGTCGCAACGATGAGGTGCATACCGGCAGCACGGGCTTTCTGTGCGATACGGCAGATAGAGTCTTCGACATCCTTGCCGACGACCATCATCAGGTCGGCCAGCTCGTCGATGATAATTGCGATATACGGCATCTTTTCCAGTGTCGGGTCGGTTGCGGCAAGCTTATTGAAGGACTTGATATCACGGACATTGTTCTCTGCGAACAGATGATACCGCCGCTCCATCTCCTGCACAGCCGAACCCAGCGCACCGGCTGCTTTCCGCGGCTCGGTGATGACCGGCATCAACAGGTGGGGAATACCGTTATACTCGGCCAGCTCGACCACCTTCGGGTCGATGAGCATCAGCTTGACATCCTCCGGGCTGGAACGGAAGAGCAGGCTCATAATGATACTGTTGACACAGACTGATTTACCGCTGCCGGTGCTGCCTGCAATGAGCAGATGGGGCATCTTGCAGAGGTCGGCGACCTGCGCCACGCCTGCGATATCCTTGCCCAGTGCGATACCCATCGGGGAGGTCATCCGCAGAAAGCTCTGGCTCTCGAAGATACTGCGGATATAGACCGGCGTCTTCTTGTGGTTCGGCACCTCGATGCCGACTGCCGGTTTGCCCGGGATGGGAGCTTCCATACGGACATCATCAACAGCCAGATTCAGGGCAATATCATCCGCCAGCGAGGTGATGCGGCTGATTTTCACGCCTGCCATCGGCTGGACTTCATACCGGGTGACTGATGGGCCGCGCGAGATATCCAGCACACGAGTGCGGACGCCGAAACTCTCAAGGGTATCTACCAGCTTCTGGGCGTTGGCTTTCAGCTCATCCTGCGCACCGGAATCTTTCTCTTCCGGTGCCTGTTCAAACAGCTCGATGGATGGGTACTGATACTGGTAAGCATCCGTTGGCTCGGCTTCCTCCGCCGGGGCGGTTGCTGCTTTCTGTTCGGAGACAGCCGGTTTTTCCATCGCTGCAGCGATCAAACTGTTCAGGTCTTTTTCCTCCGCCGGTTCGGATGTAATGCTGATCCAGCCATCCTCGTCCGGTGCTGTCCGTGCGGCAACCGCGTTTTCGGCACTGACCCGGTGAGGCGCGTTCGGTACTTCCGGGCTGACCGGTGTGACCGGGCGATACTCTGTCTCAGGCAATTCCTTCTCTGCCGGTGCGTCGGCAGGCTGTGTCTGAGCAGTCATGGTAGCGAAGTTCACAGACGGCTCATTGACCGATGCCGGAGACGGTGCTGCCGGTTCGGGGTCAGGCTGACGGAAGAAGTCCTCCGCCGCTGTCTCTACAGCATCCGGAACGATGGGTTTCACGATGGCACGGGGAGCCGACCGCCGATCTGCTCCAAATGTACCGCCCGGCCCCAGAATGATGGGTTCGATCGGCTCGCTGCCACCGCTCTTAACGCCGGTATGTTCCGGCCCAAGGTCGATATCAAACGACGCTCTCGGTTCCGGTCGATGCACCTGCACCGGCTCAAACGCTGGTGCTTCCGGCTGAGTCTCCGGCATGACCGGCGGCTGCGGTTCAGGCGGCTGCTTCTCTGCCGTTTCAAATTCCTTCGTCACCTGATGACCCCACCGGAGAACGCCGCTCATCCAGTTGGGCAGTTCAACATGGAACGGCAGGCTTTCCTCTTCCTCCTCCGGGTACTCCTCGTGTTCATCCGAATGATCGTATTCCTCAGCAGCTTCCTGTTCCGCCTGCCTTGCCGCCTGACGTTCTGCCCGGCGCGCGGCATTCTGTTCGTAGACGGCCATCCCCTTTTCATGGACGCCGCCGCCAATATCACAGAGCCACTGCCAAAGTTCAGCCGGAGTGATATCGAAGATGTAAAGGCTGATGCAGAGAGCCAGCACGACCATGATAAAATTGGCCGCCGGGCGTCCGCAGAGCAGCAAAAGATTTCCGCCAAGGAACGCACCCATTGCACCGCCGCCCAGAATAGCGTTCACGCCGTTCTGATAACAATTCACCATCATCGTCGCCGCCGGGACATACGACGGAACATCTGAAAAAACGATGACTGTGCCGCAGGCAAAGAGCAGACCCAGCACCAACTTTAAAATATGAGGCAGGAGGTCTTCTCCCCGTGTATACATCACTGCCAGATAGCAGACCGCCCCACCCAGCACAAAGCTTCCGATGCCAAACAGCCCGAACATCACGTTGTGCAGGGCGTTCCACGCGGACGCACCCGGCACAAAGGCCAGCACCATCAGTAAAAGGCCGGCAAACAGCATCCACAGACCCGCGGACACCCGTTCTTCTGCCCGGCTTTTACGGCGGCTGGTCTTGCGGTTTGCTGTTGTTTTTTGTTTTTTTGTTGCCATTTCCCTAAAACCCTGTTTCTTTCTCTAGGCATAATATTTGATTCTTTTATTGTACCACGGGAAAAGTCAAATGGCAAATACCCTCTCAGGCCGCAACGCGGCCAGCTTGTCCTCCCTCTGTCGCTTTGCGACATCTCCCTCCGGCCGGAGGGAGTCTGTCAAAGGGAGAGCCCTTGGCATGTCGGGAAACTCTGAGCGCAAACCATCAAATGCCGGGCCTTGTTCCTATTTTGAAGTCTCTATTTCTTTATAGAGCCACTCCAGCGCATCGGAGACGCCGCCGAGTTGGTCGATGAGTTTTTCTTTCACAGCACGCCGTCCATCCAGAACCGTTCCTACATCCATCACCAATTCCCCCGTGCGGAGCATCAATTCGGTATAACGGCCTTTCGAGATGCCGCTGTGATCCGCCACAAACCCGGTGATCCGCTCCTGCATCTGCTCGAACCAGCGCATGGTCTGCGGAACGCCTAAAATCATCCCGGAATGACGCACCGGGTGGATGGTCATGGTAGCTGTCGGCACGATGAAACTTCGCTTCGCGCTGACGGCCAGTGGGATGCCGATGGAATGTCCGCCGCCCAGCACCAGCGTCGCACTTGGTTTCGAGACGCTGGCAATGAGTTCGGCCAATGCCAGTCCTGCCTCGACATCTCCTCCTACTGTATTTAATAGGACAAGCAGTCCTTCGATGGCCGGGTCTTCCTGCACAGCGACCAGCTGTGGGATGACATGCTCATATTTTGTCGTCTTCTGCCCCTGCGCTGCCTCCACATGTCCTTCGACCTGACCGATCACGGTCAGGCAGTGGATGGCGTGACGGCCCCGGGTGCGGTAGACCGTTCCCATGTCCTCGATCTGTTCTTTTTCCAGCCGCTGACGCTCTACCTGCATATTCTCTTCCTGATTCTCCTGTTTTTCCGGCATTTTCCATTCCCTCTTTTCTTTTCTTTGCATGTCGTTTCCGGATAAAAAACAGCGTTCCCAAGTGATGCAGCGGTTATGCGGCGGCAAAGGTTCTTTTCTTTGGGAAAAAAATTTTCCCAGAGCATTTGACATTCGCTTTGGATGAGGTATACTTTATATTAACGAAAAGATTGACAAATATGTATCATAATTGTACTTAATTCATAGAATCTGCCGGTTTGTCCGCTGGACAACGAGGGGAACCGGCACTTTTTTGCAGAAAGGAGAACTTACACATGAATACTCCCGGCAAAGCATCTCTTCCCGTCATCAAGCGTCTTCCGAAGTACTACCGCTATCTCCGCACTCTGAAAAATGACGGCATCACCAGCATTTCTTCCCGTGAGCTTGCAGCCCAGATGGGAACCACCGCCTCGCAGGTACGGCAGGATTTCAACTGCATCGGCGATGTCAATGGCCGACAGGGTATTGGCTATTCGGTCGAGAACCTGCTCTCCATCCTTGAGAATCTGTTGTTCGGCAACGGTGACCGTCTGCCGACCATCCTCATCGGCTGCGGCCGTTTGGGTAAAGCCGTGAGCCGGTTCATCACCACCGACACCAACGGCTACAAGCTCATTGCTGCTTTCGACAATGCGCCCGACGAAGTAGGCAAAGAGATCAACGGCATCCAGATCCTTCACATCGACCAGCTCGAGGAGTTCTGCGAGGAGCATCACCCGGAAGTCGCTGTCCTCTGCGTACCGCGCAGCGGTGCGGAAGAGATCAGCGGACGGCTCGTCAATCTCGGCATCAAGGGCTATTGGAACTTCTCTCACTATGACCTGTCTGTCCCATATCCTGAGGTCGTGGTCGAGAATGTCCACTTGGGAGACAGCCTGATGAGTCTGGGCTATCGCCTACGCAACCAAGAATAACATTATTATAAGGAGACCTCATGGCAAAACTTTATTTCCGCTACGGTGCGATGAACAGCGGCAAAAGCACCGCCCTGATGCAGGTAGCACACAACTACGAAGAACAGGGAATGCGAGTACTCATCCTGAAGCCGCAGGTCGACACCAAGGGCGGCGGCGAACTCATCAGCCGTCTGGGTGTCCGCCGCAAGGCCGACCTGCTCATTCCGCCGGAACTGGATGTCTTCGAGGCAGTCCGTGCTGCCAGCATCGAGGGTCAGCCGCTGGCCTGTGTCCTCTGCGACGAGAGCCAGTTCTTTACACCCGAACAGGCAGAGCAGCTGTTCATGGTAACGGTCGACCTGAACATTCCGGTCATCTGTTACGGCCTGCGCACCGATTTTTCTCTTCACGGCTTCCCGGGTTCGACCCGTCTGCTGGAACTGGCACACACCATTGAAGAGATGAAGACCATCTGCTTTTGCGGCCGGAAAGCCATCTGCAACTGCCGCAAAGTCAACGGACAGTTCGTCTTTGAGGGCGAGCAGGTCGCGATCGACCTTCAGAACGACGTCCAGTATGTCAGCATGTGCCCTCAATGCTACTTCCGGGTCAAGCGCGAATTTTACGCCCGGCAGAAAAATCAAAAATGAGATAAAAATTCTACCGCCCCTTCAAACGGGCGGTTTTTTCATGTCTTTTTCGTTTGATTGATATATCAATGTCTGCCACATTTGACCATTTCGAGCGTTTTTTGCGCTATTGATATATTAGTTTACAATCCAAAGTTTTTGTTATCGCATTTTCTATTGTATACAACGCACCTGCAACATTTTCTAATTCGTTACAAAATTATTGCAATTTAGGCTTTTCACCCCCGATTCCGCCTTGTTTTTCTATGCAAAGTGTTGAAGTATACAAGTTGCACAGTTTTTCGGCTCAAGTTTATTCATTATGGCAATGACGTCAAACCATTCCCAATCAGTATGACAATATTTGTACGTTTTTTGTCTGCATCACTCCAATTTACATCTTTCTTTTTCTTCGTTGTTTTGTTATCATAATTGTATACAACGAGTCCTTTGCAGTAAGGCCGTTTACACGATGTTTTCGACATTAGGAGGAGAACAAAAATGAGCAAGGCAATTTCTCGTCGCAACTTCCTGAAGGCTACCGGCGTTGTCGGCGCTGCTGGCCTGCTGGCAGCATGCGGCGGCAGCAATGGCGCAGCTTCCAGCTCTACCGCAGCTTCCGGAGCAGCTTCTGTCGCAGGTCCGTCCACTGATCCCGTTACCCTGACCATGAGCTGGTGGGGCGGTGAGTCTCGTCACAACGCTTATCAGGACGCCATCAAGGAGTTCCAGAGCGAGCACTCCAACATCACCGTCAACCCCACCTTCGCCGCATGGTCCGGCTGGGAGGACACCATGTCCACCAAGTTCGCCGGCGGTGTTGCTGAGGATGTCTGCCAGATCAACTGGAACTGGCTGTACAACTATTCTTCCAACGGCCAGACCTTTCTGGATCTGAACAGCGTTTCCGATTATCTGGATCTGACCCAGTGGGACAGCAGTGTTCTGACCGCCTGCAACGTCGCAAACGCTCAGCAGTGCGTTCCTACCGCTATGACCGGCCGTATCTTCTACTGGAACATGACCACCTTCAACAAGGCTGGCATCACCGAGTACCCCAAGACTCTGGACGACCTGATGAACGCAGGCAAGACCTTCCAGGAGAAGCTGGGCGATGATTACTATCCCCTGCACTTGGGCGCATACGACCGTATGATCCTGATGGTCTTCTATCTCGAGTCCAAGTACGGCAAGGACTGGGCAGATCCCGCTACTTCCACCCTGAACTACTCCTCTGACGAGATCGCAGAGGGCATCGACTTCATCAAGAGCCTGGTCGACGGCCATGTCATCATGAGCCTGCCCACCTACTACGGCTCCAACGGCGACAACGCTGCTCACCAGTCTAACGAGTGGATCACCGGTAAGATGGCTGGTATCTTCGAGTGGGATTCCTCCGCTACCAAGTATCAGGACGCTCTGGACGAGGATAACAAGGCTGGCTTCACTGTCGGCGATGAGATCAAGTTCGGCGATTACAACGGCGGCTTCTCCAAGGTCTCTTCTGGTCTGGCTATCACCAAGACCTGCAAGAACCCTGCTGAGGCAGCTATGCTGATCAACTTCCTGATGAACGAGGAGAAGGGTGCTGCCATCATGGGCTCTGAGCTGGGCATCCCCGCTTCCAAGGCCGGTCTGGCTGCTGCTCAGGCTTCTGGTGCTGTCAAGGAGCTGGTCGCTGAGGCCAACGGCAAGGTCATGGCCTTCGTTTCCTGCCAGCTGGATCCTCTGTTCGAGTCCAACGATCTGAAGGCTACCGGCACCGGTACTTATCAGGAAGTCTTCGACACTCTGGACTACGACAACGCTTCTGGTGCTGATCTGGTCGACACCCTGCTGGACGGCATGGAGGCTGTCGGCTACACTGTCGGCTGATCTCAGTCTAGCAGACAGGCGCACGAGCCGCAGGATGGTATAACCTGACGGTTCTTGCCGAACGATTTGGGTACATAGGGGCATCCATCCCCCATCTGGTCTGGATGGATGCCTTCTTTTTTAAGGGAAAGTGGTTACAATTTCTTGACAAAGTTGTATCTAAATTGTGAAGGTATAAACGCAAAACGAATTCCCAAAAAGGAGGATTCCCGGATGAAAGAAAGCAAAGCTCCCTCTCTGGGGCGCACCCCGGCGCAGAAGTTCCTGGATAAATGGCAGGGTCTGCTCTATCTGATCCCCTGGATCATCGGCTTCGTCGTCTTCAAGGCGATCCCGTTCGGTCAGTCGCTGTACTACAGCTTTACTGATATGAACTTCTTCAACGGCATCCACGAGTACGGCGTGATGAACTACGTCACCGCTTTCACCGATGCCAAGATCACCAAGGCTCTGATCACCACCTTCAAGTACGCGTTCATCACCGTGCCTCTGAAGCTGATCTTCGCTCTGTTCATCGCATACATCCTGAACTTCAAAATCGCATGCGTGAACCTGTTCCGTACCATTTACTACATCCCGTCCATCTTGGGCGGCTCGGTCGCTATCGCAGTTCTGTGGAAGGCGGTCTTCCGTGATGACGGTCTGGTCAACACCATCATCCGCAGCATCACCTTCGGCCACTTTCAGGGTCCGTCCTGGCTGTCCGACCCCAACTACGCTCTGTGGATCATCTGCTTCCTGCGTATCTGGCAGTTCGGTTCCGCCATGGTCCTGTTCCTCGCCGCTCTGAAGGGTGTTCCGGCTGACCTGTACGAGGCAGCCACCATCGATGGCGCCGGCAAGTGGAAGCAGTTCTTCTCCATCACGGTTCCGATGATCACCCCCATCATCTTCTACAATCTGGTCACTCAGATTTGTCAGGCTTTTCAGGAGTTCAACGGCCCGTTCATCATCACCAACGGCGGTCCTCGCAGCTCCACCACGCTGATCTCCATTCTGGTTTACAACTACGCCTTCAAGTCCAACCAGATGGGCATGGCTTCCGCACTGGCATGGATCATGTTCGTCATCGTCTGCATCCTGACGGTCATCGCATTCACCAGCCAGAAGAAGTGGGTCTACTACTCGGATGAAAGGTAAGGTATGACGGTATGGGAATGAAAGCATCTAACGCCATCGCGACGTTTTTTAAGTACTTTGTCCTGATCCTTGTGGGCCTGATCATGATCTATCCCCTGCTGTGGATGGTCAGTGCGACCTTTAAGGACAACAGCGAGATCTTTGCAGGCATCGGCCTGTGGATCAAGAACCCCACCCTCGAGGGCTACAAGAACGCCCTAAACAACTTCGGCGGCTCTATCAACATCCTGCAGGCCATGCTGAACACCTACTCCTACGTTATCCCCAAGGTCATCTGCACGGTCGTCTCCGCCTGCATTGCCGCTTATGGTTTCGGTCGTTTTGACTTCCCGGGCCGGAAGATCCTGTTCAGCATCATGCTGGCTACCCTGTTCCTGCCTCAGGTCGTTCTGAACGTTCCCCAGTTCCTGCTCTACACCAAGTTCGGCTGGGTCAACAGCCCGTTCTATCTGGCGATCTGGGTTCACTGCGCATTCGCGACCGAGACCTACTTCGTCTACCAGCTGGTTCAGTTCATGCGCAATGTTCCTCGTGATCTGGACGAGGCCGCCGCTATCGACGGTTGCAACTCCTTCCAGACCCTGTACAAGGTCATCGTTCCGATGCTGATGCCTGCTCTGGTGTCCTGCGCACTGTTCCAGTTCATGTGGAGCTGCAACGACTTCATGGGTCCCCTGCTTTATGTGCAGACCCCTGCGAAGTACCCGATGTCTCTGTTCGTCAAGCTGTCCATGGACGGTGATACCGGCTTTGCCTGGAACCGTATTCTGGCTCTGTCCCTGATCTCCATCCTGCCGCAGCTGATCGTCTTCTTCTGCGCACAGGATCAGTTCGTCGAAGGTATCTCCGCCGGTGCTGTCAAGGGCTAATCGCTCTGCTGCTGCGGATATGACCGCAAACGAAATGTAAAACCGCCCCCTGTGCCATTTCCCGTAATGGTTCGGGGGGCGGTTCTTTTATGTCTGATGGCTCTTCCGGTATTGCAGGGGGCTGATGTTCATCGTCTCCCGAAAGACACGCCGGAAATGCGCTGCAGACGCAAAGCCCGTCTGTTCGGCCACGGCACTGATGCTCAGGTCGGTAGTCTCCAGAAGCTTCTGAGCCGCCTCAATGCGGCGTCCATTCAGGTAATCCACGATGGACTGCCCGGTGACTTTCCGAAACACCCGGCTTAGGTAGTAGGGCGACAGATAAAATTTTGCCGCGACTTCGCTGAGAGAAAACTTCTGTTGGTAGTTCACCGCAAGGTAGGCGCAGATCTGCTCTACCGTCTCATTCCGGGGCGGTGCGGCAGTCGCGCGGCTCTCAGCCTGATATTCCTGCTCCACATAATAGAGCAGCAGAGCAAGATACAGTCCGCCCGGATAGTCCGGCTCATCCCCTGCGCCGCGCATCATTTCAAGCAGGGTCCGCAGGCGGCTCAGCCATTTGACCGACCCATACAGCGGCATACACTGTCCCAGCTCAAAAAGAGCCATCATGTCTTTCTGGCTCAGGTTCTTTATCTCATGCAGGATACCAATGGGGAACTCACATCCGGACAGCTCCGGCACGGTATGCCCTGCCTGCTCCAATACGCCGCCGCCCGGCCCCAGCAGCAGGGTGCAGCCCGGATTTACCAGCAGGCTCTCTCCGCACCAGCGCAGGGTACAGCTGCCGCCAGAAACCAGGATCAGATAACAGGTCTCTTCATTCTGGGACATTTCCAGCCGACCGCCTGCCAGCCGCAGACTTTTTGCCCGAATTTTTGCAAGGATCTTTTCACGTTCTGCGCGCACTTTCTTCACAACCCCTTGTAATTTCATTGTCTGAATCCTATAATGGATACAACAGACTAAGGCTCTTACATAGTTTTAGTTTATCATGTCCACACTTTGTGGGCAAGCTGAAAATCCACTCACAATCGTTCAGGAGGCTGATTCACTATGAACCTCTCACTTATCCGTTCCATGACCCGTAGTGCCGTCTTCGAGCTGGAAAACGGCCTGTACTTCCGTCCGGCACACCCGTTCACCGTCACATTGAACGGCAAGACCGTTTATGACGGCTGCAACACCAACGTTTTCTCTCTCTTCTCCCTGCTCCCCTCCACCACCTACACGGTGGGCGTTGAGGCTGAGGGCGAGAAGCTGAGCCTCGAGTTTACCACCGAGGCCGAGACTTTCTTTGTCGATGCTTCCCGTTATGGTCTGGTCGCTGACGGCAAGACCGACAACACCGTGAAGCTGCAGGCCGCTCTGTCCACCTGTCCGACAGGCGGCACGGTCTACATCCCGGCCGGCCGTTACCGCACCGCAAGCCTGTTCGTCAAGAGCAACACCACCATCTACCTCGAAAAGGGTGCTGTTCTGCTGGGCGATAACGACCGCACCCATTATCCCGTCCTGCCGGGCGTTCTGCCGAGCGAGAATGAAGTCGACGAGTATTATCTCACCGGCTGGGAAGGCAACCCTCTGAGCAGCTTTGCCGGCCTGCTGAACATCACGCAGGTGCAGAACGTCGTCGTCACCGGCGAGGGTACGCTGGACTGCGACGCACAGAACGGCGACTGGTGGGTAAACCCGAAAGTCAAGCGGATCGCGTGGCGTCCTCGTGCCGTTGCAATGGTGGACAGCGAGAATGTTGTCCTGCACGGCATCACCGTCCAGAACAGCTACTCCTGGACCATCCACCCGATTTTCGTCAAGCATCTTGACCTGCTGAACTTCAACATCAACAATCCTTATAACGCACCCAACACCGACGGCATTGACCCGGAGAGCTGCGAGTACACTCGTATCATCGGTGTGAACATCCACGTCGGCGACGACTGCATCGCTATGAAGGCAAGCAAGGTCTTCCTCGGCATGAAGCTGAAAAAGAGCTGCGAGCATACCATCATCCGGAACTGTCTGCTGGACAAGGGTCATGGCGGCATCGTCATCGGCAGCGAGATGAGCGGCGGTGTCAAGGACATGGTTGTTACTCAGTGCCTGATGGACCACACCGACCGTGGTCTGCGTGTCAAGACTCGCCGCGGCCGCGGCAATACCGCTGTCATCGACGGTCTGGTGTTCCGGAATGTTGAAATGCGCGGCGTCAAGGCTCCCTTTGTCATCAACATGTTCTACTTCTGCGACCCGGACGGCCACGGCCCCTATGTGCAGTGCCGTGACGCTCTGCCGGTGGATGAGTACACCCCCAAACTCGGCACCCTGACGATGGAAAATATCGTTGCGACCGACGCACAGTTTGCCGGCTGCTACTTCGACGGTCTGCCCGAGCAGCCCATCGAGCGTGTCTCCATGAAGAATGTCACCATCACCTTCGACCCGAACGCCGTGGAAGGTCAGGCAGCGATGGCCGATAACCGTCCGCTCGTCAAGAAGCTGGCTATCTACGCCGAGAACGTTAAGGAGATCGACCTGCACAATGTGAAAATCGAGGGTTACGAGGGCGAGCGTCTGCGCTTTGCCAACGTCGGCCATTTTGAGGAGGACTAAGCCATGACTCATGATGAAATCCTGTCCATGCTGGGCGATTATGTGGACTACCTGATCGCCAATTCCAGCGCAGAAGCTCCCATGTGGAACATTGAAAAAGTCCGCAGCGGCAAGCCGAACAAGTGGAACTACATTGACGGCTGCATGATCACTGCCTGCCTGAGCCTGTACAACACCACCGGCGACAAGAAGTATCTGGACTTCTCCAAGCAGTTCATCGACTACTTTGTTCAGCCAGACGGCTCCATCAAGACTTACGACCCGAAGGAGTATAACCTCGACAATGTGAATCAGGGCAAGAACCTGTTCATCCTGTACGACATTTTCGGCGAGGAAAAGTACCGCAAGGCCATCGACGTCATCGACAGCCAGTTCCAGACCCAGCCTCGCACCAAAGAGGGCAACTTCTGGCACAAGGATATCTATCCGTGGCAGGTCTGGCTGGACGGCACCTATATGGCACAGCCCTTCTACATGGAGTACGAGACTCGGTTCAACAAGATGCAGGGCTGCATCGACAGCTACAAGCAGTTCATGAACATCAAAAAGCACATGCGTGACGAGAAGACCGGCCTGTACTACCACGGCTACGACGAGAGCCGCCAGATGTACTGGGCAGACCCGGAGACCGGCTGCAGCCCGAACTTCTGGCTGCGTGCGATGGGCTGGTTCATGGTCGCTATGGTCGATGTTCTCGAGCGGATGGATGAGCAGCTGTACAACGAGTATCGCGGCATTCAGACCATGCTCAAGCAGACCATCGAGGATGTCCACAAATTCCAAGACGAAGAGACCGGCATGTTCTGGCAGGTCATGGACCATCCCGGCGTCGAGGGCAACTACCTTGAGACCAGCGGTACGGCACTGTTTGCCTACGCTGTGCTGAAGGGCGTGCGTCTGGGCTACCTGCCCAAGCGGATGGCTGCATGGGCCGAGAAAGCTTTCTATGGCACCTGCGACAAGTACCTGTCCAAGAACCCCGACGGCAGCCTCCAGTTGGGCGGCATCTGCCTCGTCGCCGGTCTGGGCGGCAAAGACCACCGCGACGGCTCTCTGGCTTACTATTTCAGTGAGCCGGTCGTCTGCAACGACGCAAAGGGTGTCGGCCCCCTCGTGCTGGCTTATACCGAAATGATCGCGAAGAAGTAAGCTTCTTGAGAATTTCTTACTAAACAAATACGGCCCCGTTCCTGCGGTTTTACACCATGAAGTGCCCTCCGTCAAGTAGACAGAAAAAATAATATAAGATATTTGTTCGCCGTTTCCACAGAGAAGCGGCGAATTTTTTGTGCAAATCGGTATCAGGCAACCCGGTTCATGGCACTG
>CAVBWT010000006.1:0-80575 GCA_963599235.1 Lawsonibacter asaccharolyticus | reverse complement strand
GCATAAATGTTCTTCTTGCCCTCGCCAAAGTCGATAGGCTGGTCGGCATCCTGCAAAATGAAATGGTCGGGGTGTTCTTCCCAGTTGTACTTGTCGTAGTTGAGAGTAAAGCCGTTTTCTTCTTCCACGCCCAGCACACTGGCAAGCTGGAGAATGTGGCCCTGATACGGGTGACCAGAAGGCTCACCCACGCCGATGAAGCCGCCGCCGTTCCAGACGAACTTGCGGATGGCGGAGGAGATCTCCGGATCTTCCCACCAGATGCCGCCGGTGTGTGCGGTGTCGGCATCACCTACATTGATGAGAACATCAATAGAATCCAGAAGATGCGGGTCGTTCTTGATATCCTCAAAGCTGATGAACTTCACATCAAAGGGCGCGCCGGATAGCATCTCAATGACACCGGCATAGCTGTAATTCTGCTTGTAATAGAGGGCATGATGCACCATGTGACAGCCCCAAGCCCGCATTTTGCCCCAGCAGTTCAGCACGGCTACTCGCTTGACGCAGTAGGGCGTGGTACCCTTGATGTTCTCGTACAGTTCACGGAACTCGTTGCAAACGCTCTCCACATAGTCCACAAACTCCGGGAACTGCAATGCCAGTTTCAGGTAGCCGCCATAGCCGATGCGGTCAATAGGCTTGCGCAGGATGGCGCGGCGGGCGGTGACCCAGTTCTCCTTGGCTTCCCTCACCGGATCGCCGCCCTCATGGAAGGTATCTGGGAAGAAGTACGGCAGGAAACGGCCTTCGGTGTACTTCACACCCTCAATGTCAGAAATCAGGCGCAGGGTGGAGCCGTTGCCCACGCTGCCCACCACGGCATCCAGTCCGATGGTCTTGAACTCCGGCATGAAAGGTTCGGTGCCGATCCAGTGGTCGCCGAGGAACATCATCGCTTCGCACCCACACTCGTGGGTAATATCCACCATTTCTTTGGCCAGCTTTGCGACTTCCCGCCGCTGGAATGCCTGAAAATCACGGTATTCCTTGCTGGGCACACGATACTGGTTGTTGTAATATCCTTGATCGATGATATACTCCGGGCGGAACTTGTAGCCCACTTCCTGCTCAAACTGATTCAGGATGTAGGGGCTGACCGAAGCAGAGTAGCCATACCAGTCCACAAATTTTTCCCGTTTCAACTCATCAAAAATCAGGGTGAACTGGTGGAAGAAGGTGGTGTAGCGGATGACATTTACATACGGATGTTCTTTGATGAACTTCCGTAGGCGTTCCATCGAATATTTGTGGGTCTTGGGCTGACGCACGTCAAAGGTGATCTGATGCTCAAAGTTCGTCCAGCCGTTGGTGGTGGCGTTGTACATATGCACCGGGTCCCAGATGAGGTAGGCCAGAAAGCTGACGGTGTACTCATGGAACGGCACGGTTTGCACGGTCACGCTGCCGTCCGCATAGCTCCACTTTTCCGGCGGCACAGGCTGACCGGTGGTGCGGTCCATGACCTCCCACCAGCGGGTGATATCGTCGTTGGTGTTCACCTGCATCAGCTCCGGGCTGATGCCCTTCATCAGCGGGATGGTAACTGTGTCGCCGGGTGCGGTGTGGAAACCAGTCATGATGTAGCACTGCTGCACCTCGTCCGGGTTCGCTTTGGCCCATGCGTTATCCTTGCGGGTAGTGTAATAAGTGGAGTAAATTTTTGCATCGGCGTCTTTCAGCTCCTGCGGAAAGTCGGTGCCATCGCAGTCGCGGATGGCGTCCGCACCCCACTTTTTCAGAATTTCCAGTGTTTCGGGCACTACGTCCAAATCGGTGGGGATGGTCACGCGCCCGGTCTTTCTTGTTTCATCCATGGGAATTCTCCTTTATCTCTCTTATCCTCAATCCTGATAGGTCGCATTGTAAATGGCTAACACCGCCAGCAGCAGTGCCACGCCTACAAGCATGATGCCCAGACCAGCCAGCTGCCCGGTCATTTTCCAGCCCGCGACCACCAGTGCAATGGACAGCACAAACAGCACGATCATCAGCACGATGCGCAGGGCAGGATGCGTTTTCCAGAATGCTTTCATCGTTTGTCACCTTAACCTTTCAGACCGCCCACGGTCATGCCCTGCGTCAGCTGCTTCTGCACACAGATGTACAAGATCAGGGTGGGCAGCATCACCAGCACCAGACCGGCATACATGGTGCCATACTGTGCCGCACTCTGCTGCGCCTGCATCAGGTTCAGCAGACCGACTGGCAGGGTGCGGGGTGCGCTGGTGGAACTCATGAGGGTCATGGAAATGATGTACTCGTTCCAGAAGGACAGGAAGTTGAACAGGATAATGGTGATGATGGACGGCTTTGCCATGGGGAAGATGATGCGAACCATGGCGGAGAAATAGCTGGCACCGTCGATGTAGGCAGCTTCCTCAAAGTCATGCGGCAGGGTGGCAAAATAGCCCGACAGCAGATAGATGGTAAACGGCAGAGCCGTCGCTGCATACACCACGGCCAGAATGAACAGATTGTTGAGCAAAAAGCCGCTGCTGATGTGGCTTTTCAGCCACACATCGCCGTCCCGCAGCATCAGAAAGATAGGCACGACGATATAGTTGACGTTGATGAACAGACCTGCCATGAACAGGGTGTTCAGCAGCTTGCGTCCCTTGAACCGGAAGCGGGACAGGCAGTAAGCAGCCGGCAGCGCAATGACCAGAAGTAGCACCAGTGCCAGTGCGGTGACGATGACCGAGTTGAGCATATATTCGCCCATCTTGGCCCCATTCCACGCGTTGACAAAGTTCTGCCAGTAGAACCCGGCGGGCAGGGCCCACGGGTTGCCGTAGAATTCCGAGTTCTGCTTGATGGAGGCCATAAACACCCATGCCACCGGCACGATGATGGTGACCGCCAGCAGGATGAGCACAAAATAGATGAAAAATTTGTAGAGGCCTTCCGCCGAGCGGGAAGATTTTTCTGTATTTTTTTGCATCTTCTTCCCTCCTTAAAATTCCAGCGGTTCACGGCTGGTGGCCTTGTTGACACAGGCGGACAGTGCGAACGAAAACAGGAAGATGACCACACCGATGGCCATGCTGTAACCATACAGGCCAGCGTCCTTCTGGCTGTACATATAGTTCAGCGCAACATCCGAAGCACCATTCGGCCCGCCGCTGGTCATAGCCTTGACGAACAGGAATGCCATGTTGATGGTGGAAATAATGAAGAAGGTCAGGGTGGTGCGGATGTTCGTCCAGATGAGCGGGATGGTGATCTGGAAGAACTGGGTCAGACGGCCCGCACCGTCCAGATTGGCACTCTCGTACAGGCTGGCAGGCACCGAGGACATGGAGGCCATATACATGACCATGTAATAGCCCACGGCCTGCCATACCATGGCAATAATGATGGAGGGAATGACCAGCTTTTCACCTTTCCGGAGGATGGGGTCGGTCATATTCCGGAACAGGCCGATGATGCTGTTCAGCATACCATTTTCCGGCTTATAGATGGCCAAGAAAATACCGGAGATAACGACCACAGACAGGATGTTCGGGATGTAGAAGATGACCCGGAAGAAATTCTGACCTTTGATTTTTTCGCGGGTCAGGATGGCTGCAAACACCAGTGCAAATGCAAAGGTGACGATGGTGACCACCACCACGAGCAGGATCATATTCTGCATCGAGCGGATGAACTGGGTATCTTTGAGCAGATGTTGGAAGTTTTTCAGGCCCACAAAGGTCTCATTGGGCGAGTAGGCACCGCGCTCATACAGGCTCATGCGGAACACATTGAGAGTGGGCAGGATCATAAAGATAAAAAACAGGATGGTGGCCGGTGCCACACAGAGAAACACAAACCGTTTGCGACTCTTGTCAGATTTCATAGACAAACCGCTCCTTTCTATTGGAATCCCGAAACCACAAAAAGCGGAGGCGGTCAAAACCGCCCCCGCTGGGCAGGGCTCAATTACTCAATAATATTAGCGCGCATCTGGTCGCTGGCGGACTTGATGCCATCGATCCACTGCTGCTCGGTCATGCTGCCAGACACCAGCGAGTTGACGGGATCGAAGAACACGGTGCGGACTTCCACGCCGGGGATTGCGGTGAAGGAAGCGAAGTTGCCCATAGCAGCCTTTGCGCCGTTGTCATAGATGGAGTAGAACATCTTATTGTCGCCGTCCAGATCATCGGCAATGCCCAGCACAGGCTGGATGGCACCGCTCTCGGCGAACAGCTTGCAGGCTTCGTCGCTGTACAGGTAAGCCACAAACTGCTTTGCGGCATCGATGTGTTCTGCACCCGCCGGGATCCATGCCTGCTCGAACCAAGTGTAGCTGTACTGGTCGCCGCCAGCCTTGACAGTGGGCAGAGCGGTCATGCCCCACTCAAAACCATCGGCACGAGGTGCTTCGGCCATCTCGCCCACGATCCAGGTGCCGTTGGGCATGAACAGAGCCTTGTTGTCCAGCACCAACTGCTGATTCTGGGTGAAGTCCTGATTGTTGGCCTGTGCCGGGGTAATGGGGTTGGTGTAGGAAGCCAGCTTATTTACGATGTCAAAGCAGGTCTGTGCTTCTGCGGTGTCCCAAATGCCTTCTTCGTAGTGGGTAGCCTTGTTGAAGAAGTCGGGGCCGCCTGCGGCATACATCAGTGCATAGAAGAAGGCGTCAAAGTAGCCGGTGGTGGGGTAAGTGAACAGGTAAGTGCCCTCGGCAGCAGCTTTATCACCCAGTTCCCACATCTCATCCCAAGTGGTGGGCACGTCCCAGCCCTTTTCCTTCAGGAAACCGGCGTTGTAGAACAGACCACAGGGGCTGTAGAACATGGGAGCCAGATAGGTCTTACCATCGCCGTAGGGATTGGTCAGGGAGGTGTCGGTGAAACCGCCAGCGATCTTTTCGCTGACCTTCTTGCTCTCGCCGGGCACGGTCATGCTCAGAACATCGGTGATGTCAGCGATCAGGTTGCCCTTGATGAACTGCTCGGTCAGAGCAGCTTCACGGCCGGTGGCCAGATGGATGACGTCAGGATAATCACCGCCCTGCATGGAGGGGCCGATGACATCTTCCAGATTCTTGTCGGTGGTCAGCTCCACCTTGATGCCGGTCTGCGCGGTAAAGGCATCGGTAACTTTCTGCCACATCTCGGAACCGTAAGCGGTCTCAATGGCTGCAACCTTAATGGTCACGTCCGCAGCGGGAGCAGCGGACGATGCAGCGGCAGAAGAAGCCGTGCTGGAAGCGGTAGAACTGGAAGAACCGCCGCAGGCGGCCAGACCCAGTGCAGCGGCACCCACGCCAGCCACTTTCAGAAAATTGCGACGAGAAATGCGTTTCATATGTGTGTCCTCCATCATAAAGTTCCGTTCAAAACACAGCCGGGGCAAACAGGCTTCGTCCGAGGGGGCTGTGGTTTTTTCTGGTTCCAATATAGAGGTTTTCACGGTTTGCAACAAGGTCTTTGTTGTTTCGTTTTTTAGAAATATTGCTTTTCGGAAATTTCTTTCAGCAAAAGTGCTAAAATTCACATTGTGGTTTTGGTACATTCTCCCTGTTTGTAACCAGTTTGACATATTTTTGCGTTCTTTTCACGGCAAAAATATTTATCCTGTCCAAAAATCAGGGCTTGCATTTTTTCTTCATTGCCTCTATAATGAGAAAAAACACACGAAACAGCGCATCGTTTTTAGACTTTTATTTTTAGTATCTTGCTTTTATTTTTATGCTTTTTGCGTTTTGCTTCAAAAGGAGCTATTTATGAGTACCGAGCGATTTGACATCCGCCATGCTCCCGCTCCACGGGAATCCTTTCGGCTGCTGTACATCAGCAAGAGTAAATTTGGCGGTGATTGGAACAGCACCGCCCACACCCATTCCTGCACGGAACTGTTCTACTGCCTGAGTGGAGAGGGTCAGTTTTATTTGAGCGGTCAGCTTTATCCGGTCAAGCCGGACGATATGGTTATCGTCAACCCTCAGGTAGAGCATACCGAGCTGAGCCTGAACGCTTCGCCGCTGGAATACATTGTGCTGGGCGTGGCCGGTATCGAGATTCCTCTTTGGAAAAGCGGATTCTTCCTACGCTATCTTCAACTGCCGGGAGAACCGGGAGCGAATGGTGACGCTGCTCCATATGCTGCTGGCCGAAGCCGACCGCAGTCTGGACGGCTGCGAAACGGTCTGTCAGGATCTGCTGGAAGTACTGCTCATTTGGCTGGTGCGGTGTACCACGCTTTCTTTGCAGGTGGAGGAAACGCCCCGCTCCGACAGCCGGGAGTGTGTTGAGATTAAGCGGTATCTGGATAACAACTACCGGGAGGACATCTCCCTTGACAGCCTTGCTGAAATTGCTCATATCAATAAATACTATCTGGCTCATACCTTCCAAAAAGAGTATGGCATCTCTCCCATAACTTACTTGAACCGCCGCCGCATTGAGGAAAGCAAGTATATGCTGGGCAATACCGGTTACAGTCTGGCGCAGATCAGCGAGTTGATGGGCTTTTCCTCTCCCAGCTATTTTTCGCAATGCTTCCGCAAAGCGGAAGGTCTGACCCCCAATGAATACCGCCGTCAGGTGCGGCAGGGACAACGCCCTGCCCCGGCAAAACGGCATGAAGTATAATGAAAACGAGGAATTTATGATGAAGTCCGTTACTCTTTCTCTGCTCCAGTCTGCTGCAAATGCCTTTGATTTTGGTGGGCCCGTGGTCTGCGATGCCCACCACTACGGCGAGGGTCATATCAATGACACCTTTGTGGTCTGGCGCGAAGATCATTCCAAACGCTTTATTTTGCAACGCATCAACACGGACACCTTTACTGACCCGGTGGGTCTGATGGAAAATGTCTGCGGCGTGACACGGCATCTGCGGGCAAAAATTCTTGCCGAGGGTGGCGACCCGGCACGGGAAACATTGAATGTTATCCCAACTTTATCGGGATCGACTTGCTATCTGGATGCAGACGGCGGCGCATGGCGTGCCTATGACTTTGTAGAAGATACCATCTGTTTGCAGCAGGTCGGCAGCGAAGCCGATTTCCGCACTGTGGCTGAGACGCTGGGCAAATTCCAGAACCAGCTTGCGGATTATCCGGCTTCCACCCTCCACGAAACCATCGCCCGCTTCCATGACACGCCCAACCGCTATGCAAATTTTGAAAAAGCCCTTGCCGCTGATGCGCTGGGTCGCGCAAAGAGCATTGCGACGGAAATCGAGTTCATCCACGCACGGGAAAAAGACTGCCATGTCCTGCTGGATCAGCTCGCCGCTGGGGAAATCCCCCTGCGCGTCACTCACAACGACACCAAGATCAACAATGTTCTGATCGATGCCGCCACTGGAAAAGGTATCTGTGTCATTGACCTCGACACCGTGATGCCGGGACTTTCGGCCTACGATTTCGGTGATTCCATCCGCACCGGGGCAAACGACTGCGCCGAGGACGAACCCGACCAGAGCAAAGTCCATTTTGACCTGCATTTGTACGAAGTGTTCGCCAAAGGGTATCTCTCCACTGCCGGGGCATCCATGAGCATGGCAGAAAAAAAGATCCTTGCATGGGGCGCAAGGCTCATGACGCTGGAATGCGGCATCCGTTTTCTGACCGACTATCTGGAGGGCGACCACTATTTCCACATTGCCCGTCCAAATCACAACCTTGACCGTGCCCGCACCCAGTTCACGCTGGTACGGCAGATGGAAGACGTTTTCAATCAGATGCTGGAAATCGTCTGCCCGGACAATCACTGATTTCGCAATCTCCTCCATTCGGATACAGCAAGCACAACAGGTGACTCTAGTAACAGAGCCGCCTGTTGTGCTTTTAGACGGCTATTAATAAATGTTTTCTACTCGGTTCGTGCAAGAGGTATGCACTCAAAGCTCTCCGGATTTAATCGTTTGGCAAAAATCGTATAGCTTTTCTTTGATAAACTGCATTTTTGTGCTATAATCAGAAAAAGATTGCGCATTTTCGTCACAAAGGTTCATTTGTAAGTAGCCATCCTTTCAAATTTTCAATGACAACTTTGTAGGCAATGGCCGGATGCGATAATGACTTGCTGATAGACAAAACAAAGCATAAATCATCGGGAAAAGTTGTTGTCAAATTGATAGAATAGAGCCACAGCAGCACAAAGGAGAAGCAACATGGAATGGATGAAAATCATCGGCGATTCGATTCAGTTTATCGAAGAACATCTGACAGATGATTTGTCGGCGGACGAGGTTGCCAAAGTTGTGAACGTATCTCCGTTCTATTTTCAGAAAGGATTTGCTATGCTCTGTGGCTTTTCTGTATCTGAATACATCCGCAATCGGCGTCTTGCTCTTGCAGGTCGTGATCTGACCACATCGGATGAAAAAATAATAGAAATTGCTCTGAAGTATGGCTATGATTCGCCAGACAGTTTTACCAAAACATTCACCCGGTTTCACGGAGTTACGCCAATGGCGGCTCGCCGGAACAATGTCATGCTGAAATCTTTTGCGCCGCTGAAAATCAAATTTACTTTGGAAGGTGGCTATCTTATGGACTACAAGATCATGCACAAAGATGCGTTTACCGTACTGGCAAACGCAAAGACACTTCCCTATGAAAGTGCAAAATCACTCTGCCCACAGTTCTGGCAGGAACATTTTGCTTCGGGTAAGGGTCAAATTGTCATGGGTACTTATGGTATCAACATCGACCCCGCTATGGGACACGATACTTTTGAGTATCTGATTGCCGACCCCTGCAAGCCGGAGCAGGTTGCGCCGGACGGTTTCTCTGTTCGGACGATTCCCGCATTTACATGGGCTGTGTTCCCCTGTGTAGGGGCGATGCCGAATGCTTTACAGGATGTCAACACGCGCATTTTCTCCGAGTGGCTCCCGGCTATCAAGGACTACGAGTTTGCTGCCGGCTACTGCGTGGAGTATTATGATGACCCGACCAAGTATGAAAAAGGCACACAAGATGACAAATACTACTGTGAAATCTGGATTCCTGTTAAAAAGAAGTAACTCGGATTTCTAAATTCACTTTCACTGTGCTGTCGGAACGGCATTCGGTAGTTTTTTGTTATGCAGTTTTTAATCAACTTAATACGAGAAGCACACTGGGCATCTCATTGAGGTGCCCAGTGTGCTTATTTTTTACTTTTTAGATATTCCAGCAGTGTCTGGCTCACCACAGAGCTGGCCGTCTTGGAAAAAGCCAGCCCCAGCGTCCGGCAGCAGGCAGGCTCCAACGGGCGGGACACCACGCCCGGACAGCCGAATGCCTGCATCACCAATTCCTGCGAGATGGTCACGCCCAGCCCGCTGCGCACAAAGGCCATAATGAGGGTATCGTCCCGGAAACTGTAAGAAATATTCGGCTTCACCGGGCACTTGAGCATGAGGTGCTGGATGTCGTTGTCGCAGCCCGGCGTTTCAATGATGAGCGGATACTGAAACAGCTGCGGCAGGGTCACGCTGGGCTGTGCCGCCAGCGGATGCCCTTCCGGAAACACCGCACACAGCGGGTCGTCCCAGAGCGGGTAGAATTTCAAGTCATCCGCCACAATGGACGAGAGGAAACCGCAGTCTACCTGCCCGTGGATGATCCAATCCCGGATCTCATCATAGTTGCCATCAAGGATTTCCACATCTACCTTCGGGTAGTTTTCCTTAAAATAATGCACGACCTCCGGCATCCAGAGGGTCGTGATGCCGGAAAAGCTGCCCACCCGCAGCTTGCCCTCTACCTTGTGGTTGATGTTGAACGCCGCCTGCCGCAGCCGGGCTTTCTGGTTTGCCAGCTCCCGGACGTAAGGCAAAAGGCGTGTGCCGTTGTCGGTCAGGGTCACTCCCCGGTTGATGCGGGCGAACAGCTGCACGCCCAGTTCTTCTTCCAGCCCCGCCATCATCTGGCTGATGCCGGATTGGGTATAGTTCAGCGCATCCGCCGCTTTGGAGAAACTGCCTGTTTCGCAGACCTTCAAAAATATCTCATACCGGTCTTTCTGTTCCCACATCAAAGACACCTCATTAGTAAAATTTATACGCCGTAGCAAAATCATTCGGTTTACTGATATGATATCATGTGCTATCCTAACTTACAAGAGTTTACGATAGGAGTTTGAGAATCATGGAAAAGAAACAAAGCAGCTTCTCCGGACAGATTGGTTTTGTTCTTGCTGCCGCCGGAAGTGCGGTGGGTGTCGGCAACCTGTGGCGGTCCCCGTACCTTGCTGCAAAGGATGGCGGCGGTTTGTTTTTGCTGGTGTATCTGGTACTGGTGCTAACCTTCGGTTTCACCCTGCTCACCTCGGACATCGCTATTGGCCGCCGCACCAAGCAGAGTGCCATCCGTGCCTATGAGACCATGCGTCCCAAGTGGAAATTCCTCGGCATCCTCACCTTTCTGGTGCCGGTTCTCATCATGACCTACTATGCTGTCATCGGCGGGTGGATTACCAAATATGCGGTGGTCTACCTCACCGGACAATCTGCCGCCGCTGCCGAGGATGGCTATTTCACCAGCTTTATCACCTCGCCGGTGTCGCCTGTGGTGTTTGCCCTGCTGTTCATGGGCGTGACAGCGTTCATTGTGTACAATGGTGTACAGGATGGTATTGAGCGGGTGTCCCGCTACATGATGCCCATTCTGCTGGTGCTGGTGGTGGTGATTGCGGGCTACGCCCTCACCCTGCGCCATGAGGATGCCTCCGGCCAGATGCGCACCGGTCTGGAGGGTCTGCGCTACTACCTGACCCCACATCTGGGGGGCTTGACCATCAGCCGCTTTTTGCAGATCTTGCTAGACGCCATGAGTCAGTTGTTCTTCTCCCTCAGCGTATCCATGGGCATTATGATCACCTATGGTTCCTACGTCAAACCGGAAGTCAACCTGAACAAAGCGGTCAACCAGATTGAGATTTTCGACACCGGCGTGGCTCTTCTGGCCGGTGCCATGATCATCCCCACCGTGTATGTGTTCTCCGGCACCGAGGGCATGAGCGCAGGCCCCAGCCTGATGTTCGTTTCGCTGCCCAAGGTGTTCGCCGCCATGGGCAAGGCCGGTATCTTTGTGGGCATCCTGTTCTTCGTCACCGCCATTTTTGCCACCCTGACCTCCTGCATCTCGGTGCTGGAATCCATCACCGCCAACTGCATGGAGATCTTCCACACCACCCACAGGAAAACCGTGCTGGTGCTGGCGGTCATTTATCTGGCCGCTTCTGCCATCATTGCACTGGGCTACAGCATCTTCTATTTTGAGGTCCAGTTGCCCAACGGCTCGGTGGGCCAGCTGCTGGACATCATGGACTACATCAGCAACAGCGTCATGATGCCCTTCATCGCCCTGCTGTCCACCATCCTGATCGGCTGGGTCATGACGCCGGACTACGTCATTGACGAGATGCAGCGCAACGGCGAGACCTTCCGCCGCAAAAAGCTCTACCGGGTGATGATCCGCTACGTTGCCCCGGTGATGATGCTGGTGCTGTTTTTGCAGTCTACGGGAATTCTGGCTTAAGCTGAAAAGCCCTTGTGGGCTTTTGGGAAACCGGACGAACAGAAAGGGATTTGCCCCGACACATCCGGTTCCATTATCATAGGAGGGAAAGTACTATGAAAATTATCGTGATCGGCGCAGGTGCCATGGGCTGCCTGTATGGTGCGTATCTGAGCAGGCACAACGACGTGACCATGCTGGATGTCTACGAGCCGCAGGTGGAGAGCATCAACCAGAACGGCATCACCGTACTGGAAGAAGACGGCACCGAGCAGCATTTTTCCAATGTCTGCGCCATGAAGTCCGGCACCTGCAAAGAGGTAGCCGACCTTGTCATCGTGTTCGTCAAGTCCACCCACACTGAAAGCTCACTGGAAGAAAACAAAGACCTGTTCGGTGAGAACACCCTCGTCATGACCCTGCAGAACGGCGCGGGCAACGACCGCAAAATTGCAAAGTACGTCAAGACCGAGAACATCATCATCGGCACCAGCAAGCACAACTCGGTGAATCTTGGCGGCGGTAAGATCCACCACAGTGGAAACGGCGTGACTACCATCGGCAGCAATCTGGAAGAAAACACTCACCTGCAGACCGTGGCCGACCTGCTGGCCGAAGTTGGCTTCCAGTCTGCCGTTTCGGACGATATCCAGCGCATTATCTGGAGTAAACTGTTCGTAAACCTGTCCATCAACACCTTCACCGCCATCACCGAAACACCCATCGCCTACATGATCGAAAACCAATATGCGTGGGACTTTGCCGAAAAGACGATCTGCGAGGCTGTGGATGTGGCCGAGGCAGACGGCACCCACTTCTCCTACATGGAGGTGCTGGACATGGTGCATCACGTCTGCGAGAATGCCGGCAAAGGATACTCCTCCATGTATCAGGACGTGAAACGCTGCATCCCCACGGAGATCGACGCCATCAACGGTGCTATCGTGGAGCAGGCCCGCCGCTACAATGTGTCGGTGCCCTACAATAGCCTGATCGTTGATTTGATTCATGCCATTGAAGGTGCGTATAAGTATCGGAAAGGCTGATTATTTCTTTTTTAGCGGATGATTCTATCGAACCATCCGCTTTTTTCATTCATATCGCAATTTTTCCAGCAGTTCAAACGTATCTGAATTAAAGTGACCTATTATCTTCATTTTTGCACAGGAGGTCATCCTCATGAAAGAATTTGTAGCACACCGTATGCTTGTTCAGAGTTCTTTGCGCAAAAAGTGGAAAACCATGCTGCTTCTTTTTGCCGCTGGAATCATTGTAGTGGCAGCTCTTTTTGCATGGAACAGATCACACTATAAGAGCATTGATAATCTTCCTTCGTTGGCTCAGATAGCCGAAACGGAAGATGAAGCTGCCTTAAATGATTTCATTGGCAACTTTACCAAACAGGAACTAATAGCTGCTTGGGGTAGTCCCAACGAATGCAGCCGCATGGAGGATGTCTGGTACATCAACGAGAGCACCAAGTTGATTGTTAATTATCATAACAACGATGACCACGCAGTGGTTTGTTCTATCATTGCAAAGTAATTTGAATCATAGTTTTCAGACAGGAGGTTGCTTTTATGAAAGTATCTGCCGACTATCGTATGCTCGCTCTCGATGCCTTGCGTGGAAAATGGAAAACTTCCGTTTTGACAGGAATTGCCGCCAGTGCGCTCGGTGCTACCATTGTAGGCGGCACCAGCAACGTCACGTCCAATTCCAATCAGAGTAACGACATCAACTTTGAACTGTTCTCTCAGCCTAACGGCGGTCGTCTGCTTGCGGTTCTGCTTGTCAGCATTGGTCTGTGGGCCATCTTCACACTGATCGTGGGCGGTGCAGTTCGACTGGGATATGCCCGCTTTAATCTGAATCTCGCAGATGGAAAAGACGCTGCCTTCTCAGATTTGTTCTCGCAGAAAGACCGTCTGTGGGATGGTTTCTGCATGAAGTTCCTGCAGAGCCTGTACATCGCCCTTTGGTCGCTGCTGTTGGTGATTCCGGGAATCGTGAAAACATACAGTTATGCGATGACACCTTATATCATGGCCGAACATCCTTCACTGACGGCAAATGAGGCAATCACAGAATCCCGGCGAATCATGGACGGCAACAAATGGAGGCTGTTCTGTCTGGATTTCAGCTTCATTGGCTGGGAACTGCTTTGTGCGCTGCCAATGTATGCTGGATATTTCTTGTTTCTTAACAATTTCTCTGGTTCGGAAGCGATGGCAATTTCCATTGTTCTGCTGCTGGCAATCCCATTGAGCATTGGCTTTTTCTTCGTACGCCTCTATGAGGAAGCAGCATGGGCCACTTTCTACCGCGATATTACTGCGGCACCTACCGAACCGGATGAAGCATATTGATTTTTATAACACAAAAGGACTTAAAGCCATGAAACGTCGTGTATTTTTGATTGGTACTGCAGCTCTTCTCCTCGGTGGGACGGCAATCTCTGTTTTCGCACATAAGAAAAAACAAGAACCTGTTCTTCAGCAAATCGAGTATAGCAACCTCACCGACACCGACACTCAAACACTCCTGACCGATCTGCTGCATGGAGCGAATGTATCGGATATCCGTCTTCAGACCTTTATGAACCATGTCCAGCGGTTCAATCAGGATATGAAAGCAGATTGGCTCACCTCTGGATTTGAAACAGCAGAACCGCTCGACCTGAAATATGACCCCTATGATATGCAGGATCAGTGGACGGAAAAGGAAAACTCCTTTCCCGGATGGAACTGCCGCATCACCTCTTTTGGTCTGTTCGGCGATTTTGTAACATTTGATGGCGAGATGCCTTCGGATGCAGGCGCAGATACCCTGTTCATGGACTATGAAACACTGGATGAAGATCCGGCTTCTCTTTGCGGTGACAGTCTGCAAAAGTTTAGTGCATGGTTTGCACCTGTTGATACGGTCAGCACAACTGACATCCAGACCCATCTGAAAAATTTTCAGCAGGAATGGGGCAATCGTGGGCTTTCCTTTAAGGATGACTCAAAGATTCGGCTGATTTCCGTTATCTTTCACAACAGCTTTTCGGAAACAGAAAATTCCCTGATGATCGGTCACACAGGGGCTCTTCTTTCTGCATCCGATGGGCTGTACTTCGTGGAGAAGGTTGCGTTTCAGGAACCGTACCGTTTGCTCAAGTTCAAAACCCGAACAGAACTGAGCGATTATCTCATGTTGAAGTACGATACCGAGTGGGGGCAGGATACGGCCCATCCCTTCATTCTGGAAAATGATGCACTCATGGATGGTTGGCGCATACTGGAGCATTCTGCCGAAACAAACGGATAACCTGCTTTTTGAGGAGCAAAGGCGTAAAATCAGCCTTTGCTCTTTTTATTTTGCCGCCCACGCCTGCAAGCATAGTGTGTGTTCTGCTGAACTGCTGCATTTTCAGCTAAAGTCTTCGATTTTGTGCATATTTTGTTTTATCCTGTCCATAGGATTCCGGCTTTTTATCCTCTATAATATGAAAAGGCTATTCGGAAGTACATCGGAAAGAAAGAAGCCACAGCGGATGCTTCTCGTGAGGAGTCCTTATAATGGAACGAAAAATGAACGAACAGGATATTCTGCGGGAAGTCGGCATTCACCGGGATGCCTACCGGGGGTCATGGGTCTATGAGTTATCTGGAACTGTGCCCAATGGTGAAGTAGTTCTGGCAATCTATTATGAAGTCAGCGAAGAAGATACCAGTGCCGACATCAAGCACTGGCGTGATATCCCGCGCAGCCGCTCGGCCATCAACCATCTGCTCTCGTCCATGAAGCTGGAAGAAGAGCTTCCGCTTCCTCACGTGAAACATGGTCGGTACCATTTCTTTAATGCTCTGAAGCCTGCCGCTATGTATTCGGCGAAAGAAGTCTCAGATGCTGCAGCTGCTCCCACCATGCGGTGGACACTGGCTCTCTGGGATGAAGAGCAGCAGGAAATTTGCGTAATAAAATATCGGAGTTGACAACAGCGCAGTCAGGAAAATTCCCGACTGCGCTGTTGGTGCTTTTTTGAATTGGTATGTCAGCAAAGAAAAATCGTGATTATGCAATAAATTTCGATGAAATTTATGTGCAGCTATACGATTTTGAAAAATCTATGGACAAACGAAATAAATCAGGCTTAAATTCCGTTTATCAAACAAAGAAGTAATAATCATGATATTATTTGATGTAATTCTTATGCTGTGACCTGTTATTTTGCAATGAACGAAAAGGAGGCTCACATTTATGAAGCGAAGAATCTACATTGGCATTATTATGTTGATTCTTGTTACTTTATGCGGGATGTCCGTATTTGCAGCAACGCCTTATAGTTCCAAACGTGACTCTCTTTCATCATCTTCAGATGTTTCTGGGGTATTAGCACAAGAGCAAACCATTTTAAATATGATGAGTTCTGGTGATAACCAGCATACAATCAATCCTGATTTCAACAAAGCGCAAAAGCAATATATAATAAATGCTTTTTCTTTTTATAATATCCTTGCGCTTAACCCTTATTCAACAGATGCCTTTGTGAAAGCTGATTACGCATGGACGATCCCATTGGAAGAAAATGCTGAAAATTATGAGTACGCAGTAGTGCGAAAGTTGGAAAATGGCGAATTTGGCAGCAGTGTAATAACTACGCTTGACAAAGCCACTTCTTCTGTAGAGTACATTTTTCATCCAGAAATGCTTGACGAAAAATTAAGTGGTTATCCGGTGGACAGTGTTGCTACTGTCGCTATTGGAGATATAAACACGCACGTAATCATTGCAAGTACCAGCGAAGGTCTTCTCTATATTCCTTTTTCGGATTGTCCTGAACTTCTTGATATAACAAATGGAAAAATTTATAGTGGTTCCGACTTCTTGAACCTATTAGAATCTTATATCCAAACACGAGATACTTCGACTGCCTCTGGTGATGAATCGGAGTCTGTCTTAGGACGCCTTTTGATTCTATTCTCCGTTTTGTTGCTTTGCGTAGCATTTGTTTTGTTAATCATCCACATAAAAAAATACAAACCGCGTCGTTCGAAAAAAATGTAACGTTAGGAAAATTCAAATTAAACTCTGATGAAAAGGTGTTTGAAATGACAAAATCAAGTAAGAAAACGACTATCATTGGTATGGTTTTGATCGTAGCAATTCTTATAGGTGGTTTCCTGTTGCATCCGTGGGGTAGGACAAAATCGGAACTTACTGTAACAAAGGTAGATTTAAGCAATAATTCTATCTATGCAACCGCTCCCAATCAACTGTATGGTACAGATAATTGCTATCTCATTCAGGGAGCTTCGGAATACTTAAAAGGGAATATTCAGTTATCGCAAATTGAAGAAGGCGAAACTATTGAGGTGGTTTCCAATGGAAAGGTTTTGTTATCAGATCCATACCAGTTTGACACGATATACAGTATTCGATTACAGTAGTTGGGTTCCTACGCAAAAATTAAGGGCTATACTTGATATATGTGGCCATAAAATCATATGGACAAGCGAAATAAATTGGGCTTAATTTTCGTTATCCAACCAAGGAACCGTAAATTTCATCTTCTCAGAAATTCAACTGAAAGGCACAGGAGAATAGCCATGCTGGAACAGTTTTTCAAATCGCAAGTTACAGCTGTTTCTGACCCCTGCCAGTGCAATCGCATCACGGATGCGTTGGCGGCTGCTGGAATCAAATTCTACTGCAAAACCAAAGATGTCAATCGGCGTACTACATTCGATCAGGCGCGAATGGGTACTCTAGGCATAAAGCCGCAATATATCACGGAGATATTTGTGGATAAAGAGAATGCAGAAATGGCGTTACACATCATTCACTCATTGCGGTAAAATTTAATGATTGAAAAAACATCGAGAGGAAAAGGGTTATGGATAAATTTATAGGTCGTTTGCTGCTGGTTGCTCTTGCAGTGCGATTTGTGGCACTTTTCTTCTTTAAGCAAAATGTTGTTCTGAACGAAGGATCACTGGTACTGTTCATAGCCGTTTTCGTGGTTGCTATTATTGTAATGCTGGCAAAGTGGTGGAAATGGAGAACGAAGTGACAGTTGTCCGCATTGACTTCGTTGCATAATATGGTTATAATATAATTAGAATTTTACTATTATAGATTATTCGGAAGCAGGAGGTGCTTTTATGAATATCCGTCCATCTGCAGCGATTCGTCAGAATTACAATGAGATTGCTGATCTGTGCAGAGAAACCGCTGAGCCGATTTTTCTCACCAAGAACGGCGAGGGTGACTTGGTCGTTATGGACATCGAGACCTACAACCGCCGGGAAAAGATGCTGAAACTCCGTGAAGAGTTGCTCTCCGTGGAGGAAGACCGGATGCGTGGAAGCGAGGGCTACTCGATTGATGAGGTCACTTCCATGATGCGTAGCGCGATCAAGGAGGCCGCAGGACATGGAGCAGCAAAATAAATACCGTGTGATCGTGTCGGCACGGGCTGCACAGATGCTGGTGTCCCATGCCGCATTTCTGGCACAGGTCAGCCTTGCGGCAGCAGAGCGGCTTACGGTCGAGTTTGAAAAAGCTGCAAAATCTTTGGAACAGATGCCGCAGCGTTGTCCGTGGCTCAAAGGCGAATACATTCCTAAAAATGCTTACCGATTCATCTTGTTTGAAAAACGCTATATGCTCATCTTCCAGATCGTAGATAATACGGTTTATGCGGATTATGTGGTAGACTGCAGACAGGACTACGGTTGGCTCATCCGATAATCAACAAAGGCGGTGGCTTCCCATATCGTGGGAAACCGCCGCCTTTTGCTGCGTCTATGTAAAAATCAGAAATTGAGCGTTTCTACCCATGCAGACAAGTCTGCCTTTGTGGAGGTTGCGGGGAAAACTTTTCCGTGCAGAAGTTTGGCTCCGGGGCAGCTCGGTGCCAGTTTCTCATTGGTCTTTCCCATACCACTGCCGCCAGAAGTAGCAAAGGGAATGATCGTCTTGCCCTTTAGGTCGTAGCTTTCCAAAAAGGTATTGATGATCGTTGGAGCAATATACCACCAGATGGGAAACCCGACAAAAATTGTATCATAGTCCTCCATATTGTCGCGTTTAACGGCGATGGCAGGGCGAGAAGCGGGGTCACTCATTTCGATGGTGCTGCGAGCCTTCTTATCCATCCAGTTCAAATCCGCCTTGGTGTAAGGAACTTTGGGCTGGATTTCAAAAATATCGGCACCGATCGCATCCGCAAGATTTTCGGCAACCTTTGCGGTGATGCCGCTGGCAGAGAAATAGGCAACAAGTTGTTTGCTCATGGCAATGCACTCCCTTACTATTATTGTACATTTTCAGTATAGCACGATGGCATGGGTGCATCAAGAGATGGCTATTGGGGTCTTATTTAACAGCCTGCTTCAGCCGCTTCAGATCATCCGCATCCGGGTGAGAAAGAGCTTTATCAAAATTCTCGATCATTGCATCCAGATTGGGCAGATGAATCGGCTGCTTTTTCATCTCCTCATACCGCTGGCGCACTGACATCGGCATTTTGCCCTGACACATATAACGGCCGAAAATGGTGTTGCTCTTGTCCAGTGAACGCTCCACCTTTTTCAAAATCTTGTCAAAATATTCATCACTGCCGCCAAAGCCGGCAGTTCCAAAGAGAAAGATGTTTTTGCCGTGCAATTGTTTCAAAAAGTCCGAAGTGCTTTCATCGGCTTTTCCCTTGTCCGTCCAGAAGCCTACATAAAGAGTATCCGCTTCCATGGCGGCAGGGTTTGGGATGCCGAAATAATAGCAGTCTTCCTGCGGCAGGCAGTTGTGCAGCGTATCTGCCAATAATTTTGTGTTGCCTGTTTTGCTGCTGAATACGATTGCGTAACTCATAGCTTCTCCTTTGGAGCCACTGGCTCTCTGAGGTTATAATATTTCCCAGTTGATTTTCCGATCCCGATAGAAGTATTCCTTGTCATGTTCGCTGATGGGGCGCAGTACACGGCACGGGTTGCCCACCGCCACTACATTGGCAGGGATGTCTTTCGTCACGACGCTTCCTGCACCAATCACCGCATTGTCCCCGATGGTAACACCCGGCACTACGATCACGCCGGCACCCAGCCAGCAGTTGCATCCAATGCGGATGGGCAGATTGTACTGGTACGCTTTCTCCCGCAGCTCCGGCAGAATCGGATGGTTTGCGGTGGCAAGAATGCAGTTCGGGCCAATCATGGTGCGCTCCCCGATGTAGATATGGGTATCATCCACGCAGGTCAGTCCGAAGTTTGCATAAACATAATCGCCCATGTGAACGTGCTTTCCGCCCCAGTTGGCATGAAACGGCGGCTCGATCCAGCAGCCTGCGCCACACTCCGCAAGCATTTCTTTCAAAAGCTGCTCCCGTTTTGCGTGTTCGGAAGGGCGGGTATGGTTGTAATCGTACAGTCGTTCCATGCAAAGCTCCTGCTCTGCCATAATGGAATCATCCGTAGGGTCGTAGACCTGTTGACTGTGAAGTGCGTTTTCAATCGACATCTTGCTGTCCTCTCATTTTCCTTGGGTAAGGTTCGTTCAAGGCTCATTATAACGGGAGGGCAATCCCTCGTGAATGTCTTTTTGTTGAGTACAGCGTGATTTTTGTCGAGTGCTTTTATGCGTTTTTGACTTCTTTTTTCCGCAAATCATCGTAAATGCAGCGGGTTCCTTGATGCGCCATCAGCCCACCCAGACACTTCTTGTTGCAGCGGACACAGCGGTGAATTCGTCCTACCTGCCCATTTTTCAGCTTATTCACCCAGTCCGGGTCTGCCAGAAGCTGGCGGCTCATGGCGGCGCACTGGATGCGTCCGCTGGCAAGCTGCTGTTCCACAAACTCCGGGTCGTTCAGACCACCGACACCACAGATAGACAGTTTAGTGTACTGCCGTACCTCATCGCAGAATTTGAGGAAGCATCCCGGCTGATTGAAATAGGAATGATTGGCGGGCGGGATGGTGTTCTCCAATGCGGAATGATTTGCCAGTGTCACATGGAAGCTGGTCACGCCTGCCTGCTCCAGCAGCGGAACAAACACTGACAGTTCTTCTTCCACGACACCGGCATTGCCAAAGTGTGGGTTTTCCTGCCGGACAGCCAGCTTGTAATCAATGGGCATCCCCGGAACCGCTGCATGGACTGCCGAAACCGCTTCCACCGCAAAGTGGGCGCGGTTTTCTGCGCTGCCGCCGTATTCATCGGTGCGGTGGTTGAAGATCGCCGAACTGAAACTGCCGCACATCCGGTCGCCATGCACCTGCACCATATCAAAACCGGCCTGTTTTGCCAGCACTGCCGCTTTCCCGAACCCGCTGATGATGGTCTGGATTTTCCGTTTGGACATCTTTGTAATGTAAGGAGCTACTTCGGCGTTCAGCTTTTCCCGCAGCTGATCCGGGGTGATCTTCTTCAGCAGGACACCGGGAATGTACTTGAACATGGCCAGCAGATTGGAATCGCTCTGGTGCAGCTGAGCGCAGACTTTGCAGTCCGCATCGTGGGCGATTTTCACGACCTTCTGGTAAAATGCAAAGCCCTTGGCACCAAACAGCGATTTCTCAAATTTGCTTTTGCCCACCGGGACATCACCCACGATGATCATGGCACAACCGCCCTGTGCAATGGAACGAATCTTTGCAAGGTATTCCTCATCCGACAGCCCGAACGTTGTCGGCGCAAAAATGATCCGGTTTTTCAGCTGCATCCCACCATAATTGATCGGACTCAAGATCGTTTCGTACATCATTTACACACTTTCCTTTGCACTGCTTTTTGCAGTAATGTCAGCAGCTGCTGCCGCTCCTGTGCTGTCAGTCCGCCCAGATTCTGCGCATCCCAGTCGGTAAAGACCTGATGGCAGACCACAAAAGCATTTTCACCCCTCTGGGTCAGCTTCAGGTGGTAGCTGCGTCCATTCTTTTCTTTCGTTAGAAAGCCGTCTTCTGCCAGCTTGGTTAAGCTGCGCTGGGAGTGGCCCCAATCCAGATGCAGATCTTTGGTCAGCTCCGAGGGCGTACAATCCGGATGCTTGCCAACATAGATCACAAAATACATCAACCCGAAGCTCAGACCCAGTTCCTGCAGCCGCTGGGTCGTATAAGCGGCGAACTCTTTGTGCAGAGTCAGAATGCAGGAAGATACCGTGGATGGCTCCATTTTGTCAGCTCCTTCTGTTTTGAATGGGAAGCATTATAGCACCGTCACTTGATAAAGTCAAGTATTTTACCAACATTGGATTTCGGAGAGCTGATTTTGATGAATCTCAGTGATTTTGTGCATATTGTGTTTGATTGGCTCCATATACTTTCCGACGAAAGTTCCTATAATAAGTACTGCATCCTGAACAAACCCCTTTGATTTTTGGAGAGAGAAAGTACATGGAACCAAACAAGGAATCAAAAAAGCCAAGGATCAGTTACCGCTACTATGAGCTGCCGGAAGGCGAACTGGTGCAAGCCATTACGGGAGACGACTGGGTCTGCACTTACGGCACCTACGCTGAAGATGTCCATTTTCATAATGTCATGGAGATCGGCATCTGCCGCTGGGGGCAGGGCTTTATGGTATTGGAAGACCGCCGCATCGACTACACGGATGGAGCCATCACGGTAGTTCCGGCAAACTGTCTGCACACAACGCTGAGCAAAGATAAAAGTTTGAACTCATGGGAGTACCTGTTCTTCGATCCACAGGGAATCCTGAACAGTGCTTTTCCGAACGACCCACTGTTTGTGGAAACAGTTCTGCACCGGTTGTCCAGTCAGGCTCTTTGTCTGCCAAAGGAAGATGCGGTAGAACTGGAAAAGCTCATCACCATGGTGCTGCACGAATGTCAGAGCAAGAAGGAATACCACAAAGCAGTGGAGCAGAATCTGATGGCCTCGCTGCTTCTCCTGATTGCACGGACACACACGGAAAAGAAAAGCAATATCCGCCCAATGATGGTTGGATTGCAGCAGATCATGCCCGCGATCGAATACATCGGTCTGCACTATATGAATCCGATTTCCGGGGAAGAGCTTGCTTCTATCTGTTCTCTAAGTGAAGCCCAGCTGCGCCGCAAGTTCAAGGAATATCTGAATATGTCACCGGGCGAATATCTGACGATGGTGCGAATCCAGAAAGCCTACGAGCTGCTCAACTCCACCAATTATTCCATGACAGAGGTTGCCCTGCGGGTCGGGTATCAGGATGTTTCTTCCTTCAACCGCAATTTTCAGAAGATCATGGGCGTTTCGCCGTACCAGTATAAGAAAAACAACAGCGACTATCGTGGCCGTGTACTGGATAAAAAGATTTCTGCCAAAAAAGGTTGGAAACATCCCTCCGATCCGTAAAGAAATGACTTTTAGACATTGTGCCAAATAAAGTGCTTCTCTATTTGGACAAGCTGACGAAGTGGCCGTTTTGGACATTGCGACATGATCGGATTCTGATTGAATCTGCGTGTTTTTTGATTGGATGCACCCGCATTTCAATTGTGAAACCTGTTACAATGACTATAACAAACGAGGATTTGAAGAAAAGAATTGTTCAACTTGTGAATGCGTTCAATTCTTTCTTCAAACTTCTCGGAATCGTCAACTTTTTCAAGTTTTCAAGAATGAAGGAGAAAGCATTATGAAAAAGATCTCACGTCGCGCATTTCTGTCCGTTATGGCTGCTGCGGGTGCAGCCGCAGCCCTGACCGCCTGCGGTGGCGGCTCTGGCTCTTCCACTGCTGCTTCCGGCAGCGCAAGTGTTGGCGGTTCTCAGCCCGGAGGTCACAAGCTGACTGCCTACGCATGGGATAAGAATTTCAACATTCCTGCCCTGAACGCTGCTGCCGCAGACTACAAGGAGAACGTTGACCCGGAGTTTGAACTGGAAGTGATCGAGCAGTCCGGCGGCGGTGACATTGAGAATGCCATCACGCTGGCAGGTTCTGCACACGATTATTCCAATCTGCCCGACATCGTGCAGTTCCAGGATCACTACATCCAGCGTTATGTTGCCGACTACCCGGATGCCTTTGTTCCTGTTGAGGGCGCAGACATTGATTGGGATGGCTTCAGCAAGGAAAAACTGTCCTACTCCATCGTGGATGGCACTCACTACGGTGTGCCTGTGGACAACAGCACTGTGATTTTTGCATATCGTACCGATCTGCTGGCTGAGGTTGGCAAGACCGTGGATGATATGACCGGCATCAAGTGGTCTGATCTGACTGATATTGGTGAGCAGGTCTATGCAAAGACGGGCAAGTACCTGTTCTCCACCAGTGCAGACGGCGGCGACCTTGTCTACATGATGATGCAGTCCGAGGGCGTTGCAGAGTTCAAGGACGGTGAGCCTTGGATTACCGAGAACGATACCCTGCACCGTGTCTGCGAAACCATCGTGGATATGGGCAAGCGTAATGCCTGCTATCTGGCAAACAGCTGGAGCGACTACATCGACCAGAGCATTCAGGGCGACATGGTCGCCGGTGTGCTGAACGGCAACTGGATCATCCCCACCATGGAAGCTGTCACCGAGAACTCCGGCAAGTGGGAGATCACCACCATTCCTACGCTGGACGGTGGCGAGGGTTATGCCTCCAACGGCGGATGCGGTCTGTACATCACTGCCAACTGCGGCAATGTCGATCTGGCAAAATCCTTCCTTGCTTACACCTTTGGCGGCAGCACCCAGACCTATGATAATGCCCTGCGTGACGGTGGCGTTGTTACCACGGTTCTGAAGTGCGCAGACTCTGATGTTTACAACGAGGGCGTGGAGTTCTTCAACAACGAGCCAATCTACAAGCAGATTGTTGAAATGGGTGCCAATGTTCCTGTCATTGAGCAGAGTGACTACCACTTCCGTGCGGGTGTCTATCTGATCACTGCCATCATCAACACCATCAACGGCTCCAATCTGGACGATGAACTGGCAAATGCTGAACAGCAGCTCCGCTTCGAGATGGGTCTTTAAGGCTTTCTGATTCATCCGAAGGAGGGTTTGACATTGAAGAACGAAAAACGCGGTTCTCTGATGGCAAAGCAGCGTCGTGCCGGCTGGTATTACCTGATGCCTGGTACGGTTCTTATCACCATCATGAGCTTTATCCCCATCATCAACGGCTTTCTGACCTCTCTGAAAACGGGTTCCAGTGCAAATATGAAGTGGGCCAGCCCGCTGACCTACAACTATTCCCGAATGTTCAAGGATGCGCTGTTCCTGCGCTCGATGGGAAACACCTTCCTGTATCTGATCGTGGAAGTTCCGATCATGCTGATTCTGGCAATCCTGCTGGCACAGCTGCTGAACAATCACGATTTGAAATTCAAGGGCTTCTTCCGCACCTGCGTGTTCCTGCCTTGCGCAACCTCACTGGTTTCGTACTCCCTGATCTTCAAATCCCTGTTTGCAACGGACGGTCTGGTGAACACGGTGCTATGCAAACTGGGCATCCTGCAGACACACTACAATTTCCTCGGCAATCCTACCAGCGCAAAGATCATCATTATTCTAGCTCTGATCTGGCGTTGGACGGGCTACAACATGGTGTTCTTCTTGGCAGGTTTGCAGAACATCGACTACTCGGTGTATGAAGCAGCCAAGATCGATGGTGCCAACGGCTGGCAGACGTTCTGGAAGATCACTGTTCCGCTGCTGATGCCCACCATCGTGATGACCGCCATCATGTCCATCAACGGTACCTTGCAGCTGTTCGATGAGTCGGTCAACCTGACTGCCGGCGGCCCGGCCAATGCAACGATCACCATGTCGCACTACATTTATAACAACTCCATGGGTCAGGGCGTTGCAAACTTCGGCTATGCTTCGGCATTGTCCTTCGTCATCTTCGTGATGGTTGCCATTCTGTCCTTTATCAGCATGAAAGCAGGTGACAAGCGTGACTAATACGGCAGAAAACCACGCTCTTGTGCAGCGTGAAAAAGGCAAGAAGCACACGATCCAGCGCAGACTGATCCCTGCTTACATCTTCCTGATCATCATTTCGTTCATTTCCGTCTTTCCGCTGCTGTGGATGATCTCCGCAGCAACCAACACCTCGCTGGATGTTGCTCGCGGCAAGATCATGTTCGGTACCTATGCGGTGCAGAACTTCAAGAATCTGATCGCATCGCAGAATCTGGCGGGTGCCATGGGCAACTCTTTCCTGTACGCCATCGTGCAGACCGTGATCTCCATGTTCGTCTGCTCTCTTGCCGGATTTGGTTTTGAGTTGTATCATGATAAGAACAAAGACCGTCTGTTCAGCATCCTGCTTCTCGCCATGATGGTGCCGCAGGTTGCTACGATGGTTCCTTTGTTCAAGATGATGTCCAGGGCAGGTCTGCTGAATAGTGTCTGGGCGTTCATCCTGCCCAGCATTTCCACCCCGTTCCTGATCATGATGTTCCGTCAGAACTCCCGCAACTTTCCCAACGATCTGATGCAGGCGGCGCGCATTGATGGCTTGAGCGAAACAGGCATCTTCTTCCGGATGTATGTTCCTATCATGAAATCCACCTACGCAGCTGCTGCGGTCATCACGTTCATGAACGCATGGAACGCTTATCTGTGGCCGAAGGTCGTTATGACCGATAACCGTGCGCAGACCATGCCGATGCTGATTGCCAACATTGCGTCCGGCTACTCCATCGACTACGGTATGCTGATGATGGGCGTTCTGTTCTGCTCCATCCCCACCATGATCGTGTTCTTCGTCCTGCAGAAGCAGTTCGCAGAAGGCATCACCGGCGCGGTGAAGTAATTTTCCCCGGCAACTCCAAAATATTTGACATTCACTTCTCCTTCATCTGCTGCGCCCCCAGAGGAGCCCGTATCTCCTCTGGGGGACGATGAAGGAATTTTTTCAATCACACAATAAGGTAAATGAGGAACAATATGGCTGCATTTGATTTTGCAAAAGTGAAAGAGCCCACCTTTTTCAAGGAAAACGTCCTGAACGCCCATGCAAGTTTCCGTACCTATGCTTCTCGTGAAGAATATCTGGCAGGAGAATCTTCGCTCGCCATGAAGCTGGACGGCATCTGGAAATTTGCCTACGCAAAGAATTACGCCAGCGCAATTCCCGGCTTTGAAAAGGCAGATTATGACTGCAGCGGCTGGGATGATATCCATGTCCCGGCGCACATCCAGATGGAAGGATACGATGTCCCGCAGTATGCCAACATCCAGTATCCTTGGGATGGCCGCGAGGAGGTCAAGCTTGGCGAGATTCCGCAGCGGTTCAATCCGGTGGCAAGCTATGTCAAATATTTTGAACTGCCGGTGGCTATGCAGGATAAGCCCATCCACATCGAGTTTGAGGGTGTGGAAAGCGGCATGGCTCTGTGGCTGAACGGCTCTTATGTGGGTTACACCGAGGACAGCTTCTCCGCTCACGCATTCGACCTGACCCCGTATCTCCAGCCGGGTGTAAACAAACTTGCCGTGCAGGTGTTCAAGTGGACTTCTTCCAGCTGGTGTGAAGATCAGGACTTTTTCCGCTTCTCCGGCATTTTCCGCAGCGTATGGCTGTATGCCATCCCCGCCGTGCATCTGGAAGATGTTTCCATCAAGACGCTGTTTGATGGAGAAGATTTCGCCCATGCCGCACTGGAAGTGATGCTGCAGGTCAAGGGCACCGGAACGGCTCGTCTGACCCTGCGCCGCGGCGAAATGGAAGTGTTCTCTGAAAAAGTCGCACTGAATGGCGGTGCCGCACTGCTCAGTCATCCGGTGGAAAATCCCCACCTGTGGAGTGCAGAAGACCCGGCTCTGTACGAGCTGGAAATCGAGCTGCTGGACGAGGTCGGCCATCTGGTAGAAGTGACCGGACAGAAAGTCGGTTTCCGGAAGTTCGAGATGAAGAACAACCGGATGATGCTGAATGGCAAACGCATCGTGTTCAAGGGTGCCAACCGCCATGAGTTCAGTTCCATCACGGGCCGCGCTGTGGGCGTACACACCCACGAAGAACTGGTGCAGGACATCATTACCATGAAGCAGCACAACATCAATGCTGTCCGCACCTGCCACTACCAGAGTCAGGATGAGCTTTATAACCTCTGCGATGAATACGGTCTGTACATGATCGCAGAGAACAATCTGGAATCGCATGGCACATGGGATATCCATCAGGCTGGCATTCGTGGGATCGAGGGGGTTCTGCCGAATGATAAGCCTGAGTGGAAAGCTGTCATGTTCGACCGTCTGAACTCCACCTATCAGTGGGATAAAAACCATCCTGCCGTGCTGATCTGGTCGCTGGGCAATGAATCGTTCGGTGGCGAGACCCTATTCCAGATGTCCCAGATGATGCACCGTCTGGACAACACTCGTCTGGTGCATTATGAGGGCGTGGTCAATGACCCGCGCTTCCCGGAAACCACCGATATTGAGAGTCATATGTACAGCCCCGTCAAGGATATCAAGGAATATCTGGCACAGGGCGACAAGCGGCCCTATATCGAGTGCGAATATTCTCATGCTATGGGCAATTCCTGCGGCGCACTGCACAAGTATACCGAGCTTGCTGATCAGGAAAACTGCGGCTATCAGGGCGGCTTCATCTGGGACTACATTGACCAGTCTATCTGGAAAAAAGACCACTACGGCAAGTGGTTCCAAGCCTATGGCGGTGATTTCGGCGAGCGTCCTACCGATTACAATTTCAGCGGCAACGGCATCGTCTATGGCGGCGACCGCACACCCTCTCCCAAGATGCAGGAGGTTAAATTCTGCTATCAGAACATTGCTGTAACGATCACTGCCGATGGTTTCGAGGTCTGGAACAAGAGCCTGTTCACTTCCACCGATGCCTATGACTGCTTTGCACTGCTGCACCGGGACGGCAAGCTGGTACAGGAAAAGGAACTGGACGGTATTGCAGTGGCACCCGAAAGCCGTTCCCATTTCCCACTGCCGTTCATGGTTTCGGCAGTTCCCGGCGAGTATGCGCTGACCATCAGCTTCCGTCTGAAAGACGATACCCTCTGGGCGAAAAAAGGGCACGAAGTGGCTTTTGGACAGAGCGTGATCGCAGCAATCCGTCCGATGTCCAGCAGCAAAAAGACGGTTCCGTTTACGGTCATGCAGGGCACCCACAACATCGGTGTTCGGGGTGAAAACTTTGACGTACTGTTCTCTGATCTGAACGGCGGTCTGACTTCCTACCGCTATGCCGGCAAGGAAATGATGCAGGAGATCCCGCGTCCCAACTTCTGGCGCGCTCCCACTGACAATGACTGCGGCAACAATATGGGCGGTGTCCGCGGTCATTGGAAACTGGCAAGCCTGTACGCTACCGCCAAGGGTGTCGGCAAGGAGATTCCGTCTGTTCACGGCGGCACCATTCTCCAGAATCCCACCTGCGAGGTGGAAGCTGACAGTGTTGTTGTGACCTATCTCTACAATCTGCAGACCAGCCCTGCTGCTGAATGCAGTCTGCAGTATCGTGTGTTCGGTGATGGCCGCATCCAGACTACCCTGCATTATGACCCGGTGGATGGGCTTGCAGCCATGCCGGAATTCGGTGTGCTGTTCAAGATCGATGCCGATTATGACACTGTGGAATGGTACGGCAATGGCCCTGCGGAAACCTACTGGGATCGTCAGCACGGTGCAAAGCTGGGTATCTACCAGAACAAGGTTGCCGAGAATATTGCGCAGTACCTTGTACCGCAGGAGTGCGGTGCAAAGACCGCCGTGCGCTGGGCAAAGGTCGTTGACCGTAAGGGTCGTGGCCTGCTGTTCACTGCCGATGCCGAGAAGCCGATGATGTTCTCCGCCCTGCCTTATACCCCGCATGAGATGGAAAACGCCAAGCATCCCTATGAACTGCCTCCGGTGCATTACACGGTTATCCGTGCCATCGGCGAGCAGATGGGTGTCGGCGGTGATGACAGCTGGGGTGCAAATGTTCACCCGGAGTACATCCCGGATGTGACGCAGCCCAAAGAGTTTACCTTTACATTCCGTGGCATCTGATTCACACCAACGTAAATTTAACAATTGTATTCTCGTCATTCATAAAACAATCGTAAAAAAGTAGTTTTGCTTGGCTCTTGCGGTTGCATGATTGATACCAGCACAGCATCGGGATTCACCGTACAGAGCGAGTGAAGCCCTGATGCTGTGCTTTTTTATTTGATACGAGGTGAGATTTTATGCGTCAGTCTGATCATGAGTACGAAGAACGGAGCTTTGGAGATATTCAACGTGCAATTGATTTTGAAAACAGTATGAATGACCTTGAATCGCAATTGTATTACCGGCGTCTTTCCCCAAAGGAAGTTGCCCAGCAGGTACTGAAAGCCACCTGTCAATTCTACGATGCGGATTGGTGCGGCCTGATTCAAGTCGATCTGGATTTGAGCCTGTGGACACCTTTCTGGTGGTTCAATACGGGTGCAACGGACAAAACGATGCTTTTGACCGAAGAATATGAATCTGCTGAATTTCTGAATCGGTGGGTACAGGCTGTCCGTAAGGGAATTCCCATGGTCGTTCCGGATGCCGAGGCGACAAAAGAAGCCTATCCTGCAGAGTACGATCTATATCAGCGGCTTGGCATAAGGTCTGTCATTGCCGTTTCTCTGGAGCCGCGCCCCGTCGCTCTGCTTGCCGTCCGCAATCCGAAGCGGTATATCCAGCAGACCCGTATGCTGCGGATTCTTGCCTATGTGCTGCTTGCCTCGTACAACGAACAGAAGATGCTGAACCGGCTCCAAATGGCGTATATTCCTACTTCCATCCAAAGCAGCAAGGACATCTATGTCAGTCTGTTTGGCGAACTGAGCATCAGTACGTCCAAAGGTGTTCTGAAAGAAGCTGATTTTAATTCTCCGAGAATTAGCCGACTGATTTCGTATCTGCTGATCTCCCGCAAAAATGCTCTTGACCTCTACCATGGAAAGGTCTTGTCCTCCGCAGACGGAGAACATTGGCTCATTCAGTTTTCCACAAAATACCATCTTTCCTATATGGGTGCTGTCAGTGAATTGCTGAAGCAGCTGGATTCGCTGCATTCTTATGACCTGCTCAATCAGTATGCCATGAAGTCTCTGACCATCGCACCCGATAACCCGAAAGCATACTGCTGGCTGATCCGCTCCCTGAAAGCGCAGGGCATGAATGAACTTGCAACCAACGAACTGGCCGCAGCAAAGGAACATCTGACCACGGAAGAATATGAGGAAATCCTTGCATTTGGAGCCAATTGGTAAGAATGATTCCTATAACACTTTCGTAACACTTTCATGTGACTTTCATAACACCGTCGTGTGATATGCTTACAGGGCACGAATCGATGCCTTGCAAAAGCTGATTGCACGGCGGTTTTCTTTTTTATAGGCTTCGATGCGTCAGAACAAAAACATATCGAAGCCTGAGATGCATTAAAGGCCGAGGATACTTATACCGCTTTCCATTCTCGGATGGAAAACAGTGTCGGCACCCTTTTCTTTAGTGCATCTCTTTTTTGTTGCCAAGAAAAGCCCGCAAGCTGTTCCGCAGTGAAGTGTCCTCAACCTCCGCATCCGGCGGAAAGGACACTTCATGTTTCTTTTTGCTCACTTTTCGTGGCTGAAACTGGCCGCACGATATCCCTAGCAGCTCCAAATTTTCGACTTTTCACGCTTTATCGAAAATTTGGAGGTTTACGATGGCTTTTAATAAGGGCTATGAGTTGAAAAAGTTTGAAGCACACTGGGAAAAGCTGCGAATCGAGTACGCAGCAGCAGGAATGGCCGATGATACCATTCAGAAAATGTACGACTATGACCGCCAGCAGTTCAATTCGGAATGCACCTGCATTGAGCGGACGCAGGAGTTCACTGCACCTGCGTATGAAAGCACCGAGGAAGAAGCATCTCCTTTGATGCTGCGCTATCAGGAGGCCATTACCACAACAGATACATATCACGAAACCAAGAGCGGCTTTGCATGGATTGGAGAGATCGAAAATGAAAATCTGCTTGCCGCATTGGAGAAAATGTCGGACGCTGATCTTGAACTTGTCACTCTCTATGCTTACGAGGGTTATACTGTCACTGAAATTTCTAAAGTTTTAGGAGTATCACAGCCTACTATTAGCATAAAAATCAAGCGAATTACTAATTTTTGAAAAAGTTTAATTTTCATGCTATGGATTGACCGTTTTCGTCGGCTACCAAGTGAGGGGACAATTTCAAAAGCGGCTCTTGCCGCTGGCAAAACGTCCGCACTCACGAACCTTGAAAATTGAAGAGTTCAGTTGTTCGGTACTCAGATAATGATACTTCCGTAATTCGCGGCCCGGTCAGAATGTAGGCGGGGTGGCTGAAATGCCAATGATGCGGTAGAAATCCGCTGCCGGACAATTCCCCACTCGCAGGGAGCCGAGGGCGAATATGCGAGACCTTAACATATTTTATCAGGAGCGGCCGGATGCCGTTTTCGGTTTTCGGCCACTCCTGTTCTTTTACATATTTTATCCGCCATTCACTTTTTACCGATACGGAGGAACTCTCAAATGGACGAGTTGAATCCTACGGTGCGCGAACAGGAGATCTACGAGGAGATGGAACTGACCCCGGAAATGGTCAAATCCATCCGTACCCTCTGTGCGACCTGTCTGCGGCATTTCGTAGAAGCCAAAGCCTTCAAAATCGCTCTCGTGCCGAGCGCAGACAAGAGTATGGATGTTTGTACTGTCTGCCAGACCCGGCGCGGTCACGATTATGTTGTTATGCGCCGCTGATGCCGGTGCTTCAGTCCAATCACCGGGGAGGTGATGTGTACCATATAAATAAAATCGCTTTCATACTTTAACAGAAGCCCGCTGCCTAGGAGGTGCAGTGGGCTTCTTACATATCCAAACGGAGGTTCGCAATTGGAATCTACTTTGAAATTCCAACGCGGAGACATCTACTTCGTTCGATTTGACAGCGGCACAGGTTCCGAACAAAGCGGAACCCGCCCTGCGGTTATCCTGCAAAATGATGTGGGCAATACCCATTCACCGACATTGATCGTTGCGACTTTGACAAGTAAGACAGAAAAGAAAGCCACGCAGCCAACACATTGTCTGGTGGAACCAGAAGGGCTGGAGCCGTCCATTGTTCAGGCCGAACAGATCTTCACCATCGACAAGAGCCGTGTCCAGAATTTTGTTGGGCACCTCACCCCGGAAGAAATGAGCCGGGTCGATGATGCTGTGAAGATCAGCCTTGCCCTGAACCCGATGGGAAGTATCCAGAAGCTCAAACCCATCATCCGCTCTACGGCGGCTTACGCGCCGCCTGAAGTGGTTGACGGCAAGCCGCCCGTCTATCCCTACACACCCATCAAATCCGATTTTGAGGACGCAGGGACGGTCGAAGAAATGATGCTATACACCGAACTACAATCCGCTGTTCATGCCATGATCCAGCGGCTTGAATACAGTTTCACCTTTAATCCCAGCCTGCTCACCAGCCCGAAGCGTCAGAAGCAGGTGGTTGAGATTTTAGCCGAAGCAGAGAAATATATCTGGCGAATTAAGGAGGAAATTAAATGCGCCTGAAAAATGACATTGAAAATTTTGCCGCTTCTTTCAATATCACTCCGCCTTACCAAATGAGGGTGATCCACAGCAGTAAGCTGATCTATCCCCACGAGATCTACCAGCGGGGTGTGCAGCGCAAGCGGGTGGAACTGATTGCCGCCGACTTCAACGAATACGTTGCGAATGAACCGAAGATCAGTTTCCGCAACGGCAAGTATTATGTGGTGGATGGTCAGCACACCATCGAGGCGCGCATCCTTCGTAACGGCGGCAGGGCTTTGCCGATTCTCTGCAAGGTCTACACTGGTATGACCATGCAGCAGGAAGCCCTGCTCTTTGCCGAGCAGAACGGTCACTCTGCTCCCTTGTCTGCGGGCATCAAGCTGCGCGCCAAGGTCGCGGGCGATGATGCTCCTTCCAAAGAATTTCTCGCAGCTACCAACCGGGTAGGGCTGGCCTTCAATTATGACAGCTTGCAGTTGAGCGATTACCGCATCAGCTGCGTGGGTACCGCACTCAAGCTGTACAACGAGATGGGCGAGAAAATCTACTGCGAAGCCCTGCGGCTGATCGTGGCTGCGTGGGATGGCAAGCCTGATTCGTTCCGTGCATCTGTCCTGCGTGGCGTGATGCACTTTGTGGAGTTGTACCACGGCGAGTTCAGCGAGGAACGGCTCATCCGTGCGCTGAGCAGCGTTCACCCTATGGAAATCTATCGTGTTGGCAGGGATAACCCCGCCAAATTGCCCGGATGGAAGAAATACGTTTTTCCCATCTACATGGCTTACAACGGTAAGGGACGCAAGGACGCTCTGCCGATGAAGTTCTAAAACATATTTTCTCTGCCAAGGGGTATCTGCAAGCAACGGATGCCCCTTGTTACATATCAAAATATCGAATTATCGTCGATTACAGAAAAGAGGATACTATATGGTTCCTATGAATGTGGTTCCTGTATCGCAGGATACATATCTTGTCAACGGCTGCAAAGTAAAAATCACTTATGCAGAAGATGGTGACAGCATGGAGGCTCTTCAGAAATTGATTCATGACACTCTCCGCGAAGAAGCCAAGGATTATAGCTAAATCGGCATCCTTGCAAGGAGAACATTTCCGCACTAAAATAATGGTACAGTTGATGCAGAAGCTGATTCAAATAAACGATCGTGCGCACAGTATCGTTGTTTTAGTTTTACATAATAGGAGTAACAACGATGAAAAAACGTGTATATACATTATACCGTGTTTCGACCATTGGTCAGGTCGAGAAAGATGATATCCCTCTGCAGAAAGAAGCCTGCCGTAACTTTGCAGCGCAGCAGGGTTGGGAAATCGTCAAGGAATTTTCCGAAAAGGGTGTTTCCGGATTCAAGAAGTCTGCAAAAGACCGCGACCAAATCCAGCTGCTTCAACAGGCAGCCGCGGCCGGAGAATTTGACATTCTGCTGGTATTCATGTTTGATCGCTTAGGCCGTCGCGATGATGAAACGCCCCTTTATCGTAGAATGGTTCACCAAGCAGGGTGTTGAGGTCTGGAGCGTAAACGAAGGCCAACAGCGGTTCGATTCTCATGTCGATAAGCTGATGAACTACATCCGCTACTGGCAGGCATCCGGCGAAAGCATCAAGACATCTATTCGTACTCGTACCCGTATGGAACAGCTCACGGAAGAGGGTCACTATACTGGAGGCATTGTAGCTTTTGGCTATAAGCGTGTTCAGAAAGGCCGTGTGAACAAAAAGAATCAAGCTGTCTGCGACTTGGAAATCAATGAGGAAGAAGCGGCAATCGTTCGCCTGATTTTTCAAAAGTACGTTTATGAAGGTTACGGCGTGAAACGCATCTGCAACTATCTCGTTGAGAACAATATCATGGGTCGGAATGGCAAGAACATTCCGACAACGACACTTGTTCGGATGATTCGGAACAAATGCTATACAGGATACCTTATCAATGGAAAAGTCGAGAAAGAGTGCCCGGAACTGCGAATCGTTGATCAAGAAGTCTTCGACCGTGCACAGGAGCTGCGAGATTCCCGCCGTAGAGAAAAAGGTGAGGATGCTGATTCGTATAGTCCTCATGCGCTGCTCTGCGGCAAAGTATTCTGTGCACACTGCGGCAATCGTATGAACATCACTAGCAGTGGCCGCACCCGGCTTCGGGCAGATGGCACTATCGTAAAGGAAAAGCGTTATCGTTATAGCTGCAACTTCAATATTCGGCATCCGGGTCAATGCGATGGACAGTCCGGTTACGGTGTAACAAAACTGGACGCAATTGTAGAGAGCATCATGTGTGCGAAATTTAATGAAGTTCTGGAGTGTTCTAAGGGCAATCTGCTCAAAGATATGCTCCGTAAAGATTTAGAAGCAGCTCAAAAGGAAGTATCTCGTGCAGAGAGCACACTTAAAACCAAGGAAGACGAACGGAATGCGTTGAAAGATGAAATGATTCGCGTCATCCGAGGAACGAGCGGCCTTAACCGGGAAATGATTCAGCAGATGATTGATGAAAACAAGGCGGCTCTGCTCACGGCACAGACCAATCTGGCGGTTGCACAGAAAAAGCAGGAAGCAATTGAAGAACAGAACCAGAAAGCCGAGCGCGATTGCAGCGACCTGTTCACATGGGCAAGCACCTATCAGGGGGCTAGTTTTGAAAACCGATAGGCGATTTTGCAGCAGTTTATCAAGGAAGTGCGTGTCGGACGCAACTATAATATCGAGATCATTCTCAATGTGCCGCTGGACGAGTTTGAGGAATTTAAGCGTCATGCAATGGCAACTGGACGGTCAAAAAGCCGGAAAAACAAGCAGGCAAATGCCCCAAAAGTTGGGCGTTGTGCATCAAATGCCGGCATCGTCGTTTTAGACAAAACCGCAGGTGAAACTATGAGCATTGTACCCAAAAACGCTGCACACGCAATTTTGCACTGTTAAGACAAATGATGCACGATTTTGAGGGCTCAGACAAAAAAGAAACGCCGTATCGCTTAATGCGATGCGGCGTTTTATGGACTCGAAGGGAGTCGAACCCTCGACCTTTCGGATGCGAACCGAACGCTCTCCCAACTGAGCTACGAGCCCATATAATCTATGACTTTATTATTTTAACTCGTTGAGATATATTTGTCAAGGATTTCCAGAAAAAATACCAATCAGCAGGACGTTACTGTTTTCCCAGCTGCCAGAAAGCGACGGCACTTGCGGCGGCAACATTGAGGGAGTCGACGCCATGTGACATCGGGATCTTCACGGTATAATCGCAGGCGGCAATGGTGGAATGGGCGAGTCCATCACCCTCGGTTCCCATGATGATAGCGAGACGAGGTTCCTTTGCCAGCTGTTCGTCGTCGATGCTCACCGAGCGGTCACTCAAGGCCATTGCTGCTGTTTTGAAACCGAGGGCATGGAGCTGCTCTATCCCCTTCTCCGGCCAGTCGGCAGGCGTTGCGCCGATCTGCGCCCAAGGCACCTGAAAAACGGTTCCCATGCTGACACGGACGGCACGGCGGCAGAGTGGGTCGCAACAGGACGGTGTTATGAGGACAGCGTCCATATTCAGTGCGGCGGCACTGCGGAAGATCGCACCGACATTGGTAGAATCGACGATTCCTTCCAGCACGGCCACTCGCCGGGCGTTCCGGCAAAGCTCCTCAACGGAATGGGGTGTCGGGCGATGGAAAGCGCAAAGTACACCACGAGTCAGCTCAAAGCCGGTCAGCGCGGTCAGCATATCCCGATCCGCCGTATAGACCGGGGCATCTCCGCACCGGGTCAGGATCTCTGCCGCCGGGCCGGTGATCTGCTTGCGCTCCATCAGCAGCGAGATAGGCTGATAACCTGCATCCAACGCCCGGGAAATGACCTTCGGGCTTTCAGCGATAAAGATACCTTTTTCCGGTTCCAGACGGTTCCGCAGCTGCGCCTGCGTCAGCCGGGCATAGGGATCCAGCTCAGGTGCGTTGAAATCGGTGATCTCGATAATATTGGACATTCAAAAATCTCCTTTTGAATCGTATAAACAACATTTTTATTATTGTACCACATCTGGCTCTGCATTGCAAAACCCTCTCCCTGAGATACCGTTTCGACATGGCAGGCATACCGCAAATGTCCTATTGCGCTTTTTTCCATTTGTTATTATAATAATGTAGCAGATTATACAAAAACTGCGAGTATTTTTTGTGAGGGTGTGTTTTCATGCAATCGAATCTGAAACGGATTCATCACGGGCAGATGTCTGAATCCTTTTATACTGCCATGTTTCTTTCGCTTTCGGGCGGCCTGCAGGATGCTTATACCTACTTTTTCCGTGGAAAAGTCTTCGCCAACGCCCAGACCGGCAACATCGTTCTTCTGAGCGACAACCTGTTCGCCGGGCAGTGGGATAAAGTCCTCCATTATCTCATTCCGTTGCTGGCCTTTGCATTGGGCGTTTTTGCCGCGGAGATGCTGCACGGACAGTTCAAAACGCTGCAATCGCTCCACTGGCGGCAGCTAGTCGTCCTGTGCGAGATCGTTCTGCTATTTGCCGTTGGCTTCTTCCCACAGGAGTGGAACCTGCTGGCGAATGCCATCGTCTCCTTTGCCTGCGCCATGCAGGTACAGACCTTCCGGAAGGTAAACGGCTATGGTTTCGCCAGCACCATGTGCATCGGCAACCTGCGGAGCGGCATGGAAGCCCTCTGCGGATGGATGCACACTGGCAACGCCAAGGCAAAGGACAAAGCTTTTCACTATTTCGGCATCATCTTCCTGTTTGGTTTGGGTGCCGGTCTGGGAAGCGTCGGCATCCAGTGGTTTGGCCGGTACGCCATCTGGGGTTCCTGCCTGCTGCTGGTCGTCAGCTTCGTCCTGATGTTCATCAAGGAAGACATCGAGGAGAACCCGGCTATCGAGTCGGAGCTGAACGAGCTGCGCCATGATGTCCATGAAGTCGACCATCTCATCAAAGAGGAGCTTCACGAGGAGCATCAGAAACTTCATGATACCCTGCACCACGAAAAGCACGAGAATTGACCGTTTTTATAATATAAGAGCTGTCTTTTCCCCAATTTGAACCGCCCCAGAATGGGGCACACATCAATAGCAGGTGTTCCAATTCAGTTCTTCTGTTCCTGTGGAAATATGATCTTTATTGCAAAAAATCCGTTTTTCGTCTCAGTCGTCAGGGCTCCTTTATATTTTTGGACGATCCGCCTGATGACTTTGACCTCATAGTTCAGCGTCCGGTTATCGCCCATCTGGACTTCCCGTTCCGGGCTGATGACATTGATAACGACAAAATTTTGCCGCACACAAACCAACAGGTCGATGACCCGGCGTTCCTGCTGCTGGATATGCACCGCACTCTCAATGGCATGGTCGAGAGCATTTGCGAAGAGGGCATACAGGTCGCTCGGTTCAAAGTTTTTCAGGCAGCTGCCGTCTGCCACGGCGTTGAGTTGAATTTTCCGGGATTCACAGAGCAGGGTCTTCTCGGTCAGAACGATGTCCAAGACCTCGTTTCCGGTGTTCGCCCCGGCATCGTAGAGACGGGCGGCAGTCTCGGCTTCATCGAGGCTCTGCTGCAACGCCGTATCCGCACCCAGACGACGCAGGTCAGCGATTTGAACTTTCAACTCGTGACAGCGGCGGTTGATGATCTGTACATTCTGCCGGGCGATCTGATACTGCTGACGCTGACGCTCATATAGAAGGTTGAGGGTATCCATCTCCTTCTGCATCGCCGACTTTTTGAACAGTTCCGTTTGTAGATACATCAGGGTCAGGCAGTAGAATTGACAGACAGCTTCGATGCCGACAGTCGAGAGCGGCTCCCCTGCCCGGTTTTTCGTCATCAGGAAAACATACATCCATGTAAACATCATCCCGAGGACGAGCGCGCTTCCCATCTGACGGGGGCCGACATGATACATTCCGTTATAAGGCATCGACTGTGCGATGGTAAACCGGATCACGACGCAGCAGGCCACCGTGAACAGCAAGCCTATCCCGGCAAGATACAGCGAAGGTTCCGGCCATGACTCCGCTACCGGGAACTTTTCCCGGATGAACCAGAGCAGAACACTCCACAGCTCGTTGACCATCTGCGACGCAATGACACACCAGACAGCGCAATACACTGCTCCCGACCAGTCCGTTTTGACACAGAAAGCGATGAGCCCTGCCAGCAACAGGATCGAAATGGCAAAGACAAAGGGTGACGCTGTCCACTGCTCGTGGAGAGAGCAGTCTCGAAAAATCAGGCTGTAAACCGGGGTCAGGAGCATGAGCGGCGCAAGAGATATCGCAAGCCGCACCCAGAATCCCTCTTTTCGACGGAGCGGCAGGCAGAATGCTGCCAGCGCGCACCAGTAAAGGACACCGTACCGAAGCACCCATTCGATCAGCTGCACCAGTCTGTTTCTCACAACACACCTCCGACGTAAGATGCGACCGCCGTCAGGAACGCCGCGCGCTGGCGTCGGCTGATCTCAAGCCGGGCATCTCCCACAAGGGCGAAATCGTTCTCGATTCCCTTGACATGCTCAAGATTGACAAGGTAGCACTGATTGCAGCGGACAAAGTGATAGGCCGCCAGCTGTTTTTCAGCACTCTGGAGACTGCCGCGGACGGCAAACTCCCCTTTTGCCGTGTGATAGTAGAGCATCCGGTTATGGGTCTCCAGATAATAGATCTCACCGGTATCCAGCAGCTGCATTCCGCCGCCGGCCAGCGAAAGCGCGATCTGACCGCCCTTTTTCCGCTGAACACGCTGAATCGCCCGGGAGAGCTTGGTGCAGAAAGGATAATAATCCACCGGTTTCAGCACATAGTCCAGTGCATCGACCTCATAGCCACGGATGGCATACTGCGCCATATTGGTGACAAAAACCAGCACCACGTCCGGGTCGACCTCCCGTATCCGTTCCGCCGCACCAAAACCGCCCAGTTTCGGCATCTCCACATCCATGAAAATGATATCAAAGCCCGGCCTGTACCCTTCGGCGATCACGGCACCATCGTCAAATGGCAGGACTTCGACCTGTATCTTCTGCTCATCCGCATATTTTCGGATATAGCTGCACAGGCATTCCCGTGTTTCCTGCTGGTCTTCGACCACTGCAATTTTCAGCATCCTGCACATTCCTCCTCGTCTATTCTTCCCTGATTTTATTTCTATTTAAACATAAAATCCGACAGAATTCAACATCCGGGCGAAATCGCTGGACGAAAGCCTTCCACTTTGGTATACTGAACTGGATAAAATCGAATGATCGTGAGGGAATCTGTATGAGTGAGACAAAACTTGTTCTGCTGGGTACCGGCACGCCCAACGCCGAGCCCTTCGCCAGCGGCCCATCCTCCGCCGTGGTCGTCGATGGAAATGCCTATCTGGTCGATTTTGGGCCGGGTGTCGTCCGCCAGTGTACCAAAGCCTACGAGAAGGGCGTCTCCGCTCTCCATCCCAAAAATCTCAAAGTTGCATTCTGTACCCACCTGCATACCGACCACACCGCCGGTTATCCCGATCTGATTTTTACACCGTGGGTGCTGGAACGAGATGTACCTTTAAAAATATACGGGCCGAATGGTATCCGCTCCATGACCGAACACATCGAGCAGGCCTATGCGGTGGACACCGACTTCCGCATCAACGGTTTCGAGAAAGCAAACCCCGAGGGCTACAAGGTGGATGTGACCGAGATACAGCCCGGCGTCGTCTATCAGGATGAGCTGGTGACAGTCACTGCCCTGCCGGTCAGCCACGGCACACTGGAAAGCTACGCCTACCTTTTCGAGACGCCCGACCGAAAGATCCTTATTTCCGGCGACACCTGTCCTCTTCCGGTCATTGCAGAAAACGGCAAAGGATGCGACATCCTGCTCCACGAAGTAGAATACACCGGCGGCCTTTCTCAGCGGACACCCCAGTGGCAAAAATACCACCGTGCCGTCCATACCCTCTCGACCGACTTAGCCGAGATTGCAAAAATTGCACAGCCAAAACTTCTGGTGACCTATCACCGTATCTATCACTTGGATGTTTTCGCACCCGGACAGGATACCCGGGCCGAGGTCAAACGCCGGGAAACCCTGATTTTGCAAGAGATCCGGGATGCCGGATATACCGGGAATGTCGTCAACGGCCACGATTTGGATATTTATTGAACAAAAAACCTCTCCGTCGAGCTAACGCTCGCCAGCTCCCCTACGAGGGGAGCCTTTGGCAAAAGATAAAACTTTTATCCAATGCCAAGGCCTCTCCTGTTAGGGGAGGTGGCAGTGCGAAGCACTGACGGAGAGGTTTTTCTTTAATCTTTTTTCACTGCGATCAGAACACGAATTTTCTGCCCGGCGGCACTGCCGTTATTGTCATACCAGCCGATGAGGTTATAATCCTCGGTGTTGACCTGCGAAAGGGTCGTTGCGTAATAGGCACCCTTGTACCACAGATACACCTGCATATCATCCGCCGTCTCGTAACGAGTATCGCCGCTCTTGACCGATGCCGCTCCCAGCTGGTCGACGACCACTGGGATAAGCTGACGCATAGTCTTTACGCCGCCGGAGGTCGTTTTGCCGACCGCAATTCCGCCTGCCAAGACCGGATATTTCACGCTGGTCTGGTAGGTCGTCTGCTGTCCGTTGACGTAACAGACATAGCTTGCGCCGGTGCCAAAGTAGTTCAGCACATTGCTCAATAGGCCGCTGGTGTTGTTCGCGCCCAGTTTGAGCAGGTAGCTCGCGAGGCTGCTGGTGCTGCTGGTGACACTCTCCCAGACGGTGCTGCCAATGCTGCCGTCAATGATGCCCCAGAGCATCTCGCTCGTACTGGGCAGGACGATGGAACTCACGTCGCTTGCAACGCCCAGAACAGAAGAGCTGCTGGTACTGCCCGAAGAGCTGGCTTCCGAGGAACTCGACGACGAGCCGGAATTGCTGGTCGTGGTTGAGGACGAGGTCAGGTTATTGACGAGGTTCTTCACGTCATCCAGAACGCCGTACGTCCACAAATCGCCTGTAACATCGTTCAGAATCAGACGGTCGATCTCGCCATTTTCATTGGTGGTATAATACCGAACATCGGAGGCCGAAAGTGTCACCCCCGATAGGCGGCTGGGACGAACTGTCCCAGCCACACCCTCCGAAGTCGTATCCAGAATCTCTACATCGTCCGCAAGGGTGTAATCGCCCAGCGTCTCAGCATCTGCGCTGACAGTGCCGGAGACGGATTTTTCACAGAGGGAAGCGACATCTTCGCCGTCCTCGTTCACCGTGATCTGCACCATCCAGCCAGTCGGGTAATTCAGGCTCTTGTCCACATTGACCGACCGGGTCACGCCGTCGGTACAGGCGACCGTAACGGTCTGCTGGACATCTGCGCCGTTCTCTTCGATAAGGCTTCGGCTGGCCGACTGGACAACGCCGTAGAAGACTTCATCCGCCTGTTTGCCGGTCAGGACAGCAACAACTTCATCGTTCATGCCCAGCATCAGGGTCACGACTTGACCCACACCACCGCCATTGAGGGAAGACAGCTGAGATGCTGCCGAAGATGTTCCGATGGTATAGCTCACACCTGCCACCGTCACCGAGGTCGGTGCATTGGCCGAGGGCGACACTACCGTGATGCGGCCTGCGGCGCGACGAGAGTAGACCCAGACCGTTTTCGCGCTCTCATTATAATAATAGACGTCGTACTGGTTCAGCTCTGCCGAATCGGTCAGGGTGTCGTTCTTGTAAATCGTCGTCGGCACAAAGGGCAGACTCTCATTACTGGACGCCACAAAGGGGCCTTCCAGACTGCTGAGCAGGATAGATGAAGTATCCAACTGACCGTTTGTGACCGTAAAGCCCAGCGAAGTACCATAGACAACACCTTCCGAGGTGTTCGCGGTCAGCGCATTGTAGAGCATCACTGCGTCGTCGGCAAGGGTCATCGTCTCGCCCTGCTTCCGGCTCAGATTTGTGCGCAGACCCAGTGCATTTGCCTTATTGAGCTGTGCCGCCGGGAAGGTTCCACTCAAAGTCGTGGTGTCATAGCCCAACAGCTTCAGGACGGCGGTGCAGGCTTCCTCAAGAGTCACCGGGTTATCCGGGCGGAAGGAGCCATCGGTATAGCCGCTCATCCAACCCTGCTGGACAGCAATGCGGATATACCCGGCCCAGCTGCTGCTCGAATCTACATCCGAGAAGAGCTTTCCGGTCGACCCCTGTGAGGCGACGCTTTCCCGGTAGCTCGAAAAGGCCACCAGAAGCTTCGCCAGCTGGCCTCGGGTCAGGGTCGCATTCAGGGATGCGTCATCGGTCTGGTCGGAGGTGATTCCTCCCAGCGCGACCGCCACCTGAATAGCCGGATTGGAACCTGCTGCGCTGGCAGGCAGAACGAGCATCGACGCCCCGATGCAGACCGCCAGCAACAGCGAGAGAAGACGTTTTTTCATAGTATTTCTCCTTAATCATAGCGCAGGGCTTCGATGGGATTCAGACGTGCCGCCCGTTTTGCAGGCAGATAACCAAACAGTATCCCGATGCCGACCGAGATGCTGAATGCAACGACGACCGACATCGGCGAAGGCGTCACGGTGATATCCATATCCGTCACGACCATCGGGATGATTGTATTTGCCAGCGAGGAGAGCAAATAACCCAGTCCGATTCCCAGCGCACCGCCCAGAGCCGAGGTCGTGGCAGCTTCGGTGACGAACAGCCCCAGGATCGCCCGTTCCTTTGCGCCCAGAGCTTTCCGGATGCCGATTTCCCGGGTACGCTCGGTGACGGACACCATCATGATATTCATGATGCCGATGCCGCCGACCAGAAGCGAGATGGCGGCAATGGCGGTCAGAATCGCTACGACCATATTCACCATCGAAGTCATAGTATCCAGCATCTCACTCAGGCTTGTGACAAAATATCCATTTTCCGAGTGGAACTTCTCCTGCAAAGCATCCTCGATGAATGTTTTTGCTTCCGAAAGTTTGCTTTCATCGGCGACCACGACGCCATAGGAACTGGCCGTACTACTCTGAGAGACCCGGAGTGCTGTGGTGTATGGCACAAAGATCATATCATCGTTGCTGCCCTCCTGCTCGGAGGTGTCGGTGACTTTGGCTTCCAGCACACCCACGATGGTATATTTATTTGCACCGATCTTGATGGTCTGCCCAACGGCATTTCCGCCGTAGGCCACCCGGTTGATGTAGGCTCCCACGACACATATTTTCTTGTTGTCGGTCAGGTCAACATAATTGATGCCCCTGCCCTGTGCCACGGTGTAACCCATCATCGAGAGATATGTTTCGCTGACGCCTTTAACGGTCGTGTTGCTGTAACTGGTCGTATCCACTTTTACGGTGCCGTTCAGGGTTCCTGTCGGAGAGATGCCGCTGAACAGGTCGGACCGGGATTCCACAATATCGTACATTTCCTGCACGGTGACGGTGCGGCTGCCGTAGCCCATGATTTGCACGCTGAGGATGTTGGTTCCCATATCAGAAAAGCTGTCCTTGATGCTCTGGGTCATGCCGTTGCCAAGACCAACAATAACGATGACTGCCATCTCACCGATGATGATGCCCAGCATGGTCAGAAACGTCCGGAACTTGTTGCTCCAGATATTCTGGAACGCCTGACGGAAGGTCTCGTAAATCATGGAGCTTCCTCCTGTTCTTTTGGAGCGGCAAAGGTTGGCTGAACGACCGCTTCCGGCGCATGAGAATCGCCATCGTAGACGACCCTGCCATCTTCCAGCCGGATGATGCGGTCGGCCTGCACTGCGATCGAATTATCATGCGTGATAAGGACGACCGTGTTTCCCTGCCGGTGGATCTCCTGCAGCATTCCCAGAACCTCCCGGCTGGTATGGGAGTCCAGTGCGCCGGTCGGCTCATCAGCCAGAATCACCGCCGGATGTCCGGCCAAAGCCCGGGCAATGGAGACACGCTGCTGCTGACCGCCGGAAAGCTGATTCGGACGGTTTTTGAGCTTTTCGCCCAGCCCCACCCGCTCGAGGGCTTCTTTTGCCCGGCGGTGACGTTCGGTTCGGGGAATCCCTGCATAAACCAGCGGCACCTCGACATTTTCCATCAAGCTGAGTTTCGGCAGAAGGTTGTACTGCTGAAAGATGAAGCCCAGCATCTCGTTCCGGATATCAGCCAGCTCATCTCGGCTCATCCTGCCGACATCCCGGCCATTGAGTTTGTAAGTGCCCTGCGTCGGCACATCCAGACAGCCGATGATGTTCATACAGGTGGATTTGCCGGAACCGGACTGTCCGACGATGGCGACGAATTCCCCCTTGTTGATCTTCATCGAGATATGGTCGGCAGCTTTCACAAGGGTATCGCCCATCTGGTAATACTTGCATACTTCATCAAACTCGATCAGCGAACTCATCAGTATCCACCTCCCGGTGCGCCGCCGCCATTTCCACCGGGGCCTCCGTTACCACCGCCCGGGCCGCCGCCCATCTGAGGTTCCATCTGGCCGCTGTCCGAGGACTTGTCCGCGGCATCGGAATCGTAGGCGACGGTATCCCCTTCCTGCAGACCGCTTGTGACTGCAATGTAATCATCGTCGCTGACACCGGTCGTCACCTTGACGTAAACATAACCGTCCGGAGCGGTCATGCTGGTATCGGCGTTGGATGCACTGGGCGAATCGCTGGTGATGAGAACATAGTTTCCACGCACAATGGCAGCATTCGGCACGCTGAGCGTATCTTCCGCACTGGCAATGACGATTTCCGCCGTGGCATTCATGCCGGGCAGCAGGTCGCCGGTATCGTCGATGCGGACAGTCACCGGGTAAGTGGTGGTGCCGCCGCTGGTGGTGCCTGCCGCTGAGACGCTGGTAACAACACCGGTAAAGGTACGGTCAGAGATGGCGTCTGCCGTGATGGTGACTTCCTGCCCCTCTGTGATGGACAGGATATCCAACTCATCGACATTCAGGGTCATTTCGAGATAGCTCAGGTCGTAAATAACACACATCGTCTCGCTGGTGCTGCTGGATGTGCCGACCGTATCGCCTGCCTTGACATCCTTTTCAATGACCGTGCCGCTGATGGGCGAAGTGATGGTGTAATCGTCCATCGACTTTTCAGTATCACTCACGGACATCTCCGCACTGCGCAGGCTGTCCGAAGCGTTCTGCACCTGTTTTGTCAGCTCTTTGCCGGACAGCTGAACAAGAGCAGTATCCTCGCTGACGCTCTGTCCCTCTTTAACGCAGAGGGCTGCGACTTTTCCGCTGGAAGAGGCCGTGATGCTCTGCTCCTTCTGATAGGTGAACCGTGCCGAAGCCAGCGCACTGACGCCATTGACCGTTGCCGTCGCCGCCTGCGCTGTCGTCAGGCTGCCAGTGTTCTTCACAGCGATCACGACAGTCCGCACCAGCAGATTTCCGCTGCTGAGGGTGTCGGTACCGGCAACCGATTTGATGGTGCCGGTCAGCGTTTCAAAAGTGCTGTCCAGCGTGACATCTGCGGTCTGACCGACCATAAAATTGGCTGCGTCCGCCGCCGGGAATTCCAGCGTGAGGAGCAGCGAAGAGTCATCACGGATGACAGCGATCTCCTGACCGGCCGTGACGACATCTCCCACTGCCACTTTCAGAGAAGCCACTGTTCCGCTGATGGTGCTGCGGACATACTGCGCATCCACAGCGTCATCGTAGTTCCGCTGTGCCTGCGAGAGGGAAAGCTCTGCCTTTTCGACACTGCTTTCGGCATCGGAACTGTCAATGGTATAGAGGACGGTACCCTGCTCGATAACATCACCCACCTCAAAATCCGCTGTCAGGACGGTACCCTTTACCAGCGATTTCACGGTGTAGGTGTTCGCTGCCGAGATGGTTCCTGAGCTGCTGAAAGTGTTGGTGATGTTCCGCTTTTCGGGTGTAACTTCCACATATTCCGCACTGGCCTGCGCCGGTTTTGCGACATTCTTCGGAAAGACGACCACCACCGCTACTGCTGCTACGCAGACGACGGCGACGATCTTCTTCCAGTTCTTTTTCAAAAATGGTTTCCAGCCCTTTTCGGTAGGCCGGGCAGACGCAGCATCCAGCTCGACCAGAAATTCCTGATCGCCTGCGTCCTCGGGTTTCTTTTTCCGTAGCATCGTGTTGCCCCTCCTGTTTTCATGCTTTTGGAGTACAGCACGATTATAATTGGCAAATCTTAGGATTTGGCGCAGGAAATTCTTAAGACCGCTTAAGATAAGTTAAATTTAGATGAAAATAACCGCCCAGCAGGTCGCTGGACGGTCAAGGAGAATTACAGATTCACTTCAAACAGCAGAGTCACGCAGAACCAGTCTTTGCCCTGTTCGACGCGGAAGACGGCGTTCATCTTTTCCATCATGGTTTCCATACTGGTAAGGCCGACTTTCGTGCTTTCGGCAGAGGATGGAACGGGCAGGGTCTTATTCAGGAATGAAAGTCCGACCCGGTTTTCCTCCTGAACAGAACGGACGACGATTTCGTTCTCAGGGTCGGCATATTTGAGGATATTCGAGGTGATGTTGTCCAGTATCCGCCGAACGTACTGGCCTTTTACGGTCAGAATTGGGTCATCATCGCCAAGTTCCAGCGCACAGACGAAGCCACGCTGCTGCAGATGGTCGACCATCTCGGTCAGCGGCTCTTCAAAAATCTCGGAAAAATGTGCCGGCTCATCCAGAGTCACGACCGTATCCCGGGTGACGAGCGCATACTCGAACAGGTTATCCGACAGCTGCTTGATTTGACGAGCCTTGGTGTCGATTTTCGTCAGATAATCGTTCATTTGTGCTTCGCTGTCGTATTTATGGCTGCGCAAGATCTCAGTATAAAGCAGCAGGGTCGTCAACGGTGTCCGGAGGTCATGCGACATTTCCGTGATCAGGTTCTTCACTTTTGCCGAGGACTCAGCCTCCTGCTGCTGCTGCCTGCGCAGGGTAACACGCATCGAGTCCAGACAGCTGGCGAGGGTCGTCAACTCATCTTCTCCCTTTACCGTGATGGCGTGGTCAAGGTCGCCGCCTTCCATCGCCTGAATCTCCTCGCTCAGTTGGACGATATAGCGGATGATTTTTCGGCTCCCGAACAGGAAAAACATCGGAAAGGACGCAATTGCCAAAATCAGCAGGATATCACAGCCGGCGCCATAATAGGCGTTTACTCCATTATAGTAGATCGCAACTGCCGCCTCGCCATCCGAAAATTCGACACTGTTGAAGGCGAGCCATTCATAATCCTGAAACTGTTCGCCCGGTTCCGCATCTTCTCGCCCTTGATAGACGCGCGGCAGCGAAAAATAAGGGGCTTCTACCTCCCGGAAAAAGGCCAGCATCGTATTCTGATGGCTGTGCGCCCAATCGTTGATTTCTTTCCGGTCGGTGCTTGCCAGATGGTTTTCGGTAATGTACTCCTGAAAATCCGCCAGCTGTTCCGTTGTGATCCGCTGCTGCACATCTTCCCGGCTGAAATAGGCGCGCAGAGCTTTGTTCAGCACGACCTGCATCCCTATCAGCAACAGCGCACTGCACAGGCCGGAAACCAGAATGATTTCGGTGAATCGTCTCGCCAATCCGTGTTTTTTCTCCATCATCAGGCTCCTTCTCCGGCAGAAAACCGGTAGCCCTTGCCCCAGATGGTGCAGACGCGTTTCGGTTTCTGAGGATCCTCCTCGATTTTTGTCCGCAGATTCCGGATATGCACCATGACCGTTCCATTCGAGACATAATAGTACGGCTCATTCCAGACTGTCTCATAGATGACCTGCACCGAAAAGATGCGCTGTGGGTTCTGCATCAGCATTTTTAAAATTTTGTACTCTGTCTCGGTCAGGTCGACCTCTTTTTCATCCACCCAGACCCGGTTGCAGTCCAGCGCGATCCGGATACCACCGGCAGTCAGAGTGGTATTTTCAGTCTGGACGCCGGCCTGTGCTTTGCCCTGATAGATACAGTACCGGCGCAGCAGTGCCTTGACACGCGCGCTCAGCTCCGCAAAGGAGAATGGCTTTGCCAGATAGTCGTCGCCGCCTGCCGTCAGGCCCAGCAGCTTGTCCGACTCCTGCGATTTTGCGGTCAGGAACAGAATCGGCACCGTTGAGGTCTTGCGGATCTCTTCGCAGACACGCAGGCCGCTCATGCCCGGCATCATGATATCCAATATCACAAGGTCGATATCCGGATTCATCAATTCCAACGCGCGCAGGCCGTTTTCCGCCTCCGAAATATGATAGCCTTCACCCGTCAGCAGGATACGGACGCCATCCCGGATATCCGGGTCATCTTCCACGATCAAAATATTCTGCTCCGCCATCGTTCTTCCTCCGCTTTCTCGCATTTTTCTCAGTATACCAGCTGGGTCTTTAAATTTCCATGATGATTTTCTTAGGAAATCTTAAGAAATCCGTGCCGTTTTGGCAATCTGTCTGATTTTGGGAGAAAATTTCCGTCAGATTATCAATGCAAAAGGACTTGAAAAACAGCTTTCGGCGTGTTACTATGGTATCAATATGAAAACGATACCATTCAATATCTGCACAGTATGATACACGATAAAAATGGAGGAAATCTCAAATGAACCGCAAGCTGATTTTTCTTGATATTGACGGCACTCTGACCGAAGCAGGCAAAAATGTTCCGCCTGCTTCCGCCATCGACGCCATTCAGCGCGCACAGCAGGCAGGCCACAAGGTCGTGCTTTGCTCCGGTCGGAATTATGGGATGCTCCGTCCCCTGCTGGAATACCACTTTGACGGCATCATCGGCAGTGCAGGCGGTTATATCGAATACCAAAACAAGGTCGTTTACAACTGCCCCATGACCCCGGCTCAGCAGGAGAAAGTCCTCACCTGTCTTGCCGAGAACGGCGTTTTCCGCACCATCGAGGGCAAGATGGGCAGCTTTGTAGACGAGAACTTCAAGGAGTTTCTGCGCACTCGTGTTTCCGAGGGAGCCAACAGCGAACTGCTCCGCTGGCGTGAGCAGTTGGAATCCAGCCTGAACATTCGTCCAATGAAAGAATATGACGGTGAACCGATCTATAAAGTCGTTTTTGCCTGTCCATCCATTAACAATCTCAAAGTGCCGCAGGATGAGCTGGGCAGTGAATTCAACTTCTGCATTCAGGATCCCGACCCATTTGGGCTCATCAACGGCGAACTCATCAACAAGCAGTTCAACAAAGGCACTGCTGTCTGCCGAATGGCGGAAGCTGCCGGTATCCCGATGTCGGACACGATCGCTTTCGGCGACAGTATGAACGACCTCGAGATGATCCAGACTTCTGCTCTTGGTATCTGTATGGAGAACGGTAGTGAGACGCTGAAGCACCACGCTGATGAAGTATGCCCGGCTGTAGATGATGACGGCCTGTACAAAGCTTTTGCATGGCACAACCTGTTCTAAGACTGACATTCTCCCCTTTTATGCTCTCCCCTCGTGGGAGGGCATTTTTGTTGTATCCAACAATTGATTTTCAAAATCCACAAAAATTATAGCAGGTTGCTAAAAAATCCGAGAAATTTCTTGTAAGGTTTGCCGATTTACAAATCCATCCCAGTTGCTTACAATAGAGGTGCAAAGAGGAAACGATTTCATATCAGATATGAAATCGCCTGAAACGATCGAAAAAGGAACATTCAAGGAGGAAAACATTATGGCACTGGATTATGCAGCGTGCGCCAAAGAGATCTATGAGACACTTGGCGGCCGCGAAAACCTCGTCTCCGCCGCACATTGTGCGACCCGTCTGCGGCTGGTAACGGTAGACAACAGCAAGATCGACATGAAGAAGCTTGAGAGCATCGAGGGCGTCAAGGGCGTGTTCAGCTCCAACGGCCAGCTTCAGATGATCATCGGCACCGGCACGGTCAATAAAGTCTACGACGAATTCCTGAAAGTCTCCGGCATGACCGCCGCCACCAAAGACGATGTGAAAGCTGCCGCCGCAAAATCCATGCCGCTTCCGCAGCGGCTGGTCAAGTCGCTGGGCGATGTTTTCGTTCCCATCCTGCCGGCCATCGTTGCTTCCGGTCTGATGATGGGTCTGGTCGAGGCTCTGGGCAAGGCCATCCCCGTTTTCGCATCGACTGACTGGTACGGCTTCCTTGATATGGTATCCAATACCGCATTCGCTTACCTGCCCGTTCTGGTCGCCGTCTCTGCCGCCCGTGTCTTTGGCGGCAACATCTTCCTTGGCGGCGTCATCGGCCTGAGCATGATCCACTCTTCCCTGCTCAACGCATGGTCGGTGGCAACGGCTGACAGCATCCCGGTCTGGCACCTGCTCTGCTTCAACGTCAAGCAGGTCGGCTATCAGGGTCACGTCATCCCGGTCATCATCGCCGTCTGGCTGATGTCTCAAATCGAAAAATGGCTTCACAAGCATGTGCCGGAAGTCGTTGACCTGTTCGTGACGCCGCTCTGCACTGTCCTCATCACGACTTTCCTGACCTTCACCATCATCGGACCCATCTTCTCTACTGCTGAGACTTACATTCTGAGCTTCGCAAAATGGCTCATCACCGTTGGCTTTGGCATCGGCTCCCTCATCATGGGTGCCCTTTACCCTCTCACCGTCGTCTGCGGCCTGCATCACATGTACAATGTCATTGAAGCCGGTCTGCTCTCGGAGGGCAGCCTGAACATCTGGATGCCCATCGCTTCCGCTGCAAACTTCGCACAGTGCGGTGCCTGCCTTGCTGTTGCGCTCAAGTCCAAGAACCCCAAGAATAAGACCATCGCTATCCCCTCGGCTCTGTCCGCTGCCCTCGGCATCACCGAGCCTGCTATCTTCGGCGTCAATCTGCGCTACGTCAAGCCGCTGGTCTGCGGCATGGTCGGCGGTGCTGTCGGCGCATGGTTCGGCTCCATCATGGGCATCGGCGCAACCGCTTACGGTGTTACCGGCATCCCGGGCTTCCTCATCGTCAGCGATTACATCCTGCCCTATGCCGTGATGCTCCTCATCTCCGGCGGCGTGGCATTCGCCCTGACCTGGGTCTTCTGGAAAGAAGAGGCCGCTGACGAGCCTGCAAAAGCAAAGACCACTGTCTGACATTTCATATAAAAAATCCATCATGCCGTATCCACTGGGAGGAAGCAACTGACTATGACCAAGAAAGAAGAAGCATTGTTTCAGAAACGTCTGAGCCGTCATCTGGACGAGCTGCGCTGGCTTTATATGGAGCTGTACAATAACGATTCCATGTTCGCCGAGCTTTGCGAGATGCTGCACTATTATGCCGAGGCACGTTCTGCCGAGCTAAAAAAGCGTGACCTCGCCCGGGAAGCAGACCCCAACTGGTACAAGAGCAGCGACCTCGTCGGCATGATGATGTACATCGACAACTTTGCAGACAACCTGCAGGGCGTCCGCAAGAAACTGCCCTATCTCGAAAAGGCCGGTATCAACTGTCTGCACCTGATGCCCTTCCTGAACACGGTTCCGGAACGGAGCGACGGCGGCTATGCGGTGGCGGATTTTCGCACCGTCCGGCCCGACCTCGGCACGATGGAAGATCTCGAGCAGCTAACTGACGCCTGCCACAAAAAAGGCATCAACGTCTGCATGGACTTCGTAATGAACCACACCAGTGAAGACCACGAGTGGGCCAAGCGTGCCCGTGCCGGTGACGGCGAGTATATGAGCCGGTACTTCTTCTATGCCGACCCGTCCATTCCGCAGGAGTACGAAAAGACCGTTCCGCAGGTCTTCCCGACCACTGCGCCCGGCAACTTCACATGGCTGCCCGAATGCGGCCACTACGTCATGACGACTTTCTACCCCTACCAGTGGGATCTGAACTACCGCAACCCCCGGGTCTTCAACGAGATGATGTACAATTATCTTTTCCTTGCCAACAAGGGCATGGACATCATCCGGATCGACGCCGTGCCCTACATCTGGAAAGAACTCGGCACCAGCTGCCGCAACCTGCCGAAAGTGCATACCATTGTCCGGATGATGCGGATGATCGGCGAGATCGTTTGCCCCAGTGTCATCCTGCTGGGCGAGGTCGTCATGGAACCAGCCAAGGTCGTCCCCTATTTCGGCACAGTCGACAAACCCGAATGCCATTTGTTGTACAATGTGACGACCATGTGTACCACATGGCACACGGTCGCTACCCGGGATACCCGTCTGCTCCGCAAGCAGCTCGACTCGGTAAACAGCCTGCCAAAAGATTACGTCTTCTTGAACTATCTGCGCTGCCACGACGATATCGGCTGGGGTCTGGACTTCGACACTTTAAAGCAGTGGGGATTTGAGGAAGTTGCTCACAAAAAGTACCTGAACCGGTATTTTCAGGGTTATGAAGGCGGCAGCAACAGCCGTGGTGAGCTGTACAACGACGACCCCGTGACCGGCGATGCCCGGTTCTGCGCCACCACCGCAAGTCTCTGCGGCATCGAGAAGGCCGGATTTGAGCAGAATGCCCCGGCAATGGAGCGCGCTGTCCGGTTCGATTTGACCCTTCACGCCATGATGCTGATGCAGAGCGGTATCCCGATGCTGTACAGCGGCGATGAGATCGCGCAGGCCAACGATTACAGCTACAAGAACGACCCGAACAAGGCGCAGGACAGCCGCTACATCCACCGCGGCAAGCTGAACTGGGAGCTGGCCGCTCATTGTGAGGACACCACGACCCCTGAAGGTCAGGTCTTTACCGGCATTCGCAAACTGGAGACCCTCCGCCGCAGCCATCCGGCCTTTGGCCTGAACGCCGACGTCTGGACTCTGGATACTGGCGACGATGCCGTGCTTGCCATCGGCCGGTACGCTGACGATGAAAAGGTTATCGGCATCTTCAACTTCAGCGAGTTTGACAAAACCATCACGCTGCCGTATGATAAGGGCGAATTCACTGACCTGCTGACGGGAACCATGCACGGCCTGACGCAGCTCACCATCCCGGCTTACGGTTCCTTCTATATGCAGCAGCAGTTCTGAGATGCAGGAGGAGAAGAAAATGAAGAAGCATTATGATGTTGTTGCTCTGGGCGAGCTACTCATCGACTTTACCCAGAACGGCCTCAGTGTGCAGGGCAATCCCCTGCTGGAAGCGAATCCCGGCGGCGCACCCTGCAATGTGCTGGCTCTGCTGAGCAAACTCGGCCACAAGACCGCTTTCCTCGGCAAGGTCGGACAGGACGGTTTCGGCGACCAGCTGGCCGATGCTCTGACCGAAGTCGGCATCGACACCCTTGGACTCCGCCGGGACCCCGTAGTCCACACCACCCTCGCTGTCGTCCACACCCATCCGGATGGCGACCGGGAGTTCAGCTTCTACCGCAATCCCGGCGCGGACATGAACCTCTGCACCGAAGAGCTTGACCGGGAGCTTCTGGCGGATACCTCTATCTTCCACTTTGGTTCCCTGTCCATGACCGATGAACCTTGCCGCTCTGCCAGCCGGGAAGCCATCGCTCTGGCTGAAGTCTCGGGTGCTTTGCTGAGCTTTGACCCGAACCTCCGGGAACCGCTTTGGCACAGTCTGGATGAAGCCAGAGAGCAGATTCTTTACGGTATGGCGCATTGCCAGATCCTGAAAATTTCAGACAATGAGATCCAGTGGCTGTCCGGCCGCGAGGACTACGACGAAGGCATTGCATGGCTGCGCAGTCAGTTCAACATCCCTCTCATCCTCCTGTCGCTGGGCAAAGAGGGCAGCCGGGCATACTGCGGTGATGTCCGGGTAGAAGTTCCGGCTCACATCATGCCTAACACCATCGAGACGACTGGTGCAGGCGACACCTTCTTCGGCGGCGTTCTGCACTACATTCTTGAGCATGGCTGGCATCCGTACAGCGAAGCCGAGCTGAAGGAAATGCTGGACTTCGCCAACGCCGGTGCCGCCCTCATCACCACCCGGAAGGGCGCGCTCCGTGTTATGCCGGAACGCAGCGAGATCGAGGCTTTGCTCTGAGTCTTTCAAATCATGCTTTCCGCACTGGCAAACTGCGGCGAAATGTGTTATAGTAAATGAAATTTGGATGTCATTTACGCAGGAGAAAAACATGACCATTTCAGAAATCGCAAAGCTTGCAGGCGTGTCCAACACAGCTGTTTCCCGCTATCTCAATCACGGGTACCTTTCCGCTGAAAAACGGGAAGCCATTGCCCGGGTCATCGCGGAGACCGGCTACCGCCCATCCGTACAGGCGCAGGTGCTGCGCACCGGAAAAACCAAGACCATCGGCATCATTCTGCCCAAGATCGACTCCTATTCCATCAGCAATGTGGTCGCCGGCATCATCGGTGTCCTCGAAAAGCAGGGGTATCAAACCCTGCTTGCAGACACGTTCAATGATCCGGAAAAGGAACTCGAATCCTTGAACATCTTCAACGAGCAGCGTGTCGACGGTGTGATTCTGATTGCTACCGTCTTTACGCCCCGGCACCATGTCGCGCTCAAGAACTGCAAGGTGCCGGTCGTCATTGTCGGCCAGCAGCTGAGCGGCTATTCCTGCGTTTACCACGACGACTACAACGCCATCTACGAGCTGACTCAGCTCGTCATCCGGAAAGGCAGCCGCCGTCTGGGATATCTGGGCGCACGGATGGACGATCGAGCCGTCGGTCAGGAGCGGCACCGCGCCTACTGCGACGCTGTGAAAGCCGCCGGGCTGGAAGAGCAGGCCGTTCACACTGTTATCGCCAGCTTTTCCATCGAGTCCGGTGAAGAGCAGGCACGCCAGCTTTGGGAAACATATGGGCCGCTGGACGCAGTCGTCTGTGCCACCAGCCGAATGGCTGTCGGTGCCCTGCAATACTTCCGGAGCATCGGCAAACGGGTACCTGAGGATGTCATGCTGACCGGTCAGGGCGACAGCACCCTCTGCCGGGTTTGTTCTCCTTCTATCACCAGTGTCCGGTACTCCTACGAGGAGAGCGGAAAGATCGCCGCTGAGATGCTGCTGGAAAAACTGGCCGCGCCTTCTCTGGTCGCACGGGAAACAAAGCTGGGATATACGCTCATCGAACGAGAGTCCACCGCGCGAAAGTAATTCTATTGTAGACTTAAATCCTATTATTGGGGTGTTTTTGATTCAGCCGGGCGGTTTTTCGCCCGGCTTTTGTGTTTATTTTACGAAAATCTTTATCCGAATTCGGAATCATAAAAAAATATATTGAAAAGTGTCGTTCTCTATGCTATACTCCAAATATATTCTTGTAATACACGCATTACCAAAACGAATCGGAGGAATTTTATTATGTCCAGACCCAAAGGAAGCAAGAACAAACCCAAGACCGGCGCAAAGGCTGTTGTCAAAAAGAACACCAAAAACTATGACGCAGTCCTGACTGAAAAGAATGCGGAAAAGGAACAGCTGACTGCTGAAATCACTGCCCTGACTGCAAATCTGAGCAGCATCAAGGCCGAGCTGAAAGCCAAGAAAACTGCGCTGAAGAAAGTTGAAAATCAGATCGTCAAAGCCGCTGAGAAAAAGGCCATCGCTGACGAAAAGGCTGCTGCTGAAGCACGTCAGGCTGAGGTCGCATCGGTCGTCGACCAGCTGCTGGCAAACGGCATGACCCCGGATCAGATCATGGAGAAGCTCAAGTAAAATGCCAGAGTTTCCGCATTCTGATTTTCGGCTCCATGTCGGCTGGCGCACCATCAAGACATCCGTCACCGCCATGCTTGTCGCCATCGTTTACTGCTTGCTTGATCGCAACCCGGCTTTCGCCTGTATCGGCGTGATCTTCGGTCTGGGTGTGGATATGCAGGACTCCATCAAGAACGGCGGCAATCGTCTGTTCGGCACCCTCATCGGTGGTCTGCTTTCCATCGTAGTTTTCTGGATCTATCTGCGGTGGTTCCCACAGGGCGGACACACCATTTATCTGGCCTTGCTGCTGGGTGCCGCTATCGTGGTGTTGATCCTGCTCTGTCAGTATTTCTGGCCGGGCGGCGTCCAGCCGGGCGGCGTCGTACTCTGCATCGTATTGTTCAGCACTCCTATCGAAACTTACGTCAGCTATGCGCTGAACCGTATCTTCGATACTGCGGTCGGTGTCATCGTGGCACTGCTTGTCAACTACTTTCTTCCCCGTGAGCGTGTCGTCGCGTTCTGGAAAGGTGTCAAAAGCCTGTTTCGGCACGATAAAGCACATTCTTAAACGATAAAAGCATCCACAACTTTTTCGGAGTTATAAAAGTCCGAGAATCCTGTTGTGGATGCTTTTTATGTTTTCAGACGCCGTTTCAAGGCAGTAAAAAGCCCCCGATGAGTATTTTCACTCATCGAGAGCCAAGTCTCTGCACCATATTCCGGCGGAGAGATGATTTGATTGATTTTAGAGGTAGGAGACTGTCTCCGACAAAGGCTTTCTCGAATTATGGTTCGGGAGAGGCTTCGTGCCCTCTGCAGCATAACCAAGATCCAGGATCATCAAAATCTCTTCGTTCTCCGGCAGGTTCAGTTCCTTTGCCAGCTTTTCCGGATCGAAGAAGTTGATCCAGCAGCTGTCTACGCCTGCGTTTTCCGCCGCCAGAATCATATGGGTGGCTACGATAGTCGCATCCTCAATGCCGGAATCGCGCTTCTCACCCGGATAAGTAAACACATTATTCCGGTCGAACGCTACGACCACACAGGTCGATGCACCATAACGGCAGGGCGTTACCTTGTCGATTTTTGCCAGACCTTCTTCGGACTGGACTACATAGATCCGCTGCTCCTGAAAGTTCTTTGCGGTCGGAGCCAGACGGCCAGCTTCCAGAATCTCCGTAAGCTTTGCGGCGTCCACTTTGCCCTCGCCGAAATTTTTGCAGGAATAACGTTCTGCAATTACCTGAGTAAATTCCATTTTCTTACCCTCCTGTCTTTGGATAGTTCCAGTGTATCACGCTCTGGCAGAAAAATCCAGTCTTTCAACCAATCATTTCGACTGGTTGTTATCCCTGCGCCTTGATCTCTACTGTTCTTCCGCCGAGATTTTCATAAATGCGGTGAGAAACAGAGAGGACGGTGCGGCCCTTGGACGCGCGGCAAAGGGCTTCAAGAACACGGGCTTCAGTCTCTGCATCCAGATTTGCGGTGATCTCATCCAGAAGGAGAACCGCCGGGTTTGCGGCTGCGGCACGGGCAATGGACAGCAGCTGCCACTCGCCCTGCGAGAACATGCCATCCGTGCAGACCGTATCATAACCATCTGGCAAAGTCTGAATGGCGGTGTCGATCCCGGCCAGCTTTGCCGCATTTTCCGCCATTTTCTGGGTGATGTTCGGGTCGCCCAGCGTGATCTGTTCCAGAACCGTTCCCGGCACACGGGCGAAATGCTGTTCCACACAGCCGATACAGGTACGGCGTTCTTTGTCTGTAATGTCTGAAACATTTACGCCGCCGATGGTGACGGTACCGGCTTCCGGCTGGTACAGACCCAGCAGGAGCTTGAACACCGTGCTTTTTCCGACACCCGTCCGGCCGATCAGTGTGACCTGCTCGCCCTGCTTGACCGTCATCGAGAAGTTGCTCAGGACAGGCTTTTCGCCATAGCCAAAGGTCACATGGGAAAGCTCGACCTCTCCTCGTGCGGCATTTTCCCATTCTTTGGGAATGGCGCGTTCCGGCTGTGCAAGGAATGCGTCGATACGCTTGACGCCTGCCATTGCCGACTGGATGGTCTGAATCTCTATGCCAAGGCTTTCAATTGGCTCGAAGATACGAGAGATATAGTTGATGACCGCTACCGAGGTACCGACCGACATGCCAAACAGCCCCAAAACCGTTGCATTGCCGGAAGCGGAAAGGAGCATGACGATGCCGACCACAACAGCATCCAGCACAAGAACGACCGGCGAGTAGATAGCATCATAAAAGTTCGTCCGCTCCATGGCCGCATAGCTTTCACCGATGCATCGGTCATACCGGTGTTCCATGTATGTTTCCAGTCCAAGCGCACGAATGGTGCGGATATTGTGGAGCGTTTCCGGCACCTGTCCGGAGACTGCGGCAACCGCACGGCGATTATCAAGCTGAGCGGCCAGCATCCGCTTCTGCACATGACGGGTAAACACCGCAAACACCGGAAGCACCAGCAGCAAAATCAGTGCAAGGCCGGTATTCTTGACCGCAATGACTGCCATGATCGAGATGATGCGGCAGGCATCCGCCACCATGCTGATGATACCGGAAGTAAACAGTGCCTCCACAGTATCCACATCGCCCGAAAAACGTGCCGCGACCTCGCCGGGGTTCTGGGCGACCAGCGTACTGGCCGGCAGCTGGGTCAGCTTCTGCGACATTTCCGAGCGCAGAGCGTGGGTCATTTTCTGGCCGAAAAGCACCAGCAGGCTTTCCTGTGCCGAAGAGAGCATCCCTTCCAGCGCAAGGCTGCCGAAGTAGAGAAGCACCGCAAGGAAGGTCAGCGGAATTCCAGCGGTCAGTCGGTCAATGATCCGTGCAAGGAGCAGCGGAGGAATCAAAGACGCAACCACCGACGCCGCCACACACAAAATCGTTCCCACAGTGAGGAAGCGATGGGACACCGCCGCCATCCGGAGCGCGTCAAACACGCCGTTTTTATGCCCGTTCTTCATGCTGTTTTCCTCCTGTCTGGCTTTCATACAGCTGACGGTAGACCGGAACGGACTCCATCAGCACCTCGTGGGTGCCAACGGTCGTTTTTCCGCCGTCCATAAAGATGACCTGCTGCATCTGTGGGAAGTGATACAGGCGATGTGAGATGAGGAATACGACCTTATTTTTTGCATACGCCTGCAAATTTGCAAATACGGTATCCTCCGTTTTCCGGTCGAGTGCGGAGAACGGATCGTCCAAAACCAGAACAGGCCGGGGATACGCGAGGGTTCTCGCCAGTGCCAGACGCTGCGCCTGTCCGCCGGACAATCGTGTGCCGCTGCTGCCGATGACCGTATCCACACCGTTTTCCATCGCAAGAACTTCATCTTTCAGAGCTGCATCATCAAGATATGGCATGGCGTCCTGTTCACTGCCGCAGAGAACATTGTTTTTCAAGGTATCTGCGCTCAGTTCCGGGTCATGACCCAGATAACCGACTGTTGCGGAAATTTGTCTGGGCGTGAAAGCGGAGAACTCCTTCTTTCCGAACTGAGCTGAACCGCCATACGGTGCCTCGCAGAGGAACACTCGTCCAAAGGTGGATTTGCCGCAGGCGACAGGGCCGGTCACACCGATGACATCGCCGGGATGGGCGGTCAGGCTCAGACCGGAGAAAATCGGGGTATCACCGTAGCAGAACGAAAGGTCTTTCAGAGTCACATCGGCGGCTTCCGGAACATTGAGTTCTTCCAGCTGTTCCGGCGACTTCATCAGTGGTTTGATGCGCTTCCACGAGACTTCTGCCTTCTGTATCGAGTTGAACAGCTTTGCCACTTTGGACGATTTGACGACCAGCTTAGTAAAGCAGGAAAGGAAAGTCGTGAATGCTGCGATATCCCATGCACGCCAGCCAGTGCCAAGGACATTCTTTGCGCCGAACCACAGGATGAACAGCACACCGGCTTCCGATGCCGCCAGATAGAGCGGAGGAAGTGCCGACTGCCACACATTACTGCGCACAGCAGTTTTTTCATAATTTTTCAGTGCATCTTCATACCGTTCTACCCGGACATTTTCGCAGCCATAGATACGGTAGGTCACAGCGTTCTGCGCACGATCCAGCGTGGCGGAACTCAGTGCGCCAGCAGCTTTTTTATACGCTGCACCGGCACGCTGAACGGGCTTTTTCATCCATGCCGCGCAGACATAGGATACCGGTGTGAAAATCAGGCTGAGCAATGCCAGCCGCCAGTCATAGACCAGAAGCATCACTGCATATCCGACCAGTGCCACACCGGTATCAAAGATCTCGGTAGTGAATTTCCGCATTCCCTCCACGCAGTCGTCCACATCCGAGATGGCTTTTGTCATCAGTTCACCTGCGCCCTCTTTTTCCAGAGAAGCCCGGCTCTGACGCACCAGATTTGCATAAAGAACGCCCTTCATCCGGCGGTTGATGTTATTTGCAAAGCGGCGGACATAGAAGCGTTTGAAAAAACGTGCCAACTGCACTGCCAGTGTGACAAGGATGTAGGCAAGCACCAGCACCGCCATTTTTGCAGCTGTTTCGTTTCCGCCGAGGATATCGGCCAGACACTGTGCCAGCCGACCCTCGAACCACGGCGTCGCAAGCAGGCCGACATTATAAAACAGGCCTGAAACGGTCACAAACAGCAACGGCAGCCATTCGACCAGAAAATACGAGCCAATTCGATCCGGGCGAAATGTCTTTTCATTTTTCATCGGAAATTTCACCTCCTGCGTTTTTTCTAAAATGTGGAAATCCTGCGCGGCTCTCCGTTTTGGATGCTGTATATAATTTGTTTAGCGACGAAGCAAAAGCAGCGGCTTCTTCTTTCGTCAGCACATTCGTCAGGTACTCGTAGAACGCCGCTTCGATCTCCGCCTTGGACGATTTCAGGTTTTCCGCCTTTTCTGTAGGGAACAACAGCTGACTGCGCCGGTCATTCGGGGCATCTCTGCGGACAAGATACCCCTTTGTTTCCAGATTCTTCGTTCTCCGTGCAATTGCGGCTTTGTCTGCGTGCAGAAGTTCTGCAAGTGCTGCCTGTGTGCATCCGGGATTGTGTCGCAGCGCATGGATCAGGTCGTTCTCTGCCGTGCCGACACCCTCTTCCCGCATCGTGAGCAGAACTAATTTCTCCGCTTCTCGTGCGATTTTTGTGATTTTTCGTTCCGTAATATCCATAGACGCCTCCGGGTCTTCAAGATGTTGTATCTACATCGTTGTATATACAACTATTATAGCACAAGTTTCTGGATTGGCAACTGCTTTCCTTGTTCGGCTTCGCTCAGTTTCCGAATACGCCCGGCCGGGCTTTTTTATTCTTGACAGAACAAACTGTCTGGCGTATTCTTTTCTCAGAAGTAAAGCCGCTGCAGAGCGGCTTTTCAAAGAACGTGAAGTTAGCTAATTATAACTCTTCAAAAGGAGACCCTATGAAAGACAGTGAACTGCAGTTTGACCGAAACTGCCACGTACTCTACTCCAAGCCCTGCAAAAAGGAGATCCTTGCAAAAATTGCTCTGCACTATCCAGAAACCGAACGGGAAGGCATTTGGGAAAAGGTGCAGCGGCAGTATGCAGCTTAAAAGACCCTTCCGTTAGCGGATTTTCCCGTTTTCTTGCGAGTGTTTTCCCCCACATTCCCCGATGACCGAAAAAGCCAGCACAATGCTGAAGATAAAAGCAACCGCCATCAGCAGCGAAAAATCCTGCCGAGATTCCTGCTCTTTGCCTTCACCAATTTTGCGAGCGATCAGGGCGTTGCCGCCGCATGATTTCATCTGCCGCAGCCTGTCCTTCCGGGGTGAAATGAATGGTCTTGTTTCGGCGGTCCTCCGGCAGCTCTTCCAGCCGAACCCAGCCCTTTTTGTAAAAGGCGGTGATGGCCGTATTGACCGTCTGTTTTGGCAAAAAACAGCTTTCACACAACATTTTCTGGGTGCAGTTTTCTGCACCATAGAGCGCACTCAGGATGGACAAGCTGGTATAGGACAATCCAACGCTTCGGGCGTAGTCTTCGTAGGAAGCATTCCATTCGTGTAAGTAGCTGCAATATTGCCGAATCTGCTCCTGAAGTTCTGACATGGCACAACCTCCTTGTGCAAGTGGAGCAAGTCTGCTGTGATGTGCGCGGCCTGCCCTACCGCCGCAAGAACGGCACGAATGCCCGAGCCGACGCAGATTTATCGGAATGAAAGCATCGGCGTTACAAATTAAAGGAACATCGTACTGGATCTTGTTTTTGTGGTCGGTCTGAAAAGCGGCGTGGCAGGTGCTGCCATTGCGACGGTACTGTCCGAAGCACTGGCCGCTATCGCCTGCATTCTCTACGCGTTCGCAAAAGTCCCACAGTTCCGGCAGGCGTTCCAACACCGAGCCATCAACAAGAACCTGATTTGGAAAACCATTCAAGTGGGCGTTCCCATCGGCCTGCAGTATGCCCTGATCTATGTCTCCAGCATCATTTTACAGCGTATCGTCAACGGTTTTGGTGAATCAGTCATCGTGCTTTTACCGCGACCACCCAAATCGAGCTGCTGGTACGGCAGATTTTTGCTGCGCTGGGTGCAGCCATCGTGACCTACACCGGGCAGAATATGGGAGCTGGCAAGCATGACCGGATCTCGCTGGGCGTTGTAGCTGCAATGAAAACCAGTGCAGTGGTTTCCGTTGTGCTGCTTGTGGTGTTCTGGCTGTTCAGTCAGCCCATCATGAGCATCTTTGTCACCAATACGGAAATCATCTCCATTGCGGCGAATGGTATCCGCCTCACCAGTCTGTTCCTCATCGCTTTGGGCGGTGTGCAGATCCTGCGTTATATGCTGAATGGAACCAATGAAAGCTATTTCGTACAGGAAGAGGGACGGCCACTTCACTCCAACGCAGTAGGCCGCATTGCTGTGGCCCGGTTTATGGCTGACCTCGTAGAGAATGGCAGCGGCCTGAACAAGAGCCTCGGTGTCACGAACTAAAGCAATCTCTCCAACAAAATAACAGCGGACCGTCCGAACATTCTGCTTCGGGTGGTCCGCTGTTGTGGTTCTATGCAGTTTTACGCGATCTTACACATTTTTGCCCATCTGGTATGCCTGCTGCATGGCGTCGGAGGAGCGGTTGTCACCTGCTTCCATAGTACCCACGCCCAGCACGATGCCGCCCTCCTTGGCATCGGGTACGCAGCAGATAAAGCCTCGCAGGGATGCCAGCACGATGACGTCCGCTTCCAGCATCTTTGCCCGAATCTCTTCCATATCGTCCTTCTGCACGCAGGCACCGCCGTTGCGGCAGCAGGCATTGCAGCCGAGGCACCCGGACAGCTTTTTACGGGAGAGCTGAATTTTCTCCACGCAGTTTCCTGCTTCTTCGGCACCGCGAGCAAACTCGTTGCTCAGAATGCAGGAGTTTCCGTTGGGGCGTGGGCTGCCCTCTAAAATCAGAATCTTTTTCATACTATAACCCTTTCTTTCTCTTTTATGGTATACTGAGTATACACCCCTCGTGTTACCCGAGGGCAAGAGAGTTCGGTGATATTGTGATATGATTCCGTAATTTTCTGATATTCATTCCGCAAAAGCAATGATATAATCATCGTATATAGAGATTTCATCGAGAAGAAAGGCATACAGGATGTATTTTCAATATGGAGCCACCGAAACCGATCATCTGAGCCGAAAGGACAAGCAGTTGGGAGAAGTCATTCAGAGAATCGGGCCAATCCAGCGCGAAGTAGACACCGATCTGTTTTCTGCAGTCGTACATCACATCGTCGGCCAGCAGATCTCCACTAAAGCACAGGCCACCATCTGGCAGCGGATATGGGAGACCCTTGGCGTCGTGGATGCCGGGCACATCCTTGCCGCCGGTGTACCGCAGCTGCAAAAGCTGGGCATGACCTTCCGCAAGGCGGAGTACATCACCGATTTTGCCCAGAAAGTCCAGAACGGCGAATTTGACCTGGAAGGCATCAAGCAGAAGTCAGACGAAGAAGTCATCCGGGAACTGAGCAGCCTGAAAGGCATTGGCGTATGGACGGCAGAGATGATTTTACTGTTCTGTATGCAGCGGCCGGATGTGTTCAGCTATGACGACCTCGCCATTCAGCGCGGTCTGCGGATGCTCTACCACCACCGAAAAGTCGACCGGAAGCTCTTTGAGCAATACCGCAGACGGTTCAGCCCCTATTGCAGTGTTGCCAGCCTGTACCTGTGGGCCATTGCCGGCGGTGCCCTCCCGGAGATGCACGACTATGCCCCCAAAAAACAAAAAGTGAAAGGAAAAAACAGCCATGATGTACACACTGCACTATGATTCGCCGCTGGGCGGCATCCTGTTGGTCGCAGATGAGATTGGTCTGACCGGTCTCTGGTTCGATGGTGAGAAATACTTTGCAGATGCGCTCGACCCGGAACACACCGCGCAGGAAACGCCCATCCTTCTCGAAGCGAAACGCTGGCTGGATGTTTATTTCAGCGGTCAAGAACCGGATTTTACCCCACCGCTTCACCCCATCGGTTCCCCGTTCCGGCAGGAGGTGTGGGAGCTGCTGCTCCAGATTCCCTACGGCCAGACCACGACCTACGGCGCACTGGCAAAGCAGATGGCCGCGAAGCACGGGCTTTCCCGGATGTCGGCACAGGCCGTGGGCGGTGCTGTGGGACACAATGAAATTTCCATCATTATCCCCTGCCACCGGGTCGTTGACACCAGCGGCAGCCTGACCGGGTATGCAGGCGGCATTGACAAAAAGGTAAAGCTGCTGACATTGGAAAAAGTCCGTATGGATGATTTCTTCGTGCCAACGAAGGGAACTGCACTGTAAAGGAATCACTGGGTTCTGCCGATTAGACAAAAGTAAAAACTGGGATACTGTCACATAAGCGGCAGCATCCCAGTTTTGCTTTCTATTTGATGATTCAGCAGGTATCCTGTTCCAGCCTCAGATTGTCCAGTTCTGACTTGCAGACTGAAGAAAATACATTATCTCTCTTTCGGCGTTTCCAGCATCCAATCCTCAAAGGTGCAAATGCTGGGATTTTTCTCAATAAAGGTATCCAGTTCGGCATTGAAGCAATCAATGGCCTGCTGATGGCTGCTCTTGGGATAGCGGTTGATAAGCTGATAGCAGATACGTGGTGCAGGGCTTTCCTGCATCCGATACCACGCCAGATTTCCGCTGCGGCTGATGACCTGCACCACCGACATGGGGGCAATCGCCCAGCGACCCGGTTCGGTCAGGTAATGCTTGAGCATGGAGCCAGTGTTCACCGTGATGAGCGGAAGCTCGGAAGGATTCCAGTAGCGGTCATGCCACTGCTGGTAGTCCTGCCCCCAGCGCAGAAAAACTTCCTTGCCGACATCCAGTTCCCGTGGATGGATGCCCTCATAGTAAGGGCTGTCCTTTTGACAGACTAAGTACATGAGTTCCCGGTAGACCGGGCGGGAAATAACTTCCGGGTATCGGATGCGTTGACTGAACACGAAACCCATATCCACATCCCGGCTCTGCACCCGGCTGTTAATCTCGCTGGAATGGAAGGTGTTGATGGAAAGCCGGATACTCGGATACCTTTCCATGTGCGCCCGATAGAGCGGAAGAAATGTATAGTTGTTCACCGCATCCACGCCAGCAATACGGAGCGTTTGCAGGTCGGATTTGTTTTTCAGATTCTGTGTTTCCTTCCACAGCGAAGCCCATTGGCTTGCCAGCGGCACAAACTCCTTGCCGTAGCTGGTCAGCTCGATGGTGCGGTGGCCTTTGTGCCGGATAAGCAGCGGGATGCCCAGTTCCTGCTCCAGAAGCTGGATGCGGCTGCTGACGGTGGATTGGGAAACAAACAATGCTTCTGCGGCGGCAGAAATCGTACCGCCGGACACGGCGGCAAGAAAGGTTTCAACTTGTTCGTAGGTCATACCGCACTTCCTCCTGACAGGGGTTTCAAATATCGGTTCTGGTGATATTATATAGTTTTATAATTCGTTTTACAATATCTTCTGGGTATGTTATGATAACGGTGCAAGGAAAATCCGATGTGCGCACAGCGGAAATCATTCGTAATCGTGAGGTATTTCATTATGAACATTGGCTACTGTATCAAAAATGATTTCCCGCGCCCGTCTGCCGAGTTGCTGGCAAAATTCGATGGCATCCCCATTCCCAACATCGGTGATGCCATGAACCGCACCGCCGCAATCTCGGCAGAAATCACCCCAGTGAACAATGTCCGTCTTACCGGCACAGCCTATACCGTGCGTGTTCCGGCAGGCGACAATCTTCTCTTTTACTACGCCATCGACAACGCAAAGCCCGGTGACGTGATTGTGGTCGATGGCGGCGGCTTTGAAGAGCGTGCTCTCTGCGGAGAGATCATGGCGACTTACGCAGCAAAACGCGGCATTGCAGGTTTTGTCATCAACGGTGCCATCCGCGACAAGGTGGAGCTTTCCGGGATGAACTTCCCGGTATTCGCAAAGGCGGCTTGTCCGAACGGCCCGTACAAAAACGGCCCCGGCGAAATCAATGTACCGGTGAACATCGGCGGACGTATCGTCTGCCCCGGTGACATTCTGGTGGGCGATGGCAACGGTCTTGTGGTCGTTCGCCCGGAGGATGCAGAAAAGGTTCTGGCTTCCGCTCATGCTGTGATGAAGAAGGAAGCCGGCATGATGAAGGAAATCGAAGAGCAGGGCAAGATGAGCCTTGGCTGGATGTACGAAAAAATCACCAATGACCAGTGCAGCATCATTGGCTGAAAACAGGAAGGAGAACATCATGGATCACAAGAAAACGGCACTTGACCTGATTGAAAAAGCAGGTGGTTACAGCAACATCAAGGCTGTGGGTCACTGTGCGACCCGTCTGCGCTTCACCCTGATCGACAAGGACGCCGCCGATCTGGACGGCATGAAAGCAGTCCCCGGTGTGCTGGGCGTGATTTATGCGTCTGGTCAGGCACAGATCGTGGTGGGCAAGGAACTGGTTCCTCTGTACAATGCGGCACATGAGCTGTACGAGCAGAACGCTCAGCCCGCACCGAAAGCAGCGGAGAAGAAGCCCACTTCCGCAAAGGGCAAAAAAGGCCCGAAGGAATACTTCAACGATGCTGTCAGCTTCATTGCCGGTGCCGTGGCTCCAACCGTTCCCGGCCTGATCGGCGGCGGTATGCTCAAAGTCCTGCTGCTCCTCATTACTTATGCAATGCCTGTTTTTAAGAATGGCAACACCTACATGGTGCTGAGCTGGGTGGCCAATGCACCGTTCTACTTCATGCCTATCTTCGTGGCCTACGGCGCGGCAAAGCAGCTGGGTTCCACGCCTATCTACGCTATGGCGGGTGCCGCCAGCCTGCTGACCCCGGCCTTTACTTCCATGGTCGCCAACGGCGAAGCACTTACCCTGCTGAACCTGCCGGTCAAGCTGGTCAAGTATCAGCAGCAGCTTCTGCCCGCTCTGCTCATTGCGCTGGCCTGCTGCTTCTTTGAAAAGCTGCTGAACAAAATTGTTCCGGGCATCTTCAAGTCCATTTTCGTTGGCATGGGTACCATGGGTCTTTCCATGATTCTCGGCTTCACCGTACTGGGACCTCTGGGCAGCTATGTGGGTTCTGCCATCTCCGGCGTGTTTGTCTGGCTGGGTGCCAATGTCGGCCCTCTGGCAGTCGGTATTCTGGCTGGCGTGATGCCTTGGCTGGTCATGACCGGTATGCACCATGCGATTTCTCCCTTCATGGCACAGTCCATTGCAGACCCCGGCTATGACCCCATCTTCCGCCCCTCCTTCATCCTGCACAACATGGCCGAAGGCGGTGCCTGTCTTGGTGTTGGTCTGCGCAGCAAGAACCCGGCCTTCCGTTCCGAAGCCTTCAGCCTTGCCTTTGGCTGCATCGTGGCAGGCGTGACTGAACCGGCTATCTACGGCATCAACTTCAAGCTGAAACGCCCCATGTACGGCGTGATGGCCGGTGGTGCTGTGGGCGGCATCGTGACCGGTATTCTGGGCGCAAAGGCTTACACCATGGGCTACTCCACCATCATGGCACTGCCCATCTTTGAAGATACCATCCTCGCAATGTTCATCGGCATCATCGTGGCAATCGTTGTGTCCGCAGCTGTGACCTTCGTAGTAGGTTACGACCCGGCAGACGAGCCGAAAATCGCAGAATAACAGGAGGTTTTGAACGATGGAACTCCATTCCAAATATCGGGACGCCTTCCCGGAAGGCTTCCTCTGGGGCGGCGCGATTGCCGCGAATCAGGCAGAGGGCGCATGGCAGGAGGACGGTAAGGGCTGGGATTTGGCCAGCTGCTTCTCCAACGGTGTCCACCACAAGTTTCAGGGCAAGCCCGTTCCGGGCAGCCAGTATTACCCCCACGAAACCGCAATCGACTTCTACCACCGCTATAAAGAGGACGTCGCGCTGTTTGCTGAGATGGGCTTCAAGGTGTTCCGCACCTCCATTGCATGGACGCGCATCTTCCCTACCGGCACCGAGACCGAACCCAACGAGAAGGGCTTGCAGTTCTACGATGACTTGTTCGATGAGCTGAACAAGAACGGCATCCAGCCGCTCGTCACCATCAGCCACTACGAGATGCCGCTCTACCTTGTGGAAAAGTACGGCGGCTGGCGCAGCCGGGAGCTAATCGGCTTCTTCGAGAACTACTGCTGCACCATCTTTACTCGCTACAAGGACAAGGTGAAGCTGTGGCTGACCTTCAACGAGATCAACAACATGCGCCGCAATGCGGACTATGTGGCAGGTGTCATCTTCGATGGCACTGAAACGAATCACAAACAGCTGATCTATCAGGCCGCACACAATATGTTCGTGGCCAGCAGTCTGGCAAACAAACTCTGCCATGAGATCATCCCCGATGCAAAGATTGGCTGTATGCTGTCGCTGTCCAACATCTATCCTTACAACTGCGACCCGCAGGCCGTGTTTGAAACCATGGACATCCGCCGCAAGTCGCTGTTCTTCAGCGATGTGATGGTGCGCGGCTACTATCCCGGCTACATCTACCGCCTGTGGGCAGAGAACGATGTCCACATTGAAATCGAACCGGGCGACTTGGAGCTGATTCGTCAGTACCGCAGCGAGTTTGTGGCCTTCAGCTACTACCGCACCTCCACCCATGAGGCCGGAAAGCCCTCCTTCTTTGACACGGGCGGAGAGTACAGCACCCCGAATCCCTTCCTGAAAACCAGCGAGTGGGGCTGGCAGATCGACCCGATGGGTCTGCGCTACACCCTGAACGAAATTTATGACCGCTATCAAGTGCCAGTGTTCCCGGTGGAGAACGGTCTGGGCGCACAGGATGTTGTGGAGGACGGCCATATCCACGACCCCTACCGCATCGACTATCTGCGCGAGCATCTTCTGGCCGTGCGGGATGCCATCCGGGATGGCGTGGACATCATGGGCTACGCCTACTGGGGTCCAATCGACATCGTATCGGCATCCACCGCAGAAATGAAAAAGCGGTATGGTTTCATCTATGTGGATAAGGATAACGAGGGCCACGGCACCTTGCGGCGCATCAAGAAGGATTCGTTTGCATGGTATAAACATCTGATCGAAACCAATGGCCGCAGTCTGAATGAAGCCTGATTTAGCAGGAAATTGGGCTTACTTGGGGAAACGATAAGGAGAAGAAAATGAAGAAGTTCGGCTATACCGTTCAGGATGCGACCGGCATCCATGCGCGTCCGGCTGGTCTGCTGGTGAAAGCAGCCAAAGCATTGGACAGCACCATTACGCTGGAAAATGCCGCAGGCAAGTCCGCAGTGGCAACCAAACTGATGGCGGTCATGGGACTGGGTATCAAGCAGGGAGATACCGTCACCGTGACCGTTGAGGGTGGTGATGAGGAAGCAAACGCCGCCGCCATGGAGAAGTTCTTCAGCGAGAATCTGTAATAAATAGCGAACCGCCCATCTGTTGTGCTGATCGACACAGTAGATGGGCGGTTCGCTGTATAAAAAGAGGTAAAATAGAGAATGTCAGGATTTGTGCCGAGCCAGCCAGATCTTGCAGCTGCCCCAGAAGGTGTTGCCGCACAGCCAGCCAAGGCCAGTGGCGAGAGCGACTGCGTTCAGGCCCATGTGTGGGAACAGCACCCACGAAAGAACGACACGGATGCTGATATGCCCCAGCGCACCGATGAACGGCAGCATGACCCGGCCTGTGCCGCTGTAATAGCCGGTGAAGGTGTTGCCGGTAAAACAGAAGGTGTAAAACAACGCCACAAACCGCAGATAGGAAACAGTAGCCGTAAAGGCGATGCCTTCACTGGTTCCCAGCATCAGGGTGATAGCGTAAGGAGCCAGCAGGAACATCCCGATGCCTGAAAGCGTTCCCAGCACGGCCATCCAGCGTAGGCTGCACCAGAATGTGCCCTCGACCCGGTCTTTCCGTGATGCGCCATAATTCTGTGCGGTCAGAATGGACGTGGCCGTTGAACCGCTGCTGCCGAACGAGTTGGCAAAGCCTTCGATGCGAGTGCCTGCGGTATAGGCGGCAATCACTTCTGTTCCAGCCGTGTTGACAGCCCCCTGCACGAACATTTTGCCGAGGTACAGGCTGCATTGGTGCAGGCTACTGACAAGACCGAATTTCAAGGTCGTACGCAGACGGGCAAGTTCCAATTTCCAATCCGCACGATGCAAAATCAGCTCCCGGTGGGTACGATGAAGATATCCGTAGCAGACTAGCGCGGAGAACACCTGTGTCAGTGCGGTGGCAATGGCTGCTCCCTCGATGCCGCTGGAGAAGCCAGCCACGAACACAAAATCCAGTGCAAGGTTCGCGCCGACCGCCGCAGCCAGCACCAGCAAGGCCGCTTGCGTGTCACCCGAAGAACGCAGAAGGGATGCAAACAGGTTATATAAAAAGGCAGCAGGCAGGCTGAGGAAAATCCAGCGCAGATAAGTGGCAACATATCCGCGCAAGGTATCCGGCGTCTGCAAAAGGGTCAGCAGCGGACGCATCCCGGCAAGACCCAGAAACATCAGAAAAGCAGTACAGGCAAGTCCGACAGTGAGCGCGGACACTTCCTGCTGGTGCAAATCATCCATATCATTATGGCCGTAGGCGCGGGCGAACAGCACCGAAAATCCGGTGCAGCAGCCCACCAGTGCAAACAAAAACAGGTTCATGACCGTTCCAGCCACACCAATGGCGGCAAATTCTTCCTGTCCGGCAAATCGTCCAACCACAAAAGCATCGATGGTATTATAAAATTCTTGCAGGATATTTCCGAACACAAGCGGCAATGCCAGTTTTACCAAGTGGCGCGAAAGGTTGCCCTGTGTCAAATCCTGCGTATGCTGTACTGTCACGTTCAATGTCCTCTTTCCTTCCGAAACATTGACAACAGCATAGCACAGGTATACATTTGAGAAAAGCGAGAATATCTCAAATAATCCTTGCGATTTTGTCAAAGAAAGAAGAAAAGCTATGGACACCGAACACTGGAAAATCTTACTGACTGCCATCGACAAGGGCAGTCTGTGCGCAGCAGGCGAAGCACTGGACTACACTGTTTCCGGCATCAGCCGCAGCGTAGCGGCATTGGAAAAGGAGATTGGCTTTCCGCTGCTGTACCGCAGCAAACAGGGTGTGACCCCGACCCCAGCCTGCGAGCAGCTTTTGCCCAGCGTCTGGGAATTACTATTTGCGCAGGACAAAATCGAACAGACCGCCGCACGCATCCTTGGCTATGAGCAGGGCACGATTGGGATCGGCACAGCCTACCGTCACTATTATCCGTGGATCACCGAAGTGACCTCTCACTTCCACGAGCTGCATCCGGGTGTACAGTTTCATATCGTCAACGGTACCAGCACCGATCTTGTGCAGCAGCTCGAACATCACCAGCTCGACTTCTGCATCGTCAGTGCCCGTGAGGGTGTGCATGGGTGGCTCCCACTCTGCCAGGACCCACTGCTGGCTGTCGTTCCGGCAAAGCATCCTCTGGCAAACCGGCAAAGTGTACCGTTGGAAGAGCTTTTGCCCGAACCCTATATCCAGACCTGCCCCGGAATGGACATTGACAGCATCCGTTTCTTTGAACACCGGGGCGTAAAATCCAATATGCAATTTTCGACCATGGACATTCAGGCCACCTATGCGATGGTGGGCGCAGGGCTGGGATATGCCATCAGCAACCGTATCAACAGCAATTTCCACGACCCGTTGGTACGGCATCTGTTCATCGACCCGTCGGAGATCATTGAGATTGGCCTGGCATACCAGAAAGAGCCAGCTCCTGCCGCAGAAGCATTCTTGAAATTCATCAAGAAGCAGCTGCCTTGTGAAGAATAATTGAGATTTCTTCCATCAGCTGTTTTCTCGCATCCTCCTGCGATTCGTGGAACACGACCGCAATTTATCCGGCTGCTTCAAAGGCGTTTTTCCACAAAGTTTGCTTCTTGCAGCATGCGCAGAATGACCATGTGATTTCCTGCGCGAAAGAATCGTCTGTGTCGACATCGGCATTCGGAATTTTAAGTAAGATAAGATACAGAAAAGATCTCTGTATTCTTCTTGACAACTTCCCTCTATTCTGTTTTAATGTACTTGATAAAAGGGAGTAAAGGGTAATTTTCCGGTTTTCCATCCGGGAGGTTGCTGCATGGCAGCGTCATCACGGCAGAAATGCCCGATGTCATGTGTTCGCTTGAGACTTTTGTCACAGACAAGGTACTGTGGCAGAAGTCTTTTTTTCTTGCCGCCGTACCGGAACACACGGAGGTAAGAAAAACTATGAACTTTCTGAACACATTCACAAGTCTGTTTTCCAACTTTGGAAACCTGACTTGGCAGATGGTAGTGATGTGGGGCATCGGTGCGCTGCTCATCTACCTTGCCATCGCCAAAAAGATGGAACCGAGCCTGCTGCTGCCAATGGGCTTTGGGGCGATTCTGGTCAATCTGCCGCTGTCCGGTGCTATCACGCAGGGCGACACCGTTGGCCCTATTTCCGCCTTGTTTGACGCAGGAATGTCCAACGAGCTGTTTCCCCTGCTGCTTTTCATTGGCATCGGTGCCATGATCGACTTTGGCCCACTGCTGGAAAAGCCGTGGCTCATGCTCTTTGGTGCTGCCGCACAGTTCGGCATCTTCTTCACCCTGTTTCTGGCAGGCTTCTTCTTTGACCTGAAAGATGCCGCTTCCATTGCGGTCATCGGTGCAGCGGATGGTCCCACCGCCATTTTTGTGGCAAACACCCTCAATTCCCAGTACCTCGGTGCCATCATGGTGGCGGCCTACAGCTACATGGCACTGGTGCCCATTGTGCAGCCGCCGGTCATCAAACTGCTGACCACTCAAAAAGAACGCCGCATCCGGATGCCCTACGAAAAGGGCAGCGTTTCCCAGCTGACCAAGATTTTGTTCCCTATTGTGGTGACCATCATCGCCGGTATGGTAGCTCCGGCCAGCGTGGCACTGGTGGGTTTCCTGATGTTCGGCAACCTGCTGCGGGAATGCGGCGTACTGAACGCCCTGAGCGAAACGGCACAGAATGTGCTGGCAAATCTCATCACCCTTGTGCTGGGTCTGACGGTGGCCGGACAGATGACTGCCGACAAGTTCGTCCGACCCGACACCCTGCTCATCCTTGCACTGGGTCTGGTGGCCTTTGTCTTTGATACGGCGAGCGGCGTGCTGTTTGCAAAGCTGCTGAACCTCTTCCTGCCCGAAGGCAAAAAGCTGAACCCGATGATCGGCGCAGCAGGTATCTCGGCCTTCCCCATGAGTGGCCGCGTGATCAACAAGATGGGACTGGAAGAGGACAATCAGAATTTCCTGCTGATGTATTCCATCAGCGTCAATGTTTCAGGGCAGATCGCATCCGTCATTGCAGGCGGCTTGATTTTGACCCTGATGGCTTAACGGAGGTATCATTATGCTTCATCTTTCTTCGTGGATGGCCACGCTGCCTATGATGCTCATCGGCATGGTCGGCATCATTCTCGTCATCGGCATCATTGTTCTGGCCGTGATGCTGCTCAACCGGCTGACAAGTCGGAAATAACTTGTTTCCCCAGCAAGAAAATCCAAACCTTTTTCCAATAGCACTTTCCACAAAAAAATCGTTTACCGGCAAGTTGTGCATTCAGCCGAACTTTTCGTGCATTCGATGAAAAAGGTTGCTTTCCAGTGAGTCTTTTGTTATACTTTTCATGTTGTAGGTAGCTATCAAATTGAGAGCCGCACTCCTCCCAGAGGTGCGGCTTTTTGTTTCTGTAACTCAGACAACAGAACCTTCACAGAAGGATTTCATACTGAAATCCACTTCTGCGTTTTTCACGGCTCTGTCCGATGGCAAAACGGCGTCGATTCTGTCTATCCTGCGCACACTGGTATTTCTGACAGTGGGCATCCTGCTTCTTCCTCAAGTCATCGGCGTTCCCGGCATCTGGCCTGCCGTTCCGTGCGCGGATTGCTGGCACTGGCTCTGTCCGTTTTCTGCCTATTGCCTATGGAGAAAAGAAGCATTTACGGAAGCTGAAAACAGTATTTAGGCCGATTTACACCCCAAACACCGTTTTCGTCAGCCGGATGCTCGCCGCTGTTTTCATGGTATGTTCCATAAAGGTTCGGATTGCCTGCTGGCTGTACCCACTTTCAGACGCATTGACGATATAATCCGCTTCAATCAGGATCTGATAGTCGATACCGTCGATCTGCGCCGGACTGTGGTGGTGCCCTACCAGATAGGCCACCCGGTCGATTTGTCCTGCCGTCATGCCGGCATCTGCCAGAAACTCTCGCACCAGCAAGGCACCCTCCTGCTCCTGATATTTGCCATTTGTATTACCGTACTTTTTGCGGCAGAGCGGACATGCAATATCATGAGTGATGGCTGCCACTTCCAGAATAAACTGTGTGTCTGCGTCCAGCCCTTCCAGTTCGCCAATGGTTTTGGCATAGGTCCACACGCAGCTCAGATGCGTGATGTCATGAATATTTCCCTCGGAAAAGACGATCATCTTTTCCATGATCTGTGCAATGGTCATCATTGTTTTTCTCCTGTTTTTGTTCCGCTGCACTCCACAAACGCGAACTTATCTTATTCTTTCCAATGTTCAAGTCTTTCCGTGGGGTACGCTTTTGTCCAATGATATGGCTGTAATTCTTTCAGTTGCACAAATTTGATTTTCTCTTCCTCTGTGGTAACTGCCACCTGTACATCTTCACCCCAATATCCTAATCTCTCTTGGCAGATACCACATGGAGACAGTACCTGATATGGAGATTTCTCATCGTCACGGACAAGACACATACAATGAGTTACTTTTTCATTAAATTTATGTGCTTCAAGCATCGCCGTTTCAATACACAAAATAGCAGATGCGTTAGCTGTTTCAATGCTAACGCTTGTGTAATAATTTCCATTAGATGTATGAACGACACCAGCACCACCCCAACCAACAGGATATCTGGTCTCTATTAGTTCTACTGCTCTTTTGTACATTTCATTTTCTATTTCATAATTTCTCATAAAAACCTCCGCAATAACTTCCGATTTGTCAAACAGGATTTCCGTTGATTTTTCTCTTGACGAGACTCGACTCTGAAAGTAGGATGATGCTACCTTTATTCTACCACGCCTTACCGCCGCAGAAAAGATGTCAGAAAACAAAAATGGCCCCGGAGGGCTTGTTACAGCTCTCCGGAGCCATCTTACGTGCGTTGTGCCTTGGCGCACACGACCGGCGTTTTACTCGATTGCAATCAGATTCGGGTCCTCAGGCAAAGCCTTCGTCTGCTGAGGAGCAGGCAGCTCGATGTGCAGGACGCCATCCTCGAACTTTGCGTGGATGTCTTCCTTCTTCACATCGCCCACGTAGAAACTGCGTGCGCAGGTGCCGGAGAAGGATTCGCGCCGCAGATAGCGGCTGTTTGACATCGGTCTTCATCATGTTTGCACCACGCTTGCCAAAAGCACCACGAGCCTCGCGGTTCATAGCACGTTCCAGTGCAGCGTCATTCCGGAACGGATCGAAGAAATCATCGATCAGGTTTTCATGGAAAACAGTCGGCATAAGCATAAATCATTCCTCCAGTCCCGGCGTTCGGGTCGGGGCAAAAAATCTGAAGCGTCCATTCAGAAGGGCTTTCCGGGGAGTCTTGCGGCTCTCCTTTTGCCCTTCCTCCTGAGCACGCCACTGTTATAGCACTGTTTATTAGCAGTGTCAATAGCAGAGTGCTAAAATTCGCAAAAGAATAATACTTTTATAAAATTCCATGCAATCTTTTCAAAAACCAATCGCATCATCGCGTTTTTACATTCTCTTGTTGGGTGTTGGCGGCAAAATTTTCCTTTACCAGTCCTTTTTCTCTTTCGTGCAGTCGTGATTTTTCTTTCGCTCCTCTACCATTTTGGCGAACCATTCCACCATGGCTGGATCATAGTGCGAGAAAAATGCACTTGTTTTCGTATCCAGAGCGGCGATTTTTGCCATATCCTCTTCCGAGAGCGCAAAATCGAACACATTCAGGTTTTCCTGCATCCGCTCGATGTGGGTAGATTTCGGGATAACCACCACGCCTCGCTGCAGATGCCAGCGGAGAATGACCTGCGCCGCACTTTTCCCGTATTTTTTGCCGATCTCGTTCAGCACGGGGTTCTGGAACATATTGCCTCGTCCTTCGCCAAAAGGTGCCCATGCTTCGATCTGTACGCCGTATTTCTCCATCCACTTTTTTGCTTCGACCTGCTGGTTGAACGGGTGCGTCTCCACCTGATTGACCATCGGGCGGATGCGAGCAAAGGAGCAGAGATCTACCAGACGATCCGGGTAGAAGTTGGAAACACCGATGGCACGAATTTTACCGGCTTCATACAGCTCTTCCAGTGCTCGCCATGCGCCGTAGTAATCGGAAAACGGCTGATGCAGCAGGCAGAGGTCAAGATAATCGGTGCGGAGCTTACGCATGGAGTCCAGCACAGACTTTTTCGTTTCCTCATAGCCATAGTGTTCGACCCAGACTTTGGTCGTCAGGAAAATGTCCTTGCGGTCAATGCCTGACTTTTTCATGGCCGCGCCGACCTGTTCCTCATTGAAATAGCTTTGTGCCGTATCAATGGCACGGTAGCCGACCTTCAGCGCATCCAGAACGCAGCGTTCACACTCGTCCTGTGTGACCTGATAGACGCCGTAGCCAAGCTGCGGCATTTTTACACCATTGCTCAAAGTGATATATTCCATCACGAAGCCCTCCTGTTGTTTTGGTTTTTGGTTTGTGCTATCATCATAGCACACGGTAGTAACTACCGGTCAAGAACTTTTTTTGCAAAAACAGGGGGATTTTTTATGTACTCCATGAAAGAGGCCTGTGCGCTCACCCATATGACCTATGAAAATCTGAAATTCTACTGCAACGAGGGGCTGGTGCCCAATGTGAAGCGAGACAACCGGAACTACCGAGTCTTTACGAACACGACATCAAGTGGATCCAGAGCCTGAACTGCCTGAAAAACTGCGGCATGAGCATCGCAGAGATGAAGGAATATTTGTCACTTTGCTTAAAGGGTGAAAGCTCCATCCCGGAGCGCAAAACCATTCTTGCGGCAAAAAGAGAATCCCTGCTCCGGTCCATTGCAGAACTGCAGGACGCAGTTGCCTATATCGACTGGAAACAGGGGTTCTATGATGACGTGCTGCCCGGCAAAACCGAATATTACAGCAATCTGGTGCCGGAACGGAGGAAGAAATAAGCCAATAGCTATTCCTGCCGGTACATCGGCGTAGACAGATATTTCATGCCGTTGTCCGGGATGATGACTACGATATTCTTTCCCTGATTTTCCGGCCGGCGGCCCACCTGCACCGCAGCATGCAAAGCTGCTGCTGCCGAGGTACCCAGAAACAATCCCTCCGCTCTCAGCACCTCATGGGCCGTTTCGTAGGCTTCCTCGGTACGGACGTTGATGCACGCATCGCTCCAGTCCGGCCGCAGACAGTCGGAAAGTGCGCTTTCCGGCACGCCATAGGCAGGCAGAACGCCATCTATGATCTGCGTGTCCGGGTGTTCCGGAGTCAGCCGGGAGTCCGGATGCGGCGGCAGTAGGCTGCGATTTCACTTAGTGTCTCTTCCCTCTCTGGTTCCTGCCACGGATGGTTTCGCTGGTTTTCCGGACGTTCGCCAGTAGCATCTTTGTAATCCAGAAGTCTCGCTCCATAAGCCAGCAACATCAGCCGCCGTTCCAGCGAGGCTCCTCGCTCCAGAAAAATATCCAGTTTGTATCCACGTTCTGCTGCAAACGCGGCCAGACCAATGCCGGTGTTGCCGCTGGTCTGTTCCACGATGGTGCCGCCGGGCTTCAATACGCCCACTTTCTCCGCGGCGTTGAGCATGGAAAGCGCAGCCCGGTCTTTCACGCTGCCGGTGGGATTGAAGAACTCCAGCTTTGCCAGCAGGTGCGCCCCACACTGCTGCTGCCGCTCAAAGCGGTCCAGCTCCATCAGTGGGGTGTACCCCACCAATTCCTCGATGGAATGCACCAGTCCTGCCATTGCTCTCCCCTCCTGCTTTTTAGCTCAAACCAGCTTGTCCGGCGTCACATCCAGAATGTCGTTGAAGTAGTTGTTTGCGATCATCATCACACCCATAGCCGTAATGACCACGATTTCTTCCTCAGTGAAGTTAGCCTTCAGCTTCGCAAACAGCTCTTCCGGCACGTGCTTGGAGTCTTCTGCAATGGCCTGACCGTACTCGATCAGGATCTCCTCCTTGGGAGTGAACGCAAAATTCTCAAAGTCGATGCCGTTCTTCTTGAGCAGATTCTGGAAGTAAATGCTGCACACTAGGCAGCCGTTTTTCTGGGAAATAGCACATTCGTAAAAATCGGCCGCACGCTTACCGATGAGCCGCTGCAGTTCATCATCCAGTGCATAAGAACCGGCTTCCACCGCATTGAATGCCGCCGCGTTGTGGAGCAGCGTGCGCTTTTCTGCGGTCAAAGCATGGCCGTTCGCCACATGGTCTGCAATGATTTTCTTGATAGCTTCCGGTGCGGTTTCCGGATCGATCTCACTGATTCTGGGCATAGCAAAACCCTTCCTTTCACTTTTTCGTCCAATGAATCGCCTGTATCATATACCAATTTACATACCGCGTCAATAGGTATTTAGATTTTTGCAGCAGTTTTTCGGCAAAAAGTGATCAGAAGGGTTGTTTTCTGCTTTATAAAATCCCCGTCAGTGCCACTGCAACCAGCAGAGACGGCAGCAGATTTGCAACCTTGATGGTTTTTGGCCACACCAGATTGATGCCCACACAGAAGATCAGAATATTTCCCACCAGCGAGATATTGTTCAGCACTGCGTCCGTCATAAAGCCGGACAGCACCACAGCAAGAGCCGTCATGGTACCTTGCAGCACTGCCACCGGAATAAATGAAAACACGCAGCCCTTGCCCATGGAAGATGCCATGATCAGTACAATGATAAAGTCTAGGATCGCTTTTGCCACCAGTGTAGAATGGTCGCCATAGATACCATCCTGAATGGAACCGATGACCGCCATCGCCCCGATGCTCACCGTCAGAGACGCCGACACGAAGCCGTTGACGAACTGGTTGTCTCCGTCACTGCCGGTTTTGTGTTTGAGCCACTCGCCAAAGCGTTCAAACTGTGCATCCAGATCAATGAATTCTCCCAGCAGTGCGCCCAACGCCAGCGATAGAATCATTACCATAGAGCCGCCGGTATTCAGAGTTCCGTCCGGCTCAACGGTCAGCATCTTGGAGAGTGTACCTGCCGCTCCCAGAAACACCACAGAAAATCCCGTGGCTTTGATGATCGTATCCTGATAACGCTCTTTCAGAAAGCGTTTGAACAGGATGCCTAGCACACCGCCCATCAGAATGGCCAGCGCATTGATGATCGTTCCCAATCCTCGCATTTTCGTTTTTTCTCCTTACAATCCATACCCGTCTATCGATACATGTTCGGCATCGCCGCTCTGCGGAATTTCTAAGTCACTTTCCTTGTTGTTTTTATTCATTACCCTTGTTTTCGCTTCCGTTGGGATTCGTATTCGTAGCATAGTTTTTACGCA
>CAVBWT010000005.1:0-98787 GCA_963599235.1 Lawsonibacter asaccharolyticus | reverse complement strand
CCGAAAATAAGGCACTACACTAATTCAAAATGTCCTTGACAAGGGGTACAGTTTAATCTGCAAACCTCTCGATTGGGAAGCGAGCAGATGCTTTTCCATTACCAATCTGGCCAAGCAGTTCTATGATACCCACACCGTTCGGCCAGATCAGACCCTCACCATATCCTCGGTGATCTCGGCCAGAGAGTGTGCGCCGCACATCTGCATGGTGTCGGCCAGCTCACCGGCGATCTTGTCGATGTAGCACTTGACGCCCTCGGCACCGCCGCCATAGACTGCCGTGACAAAGGGACGGCAGATGAGAACGCCGTCTGCACCCAGTGCAATGGCCTTGAAAATGTCCACGCCGGAGCGGATGCCGCCGTCCACCAGAACCTTCACACCGCTGCCCTTGAGAGCCTTTGCAATTTCGGGCAGGACTTCAGCCGTTGCCGGGCACTGGTCAAGGACACGACCGCCGTGGTTGGAAACGACGATGGCCGCTGCACCGGCTTCCTTTGCCTTGAGCGCACCCTTGACGGTCATGACGCCCTTGACGATGAACGGACGGCCTGCCAGCGCAACGATCTCTTTCAGCTCATCCACGCTCTTGCTGCCGGCCGGAGGAGTCATATTCTTCAGGAAAGGCAGGCCAGCCGCATCAACATCCATTGCGACGGCAAAGCAGCCGCTCTCCTTTGCCTGCTCCATCTTGGTCTTGATGGTGTCGATGTTCCACGGTTTGATGGTCGGAACGCCGCAGCCGTTTGCGGCACCGATGGCCCTGGTCGCCATCGTCATGACGTCGGGATTGGTGCCGTCACCAGTAAAGGCCGCAATGCCGTTGTCAGCGCAGGCTTTCACCAGCACATCATTATAGGTCATATCGGTATAGGTATCGGAGTAGTGCAGGTTGACCGCACCCACCGGGCCGGCAAAGAACGGATACTTGAACTTCTGACCGAACAGCTCCACGCTGGTATCGGGAGTCACGTTCTCGCAGAGGGTGTCCATGTTGACCCGGATCTCTGCCCACTTATTATAATTGCGGATAGCCGTATCACCCACGCCCTTGGCACCCGGGCCGGGGATCTGGTTCTTGCAGGCGACGCCGTTGCAGACCGGGCAGGCCTTGCAGTATTTGCCGATGCACTGCCGTGCATTGTCCAGCACTTCTGAATAATTCATACTCGTTTTCCTCCCTGTTGCTTCTCATTCCTGCGGAATTTCTCAGTTTCCGCATACTCTCTGCCCTCATCATAGTCTCCTTTCCGGCCTGCGTCAAGGGGTTTTGCAGGTCGTTCCGGGTATTTGAAGAACTTCTCGAAATTTGTCGCAACGTATCTGCGTCATTTTTGAAAAAATACAAATTTTTTTGAAAAAACGCTTGACAAAAAGGGTAGTTTCAGGTATTATAGTGAAGCACCGAGGGTCGCGACCCAAGAGTGAAGAATAGAAGATGTGGAAAGATGGCTGAGTTGGTCTAAGGCGCACGACTGGAAATCGTGTAACGTGTCAAAAGCGTTCTGGGGTTCGAATCCCCATCTTTCCGCCAGATACCCCGGAACCTGATGGTTCCGGGGTTTTGTTTTTAACACGAAGGGAAGTATATAAAAATGCCTGCTATCACCATCGCCATCCCCCGGATGAGCAAAGAGCCGGAGCTGACTCCGGCACAGATCCGTTATATCGACAGTCTCGCCCGGGCCGGAGCGCAGTTCCGCTGGATCGATCTTGACGACCCGGACGAGGCTGTTGCCGAGGCCATGCAATATCCCGGACTGCTCCTGCCGGGCGGCGGAGACATCGAGCCTGCCCTCTACGGCGAAGAGCGTGACCCGGCCTGCGGTGAACCAAACCTTCTCCGCGACGCCGCCGAACCGAAGCTGTTCCATGCCTTTCTCAAGGCTGACAAGCCTATCCTCGGTATCTGCCGGGGCGTTCAGCTGATGAATGTCGCCTTGGGCGGAACACTGTATCAGGACATTAAACCCTTGGCTGAGGTGCCGCACAACGACCACTGGGGCAAGATCCACACCGTTACCATCCGGCGCGGCACCTTATTAGAAAAGCTTCTGGGCGAGGATGCGCCGAAGACCCTGCTCGTCAACAGCCAGCATCATCAGGCGGCAAAGCAAATCGCACCCGGCCTGACCCTTTCTGCCCTCAGTGAGGACGGTTTTGTGGAAGCTCTGGAAAAGCAGGATGCTTCCTTCTGCATCGGTGTCCAATGGCACCCGGAACATCTCAGCGGCTCCGACCCTCGTCAGCAGGCGATTTTTGACAAGTTTGTGGAAGCGTGCAGATGAATTTTCTAAGCTGCCTGCCGTTCTCTATCATCACGAATTTCTCCGGGTACTGATGGCCTAAGGCTTTCATCTTCTCGTACTTTTTCGGGGAGCGGCCTTCATACAGCACCCAGCGGATGAAATCGAGGTCGATTTTTTCCTCACAGCCAACGGCGGAGGAATCCCGTACCCGGCCCCGATTCTCCCACCAGCGTTTTATCACCCGGTACAGGCAGACAAAACGGTCATACCAGAGGACAATGATTTCATCCGCTTCTTCCAGCCGCCGGGCATAGCAGTTTCCGCTGTAATTTCCGTCGATGACCCAGCTGTCATGTTCATCCAAAAAGCGGCTCAGGATGGTTTCTTCCTCTTCCGGTGTCCGTTCGACCCAGCCGGGCAGAAAATGCACCGTGTCGAGGTGAAGGACAGGCGCACCATACCGCTCACCCAGCTGTTTCGCAAGGGTGGATTTGCCGCTTCCGCTGGTGCCTAAGATTGCAATTTTCATAGTCAGCTCCTTTGACAAAATCGTTTTGGTTCTCAACTATACTCTTTTCCCGTACATCCGTCAAGTAATTTTCAGGAGGATACCTCTATGGCTTCTTCGGCTTCTTCCAAAAAGCGTTCCCGGGCGGTCATCACCGTTGTGGTCTGCCTGCTTCTCATCTGCGCAGTTGCGGCGGCAACGGTCTACGGCCTGCTCTCCCACAAAGTCAAGGCCATCCAGAAGGGCGGCAATTTCAGCTTTGACTATCAGGTAACGTCCACCGCCGCCGAGACACCCACCCTGTACGGCATCCTGAACACCGTAGGTGCGACCAGCGGCACTGTGACCGGCCAATATGCCCCCGGAAAGCTCCTGCTTGCCCTGTCCACGAAATCGTCCTCGGAACCGTTCACCCGGGTCTACATCGACCAGAACGAGACGCTTTACGATGCAGGCCAGCTCTATTCCGTCCTGCGCAAGGGCATCACAGACGCCTATCCTCTGGCAGGACTGGTACTACCCTCGTGGAGCCTTGGGAATTACATCTCCCAGACCCAGCTTGCCACAGCCTTGGGCGTTGAATTGCAGTCGGTGGAGCTGCAGGACATGACCGGCTTCTCGCTGGCTCTGGGAGCCTTGCAGAAGGTCACGCCGGACAACGCTCTCGACGGCTACACTTATTATCAATTCCCTGCCGCAGATGCCAGCTCCCCTGTCCTGACCGTCGGCCTGCCGATGAAGAGCCTGTTCAAAGACAGCACCCCCCTCCACATCCTGCTGATCATCCCGGAGCATGAGGTAAAGGTCGAGCTGACCGGCACCCTGATCGCCGCCGATACGGTCATTGTCGCTCCCACCTCCCGGATGTCGGATGACGATGTTGCTTCCTTCGTCCAGATTCGGGAAGCCCTCGAAAGCTTCTCGCAGTTCATCCAGAAGCTGAGCAACTGATTATATTATAAAATAACGCAGGAGCCTTTGGTGTGTTAGCATCCAGAGGCTCCTGCTTCTTTATCTGATTTTATTTTTCAAGAATTTTCCCGTCGATTGAGAAGGTCACGACCTGCCATGGGATGAACTTTCCACTGTTTTTCAGGGCAGTGACTGCGGCATGTTCCAGACCGCCGCAGCAGGGAACTTCCATCCGCAGGACGGTCACGCTCTTGATATCATTCTGCGCGATGATCTGGGTCAGTTTTTCGCTGTAATCCACATCGTCCAGTTTGGGGCAGCCGATGAGGGTCACTTTGCCTTTCATGAATTCCTGATGGATATTTGCGTAAGCATAAGCGGTGCAGTCGGCCGCAATGAGCAGCTTTGCGCCGTTGAAATAAGGCGCATTAACTGGCACCAGCTTGATCTGGCAGGGCCACTGTGCCAGCTGGGAGGGCTGAGATGCCAGATTTGCAGGCGTCTGGGCAGCCATGCCGCCGGTACTGCGGTCAAACTGGCGCATTTGGCTTCCCGGGCAGCCCGAGAAGGCCGGCTTTGCAGCGGCTTTCTTCTGCTTGTTTTCCAAAACAGCCTGCTCATCGTAGGCGGCCGCTTCACGCTCCTCAAAGGTGATGGCGCCGGTCGGACATCCGGGCAGACAATCGCCGAAACCATCGCAGTAGTCGTCACGCATCAGCTTTGCCTTGCCATTTACCAGCCCGATGGCTCCTTCGTGGCAGGCTGTGACGCAGGCACCACAGCCATTGCATTTTTCTTCGTCTATATGAATGATTTTCCGAATCATATTGGAATCCTCCTGTCTTTTGATGAGCTGAGTATACCAGAATCCGCTTTCCTTTGCGGTGGTTATAACCACAAAAAGCAAAAAACAGCCGGAACCAGCAGATTTTTTCTGCCAGCTCCGGCTGTGCTTTTACAATATGAAACGAAGTTCTCAGGACGTCCTTCCGGCTTTTTCGGCCAGCCATTTTCCGGACTGTCCGCTGCCGTCGCCGCCGCTGTACGCCTGATTGGTAAGTTCCTTGATCATGGCGTTTTTCTTCTGCTTGTAGGTCTTTTCGGCTTCGTCCGCAAGAGTCTGATTACGGCCATTGTCTTTCAGGATCTTCCTCATATCGGTGAGGATAGCCTTGAATTCTTTATCGCACTTGCTCTGCGCCTCATTCAGCTTGCCGCTTTGAGCAAGGACGACCGAAATCTTCAGCGTCAGGTTCCGTTCCTCTGCCGGGTGCGACATGTAGTCATCAAAGGCATCGTAAATGATGCCGTAGACTTCTTTCTCGCTCTTGGCCTGCAATGCTTCCATCTGCTTGATGCAGTCGGCCAGCTGCTCGTCGCAGGTCTTTTCCTTGCTGGACGATGCCGTGCCGGAAGTAGACGCAGCAATCGAATGAGCAGCACTGGATACCGCGCTGCTGGACGTGGAACAATCCCGTTCCGGCGCAGCGGTCGAATGGGATGCTCCGCTGACCGCACTGCCTGCAGTCTGAGAAGAGGTATTCGACTCGCCGTTCGTTTCCTCTTTTCTGGAAGATTCAATACTTGCGACCAGCTCTGTCAGAGTGGACGAAGACGTGTTCTCGTCTGCCAGAGCCTCAATGAGGCTCGCGGCCTCGCTCTGCGCTTCCGAGGAACCATCCGCTTCCAGCTCCTGCAACAGCTGGCTTGCCGCGCTGACCTCAGAAGAGTTGGCGTTTTCTTCCAGCTCTGCCACGACTGAAGCCGTTGCATCTGTATCTCCGGCCAGTGCCAGCAGCTCATCATAGGTCAGGCTGGTTCCGGTATCCCGGGTTCCATTCCAGACCAGAGCTGCCGCCACCGCTACGCCCAGAACTCCGGTCGCCGCCAGACTGATTTTTGTCTTTTTCTTCATGAATGGTTTCTCCCACATCTTGTTATTTCGTTCCGCTCGATGCCCATAGGATACCACTCAGCAACGCAAAACACAATAGACAAACCGTGAAAAATATCCGAAAAGCGTTATTTCAGAACGGCGTTTAAGACACTCTCACCATCGAGGCTGGAAGCATCCACACCAAGGTAATCGCAGATGGTGTGCGCAATGGTGCCGAAGCAGAGTTTCGTTCCGAGGTCGACGCCCGGCTTGATTCCCTTGCCGCAGATGAGGTAGGGCACATACTCACGGGTATGGTCAGTCGTCTTGGTGTAAGACGGGTCGCAGCCGTGGTCGGCGGTCACCATCAGGATATCGCCCTCACGCATCCCGGGGATGAAATCGGCAACGAACTTGTCAAACTCGGTCGCAGCGGCAGCATAGCCTGCCACATCCCGGCGGTGGCCGTAGAGCATATCGAAGTCAACGAGGTTGACGAAGGCCAGACCCTCAAAATCACGGGTCTGCAAAGCCTTGGTGAAGGCGATACCGTTGGTGTTGCCGGTGGTCTTAATCTTTTCGGTCACACCCTCGCCGTCGAAGATGTCGAAGATCTTGCCGACGGCGATAACATCCTTTCCGGCACCCTTCAGCAGGTCGAGCATGGTCTTGCGAGGCGGCTTGAGGCTCAGGTCGTGGCGGTTGGTGGTGCGGTAGAAAGTGTCTGCCGTATGGCCGAGGAACGGACGGGCAATGACACGACCCACGCCATACTCGCCTTTCAGCATCTCACGGGCGATCTCGCAATAGCGGTACAGCTCATGCACGGGAACCAATTCCTCGTTCGCTGCCACCTGAAAAACGCTGTCCGCGCTGGTGTAGACGATGAGGGCGTTCTCCTTCATGGCCTGCTCGCCGTAATCTTTCAGCACCTGCGTGCCGGAATAGGGCTTGTTGCAGAGGACTTTGTGACCGGTCTTCTCCTCGAACTCGTGGATGAGTTCCTCCGGGAAACCGTTCGGGAAAGTCGGCAGCGGTTTCGGGCTGACGACACCAGCGATCTCCCAATGGCCGATGGTGGTATCCTTGCCCATGCTCTGCTCCTGCAAACGTGCATACGCGCCGATGGGCGCATCACACTTCTCGCCTGCGGTCACGCCGTCGATGTTGAACATGCCAAGCTTGCGCAGGTTGGGACAGTTAAAGTTGGGGTGTTTGGCAATGGCACCGAGGGTATTGGTGCCTTCGTCGCCAAATGCGGCAGCATCTGGCTCCGCGCCGATGCCAAAGCTGTCCAGAACGATCAGAAAAACACGTTTTTCCATATTCTTTTTCTCCGTTTTCCGCCTCGCCCTCCGGGGCATACTCCCCTTGGAGAAGTGAGACTTTTATTTGCTCCTATTATATGCGAGGGCGGCATTTTTCGCAAGCGTTTTGTCATCTCTCACACTTATTACAAAATCTTTAGGATTTCTTAGCAAAGATTCCTCTTGCCCTATTGTATCCAAGCGTTTATAATATAAGATGGTATGGTTTTCAAACAGCCATATTGAGGTTTCCCCTGTCGGGTAGTTTCCGTGAAATTTCCGGCAGAGACGGTGAGCAGGCAAAGCGGCTCACTGTGCCAAGATAGAGTAAATTAAGAGAGATGTTGGAGGTATACTGTCTATGAGAAAAACCAAAATTATCTGCACCCTCGGCCCGTCCACCGATAAAGGCGACGTTCTGCGTGAACTGGTCGCCAATGGCATGAATGTTGCCCGTTTTAACTTTTCCCACGGCTCCTACGAAGAGCATAAGGGCCGTCTGGACAAACTGAAGGCGATCCGTGAAGAGCTGGACAAGCCGGTCGCTGCTCTGCTGGATACCAAAGGCCCCGAGATCCGTCTGAAGGAGTTCAAGAACGGCGTCGAGATGCTGGAGGCCGGTCAGGAGTTCACTCTGACCACCCGTGACGTCGAGGGCACCAAGGAGATCTGCTCCATCACCTATAAGGATCTGCCGCAGGACGTTGAGCCGGGCGGCACCATCATGCTGGACGACGGCCTGATCAAACTGAGCATCAAGTCCGTTACCGACACCGATATCGTCTGCGAAGTCCTGAACAGCGGCAAGATCAAGACCAAGAAGGGCGTCAATGTTCCGGGTGTTCACCTGTCCATGCCGTACCTGAGCCAGAAGGATCGTGAAGACATCATCTTCGGCGTCCAGCAGGGCTTTGATTTCATCGCTGCATCCTTCGTCCGCTGCGCACAGGACGTCTACGACATCCGCAACCTGCTGAACGAGTATGATTCCAAGATCCGCATCATCGCAAAGATCGAGAACCGCGAGGGTGTCAACAACATCGACAGCATCCTGTCCGCTGCTGACGCCGTCATGGTCGCTCGTGGCGATTTGGGCGTTGAGATCAACTTCACCGAGCTGCCCGGCATCCAGAAGAGCGTCATCGACCGCTCCTTCTCCTTCGGCAAGCCCATCGTCACTGCTACCCAGATGCTGGACAGCATGATGGTGAACCCCCGTCCGACCCGTGCTGAGATCTCCGACGTTGCAAACGCTATCTACGACGGCACTTCTGCTATCATGCTGTCCGGCGAGACCGCTGCCGGTGCTTACCCGGTCGAGGCTCTCAAGACCATGTCCGCAATCGCAGAGCGCACCGAGAACGAGCCGCACTATATCGACCGCCGCCTGATGCAGTCTGCTGTCACCGGCAAGATCAGCGTCAGCGACGCGACCGCTCATGCCGCCTGCCTGACCGCTGCGGATGTTAACGCTTCTGCCATCGTCACCGTGTCTGAGTCCGGCACCACCGCACGTCTGTTGAGCAAGTACCGTCCCTCTCAGCCCATCATCGCCTGCGTTATGGACAAGCAGGTGCAGCGTCAGCTGTCCATCTCCTGGGGCATCATTCCGCTCATGATGGAGCTGGCACACAGCACCGATGAGCTGATCGAGAAGTCCACCGCTCTGGCAAAGGAGAACGGCTACCTGCACGATGGCGAACTGACTGTCGTGACCGCAGGTGTCCCCGTGGGCGTTTCCGGCACCACCAACATGATCAAGATCCACATGATAGGCAACTGCCTGTCCAGCGGCGTCGGCGTCGGCCCCGAGGGTTCGACTCTGGCAAATGCAACCGGCAAGGCATGTGTCTGCCACACTCTCGAGGAGATCCGCGCAAAGTTCAAGCCGGGCATGGTTCTGGTCGTTCCTTCTACCACCAACGAGATGCTGAGCTTCGTCCGTGACGCAGCCGCTCTGGTCGTCGAGGAGCCGGGTCTGAACAGCCATGCTGCGATCGCAGGCAAGGCTCTGCTGAAGCCCACCATCGTCGGTGCCGCCGGTGCGACCTCTCACATCCGTGACGGCCTGATGATCGCTGTCGACTGCGCACACGGCAGCGTCCAGCGTCTGCAGGCTTGATCAGACAGCTGCGAGGTGAGCGAAATGGAACGCATCGCAAGTTTCTGCGTCGACCATACCAAGCTTGAGCGCGGCATGTACCTGAGCCGTCAGGACGGCGACGTTCTGACTTGGGACATCCGGATGAAGAAGCCCAATCAGGGCGATTACCTGTCCACCGGTGCAGCGCATACGCTGGAGCATCTGTTTGCGACCTACGCCCGGAACAGCTCCTACAAAGACGGTGTTATTTATGTCGGCCCGATGGGATGCCGGACGGGTTTCTATCTGCTGACCCGGGGTCTGACCCCGGCTGAGGCACTGGCTCTGACCGTGGAGAGTTTCCGCTTCATGGCTGCGTTTGAGGGCGATATTCCCGGCGCAAGCGAAGTGGAATGCGGCAACTACCGCGACATGGATCTGCCCACCGCCAAGGCGGAGGCCGCTGCCATGCTGCCGGTGCTGGAATCCCTGACCGCAGAACAGCTGCACTACTAAGAGTTATAAAAAAGACCGTGAATCGTTCGATTCGCGGTCTTTTTCTGTTTTCAGATTTTAAATAAGCCCCAGCTCTTCAAACGCCTTCGCAATGCCGTCCTCAGTGACTGCCGGACAGATACGGTCACAGAGTTTTTTCAGATTTTCAGAACCGTTCGCCATACAATAGCTGATGCCGACCACATTTGTCATCTGCAAATCGTTATCACTGTCGCCAAAACCGACGGTATCACTCAGCGGCATGTTCAGATAGTCGCATATTGCTTTGATGCCGGTACCCTTATTGAATTTACGATTGATCAGCTCGCCATTCACAATGGTTCCACCATGTTCGCCCAGATTGCTCTCGCAGAAAACGAACTGGTCTTCATACTTCCGGCGAGCTTCTGCCAAGTCCTCCGGTTTTCCGGCGATGTAAATGATCTTGTAGATCGGCTCTCCTGCATATTTCTCGATGGGGAGCATCGTCATCCCGAACCCCATCATCTTTTTCCAGCGTTCGGCCTCGCTGTTCAATGCGCCTGCCTGCACGAACATCTTCTCGAACCGTTTTATCATCTGCATTCCGCCGTAGGTATTATCCCAGGCTTCCAGCGTGCATTCAACGCCATGCCCCTCCATCGCTTTCCGGAGTCCGGCCACCTGTTCCGGCTCCATCGGGATATCGACCAGAACCTTGTTACCGCAGCAGACATAACCGCCTGCGCTGCACACATAGCCATCGAAGCCATATCCGAAAAGCGGCTTTGTCATCCGCAGGTTGCGGCCGGTGCAGAGAAACAGCTTGTGTCCATTGGCGCGAGCGCGGTGCATGGCATCCACTGCGCTTTCCGGCACGACCATCTCGCCGGGTGGCAGCAGGGTGCCGTCGATGTCCAGAAATACCAGTTTCTTTTCCATACTCTCTCCTTGTTTTTAAATCGAGCCGCGCTCCACGATGGTATACCCCAGCGTCAGCCGACGCAGCGGCGCGTCCTTTTTGCCTTCCTTAAGCATTTCCAGCAGCATCCGGGCCGCTTCCACGCCGATTTGATCCTGATAAAAATGCACGGTCGTCAATCCCGGTTCAGCGACAGCATCCGCCCAGTTATCCCCAAGACCGCCCAGACTGACATCTTCACCGACCTTCCGGCCTGCGGTCTTTAGGGCAGTCAGCGCACCCAGTGCAACGGTATCGGTCACACCGACCACACCATCCAGCTCCGGGCAGACCACCAGCAGCTCTTCCATGCAGCGGACACCTTCTTCATAAGTAAACGCATTGCAGCAGAGCCATGTCAGCCGTTTGCCGTCCATCCCGGCGGCATTCAGCGCATCCTGCACGCCCTGCCGACGCTCCATCCCGGTAGCTCTGTCTTTCTCCGAACCGCCGATGTAGACCAGCTTTCTCCTGCCCTTGAAGAGCATTTTCTGCGTCAATTCCCGAGCAGCGGCACGGTCATCGTTGCAGACACAGGGAACGTTCGGGAACTTCTGCCCCGTAACGACCAGCGGCACATCGCAGGCCGCAAACGCCTTTTTGTGCGCCGGAGTGCAGCTGGTCCCCATCAGAATGATACCTGCAACATGGCTGCGTTCCAGCGCGTCGATGTACTGTGTCTCCTTTTTCTCATCTCCGGCAGAGCTTGCCATCAGCATGAGATACCCGACTTTTTCCAGCTCAGTGGAGATGCCCTCAGCGATGCGGCTGACCGACTGGGAACGCAGGCTGGGAGCGATGACGCCGATTTGTTTGACCTTTCCGGTGCGGAGGGTCTGCGCCGCCATATCCGGCCGGTAGCCGGTCTGTTCAATGGCAGCCTGTATCACCGCTTTTTTCTCCGCACTGAGCGGCCCACCGTTGAGGTATCGGCTGACCGCCGCACTGGATACTCCAGCCATTTTCGCGATATCGTGGATCGTCATGGTTTCCCTGCCCACCTCTTTCTGATTGAAATGGATTTCAATTGTATTATACGGCAGATGGAATCGTTAAGCAAGGTCTTGCTGGAAAATTTTTCGCCAAATTCCAAAGTTTCTCTTGGGCAGACTTTTGCTCACAGTATCTTTTATTGCATCAAATCCACAATCTGCTTCATCTCTTCTGTTGATACACTGCCTTCCAAGGTATATTGGACTCCATCTGCGACAAAGATCGCAACACTTCCCCAGTTGCTCGTTCGGCTTTTGATGAGGTTCACCTTATAGCCTTTTTCGGATGTATACTGCTCCACGAATCTATATTCTCCCACATAATCCACACTTGAAAGATTCTGAAGCTGCCAGTCACTCAGCGCGATTTCAATCTTCAAATCTACCGGACTGTGATATTTTTCTCCCGGCAGATATTCATAACCTGTTGCCGTTTCCTGATAATCACTATCGCCCAAAATATAATTTGTGACATTGATGTAGGCATAATCTTTGCCATCTGTTTTGACTTCGATTCCTGTAAATTTATTCTTTTCCGTTTCAGTGGACAGCAACTTGATTCCCAGAGCTTCCTGCAATTCATCATAGCTGTCAAAATACAGTTTCATCTTTCCGCTTGGATAGGGATAACCCTTTACCGGATAAATCGTTTTTACCTGCATCACATCCAGCTCTGGAAGTTTCTGTCGGTTGACCCTCGTTTCCTGTGAAATTGAACCTGCTACTGCCACGATTCCGCTGACGAGAAGTGCCGCAATCAGAACGATTGCCAAAACGAATCTCGGGCAGAGCGTTCTTTTCTTCGGGCTTTGCATTTTCCGTTTGATTTTCCACTTCATCTCATCTGTCAACGTCATCTCCCGGAGTTCATGGTCTATCTGCTCTCTAACCTTTCCCATTACAGCACATCTCCTTTCAGCATGATTTTCAGCCGTTGTCTTGCCCGGTATAGTTTTTGATTGACAGTATTGACTGGTTTTTCAATGATTTCCGAAATCTCTTTCAAGGAAAGTTCCTGATAATAATATAGCAATATCATCTGACGGTCATTCTGCGGCAGTTTCATAATTGCGCACGACAGGCTGTCCTTTTCCAGCATAGTTTCAAACAAATCCGTCTTTTCATCCAGACTCGTATCTCGAATTTGGTTTCTCATATTTTGAAACCAGTGCGTCCGCATCATGCTCTTGCAGGAATTTATCGCGATGCGTATCAGCCATGTTTTTTCCGCAGACCGATTTTGAAACTGCTCATAAGCCTTTGCCGCTTTTATAAACGTTTCCTGTGTTGCGTCCTCTGCAAGCTGGTAATCTTTTAAATACAGAAAACACATCCGAAATACCGAATCTCCATATTCCTTCATCAGCCGTTCCAGTAAATTCGCCTCGACCATAAAAGCTTCCTTTCATACAGTTTCTTTGTGTTTCGCCCTTAAAATACCCTACTTGTAGAATTGCTCATACAAGTGGGGTAGCTCGCTGTTATTGCTCTGCTTTAAATTTTCCTTTTACCATTAGACGCACAGAAGAATCTGTATATTACGCTTTTATTCCAAAATTTTTTCTCAATTTCCCATTGTCAAAGCCCGGATCAACAGGCCGAGGGCAGCAATGACGAGGAGGGCAATGACGATGGCGCGATTCGCGCTGGCCTCCTGCTTCTTTTTACGGGAATTTTTCCGGCTGTTGTTCCGGGGATTCCGGTTGGTTTTCGGTGCGGTATTTCGGCTGTTCTGGGAGGAGCTGTTCCGGTTTCCACTCTGGCCGAAGCCCGATTTCCGGTTATTGGAGTTCGGGCGGCCGGACGAACTGTTCCGATTGCTGGAACTGGTGTTCCGCCGAGATGCTGTCTCTTCGGAAGTGCGGCGTTTCCGCAAGCCGCCGCAACGATTCAGGAAATCCTCTGCCGCCCGATAATACTGTTCCAGCTCTGCGGTCTTGAATGCTGTGCCTGCATAGCCCTCTTCAAGGCTCTCGATGGCCTCATTGAACAAAATTGCGGCCTGCGCACAGCTGTTGTGGTCGGAAGCGTGTGCAGCCTCATTCCGGGCGGTGCGGACTGCGTTGCAGGCACGGCGTGCGGCGGCAGGATGGGCAGTATTGCCCAGCAGGTCGAGCGGATGAGACGCGTCTTTTTCGGAATCGAGCAGGACACGCATACAAAGGGTGGTATCCAGCTGCTGCCAGCTGGTCTTTCCGCTCAGGTCGGGCAGACGGTCGTAGTAGTCGGGGCTTTCCTGCTGACGCTTTTTGATGTGCTGGAGCAGGCTGTCAAGGCTGTGATTGCCCGGCTTTTTCTCCCAGTGCCAGCGCAGCAGACGGCGGCTGATCTCGTCGCAGGTGGTCTTTATCTCGAAAGCAATTTGCAGCGTTTCGTCTGACATGTGTTTTACCTTCCTTCTTCTACCAAAAAACGGAGGAAGCGTCCGCCTCCTCCGTTCCGGTTCTTATTTTACAAAACGAACTGATAATACACGAATCCCCACAGGGCGATGCCTGCGCAGATGATGGCCGTGATGGGCGGCACCCAGCGGATGAGGGTCTCGGCCACGCTGTCACGGGCAGTCTCCACATCCTCGTCGTCTTCCTCGTCCTGCGGCACCGGCTGAGCCTTGGGCGCGGAGTCCTTGCGGAACTCGGTAGGGATGACCTTGGCGCCATCGTCCGGCACTTCCGGCTCTTCGGCACGAGCCGGACGGCTCAGGTGCGGATCCAGAACACGGGTATGCTCGCCGTTGTCCTGCACCGGTTCCAGCGGCGGCGCGAACGACACCGGCGGTTCAATGTCCGCAGGCTTTTCCATTCGGCTGGGCATCACACGGGTAGCCTCAGCCTCGGGCGCACCCACGATCCGGGTCGGCTCCTCGACCTGCTGAGCAGGCTGTTGGACAGGCTGACGTTCCGGCGCAATGGCCGGTTCGCTGGGCTGGACGGGCTTTTTCTGCTTCGGCTGAAGCAGGGTGTTCAGTGCGTTCTGGAGCAGGATGCGGTCACAGCCGCACTCGGTGCAGTAGACGGTGTCCTCTTCCCTCGGGTGGAAAGCACCGCAGGCACAGTACCAGCCGTTCTCGAAGACCTGCGGCATATACCGGAGACCCTGCCGGTTCATCCGATTTTCCAGAGCTTTCTGCAGTTCCGGGCTGAGACGGCGAGGAGACGGCAGGCGGACACGCTTGATGCCGTCCAGATGGACGACGCGCTTGCCGTTGTAGACGTTCTTGAGAGAGACATCGACGCTGGTGATAGCCTTCTGGGTCACGAACACGGCATCGTCCATGCCGAAGCTTTCGCCCGGCTTGACCTCGATATCACGGTACTCGAACTCATCCTCACAGAGGATGATGCCGTCGACGCCTTTGCACTTGAAGTGGATCTCCAGAGCCGTCAGCGTCACACGGGAAATATTCTTAAAGGTCAGGCAGACCGCGTGTTCACCGCTGATCTCGCCCTTGAGCAGCTCGACGCAGACAAACTGCACCGGACTGCCCGGCGTATAATAGTTCGCCCGGGTATGGGCTACCGGTTCAAAATTTTCCTCCACAACACTCGCTCCTTCCGTAGTTATTCGCCCTGCTGGGTGTCCTGTGCCGGATCTGTGGTTTCGGCCTGCTCCGCCGGTTCTGCCATCTCGGCAGGCTCTGCGGTCTCGACGGGTGCAGCCGGTTCCTGTTCAGGTGCGGCTGCGTCGGTCGTCTCGGCCTTATCGCCCTCACGCGGCGGCAGGGTGCCGCCAGCCATGATGGTATCGAATTCCTTTTCGTTCAGCTTCTCACGCTCCATCAGAGCCTGTGCCAGTGCGTGCAGCTGGTCGATATGCTCGGTCAGGGTGCGTCGGCAGGTCTCATAGGCCTCGTCGATGATATCGCGCATCTCGCTGTCGATCTCGGCAGCAGTCGTCTCGCTGTAACCACGGCCCTGAGAGAAGTCACGGCCAAGGAAGGTCTCCTGCTGAGAGGTGCCGTAAACCACAGGGCCAAGACGCTCGGAGAAGCCATACTTGGTGATCATCTGACGTGCAATGTTGGTCGCCTGCTGGAGGTCGTTGGAAGCACCGGTAGAGATATCTTCCAAGATCAGCTGCTCGGCAACACGGCCGCCCAGACTGGACACAATGTCCTCGAACATCTCACCCTTGGTGACATAGCTGGGGTCTTTCTCGGGCAGATACATCGTGTAACCGCCTGCCTGACCGCGCGGAATGATGGTGATCTCATGGACGCGCGGATGATGCTTGCAGTAGAAGCCAGCCACAGCGTGGCCTGCCTCGTGATAAGCGGTCAGCTTCTTCTCTTCCGGGCTGACGACACGGCTCTTCTTCTCGGGGCCTGCCATGACCTTCATCGAAGCTTCCTCGATGTCCTCCATGGTGATGGCCTTGCGGCTGCGGCGAGCAGCTAGCAGAGCGGCCTCATTGACGAGGTTCTCAAGGTCTGCACCGGCAAAGCCTGCGGTGCGCTGTGCGATGACTTTCAGGGAGACGTCCGGAGCCAGAGGCTTATTCTTGGTGTGGACTTTCAGGATCTCCTCACGGCCCTTCACATCGGGCAGACCGACATAGACCTGACGATCAAAACGGCCCGGGCGAAGCAGAGCCTTATCCAGAATGTCGGCACGGTTGGTAGCCGCCATGACGATAACGCCATCGTTGGCCTCAAAACCGTCCATCTCAACAAGCAGCTGGTTCAGGGTCTGCTCACGCTCATCGTGACCGCCGCCCAGACCAGCACCACGCTGACGGCCAACAGCGTCAATCTCGTCGATGAAGATGATGCAGGGCATGGTCTTCTTTGCTTTATCGAAGAGGTCGCGGACACGGGATGCGCCAACACCGACATACATCTCCACGAAGTCCGAACCGGAGATGGAGTAGAACGGAACACCGGCTTCGCCTGCGCAGGCACGAGCCAGCAGGGTCTTGCCGGTACCCGGAGGGCCGACGAGCAGGACACCGTGCGGAATACGCGCACCCAGAGAGTTGAACTTGTCCGGACTCTTGAGGAACTCGACGACTTCCTTCAGCTCTTCCTTTTCCTCATCCTCACCGGCAACATCGGCAAAGGTAGCGGTCTTCTTGTTCTCATGCTCGTCCTTGACTTTCGCCTTGCCGACATTCATGATGCCGCCACCGCCTGCGCCGCCGCGCATCATCGAGAAGAGCAGGAAGCCGGTGCAGCCCAGCATACCCAGATAGAAGATGATCTCCATCCAGGGGATGGTCTCTTTCAGAGAGGTGTAATCGTAGGTCATGGGTGCGTCGGGGTTCGCCGCATCGTAGGACTCGATATACCTATCCACGTTCTCAATGAAAACGTAAGCATAAGGCAGCTTATAACGGACGGTCACGGTGCCGTCGCTCTCCTTGACTGCGCCGGTGGACTCCGACGAGGTGGAGAACATGCCGCTCAGCAGGCCGCCGGAAGTCTGGCTGGCAGCCGAAGTCGAGCTGGCATCCGGCAGCGGCAGGTCGCCCTCTTTCAGGTTGAGGGTGATGACGCTGGTGTTCCGGTCAAGAGTGAATGATGTGACCTGATTGTGTTCAAAATAGTGTACCACTGTGGAATAGCTCATAGTGGAGCCGGAAGTCGAGCCGGTGGTATTCCCCATGACCGACCAGACCATCAGCACCGCCGCCAGAGCCAGAGCCAGGATTAGCGGATTAAAACGAGGTCGTTTGGACTGCAAGAAAAATCAACTCCTATTACTTACTTTTCGTAGATCTCGGGTTTCAGGATGCCGATGTAGGGCAGGTTGCGGTACTTTTCATCGTAGTCGAGGCCATAGCCCACCACGAACTCGTCCGGTACCTGAAAGCCCTCGTAGTCCGGCGCGATGTCTGCTTTGCGGCGGCTGGGCTTATCGAGGATGGTGCAGATCTTGACCGAGTTGGGATTGCGCATCTTGAGCATCGGCACAAGGTTCGACAGAGTGACGCCGGTATCGAGGATATCTTCGACAATGAGAACATCCTTGCCGGACAGGTCGCCGTCGAGGTCTTTGATGATCTTTACCAGACCGCTGGTGGTGGTGTTGCTGCCGCCGTAGCTGGAAACCACCATAAAGTCGATGTTGCACGAGATGCTGATGGCACGCATCAGGTCAGCCATAAAGACGACAGAGCCTTTCAAAATCGAGACGAGGACGAGGTTCTTGCCCTCATAGTCCTTGCTGATCTGTGCGCCCAGTTCGGCGACTTTCGCTTTGAGCTGCTCTTCCGAGACGAGAACGTTCTTGATATCATCGTTCATGCTCATGGTTCAATTCCTCCATTTTTTCCAATTCCAATTCAAGGATCCGCTTCGTGGTGTTATCGGGTGCAAGGCCATCGGCAAATCCTCCGCCGCTGACCCAGACAACTTCACTTCCTGCAGCCAGAAGCGGCAGGTTTTCGCGCTGGATGGGCGGAACCCCTGTCTCGTTCATCCATTTGCGCAGCTCCTTGCTCAATCCGCGTCCTGCCGGCCGAAACCGGTCGCCCGGCTGACGGCAGCGCAGAATAAGCACAGAGTATAACGTAGTTATTCTAGCATAATCCGCCCGATTTTTTAAGTCTTTTTTATGAACGTCCTGTGTTTTTTCTTCAAAAACAGCTGGAATGACCCGGGTTTTCAGTTTCCAGCCATTTGGAAGCCGGTATTCCGCCCCATTTTGGGGCTGAAACGACACCGGCAGCAGGTTTGTTTCGGCAGGGCTTTCGGTTCGTTCCTCTCGCCGGAAAAGCCCCTTCCCGGCACAAAACCGGACAGCTCCCGTAATTTGGACTGCTCCGCTTCCATGTTTCACGACCTGTTCCAGCAGACGAATATATTTTTCCTCTGCATCTCGTTCAGGGGATACGAGCTGATGCAGAGCCGTTTCCAGCACCAGTGGGTCAGCGGCCTGCAAAACAACAAGGCTCCACGCCTGCTCTCCGGCTTTTGCAGTGTTGAGTAGCGTTTCAGCCTGACGTGCGAAATATTCATCTGCCCGGGCAGCCTTTTCGCAGAAACGCGCAAGGTTCTGCTCTGCTGCGGTATTCGCAGAGCGCAGCGCAGGCAGGGCGGCATGGCGCAGGCGGTTCCGGGCATAGTCGTCGCCCTCGTTCGTCTCATCTGTTACCCAGTCTTGCCCCAGTTCCCGGCAGACGGATTCGGTATCCTGCCGGGAAAGGCAGAGCAACGGGCGGCAGTAGTCCTCCCGTTTGGGGCGGATACCGGACGCACCATGCAGTCCGGTACCCCGTGCCAGCCGGAATAAAAGCGTTTCGGCCTGATCAGTAGCAGTATGGGCGGTTGCGACACGGGTTATCCGGTTTTCTGTCCGCAGGCGTTCAAAGCAATCGTACCGCAGGCGTCTCGCCCAATCCTCGCCCGGATGGTTGGGAATGTCCGTCAGCTCCGCCGCCCGAAAGACCCGGAGCGGAATACTCAGCTCCTTGCAGGCAGAGCGGACAAATGCTTCGTCCCGGTCGGCGGTTTCACCGCGCAAACCGTGATTGATGTGGCAGGCGGACAGCATATACCCGAACTCCGGCTGTAAATCCAGCAGGACATAGAGCAGAGCCATACTGTCAGCACCGCCGGACACCGCCGCCGCAATCCGGACAGGCTCGCCGGGCATTTCGGGTCGAAAAAATTCTTCTTCCCGGCAGAAATCCCGTACCCGGGATAAAATTTCGCTGTATCGTTCACTCATCGCAATCGTTTCTTATACTCAGCGTTTAAAATCCACATCCATAAACCGGGTGTGTGCGCCATCCCAGCCTAGCGGAACAGTGCTTGTTTCGCCGTGACGGTTCTTCGCCACGATGCACTCGGCGGTGTCGGCATCCACATCCGAGCCGTCCGAATTCTGGCTGGCGTAGTAAGAATCACGGTAGAGGAACAGAACGCAGTCAGCGTCCTGCTCGATCGAACCGGAATCTCTCAGGTCGGACAGCTGCGGACGGTGGCTCGAATTGTTGCCCTGCTTCTCGACGGCACGGGAAAGCTGACTCAGCGCGATGATCGGCACATTCATTTCCTTCGCCATAATTTTCAGGTTTCGGGTGATGGAACTGATCTCCTGCACACGGTTCTCGCTGCGCTGACCGCTCGTCATCAGCTGCAAGTAGTCGATGACGATAAGGCCGACATTGGGCCGGGCAGGATCCTGATTGACCCGGCGGATCTTCGCCTTCATCTCGGTGATGGTGATACCCGAAGTATCGTCCATATAGATGGGCGCATCGTGCAGTTTTTCGGTCGCCATCGCCAGATATTCCCAGTCCTCAGCACGGAGCGCACCGGTGCGGAATGCCTGACTGTCGATGCCGGCTTCCGCCGATAAGATACGGTTCGTCAGCTGTTCCTTTGTCATTTCAAGGCTAAAAATAGCCACTGGAATCTTCTGCTGCATTGCGACACGGGTCGCAATGTTCAGTGCGAAACTGGTTTTGCCCATACCGGGTCGAGCCGCCAGAATGATAAGGTCGCCCCGGCCAAGACCGGTCAGGACAGTATCCAGCAGACGGAACCCGGTGGGGATGCCCTTGTACTTGTCAGCATCCGGGCCGCTGATCTTCTGCAGGTTCGTCAGCGTCTCGACCATGCTGGAAGAAAGGGGTGTCAATGCGCTGGAATCCCGGCCGGAGCGGATCTCATAAATGCGCTGTTCCGCATTTTCCAGCAGAAGGTCAGCGTCCTGCTCGTCGCCTGCGTCCTCCAGAATATCCTTTGCAACACCCATCAGCTGACGCACCAGATATTTTTCCTGCACGATCTGGGCATAGGCTTTGACGTTGGAGATACTCGGCACCGTCTCGGCAAGGCCGGTCAGGTAGACCTTTGCATCGTCCGCACTCGGGAAGACGCCGTCGGAGATGACAGCATCCAGCAGGGTCACGAAGTCGATGGTCTGGTCGTTGGTGAACAGCCGGAGCATCTCGGAATAGATCTGCGCATTCTGACGGGTGTAGAACATCTCCGGCTTGATGATCTCGACCAAATCGTTCAGCGTATCCGGTTTCAGCAGCACCGCGCCCAGCACACTCTGCTCCGCCTGCATGTTATAGGGCAGATTGATGCCTACGCTCTCAAGATTCAGTTCATTGGAATAGCGTCGTTCGTTCGGCATAATGGTTTTTCTAGTCTCCTACACAAAAAACACCCCCTGCTGTGAGGGGGCGCAGACAGAGCGATGTTTAGACCTGCTCTACTTCCACCTGAATTTTGAAGGAAGCGACGACGCCGACATGCAGACGGACTTTTGCGTTGAAGACGCCTGCGTCCTTGATGTCCTTCGTCTCAAGCTCGATCTTCTTCTTGTCGATGGTCGCACCGCACAGCTCGCCCAGAGCGGCGGCGACTTCCTTGCCGGTCACCTTGCCGTGCAGACGGCCAGATGCGCCGCCCTTGGCCTTGATGGTAACGGTCTTGCCATTGATCTTTGCGGCCAGAGCCTGTGCAGCAGCGACATTCTCGGCCTCATGGAAGTCCGCGGCAGCCTCTTTGCCGCGTGCGATATTCACCGCACTTGCGTCGGCGACCGAAGCCAGCTTGCGCGGAAACAGAAAGTTGCGAGCGTAGCCGTCGGAGACCTCATGGATCTCGTCCTTCTTGCCAATGCCCTTGACGTCCTGATGCAAAATCACTTTCATGATGTTATCCCTCACTTCTCACCTGTTGACAGGTGCAGTTTTGTAATTCTAGTATACAGCAATTATGCTTATTCGGCAAGCTCTTTCTCCGCTACGGACAGAGCTATTTCGATAACTTTATCCATATCGTAATACTTGTACTCACCCAAACGGCCGCCAAAGATGACATTCGGCTCTGCATCGGCCATCTTCTTGTACTCGGCATAAAGCGCGCCGTTCTTCTCGTCGTTGACGGGATAATACGGCTCGTCGCCCTTCTTCCACTCGGCACTGTACTCCCGGCTGATGACCGTCTTGGGCTGGGTACCAAACTCGAAGTGCTTATGCTCGATGATACGGGTGTAGGGAGTCTCGGCGTCGGTGTAGTTGACGACGGCATTGCCCTGATAGTTGTCGGTGTTGAGGACTTCCGTCTCGAACCGGACACTGCGGTACTGCAACTCACCCAGCTTGTAGTCGAAGTAAGCATCGACCGGGCCGGTGTAAATGACTTTGTCTGCCAGAGCATCCAGAGCAGCTTTGTCCGCCAGATAATCGACGTTCAGGCGAATTTCTACACCGTCCAGCATCTTCTCGACCATTGCGGTATAGCCGCCGTTGGGGATGCCCTGATACAGAGCGTTGAAGTAGTTGTCATCGTAGGTGAAGCGCACCGGCAGACGCTTGATGATGAAGGCCGGCAGCTCGGTGCAGGGACGACCCCACTGCTTACCGGTGTAGCCCTTGATGAGCTTTTCATAGATGTCGGTACCGACCAGACTGATGGCCTGCTCCTCGAGGTTCTTCGGGTCGGTGATCCCAGCCTCGGCTTTCTGCTCTTCGATCTTTGCCTTCGCTTCCGCCGGGGTCACGACGCCCCACATCTTGTTGAAGGTGTTCATGTTGAAGGGCAGGTTGTAAATTTCACCGTGATAATTCGCCACCGGACTGTTGGTGTAGCGGTTGAACTCGGCAAACTGGTTGACATACTGCCATACCTGCTTATTGTTGGTGTGGAAAATATGCGCGCCGTAGCGGTGGACATTGATTCCCACCACCGGCTCGGTGTAAATGTTGCCCGCGATATGGTCGCGCTTGTCGATGACAAGGCAGCGTTTACCGGCCTTTTTCGCTTCATGGGCGAACACTGCGCCGTAAAGACCGGCACCTACGATCAGGTAATCATACTGTTTCATCGTTGTTTCTCCTGTCTATTTTCTGCACCGGGGCCGCTCTTTTTCTGCGACTCCCGGTATTGGTCGATGGCTGTCCGGATACGAGCCCGGGCAGCTTCCGGCGTGATATGCTTGAGCTGCGCCGCTGCCATCGTCTGATGACCGCCGCCGCCCAGACTTTCCATAATGACCTGTACATTCACGGCACCAAGGCTCCGGGCAGAGATGTTCACGCCTGTACCCACCTGCACCGCGACAAAGCTTGCTTCGACGCTCTGGATAGTGAGCAGATCGTTCGCAGCCTGCGCAACAGCGACCCGGGCTTCGGGTGCGATCTCGCCGCTGACCGAGATGGCACAGTTCTTATACATCTGCGCCGCTTCGACCAGAGCAGCTTTGGTATTGTATTCCACCATCGTTACATCAAAGAGCTGACGCACCCGTTCCGTTTCCGCACCATAGCGGCGGAGGGCAGCGGCAGCTTCAAAGGTTCGGACGCCGGTATGTAGGGTAAAGTCTCTCGTATCCAGCATAATACCGGAGAGCAGACCCTCGGCTTCGACCCGGTTGGGCTTGTCATCACGCTCACCGACGTATTGCAGCAGCTCGGTGACAAGCTCACTGGCCGAGGACGAATAAGGCTCATGGCAGACCAGAGCCGGGTTCTCGATAAATCCGACACCCTTGCGGTGATGGTCGATGACGGCCACCTTACCGCATTTTTCCAAAATCTCCTTGCTCTCGACGAGGTTGACTTGATAAGTATCTACAACGACGCAGAGGGTCTTTTTCGAGATGATGGGCAGAGCCCCTTTCGGGTCGATGAAGTCATCCTCCTGCCCGGCTTTCACCAGAGCGTCGATGAGGCTTCCGGCTAGCGTTGCATCTCGCCGGACAGCAATGACCGCCGGGACATCGCAGATCTTGCAGATGCGCAGAACGCCTTCCGCCGAGCCGATGGCATCCAGATCACTCATCCGGTGGCCCATGATGACCACATGGTCGGCCTCTTTGATCAATTTTACCAGCTGGTCGGCCACGATACGGCTGCGGACTTTGCTTCGCTTCTCGACGCCGTGGCTAACGCCGCCATAGAAAGTGAAACCATCCGGGGTCATCTCAGCGGCCTGATCGCCGCCTCGACCCTGCGCCATATCCAACGCCTGTACTGCCATATCCTGCGCTTCTCGCAGGGTCTTCGCACCTCGGCCAATGCCGATGGAAATGGACAGATTCACACTGGGGTCAAGGGCGCGTATCTTATCCAGCACGTCATAACCGCGCTTGGCGAACTGTTCCATCTGCCACTCTTCAACGACGGCAATATACCGTCCGCTGGCGACACGGCGCAGAAAACCGTTGCCTCGCCCGATCATATCCTCAAGGACACGGTTGATGCCTTCCAGCAGACGGGCACGCTCACTGTCCAGCATATCGCTGAACACATCGTCATAGCCGTCCACCAGAAAAACCAGATATCCCGGGCGGCTGGCTTTGTACTCAGCTTCGACCCGGCGCAGCTCTGTCTCATCGTTGAAGACGAGCAGGGTCATGGATTCTGCTTCGCCCGGCACAGTGGAGCTGTGGACATTCCAGACGCCATCCGCCAGATTCAGCTGCTGTCCCTCCGGCTTCCGGGTGCTTTGCAGGTCGAGCCCGGGCAGAAGCTTCTGTGCCCGGCTCATCAGGACATCATTGCCTTTCAGGATGCGTTCCCGGAATGCAGCATTATACCACAGCACCGTTTCACCCGAGAGCATTGCCGCCGGCTGCGGAAGAGGTTCAAGGCTGAATTTCACCTTCGATTTTTTAAAGTTCACACCACAGACCCAGTGCGCGACCCAGCCGAACAGTTTGTAACGGAACACAGCGACCGCGACGCCCCACAGCACCGCCAGAACTACCAGCATCGGCCATCCTTTCGGACGCTGCACCAGCAGGGCGAGCAACAGCAGTGCGCACAAAATTGCCAGACTGACCGTCAGCATTTCCAGAGTCCATCTTGGTTTCTTTTGCATGAAATATGCCTCCTGGTCGTCGGTGTTCCGGAATTTCGGGGTTTAAGCTCAGACCTCCATCAGGATGGGAAGGATCATCGGGCTGCGCTTGGTACGGCGGTAGATATAGCTGCTCAGAGCTTCACGCACCCGGGTCTTGACGCTGTTCCAGTCGCGGACATGCTCTTCCACACAGCGGTCAAGCGCAGTCTCCACGATGCTCTGCGCGCCGTCCATCAGGCTTTCGTTCTCGCGCACATAGACAAAGCCGCGGCTCACGAGGTCAGGGCCTGCGAGGACTTTGCCGGTCTTGCTGTCCACCGTAGCAACGATGATGACAAGGCCATCCTCAGACAAATGCTTGCGGTCACGTAGAACGACGTTTCCGACATCACCGACACCCAGACCGTCGACCATGACCGCACCGGCTGTGACCGGCTCGCCCAGCTTGATCTCATCTTTTGTCAGGATGATGTTCGAGCCGTTCTCGGCGATGAGAATATTGCTGGTCGGGATACCAAGGCTTGCCGCAGTCAGAGCATGTTTTTTCAGCTGCTTATACTCACCGTGTACCGGCAGGAAATATTTCGGCTTCGTCAGACTGAGCATCAGCTTCTGCTCTTCCTGGCAGGCATGGCCGGAAACATGGACATCATACATGCTCTCATAGATGACCTCCGCACCCAGCAGGAGCAGACCGTTGACGATCTTCGTCACGCTCTTTTCGTTGCCGGGAATGGGGTTTGCCGAGATGATGATAAAGTCGCCGGGGCCGACACGCACCTGACGGTGGCTGCAGGATGCCATACGGGAAAGCGCACTCAGCGGCTCACCCTGACTGCCGGTGGTGACAAGGACGACCTGCTCCGGCGGATACTGGTTCAGCTCGTCCACGCTGATGAGGGTGCCTTCCGGAATGTGCATATAGCCCAGCTCCTGCGCCATCGCGGTATTGTTCACCATGCTGCGGCCGCTGAATGCCACCTTGCGGCCATCCTCAACAGCAAGGTCGATGATCTGCTGGACACGATAGATATTCGATGCAAAGGTCGCAATGATGATGCGCTTGTTCCTTGCCCGGGCAAACAGGTTCCGCACACCAGCGGCAACTTTCTGCTCCGTTGCGGTGAACCCCGGACGCTCAGCGTTGGTAGAATCGCTCAGCAGAGCCAGAACGCCTTTCTGACCGTACTCAGAGAGTGTCGTCAGGTCGGTGACACCGCAGGCCAGCGGTGTATAGTCGATCTTGAAGTCGCCGGTCTGGATGATGGTACCGGCCGGACTGTCGATAGCGAATGCCAGCGAATCCGGGATGGAGTGGTTGACATGGATCGGCTCGATAGTAAAACATCCCAGCTTGAATTTCTGTTTCGGGGTGATCTCAACGAACTTGGTCTTGCCTGCAAGACCGAACTCTTCCAGCTTGTTCTTGATAAGACCGCAGGTCAGACGGGTGCCATAGATGGGTAGGTCGAACTTCTGAAGCAGATACGGGATGCTGCCGATGTGGTCTTCGTGGCCGTGGGTAATGAGCAGACCCTTGATCTTATCTTTGTTCTGCACCACGAAGGTGAAATCGGGGATGACCATATCGACGCCGAACATGTCGCTGTCTGGGAAGACCAGACCGCAGTCCACGATAATCATATCGCCGCAGCACTCATAGACGGTCATGTTCTTGCCGACTTCGCCCAGACCACCCAGCGGATAGATGTGGATGGGAACATTTGCTTCCTTGGGCTGCTGAGGGCGGCGCGGACGCCGGTTATAATAAGGGCGGCGTGCCGGACGGGAGCGTTTTTCCCCTGTCTCATTTGCCGCGCTGTTTGTTTTGACTGCACCATTCACGGGTGCATGTGCTTCTTTTGCCTGTGCCATTCGTACCTCCAAAAATAATCACAAAGCACAGGCGCATCCTCAAATGGACGGCCTGCGCAGTCTGGGAGAAAGCGGTATTTCCACAAACGCTCTCTCAACTGTTCCGTATAGAATTTATTGTTTCAGCGTTTTTTCTTCACGCTGGTGGTTCCGCAAGCGGTTTTTAGCCTTTCCAGTCCATCTGTTCGATGCGACCGCGGCTCGTCTGTGGGAACGCCCTGAGTACACACCCTACGGGTACTCCTATACGCATTTCGTTGAAGTAAGTATAGTATTTCCCGGCCTTTTTGTCAATTCCAAGGTTTGACATCTGCACCGGGATTTATACGCTCCCTCTTGACAGAACGGGTAAAATAGCTCTAAATAAGGGTATCATCATTCATCAGGAGAAGCACATGAAACAAGTCGAAATTTACACTGACGGCGCGTGCAGCGGCAATCCCGGGCCGGGAGGCTGGGGTGCGGTGCTGCGCTACCGCTTCAACGGCAAAGTCTACGAGAAGGAGCTGAGCGGCGGCGACGCATCCACCACCAACAACCGGATGGAGTTGACCGCCTTTATCGAGGCTCTGCGCCAGCTGAAAGAGCCCTGCGAAGTCCGGCTCTGTTCGGACAGCCAGTACGTCATCAACGGACTGGAAAAAGGCTGGGCGAAGGGCTGGAAACGCCGGGGCTGGAAAAAGTCCGACGGCTCTCCTGCCCTGAACCCGGATCTCTGGGAGCAGGCACTCGAGCAGGAAGCACGCCACAAGATCACTTACGTCTGGGTCAAAGGCCATGCCGGACACCCGGAAAACGAACGCTGCGATCAGCTTGCGGTCGCACAAAGTCAGGCACATGGTGGGAGGCAAGGAAGATGAGCGATACGTTTTTACCCGGCAATGGATTTGATACCTACGAAACGCAGGACAGAGTTCTGGTCGGCTTGACCGGAAGCCGGGATTCCCGTGCCGTTGTCCGCATTTTACAACAACAGGGCTTTGCGGTCGTCAGCGCAGTCGTCAAGCTGGCAGACACCCCGGAGGAAGCTGAGATCGTCAAGGCTGCAAAAGAGGCCGCCGCAAAACTCGGCATCGAATGCGTGACCCTGAACGCCGCCGCTTTGAGTGAGATCGAGCAGGAACCGGTAGCCGCACGGCTGGCCGCTCTCCTGACCGCCGCCGACAAGCTGGGTGTCCAGTACATTGCCACCGGACATCATGCCCGGGTCGAGACGGACAATGACGGAGCAAACACTGTTCTTGCCCCGTCCGGTTCTGCCGCCGATGAAAGTGGCATCCTCCGCACTCTGCCTGCCGAGACATTGGCCCGGCTCATCCTCCCTCTGGGCGATTTCGACCCCGAGGATATCGACGCAATGGCCGAGGAACTGAAACTGGATTAAAGTTATAAGCTGTCCTGCCATCTATAAGCGCAAAAACACCCACACTCCGGAGGCTGTTCTTCTCCGGGATGTGGGTGTTGTGCTATATCGACTGTATTGTTTTTTACCGCTTATACTTGGCTGCGGTCTGCAAACGCTGCATGGCGCGGTCAAGAGCGATCTTGCTCTGATAGTATTCGTGCATACTCTGCTTATGCTGGAGACGTTCCTCGGCACGGATGCGAGCGGCTTCGGCACGATTGCGGTCGATATCCTCCGGACGCTCGGCACTGTCCACAAGGAGCAGCACGAAGGTCGGAGTCACCTCAGCAATGCCGTCGCCGATCAGAACATCCCGTGTCTCACCATTGACGGTGAAATGCAGCATTCCCATGTGCAGAGCCACCAGCACCGGGCTGTGGCCTGCCTGAACGCCGTACACGCCATCGCCGGTCGGGAGAATGAGGCTCTCGCAGTCGCCCTGATAGAACTCACCGCTCGAAGCAGTGATGTTCAGCATGAACTTGTCCATCAGACGGCACCGCCCTTTTCCTCCGCCATCTTATCGGCGTACTTCTTGCGTGCATCTTCCAGCGTACCGACATTGAAGAATGCCCACTCCGGCATATCATCGCACTGACCGTCGACAATGGCTGCAAAGCCCTTGACGGTATCTGCCAGCGGCACATACTTGCCTTCCAGACCCGTGAAATTCTCAGCGACCGAGAAGGGCTGAGACAGGAATTTCTGGAGCTTACGGGCACGAGTGACGGTCAGTTTGTCTTCCTCGCTCAGCTCGTCCATACCCAGAATTGCAATGATGTCCTGCAGTTCCTGATAACGCTGCAGCGTTGCCTGAACTTTACGGGCAACACGGTAATGCTCTTCACCGACGATATCTGCTTCCAGAATACGGGAAGTAGAAGCCAGCGGATCGACAGCCGGGTAGATGCCCTGCTCGACGATCTTACGGCTCAGAACGGTGGTCGCATCCAGATGTGCGAAGGTGGTAGCCGGAGCCGGGTCGGTCAGGTCATCGGCAGGAACGTAAACGGCCTGAACCGAGGTAATAGAACCGTCACGAGTAGAAGTAATACGCTCCTGCAGTGCGCCCAGCTCATTTGCCAGAGTCGGCTGATAACCAACGGCAGAAGGCATACGGCCCATCAGAGCGGAGACTTCGGAACCTGCCTGCACGAAACGGAAGATGTTGTCGATGAAGAGCAGGACATCCTTGTGAGTCTCCTCACGGAAATACTCTGCCATCGTCAGACCGGTCTCAGCAACACGCATACGGGCTCCTGGAGGCTCGTTCATCTGACCGAAGACCAGCGCAGTCTTGTTCAGAACGCCCGAAGCATTCATCTCACCCCAGAGGTCACAGCCCTCACGGGAACGCTCGCCGACGCCGGTGAAGATGGAGTAGCCGCCATGCTCGGTGGCGACGTTGTGGATCAGCTCCTGGATCAGGACGGTCTTGCCGACGCCTGCGCCGCCGAACAGACCGATCTTGCCGCCTTTTGCATAAGGAGCCAGCAGGTCAATGACCTTGATGCCGGTCTCCAGAATTTCCGTTGCAGGTTTTTGCTCAGCGAAGCTGGGAGCCTTGCGGTGGATGGGCCAGTGGGGTACATCGTCCACTGAACCCTTTCCGTCGATGGGGCGGCCCAGCGGATCGAACATACGACCCAGCGTTGCCTCGCCCACGGGAGCAGTCAGGCCATGACCGGTGGCGGTCACGACCATGCCTTTACCCAGACCTTCGCTGGCAGAAAGCATGATGCAGCGCACGGTACTCTCGTTGACATGCTGTGCCACTTCCATGGTGCGCTCGGTGCCTTCGGCAGTCACCGTCAACGCTTCCTGAAGGGCAGGCAGCTTGCCATCGGCGAACTTGACGTCCACCACAGGGCCCGCTACGCGAATAATAGTTCCCTGTATCATACAATTGCCTCTTCTATGTTATAGTTGTTATTCCTGATTCTGCACCGCAGCGGCACCGCCGATGATCTCGGTGATCTCCTGCGTGATGGAACCCTGACGGGTGCGGTTGTACTCCAGCTGCAAGTCGTGGATCATGTCATTCGCACTCTTGGTCGCGGAGTCCATTGCCGTCATGCGTGCGCTCTGCTCGGCGCAGTAACTCTCGGTCATTGCACCGAAGATCATGCCGTGCATATAGATCGGAGCTGTCTGCTCGAACACCGTCCATGCGTCCGGCACCATCTCCACATCGCCCCTCGGGTCGCCCAGACCTTTCGGAGCCGGCTGCAGATGCGCACGGTCAAGAGGCAGCAGACGCTCCATGACCGGCTCGCTCGTCAGAGCGTTCTGGATCTTGGTATAAACGATGTAGATCTCATCCAGTTTGCCGGACTTGAAATCGTCGATAGCGTCCACCGTAATATCACGGGCTCTCTGCAGAGTCGGAGCGGTCGCTCCGTACTGGAACTCCTCCACCAGACGGGGGTCTTTATGGAGCAGGGCACGGTAGCCTACCTGACCGATGACATAGAACCGGTCATTCTCATTCGCATGTTCCTTCAGGAACTTGAGCAGATTCTGATTGAATGCGCCTGCCATTCCCTTATCGGCAGTCAGCACGATGTAGGCCCGTTTGGGATTCTCAACGTTCCGCTCATGGAAGTAAGGATGCACCGGCTCATCGGGCAGATGCGGCACGACACGGGAAATGGTGTCGCGCATACGGGTGAAATACGGCTGGACGTTCTGGTAATTCTGGCGAGCCTTGCGGAGCTTGGACGAGGAGATCAGATACATTGCGTTCGTGATCTTCTGGGTGTCCTGAATACTCTCGATGCGCTCTTTCAGCAGCTTACTGGACGGCATGGCTGTCGCCTCCTGCAAATGCTTTCCAGACGTTCAGGATGGTGTCGACCTGCTCAGGAGCAAGTTTGCCGGTCTTCTGGATCTCGTCCATGGTACCGGACACATCCGCGCGGAACTGACGCACAAATGCGGAGGTTTTCGCACGCTGTTCAGCGGTGGGGATCTCATCCAGCACACCGTGGGAAGCAAGGGTCAGGATGACGACCTGCTCGGCGTCGGACTTAGGCTGATACAGCGGCTGCTTGAGCATTTCCATCAGAGCCTTACCATGTTCCAGCTGACGGCGAGTCTCAGCGTCCAGATCGGAACTGAACTGCGCGAAGGATTCCATATCTTTGTACTGCGCCAGCTCGATACGGAGGTTTGCGTTGGCTTTCTTCATAGCCTTGGTCTGTGCGGCACCGCCGACACGGGAGACCGACAGACCGACGTTGACAGCCGGGCGGTTGCCTGCGTTGAACAGTGCGCTCTCGAGGAAGATCTGACCATCGGTGATGGAGATGACGTTGGTGGGGATGTAAGCCGAAACGTCACCTGCCTGCGTCTCAACGATAGGCAGAGCAGTGATGGAGCCGCCGCCGAGATCATCACGCATCCGGCAGGAACGCTCCAGCAGACGGGAGTGCAGATAGAAGACGTCGCCGGGATATGCTTCACGACCCGGAGAACGACGAAGCAGCAGGGAGATCGCACGGTAAGCGACTGCGTGCTTGGACAGGTCATCATAGACGATCAGGACGCTCTTGCCCTGTGCCATGAAATACTCTGCCAGAGCCGTACCTGCATAAGGAGCGATATACTGCAGCGGTGCGCTGTCGCTGGCCGTTGCTGCCACGATGGTGGTGTACTCCATTGCGCCGTGCTTCTTGAGGTCTTCGGCGACACGGGCGATGGAAGAAGCCTTCTGGCCGATAGCGACATAGATACAGAGAACGCCGGTGTCCTTCTGATTCAGGATGGCGTCGGTTGCGATGGAGGTCTTGCCGGTCTGACGGTCGCCGATGATCAGCTCACGCTGACCGCGGCCAATGGGGAACATCGAGTCGATGGCAAGGATGCCGGTGTGGAGCGGCGTATCGACGCTCTGTCGCTCCAGAATACCGGGAGCCTGCTTCTCGATGGGGTTGTAACCGACCGCTTCGATGGCACCCTTGCCGTCGATGGGCTCGCCCAGAGGGTCAATGACACGGCCAAGGAAGCCGTCACCGACCGGGATACCGGCGCGCTTACCGCTCCGGGTCACCATCGTGCCGACGCCGACAGTTTCTGCACCGTCGAACAGCATGATGCCGAGACGACCCGGCTCCACGCTTTCGACCATGCCCTTGGCACCATTCTCAAAGGTAACGATCTCGCCGTAGACGGCACGGTCCATGCCCTCTACCTGTACGATACCATCCGCAGAAGCGATGACGACACCGCCCTCTTCGCTGGTAGCAGCCGGTTTGTAATCCTCGATACGAGTCTTGAGGGTCGCCAGAGAGGGCTTGCCGTCCATCATCTGGTCGAGGGTATGACGGCCGGAGTTATCGAACACCCGGTCGCCCACCTGAAGCACATAGCCGGACAGCAGGCTCTCGTCTACTTTGACTTCCAGCAGAACTTCAGTCGCATCATAGAGCTTTTTGATATCATTCTTGATACGGGTGATATCTTCCTCACGGGGCTGACGGGCAGCACGCAGGTCTGCCTTGACGATTCGGTTCTCAGAGAAGAACTCTTTGCTGAACTCACTTGCCATCGCCAACACCCGCTTTCTGCAACAGGTCATCCAGCAGACGGGCGTCATCCTGCTGGGTCAGGTTCCGAGCCAGCAGTCTTTCGCACATTGCCCGTGCCAGTGCGGTGGTCTGGGCATCTGCTTCACGCAGCTTGTGCTGACGTTCGGCTTCTGCCGCAGCCTTGCCCTCTGCAACGATGGCATCAGCCTGACGCTGTGCGTCCGCAAGGAGCTGTTCTTTTTCTTTTTCAGCCTGCTTCTCGTAGGCTTCACGACGCTGAGCAGCCTCAGTGTCGACATTGCGCAGCTTGTCCTGTGCTGCGCTCAGAGCCGTCTTTGCCTCGTTCTTGGAGGTCTCGGCGGCTGCCATGGCGTCGTCCACCTGTTTCTGACGCTGCGCAATGATGTTCATGACGGGTTTGTACAGGAACTTACGCAGCAGCAGGAACAGGATCAGAACATTGAGGACTGTCCACAGCAGATTGATGTTCAGTGTCAGCATTCGTCATGCCTCCGTTATCAACCCAGGAACAGGATGATCAGCAGAGCAACGACGAAACCGAAAATTGCAGTACCTTCCGCCAGAGCTGCACCCAGCAGCAGGTTGGTCTGAATTTTGCCGGATGCCTCGGGCTGACGGCTGATGGCCTCCGTTGCCTTGCCCGTTGCGATGCCGATGCCGATACCGCCGCCAATACCAGTCAGTGCTGCAATGCCAGCACCCAGTGCTACCAATCCGTTCATAGTTATATCTCCTTTATTATTTTACTTGAGTTATTCCTCGCCGCCGATGCTTTCTTTCATGAACAGCGACGTCAGGAACACGAATACATAGGTCTGTATCAGACCATCGAACAAATCAAAATACAGGCTGAACACTGCCGGAACAAAGACCGGAACCACCAGCTTGATCAGCTCCATGATAACGAATGCGCCCAGCACGTTGCCGAACAGTCGCATACACAGGCTGGTAGGCCGGATGGCGATCTCCAGAATGTTCATAGGGGTCATGATGGGCGTGGGAGCCGCCAGACTCTTGAGGAAGCCGACGCCGCCTCTTGCGTGGATGCCGGAATACTCGATGAGGACGATGCTCATCAAAGCCAGAGCAGCCGTCACATTCAGGTCTTTCGTGGGAGGTTTGATGCCAAACACACCAATCAGGTTGGAACAGCCGATGTACAGAGCCACCGACATCAGGTACGGCACATACCGCTTGCCGCTTTCGCCCAGCAGACCCACGAAGAAGTCATTGATGGTCGTCACGACCAGTTCCAGCACCGCCTGACGCTTGCTGATATGATCGACCTTGAGATTCCGGGTCAGCAGGATGGAACCAATGACGAGGAAGGCCATGATGCCCCAGCTGACGACGACGGACTCCGGGATCTGCAATCCGCCAATGGAGACCATCTCAACGTTCAGCTCTTCTTTCAGAGCCGCAGTCAATGCGTTCATCGTTCCGCCCCCTCTCTCGTGTTTGGAAATACAGGTGAATATACCGTTTCACTCGCTCTCCTTTCGTTTTTTCATTCTTACCAAAAAGACATCTCAGCGTCGAAAAAAGCAAGGAAGGCGGTTGATTTTCATCTTGCGCCCTCCTCTTTGTCCAGTCGAATGCTGTCTTTTTCGGGTGCTATCATAGCACTAATCTTTCGACTTGGATAGACCATTTTTCAACATTCTACTTTTTGTTATATTCAATTCCGCTGATATATCAAAAATGTTGTGCATTTTGTGCAATTTTAGTCATTTGAGCTGTGCTATTTGCACAATTTCTTTGCCGATTCTTAGCTGTCGGTTCCGTTTTGGAGCCGTTTCGTGAAATAAAACCAGCTTATTCTCCTTGAAGTATACACTATCTGTATACCGGCCATATAAAATTTATATAGGCAAATCGCCTGTCATACGGCTTAATTTTCGTTCAGCATATCGCAGTTCGATAGCTTCTATACCTATTTTATATAGCAGTTTTGCTATTTATCTCGCTTACTCGGCCTTTTCGCCGCGGCGGAACAGCAGACGGAAAATGAACCGGGACAGAGGGCCGCAGTAGAACATCTGCCAGCACAGAGCCATCGGGAAGTTGCAGCCGAAGGTATGCACCCACATACCGAAGCTGGGCTCTTTGAACAGCACCGTTGCGATCAGGCTCATGACCGGGCACATGATACAGACGATCATCAGAGAGATGGCATAGGTGATGAACTGCGGACGATCCGTCGGGCGCATGAAGGTGAACGCCAGTTTGGTCGCCAGCTTTTCGACCACGAAGAACTCGAGGATGAACGCTGCCGGCACCATGATCGGCATTTCGTGCAGAGCCATGCCAAAGGTCGCGTTAGTGACACCGCCGGTGTTCAGGGCGACATTGTAAACGATCATGCCATAGACCATGATGGTCGCCATGACGACAGTGAAAACGATTTTTTCCAGTAATGTTTTGGGCATTGAGAATACTCCTTTTTCTTTTGTGTGTGAACTCCAATATTTCATCGCACAAAAAAAGAAGACCGGCGCGAACTTTCGTCTCGCCGATCTTCCTGCTGCGACTACCATTGACTGCTCCGGATTATATCACATGGTTTCGCCGCTCGTAAGTACCGACGGACATTTTCTCACATTTTTCCAGAAATCATCCACGAACGACCCGGAAGTTCTGGACAGTTCACTGCGCCGCTTTCTCACGCCGGAAGCACTGGCGGAAGATCCAGCGCGCGGCCGGGCCGACCAGAAGCAACTGCAGCGGCAGAGCCATGATGAAGTTGCGGCAGTACGCGCTGATGTAGTCGGGCAGGAACTGGACCGTGAAGCCGTTGCCATGCCACACCGCAAGGATGCTTGCCAGCGCGACCTGACAGACGACCGTGAACACCTGAATACTCAGGATGATGGCGATCGGCCGGTCACCCGGGCGGACAATCCGGAAGGCCAGCTTTTTCGCCGCCGGGCTTGAGATGAAGTAAGCGCACAGGCCGATGATGATGTATTCCAGCCACATCTCCTTCAGTGCGAGCAGAAAGCTTGCGTTGGTAAAACTGCCCATCGCAAGCACCAGATTATAAAGGGTCATTGCATAGACCATCATCCATGCGGTGATCGCCGTAAAGAAGATGGATTCTGTTTTTGTCTGGGGCATAATTTCCTCCTGAATGTTGGTTTTCCGATTTTTTGCGCAAAAAAAGAACAGCCCTGCAAGCATTTGAAGCCTGCAGGGCTGTTCCGTGACCGTATTTTAGCACGGTTTTTCCGGGTGCGTCAAGCGTTTTCCGGCCCGAGCAAAAAAGTTTGTCGACCTTTGCGCAGAGACTTTCCACACCCACGCCGACAGGTTAGCCAACCTGCGCAGTTCTCTGCATGGCCGAATCACAGCAGTTTTGCAGGCTTGCGGAAGCGTTTTATGGTCTTTTCACAGTTTTTTAGTGATATCCTGAAAAAGACTGTCTATTTCCTTGTGCAGTCTGCGAATAGACAAAACCGTTTTTGCCGGGTATAATAAAGCCAGAAACCAGACAAGTACAGCAGAAGATCATAAAGAGATCTAATCCTAGCTGACTTTAAGAAGGAAGGAGCGAAGACCGATGGTTGATATGGAACCCGCACAGTGTGGACAGACTGTCGGGGATCGCTGAGAAGCAAAACAGAGGCTCACCACAAACGGGATGTTTCCCCCGTATAAAAACACAAAAAGATTCGAGCCGTTCTTGAGCATCAAATAATGCGAAAACAGATAGTCTGTCAAATATAAATCCTCTGGCAATTCAAATAGATCCGCCGAAGGTGATTCCTATGATGAAAGCTTCTGCACGGAGAAAGATATTTGAATAACTAAAAAGGAGATACTCCAATGTACTAAGCAATGACTCCCTTGGCAAATCTAACTCGAAAGAATGTGGTAATATGAAATTCATCCTCATGATTCGTGTGCCGCAGTCCAACAGTTAAGAGAAGGGTCAGTCCAATGTACAACGTATAGAGTTCTAAGAATATCCCAGTTCTTCATCGTTTCAAGGAGCGATTTCTATGAAACGTCTGGTACAGACCGAAAAACGATGGATCGAGGAGAAGAGGCTTATGACTCCGAAGAAGTAAGTATCCAGCCGGATCGAGGGCTTGCAACCGCCTCATCCGGCTGGTTTTTTGTGGCTCTATAATAAATGTTGGGGCCGGGATTTTCTCCCGACCCCAACATTTATTATAGAGCCTTTTTGTTTTCTGTTCTTCCCTCTCCTGCTTATCTTTCGTCCTTGTTTTTTCACTCCCCTATGTTATAATTAGGTTACAATAAAAAGCAGGAGGTGCAACACAAAATGACAGATATGTATCGCTTTATTTTTGTCACTCTGTCTCTGATAGCTTTTGGATTTGGTATTTTTCAGGGCATCCGTGACCTGATGGGCAAAGACTCCATCTTTCGCCGCAGCAATGATTGCTGCCTGAACGACCCGGAATACCGCGCCATGTGGCAGAAGAAAGACGGCTTCCGCCAAATCATCAGCTGCATCTTCTTTATCCTGTATGTTTTCTTTATTGATATGCGGTTCAGCATGATTTTCCTCATCATCGGCCTTGTCGTCAACCTCATCTACCTCGTTGCCTATGAATCGTGGGAACACAGCAATGACTAAATTTTAAAAGTATCTTGCACCTCCTGTTCGCTCATGTTACAATGAGGAAAAATGACAGGAGGATTTTTATTATGGTAAAACACATCATTCTCTGGCAGCTGAAGGATGCGCTGTCCGACGCGGAAAAAACTGAGATTAAGGCAGGCATCAAGGCTGGTTTGGAAGGTCTGGCCGGTCAGATCCCCGGACTAATCGAGATCAAAGTCCACACCAACGGTCTTCCCTCTTCCAACGCTGACCTGATGCTAGATACCACTTTTGAGACTGCCGAAGCTCTCAAGGGTTACTCCACCCATCCGGCTCATGTCGCTGTCGCCAGCAGCAAAGTCCGTCCCTACTACAAGAGCCGTGTCTGTCTGGATTACGAGGTCTGATTTTTCAGTTGACAAACCCTATATTTTTGCGTATTATAGGTAGAGGATACAAGGGATTATTTTGCCCCTGAGAAAGCAATCGCTCTCGTCCTTGGCGGGCTTTGACCCGGCTGGATGAGAGCGTTTTTGTTGTACCATAGAAAGGAAGAGAAACCCATGAGTGAGCATAAAACATTTTATATCACCACCCCCATCTACTACCCCAGCGACAAGCTGCACATCGGCCACAGCTACACCACCGTCGCCTGCGACGCACTGGCTCGCTTCAAGCGGATGCAGGGCTATGACGTCATGTTCCTGACCGGCACCGATGAGCACGGCCAGAAAATTCAGGACAAGGCTGCTGACGCAGGCGTGACCCCGAAGGAGTACGTCGACAAGATCGTCGCTACCGTCAAAGACCTGTGGAAGCTGCTGGACGTCAGCTATGACCGTTTCATCCGCACCACCGATGATTATCACATGGAGGCCTGCCAGAAGATCTTCACCAAACTGTATGAGCAGGGCGATATCTACAAGGGCGAATACATCGGCCACTACTGCAAGCCTTGCGAGAGCTTCTGGACCGACAGCCAGCTGGTCGACGGCAAATGCCCCGACTGCGGCCGTGAGGTCTACGACGCCCACGAGGAAGCTTATTTCTTCAAGACCGGCAAATATGCTGACCGCCTGCTGAAACTCTACGAGGAGAACCTTCAGTTCATCCAGCCCGAGAGCCGCAAGAACGAGATGATCGCCTTCATCAAGCAGGGCCTGCAGGACACCTGTGTTTCCCGTACCTCGGTCAAGTGGGGCATCCCGGTTCCCTTTGACCCCAAGCACACCATGTATGTCTGGGTCGATGCTCTGAGCAATTATATCTCCGCTCTGGGCTACGGCAACGAAACTTATCACGACTACGACAAGTTCTGGCCGGCTGACCTGCACATGGTCGGCAAAGAGATTTTGCGTTTCCACACCATCCTGTGGCCGGCTATGCTGATGGCTCTTGACCTGCCGCTGCCCAAGCGTGTTTTCGGCCACGGCTGGCTGCTGATGAACGGCGGCAAGATGTCCAAGTCGGTCGGCAACGTCGTCGACCCGGTCATCCTGTGCGACCGCTACGGTGTCGACGCCATCCGTTACTTCCTGCTGCGTGAGATCCCCTTCGGCAATGACGGCATGTTCACCAATGAGGCTCTGATCAACCGCATCAACAGCGACCTTGCAAACGACCTCGGCAACCTGCTGAGCCGCACCGTCGCAATGTGCGAGAAGTACTTTGGCGGCACTGTCCACAATGTCGCAGGCACCGAGGCCATTGACACCGAGCTGGAGACTATGGTCAACGAGCTGACCGCAAAGGTCACCGCCGACATGGACAACCTGACCATTCCGCAGGCTCTGATGGAGATCTTCGCTGTCATCCAGCGTGCCAACAAGTATATCGACGAGACTGCTCCTTGGGCTCTGGCAAAGGATGAGGCCAACAAGGAGCGTCTGGAAAGCGTCCTGTACCATCTGTGCGAGGCTCTGCGTGTCTGCGGCATCCTGCTGAACGCTTACCTGCCCTCCACCGCTCCCAAGATGATGGAGCAGCTAGGTCTGGATGCTTCCGCACTCGACCTGTCCAAGACCGTTTACGGCGCACAGGAGACTTACACCGTCCACAAGGGCGACGCTCTGTTCCCCCGTATCGACGTGGCAAAGGAGATCGCACATCTGAAGGAAGAGGATGAGAAGCGCAAGGCTGCTGCTCTGGCTGCAAACAAAGCCAAGGAAGAGGCTGAAAGAGCAAAGGCTGCTCCTGCTGCTGAGGAGAGTGACGTCGACTTCACCCACGAGGATGAGATTTCCTATGACGATTTCTGCAAAGTCGAACTGCGTGTTGCCGAAGTCCGTGCCTGCGAGAACCTGAAGGAGAGCAAGAAGCTGCTCTACCTGACTGTTTTTGACGGCGAGCGTGAACGCTGCATCCTGTCCGGTATTGCAAAGTGGTTCAAGCCGGAAGACCTCATCGGCAAGAAGATCGGCATCGTCGCCAACCTCGCACCCCGTCCGATGATGAAGGGCAAATACGTCAGCGAGGGCATGATCTTCGCTGCGGACACCGCAGACGGCGGCTGCTCCATCCCCTTCTACAGCGATGATACGCCCGTCGGCGCACGCATCCACTAAGCGGTATGCAAAATCAGACATCGAATCGTGCCGAAAAGCTTGACCGCATCTTCGGCACGTCGGCTCTGGCCGTTCTGCTGGCAATTTTCTGCAACTGCCTGTGGGGTTCAGCATTCCCTTTCATCAAGATGGGCTACCGCCTATTCTCCATTGACGCAGCAGATACCCCGTCCATCCTCTGTTTTGCCGGTGTCCGGTTCATGCTGGGAAGTTTCCTCGTCCTGCTGGGCAGCGTGCTGTTACAGGGAAAACTCCCGAAATTTCCGCACGGCAAAGTTGCGCTGGAATCCTGCGCCCTTGGCCTGTGGCAGACCACGGCACAGTATGCTTTCTATTACTCTGCCGTTGCTCTGCTGACTGGTGCATTTGGCGGCATCTTGAACAGCACCCAAAGCTTCCTCGGCGTCATCTTCGCCCACTTCATTTACGGCGATGCTGACCGGATGACTCCGTCCAAAGCCTTGGGCTGTGTGGTCGGTTTCGGCGGCGTGCTGGTGGCGACCATCGGCAACCACGGCAGCGGAAGTGCGTGGGGCATCTTCTGTATGCTGCTGGCAACGGTCATCTTCACCTTGTCCGGCCCGTGGAACAAGTCGGTCACGAAAAAGGCGGACAGCTTCGCCGTCTGCTTCATCAACCTGTTCATCGGCGGTCTGGCACTGCTGCTCATCGGCCTTGCGATGGGCGGAAGCCTGCATGTGCAGAGCGCGCTGGCAGTGGTCGTCATGCTTTATCTGGCGTTCATCTGCGGCGCAGGATACGTCCTTTGGGCTTTGCTGATGAAGAACAACCCGGTCAGCCGCATTGCCGTGTTCGGCCTTGTCAACCCGGTCGTGAACGTCCTGCTCAGCGCAGTGCTGAACGGTGAACCGCTGTTCGAGTGGCAGTATCTTGCCGCCCTCGCGCTGGTCTGTGTCGGCATCTGGCTGGTAAACAAAGCCCCGAAAAAGGAGAACGCATGACAGACCCTATCTTTGACACCCACGCCCATTACAGTTCCAAGGCTTTTGACGAAGACCGCTTTTCCCTGCTGGACAGCCTGCCCGAAAAAGGCGTTGTCGGCGTCTGCGAGCAGGCGACCCATTCGGGTGACGCTCCTCGTTGTCTTGAGCTGGCGCACCGGTATCCGTGGGTCTATGCGGCTATCGGCATCCACCCGGAAAGCCTGCTTGCCGCAGAGGACGGCTCTGCCCCGACCATTTCGGTCTACGGCGGCGACTGGGAAGCCGAGATGCGTGCCCTTGCGCCCTACTACGACGACCCGAAGGTGGTTGCCGTCGGCGAGTGCGGTCTGGATTACCACTGGCCTGTGCCGAAAGACGCACAGTTGGCTCTTTTCGAGGCAGAGATAAAGCTCGCCCTTGAACTGGACAAGCCCATCATCGTTCACGACCGGCAGGCGCACGCCGACGTCTATGCACTATTAAAACAGTATCAGCCAAAGGGCATCGTCCACTGTTATTCCGGCAGTGCGGATGATGCTCTCTGGCTGGCAAAACAGGGGCTATACTTTGGTTTTGGCGGTGCCTGCACCTTCAAGGGTGCCAAGCGAGCCGCAAAAGCCATTGCCGCCCTTCCGCTGGAACAGATCGTTCTCGAGACAGACTGCCCCTACATGGCTCCGGAACCTGTCCGCGGCACACGCTGCGACAGCTCTCTGATCCGCTATGTCAGCGAGTATATCGCTTCGGTCAAGGGCATTTCGCCTGAGGAAGTTTTTCGTCAGACTGCTGGGAACGCAAGAGCTGTGTTTCAGCTGTAATTGCAAGCAAGCGAGGTCTCTCGCTTCTTAATAAATCAAAATCAAACTTGTCATCAAGGAGAATTATTATGAAAGCTCGTATCCCCAAACACCGCGAATTCATCATCAACTTCCCCGACAGCGTCGATCAGGCCAAGGCAAACGAGGGCTGGGCAAAGCTGCAGCAGATCGTTGAGGACTACAAGAAGGCTCACAACGGTGCTTCCGTCTACGCTCCCACCTTCATTGAGGACTGCGAAGCAGACGTCAAGAAGCTGCAGGAAGAGTACGGCTTCGAGTACACCGTCGAGTACGTTCAGTAATTTCTGAATCATCGCGCAAGAAAGGGAGCGCATCTTCTCCGCCAAAGGCAGAGGGATGCGCTCCCTTTCTTTTTATGATTTTTTAGCGACGCTTCTTTTTCTTATCGCTCCACACAAAATACCCGGTGTAGAGGATATAGACCGGAATTGCGATGAGGGTCACGGTCTTGCTCAGTTCCAGACCGTCCGCCTGATACACAAAGTCGATGGTATTGTGTCCTGCCGGGCAGAGAACCGCCATCAGACCCTTATCGACCTCGATGACCTCCCGTTCCTCGCCGTTGACGCAGGCTGTAAAGCCGTCATCATAGGGCACCGCAAAGAAGACGAGATTATCTTTGTCCAGATCAATTTCCGCACTGAAACCGGAATTCGTCATCTGGAACGCACTGCACGCATTGGCACGGCGGTCATTGCAGTCCTCCACATATGTCTCGTAGTAGAGGTCATAGAGGTTCTCCTCGGGCAGTTCTTTCAGATACTTGCCGTAGGTCTCCGCATCCTCATCCGACAACACCAGCGCACGCATGAGCAGATTGGAACGGGTCGTCGTAACGCTGTCCTCATAGGTCTGCTCGGTGATATAGTAATCGTAGGTGAAGCCCATCGGAACGTAATTCGTGTTTTCATAGAGGGCGTAGCCGTCCAGCGTATCGTAATACTCCCATCCGGCATCCGCCTCGTTCTCGAAGTCATTCTGATGTTCCGGCGTCGTGATGAGGTATTTTACGCTCAGCAGGCCGCGGAGCGCGTAATTGGAGATGTCCGGTTCGCTCCGGACGTCACGCTTGACGCCCAGTGCCGGGTAGAAACTCAGAATGCTGGGAGCCGCTGTACTGCCGAAATACTGCAGGCAGCTCTTGTCCAGCCAGAGACCGAGGTTATCGTGGGTCTTATAGGTGTCCACACGCCAGTCGCCCTCCGGCAGGTCTGCTTTCAGCTTCAGGGCATTGGTATCCTGCTCCACAAGGTCGCTGTCGGTGTGCCACTGACCGAACTTGCCGATGCCGATATGGACGATGCCAAACATACAGGAGAAAGCCAGCACCGCCGCCACCAAACGCCGGACAAAGACCTTTTTGCCGCGCCATTTCTGGCAGATGAAACGGTAGACCAGCAGGCCGCCCAGACCAAAGCCCAGCACCGCTGCGTACTGACCGGGGTTCTTCAAAACGCCCAGCGACCACTCGCCCGTGCTGCTGTCCAGCACCGGAACAAGAGCGAAGACCACTGTCGCCAGCATCAGCCAGCCAATGCCCTTTGCCGGGGCGTCAAGGTCGATCTCCGAATCTTCCAACGCTTTGATGGTCATTACGCAGAGGATAAGAACGGGCATATAATACCAGCGTGCATAGTAGCTGGAATTGAGCATATAGAACGCACTGTTCAGCACCGGCACCAATGCGAAGATCGCACAGGTCGCCACGATGCGCTTCATGCTGTCGTCCTTTTTCGCGCGCCAGTAGGCCATTGCACCGGCCAGACTGCAGAGCGGCAGGTAAGCACTCATGCTCGTCCACTTGATGACGCCCTCCGACCAGACCGAGGTCATGTAGGGGGAATCCGGCGGCATGATCCAGCTGACGAGGATCGCCAGATACTGCTGGACATGGGAGTAGGTCAGGAATCCCCAGCCCGAGGACAGGTCGATGGTACGCGGATTCTGGAGCAGCGACAGCAGTGCCGGCCAGATGAGCAGACAGCCCATCGCTACACCGAGGATGCTTTCCACCGCCAGATGTCCGAAGAGCTTCGGGGTCAGCCTGCACTCGCCGGTACTGACCTTGCAAACAAAATAGATGACGAGGAACAACACCTGTCCAGCGAAGAAGAAGTAGTTGTTCAGCAGGTTGGCGGCCACCCAGAAGGCGAACAAACCGTGCCGCCTGTTGTAGATTGCTTCGTCCAATGCCCAGAGCATCCACGGGAAGAGAGCCACAACATCGACAAAGTGGTTGAAGAAAACGTTGTAGACTGAAAAGCCCGAGAAGGCGTACAGGCAGGCACCCAGAACCGCATAATTTTTATTTTTGACATAGCGTTCCAGATACTTGTATGCGCCGCCGCCTGCTACCGCGAATTTCAGGACAAGGAGCGGAACCATCAGGTAGGGCAGCCAGTTCTGCGGAAAGATCAGCGAGAACCAGAAAAACGGCGAACCGTACAGGTAGAATGAGTAAGCATTCATTGCGCCGCTGCCGAGGTCGGTCGCCCACGAAAAGGTGTTGGTCGGCAGGCTGTGGCCGTTGATGCTCGTCAGTCCGTCCGGATAACCCATTCCCTTGATGAAACCGTTCATGTAGCGGTAAAAGCTGATCTGCTGGCTGTTGAAGTCGCCTGCATAGTGGAAAAATCCACCATCCAGAATATAAAACGGCAGGAACATCAATGCCGCTGTCAGCGCACAAAGCACGACCGTCAGCCAGAATTTATTTTGCGGCTTTCCTCGCACCAGCCGAGGCTGAGCGGACTGAGCCGAACTCAAAAAACTCATCATTTCCTCATTTCCCTGCCCGGTGTTTTTCACATACTCCCGGGAAGAATTTTATTGTTCTTCGTCTAGTATAGCACGCTCTCGGGATGAAAAAAAGGACTTCTTTTATGGGAACGGTACTTCCCGGGTATCGTCATCCTGCGCCGCCTTGCGCTGTTCGGCAGAAACAGCGTCAATGAGTTCGTCGATGTCCCCGAGGTGGGTCAGCTCACAGCAGTACCGCCGAAGGGAAGCCGCACCTTTCAGACCCTTCATATAGTGCATCGTCTGGGCGCGTGCCTGCGGCATGGCAACGAATTCGCCCTTCTGCTCCACCATCTCCTCGACCTGACGGCGGAGGGCGTTCATCCGAGCCTGTAAATTCGGCTCCTTGGGCGCAGGAAGCCCTTCAAGAGCTGCATTCACCCGTTCAAACAGCCACGGATCGCCCAGCGCAGCACGGGCGATCATCACACCGTCGCAACCGGTCTGCTCCACCATCTTCACAGCATCCTCTGCCGAGCGGATATCACCGTTGCCGAGGACAGGAACCTTGACGGCATCTTTGACCTTTGCGATAATTTCCGGGTCGATACCGGGCATGTACATCTGTTCCCGGGTACGGGCATGGACGGCAATAAGTTCCGCACCAGCCTGCTCGCAGGCCTTTGCGCACTCGACCGCTGTGATGTGGTCGGCATCCCAGCCTTTCCGCATTTTGACCGTCACCGGCCGGGAAGTATGGGCTTTGACCTGCTCGACGATCTTTCCGCAGAGGTCAGGGTCGAGCATCAGCTTGCTGCCTGCGCCACCCGAGACGATTTTCGGAGCCGGACAGCCCATGTTGATATCGAGGAAATCGAAGTCATATTCCTCGATGGCGGCCGCGGCTTCACCCATAATTTCCGGCACTTCACCGAAGATCTGGACACCGTAGGGCGCACCGTTGGGTTCCGCCTTGAGCAGCCCCACCGTCTTGTGGTCGTGGTAGACCAGCGCGCGGCTGGACACCATTTCACTGACCGTAAATCCTGCGCCGTGCTGTGCCATCAGCCTCCGGCAGGGTGCATCTGTAAATCCTGCCATCGGGCCGAATACCGCCCGGTGCGGCAGGATGATGTTTCCAATTTTGATTTCTTTCATGAGCTGCCTCTCGTTTCTATCACATGTTGCCGTTTTTTGGCAAAAATTTCGGTTATATCGAATCTTCAACGCGATTTTTCAATTTTATCAGTTACAACTGACAAAATCAATCGTTTGGACCACTTTTTCAGTTATAAGTTCTTTTTCGTCAGCTTGCTCTGGTTTTTCCTGCATGGTATACTAATGGAAAAGGAGGAGCGGCGGAGAGGTCAGAACTCCGCCGCAGAAAAGAGTATGGAATACCGCAACTGGAAAAAGAACGCCGCCCACACTTCCCTGCTGGGATACGGCTGTATGCGCTTCCCGACCAAAGCTGACGGCACCATCGACGAGGAGCGTGCCGCCACCCTGCTGAACACCGCAAAGGCTGCCGGTGTGAACTACTTCGACACCGCTTATCCCTATCACGGCGGACAGAGCGAGCCGTTTATGGGGCGAGTCATTGCTGACTGGCTGAGAGAGAGTTTTTATCTTGCCACCAAGCTTCCCCTCTGGCAGTGCAAGAGCCTTGACGACGCCAAACGCATTTTTGCGGAGCAGTTCGAGCGGCTGGGCGTCGATTACATCGACTTTTATCTGATGCACTCGCTCCACAAAGCCCGGTACGACCAGGCCAAAGAACTGGGCATCGTCGACTGGCTGTGGGAGCAGAAAGCCGCCGGAAAGATTCGGAATCTGGGCTTTTCCTGTCACGACAACTTTGCCGGGTTCGAGCATATCCTCCGCGACCAGCCGTGGGATTTCTGCCAGTTACAGTATAATTACCTCGACACCGACGACCGCGCCGAGGAGATCTCCGGCGACCGGGGCTATCAGCTGACCGAAGAGCTGGACATCCCCCTCATCATCATGGAACCCATCAAGGGCGGCACGCTGGCAACTCTTCCGCCGGATGCCGAAGCTCCGCTGAAAGCCCCACGCCCGGACGCAAGCGATGCTTCGTGGGCGTTGCGCTGGGTCGGCAGCCACAAAAATGTCCACATCATCCTTTCGGGCATGAGCGCGGAAGATCAGCTGGACGACAATCTGCGCACCTTCGACCACTTTGAGCCGCTGAACACCGAAGAGGAAAAGGCTGTCGAGCAGACCGCCGCCATCCTCCACAGCCGCATCAAGATCGGCTGCACCGGATGCCGGTACTGTATGCCCTGCCCGATGGGTGTCGACATTCCGGACAATTTCAACATCTGGAACAAGCTGGGAATGTTCGGCCAGCCGGATGCCATCAAGAAGCAGTGGACGGCACGTTTCCCGGACGCTGAAAAAGCGACCCACTGCGTCCGCTGTGGAAAATGCGAATCCGTTTGTCCGCAGAAACTCCCTATCCGGGATTCCCTTGCTCAGCTGCAAAAAGAACTGGACAATCTCTGATTTACGCAAAAATGGCCGGGCGAATTCACGTCCAGCCATTTTTCTTTTCTCTTATTACCAGAGCCGAATGACCTTGATCACGCCTTCGGCTTTATCCCGGGCAATTTCCAGATGCTGCTGCAACGCGTCGGCGGCAGTGTTCCAGTCTTCCCGGAGAGCTGCGTCCAAAATCTGGATATGCTCATCACAGGTCTGCTCCCGGTTGATCATACTCACCTTGCCGGTCATAATGCGGAACCGGGTGTTCAGGCCGGTGATGCGGTCATAGGCCGAACGCAGGTACTTGTTCGGCAGGGTACTCATCAGCAGCTCATGGAAGTCATCGTCCGATTTGCAGAAATCGTCGATCCGTTCCGGATTGTGCATCAGATCTGCAAACGCTTCCAGCTGCTCACGAGGGATCTCATTTCCGTAAGTACGCAGGGCATACGGCTCCACCAGCAGACGCATCTCGAACATGCTATGGACGTCTTCCTCAGTGATGCCGGAGACCATCAGACCCTTTTTGGGCAGGATGGTGATGAGTCCTTCCTGCTCGAGCCGACCCAGCGCGTCGCGCATGGGGGTGCGGCTGATGTTGCCCATTTCAGCGCAAAGCTTCTGTTCATTGAGAAACTCGTTCGGACGGTACTCACAGTTCAGGATCTTTGTTTTCAGATACTGATAAGCCTGCAGCTTCAGGCTCAGTTTTGTCTGGGGTTCCATCTCTTTCATCTTCTTCGCTCCTAACTTTTTCCAAGTCGTAGCGGCCATTTCAGGGATACCGCCCGTACAAGCATGTATCCCTGAAACCATCCAACTAATATGTTAGTTGTATTATCCCATATTAGGGCATTTATTACAAGAGTTTTTCTAAAAGTTTGGTAGCATTTCCGTTTTGCATAACTATTTTGTCTTATTTTTGCATATTTTTAACAGTCTTTTTGTGCTTGTAGACAGTTTCCGGAAAGACTTTTGCATCCAACAGTGAAATGTGGTACACTAATCTCAGCTCAGAAAGGAATGATCCAGCAATGGCACGAAGCGACGGCTACAATACCAAGACCCGGCAGCTGATCCTTGATTATCTCATCAACAACCGTCAGCACGCAGTCAGCGCATCCAACATCCTCGAACATCTGGAGGCAGAGGGTGCCAGCCCCAACCCTACGACGGTCTACCGCTATCTTGACAAGCTGGCCGGGGAGCAGCGTATTATGAAATATGTCGCGGACAAAGGCGAACGGGCAGTCTTTCAGTACGTCGATGAAGGAAGCCACTGCCGGGAGCATCTGCACCTCAAATGCGTCCAGTGCGGCTGTATCTACCACCTCGACTGCCACTTTATGGACGAGGTACGGGCACATCTGATGGCCGACCACGGCTTCTCGCTCCAGTGCGAAGGCAGCGTTTTGTACGGTTTGTGTCGTTCCTGCGCCGCAAAAAACGCTCAAAACAGTCAGGCTGCACAAAGTGACAAAAATTCTTCCACGCCTGTTGACACGGAGAAAAAGGTGTGATACAATTCTGGCAAGAAAAGCGATGACCGGGAAAAGTAAGGTTCAAGCTGTCTTCTTTCAGAGAGTGCGGAAAGGTGAAAGCCGTGCAGAAGACCGAACCCGAACGAACACCCGTGAGTTTCTCCCTGAACCCGAAGCAGTCCGCTTTGGCAGTAGGGTCAGACGGCAGCCGCTCGTTATCGCGGCAGTGCTTTCAACGGGGAGAGTACACAAAGTGACTGACGGGTTTCGTCAGTAATTTAGGTGGCACCACGGATACGGCAGCATTCGTCCTAGCAATGGGATGAACGCTGCCGTATTTTTTATTTGCACTTGCGCAATTTTTAGTTAGAGGGGTAAGAAATATGTGTTGTGTTATGGGTTACACCGGGCACGATCTGAGTGCCGAAAAATTCAGGGAATATCTGCTGCGCACCGTCTCCCGTGGGCCGGACGACCAGCGTGTTGTTGAAGGGCCGTTTGGTCTGATGGGCTTTGGCCGTCTCGCCATCATGGGCCTGACGCCGGAAGGAATGCAGCCGTTTTACCGTGGCGCAGACTGTGTAGTCTGCAACGGCGAGCTGTACGGCTTCCGGTTCGAGAAAGAGATTTTGAAGCGTGCAGGCTACAAGTTCAAGTCTGACTGCGACTGCGAGATCCTGCTGCCGCTCTATTATGAATATGGTCTGGACATGTTCCGCCACATGGATTCTGAGTTTGCCCTCATCATGTACGATTCCCGGAAAGACCGTCTCATTGCGGCGCGTGACCCCATCGGTATCCGTCCGCTCTTCTACGGCTATTCCAAATCCAGCCATCAGATCGCATTTGCATCCGAGATGCAGAACCTCATCGGCTGGTGCGATGATATCCGTCCTTTCCCCATCGGCAGCTACTACTGCGATGGCCGGTTCGTCCGCTATGAGGACATTGCCGACGTGCCTGCCCCGATGGAGGACAGCATGGACAACATCCTGAAGAATATCCGAGAAAAGCTTATCGCCGGTGTTGAGAAGCGTCTGGATGCAGATGCTCCGGTCGGCTTCCTGCTGTCGGGTGGTCTGGATTCCTCGCTGGTCTGTTCTATCGCTGCCAAAAAGCTGAAGAAGCCCATCCGCACTTTTGCCATCGGCATGGACACCGATGCTATCGACCTGAAATATGCCCGTCAGACCGCTGAATATCTCGGCAGCGAGCATCACGAGATCATCATCAACCGTGATATGGTCGTCAACAGCCTTGAAGAAGTTATCCGTCTGCTGGGCACCTGGGATATCACCACCATCCGTGCCAGCATGGGCATGTATCTGCTCTGCAAGGCCATCCACGAGCAGACCGATATCCGTGTTCTGCTGACCGGCGAAATTTCCGATGAGTTGTTCGGCTACAAGTACACGGACTACGCTCCCACCGCCGACGCTTTCCAGCAGGAATCCCAGAAGCGCATCCGTGAACTGTACATGTACGACGTCCTTCGTGCCGATCGCTGCATCTCTTCCAACAGCATCGAAGCCCGTGTTCCCTTCGGCGACCTTGACTTTGTCCGGTACGTCATGGCGATTGACCCCGAAAAGAAGCTGAACAGCTACGGCAAGGGCAAATACCTGCTCCGCAAAGCCTTCGAGGGCGACTGGCTGCCGCCGGAGATCCTGTGGCGTGAAAAGGCCGCTTTCTCAGATGCTGTCGGTCACAGTATGGTCGACGACATCAAGGAGTATGCCGAGGGTTTCTACACCGACGAAGAATTCCAGCTCCGCCGGGCAAACTATTCGGCACACTGCATGCCGTTCACCAAAGAGAGCCTGCTCTATCGTGAAATTTTTGAGAAGTACTATTACGACCAGAGCCGCACCATCGTGGGCTTCTGGATGCCCAACAAGGCATGGCCCAACTGCAACGTCAACGATCCTTCCGCCCGTGTTCTCGCCAACTATGGCGCATCGGGTGTATAAACTCTGAATTTCTCTCCCTGTTTTCTTAAAGCAACACCCCGGCTGCTTTTCATCGGCAGCCGGGGTGTTGCCTTACTTTAAGCTTCATTTCGACTTATTTCCGCTCGGCAAGTGTCAGGACTCACTATGCAAAGCAGCTATTTTTCCTAATATCAAATTTTCTGTTTATCTTCCTATATTGCTCAAAAGTATCCTCAGATACTTTCTTCCTGTTTCTTTCGTGCAGGAAACATCTTTCAGAGCCGACCACTGCCATACAAGAAAAAGCGTATTGCTGTAATGGTCAGCAAGCAGTTCATTGGGCATATCCTTTTCCGCAGCATCCGTACACTTTTGAAAAATCGCTCGCATCTGACCGTTCAGGAAGCTGCGGAAACTCGAAACCATATATCCGTTCTCCGGGTTATGAAGCAGAATCTGTGAGGCCGCGCTCCTGTTTTCCCGTGTAAAATCATAGATCCGGTCAAAATAGAGATAGAGCATTTCGTTTTCCGGCGCATGGTAATACTCTGAAAGCCCAATCTGTGCCGCAAGCGTCTGCCAGCAATACTCCAGCAGATCATACTTATCATCAAAGTAGTTATAGAATGTTGCGCGCGGGTATTGTGTTCCTTCACAGAGTTCTCCCACCGTAATTTCTTCAAACGGCTTTTCCGTGAGGAGCGACAGCATCCCATTGCTGAACGCTGTCAATGTGCGCTTCGCTCCGCGCGTCATCGGGCGCGATACATTGTATTTCATGGTGATTCCTTTGCATTTTTGAAAATTTGTCTATCTTTGGACGGAAATTCCGATTCGCAGATTGCTTTCAGGATGATTCTGTTTTATCATAAGTGCAGAAATTTTGCAACTGTCCAATTCAAGACATCAGAAAAAGGAGTTTTTCATGAACACAGCAGTCATTACAGGTGCATCCTCCGGGCTTGGCCGGTGTTACGTGGATGCAGTCACAAAGGTCTTTCCGGAAGTCGAGGAACTTTGGCTGATTGCGCGGCGTGAGGAACGACTGCGCGAAATCGCCCAGCATTACCCAGACAAACGCTATGTCATTCTGCCGTTGGACCTTGCCGACCGCCGCAGCTATGACATCCTTTCAGAAAAATTACAGCAGAAACAGCCGCAGATCAAAGTTTTCATCAACGATGCTGGCATCGCCATCGGTTCGCCTTTTGAAAGGATGGAACTGGACAAAATGCTGCATATCATCGACCTGAACTGCATCGGTGCGACCGCCGTTACCCGAATCTGTCTGCCCTACATCGTGGATGGCGGCACGATTCTGGAAGTGTCCTCCACTTCTGCGTTTGTCCCCAATACTAATCTTGTCGTCTACTGCGCATCGAAATCTTATGTGTCGTCCTTCTGCCTTGGTCTGCGCGAAGAACTGCGACACCGAAACATCAATGTCTGTGCAATGTGCCCCGGCCTGATGCTGACCGAAATGAATCAGGCAAATGGCGATCCCCATCTGACAAAAGGACAGAGCCGCCTGCCCGTGGTTGACCCGAAAACCGCCGCCGTAAAATCGCTGAAAGCAGCAAAGCGCGGCCGGGCCGTCTACACCACCTGTGCTTTTTACAAATTTTATCGGCTGCTTGCCAAAATTCTGCCGCACACCCTCCTCGTCAAATTCACAGGATTGAGTTAAAAAGGAGCTGCACCATTATGATCTTTTATTTTTCTGCCACCGGCAACAGCCGCTATGTTGCCGACCGCATCGCCGCCGCAACCGGTGACGAAACCATTTCCATTGTGGACTGCTGCAAAAAAGAACAGTTTGACTACTCAGCTCAAACTATCGGAATCATCAGCCCCACCTACGCATGGGGATTGCCCAGCATTGTGCAGGAATTTCTGGAAAAGCTGGCTCTGCGTAGCCAGCCGTCTTATCTGTGGTTTGCCGCCACCTACGGCACAACACCGGGGCAGACCGGACGGTTCGCAGAGGACATCTTAAAACGCAGCGAGTTGACCGTCTCGGCAAAATTCAGCGTCCAAATGCCGGATACTTGGACGCCGCTATTTGATTTGAGCAACAAAGAAAAAGTGCAGCGCATCAACGCTGCCGCAGAACCGCAAATCGACCGCATCATCCAGCTGATTCAGAACCATACGTCCGGTGACTTCACGCAGTGTAAAATGCCGTTTCTGCTCGCAAAGTCTGTTTATGCCATCGAATATCCTTCCATGCGCCAAACACATCATTTCCGTGTGGAGGACAGCTGCATCGGATGTGGCCTGTGTGTCCGGAACTGTCCGGTCTCGGCCATCCAGCTTCGGGATAAAAAGCCGGTTTGGGTCAAAGAACAGTGCGTCATGTGTCTTTCCTGCCTGCATCATTGCCCAAAGTTTTCTATTCAGTACGGCAACCGCACCCAAAAGCATGGACAGTATAGCCACTCCCCCTCTATAATGCACTCTTGAAGCATCCAGAAATTTTGAATTTTTCCCCTTATATATACAAAACCCCCACCGTTGCTGGTGAGGGTTCTCTCTTATTGCATCGATATCAGACGCAAATCATCTTAGCTCAATATTCTGCGCCGCTCTCGCAATGGCGGCAAGGAGGTCGACAAGTTCTTTCTCGTCCATCTTTTCGCTGTTGTTCGAGAAGGTGTAGTAGCAGCCCTGAACGCAGAAGGACAGGATGACGTCTCGCACCGGGTCATTCGCGAAGTCCGGGTCGGATTCTTCGATCTTTTTCCGTAGTCCCTGCTCGATGCAGTTGATAAAATTGCCCTGCCGGGAATCTGAAAAGAGGATACGAACTTCTTTCTGGTTCGCCACAAATGCCCGGAACAGCTCCTGCGTCAGCCACTCTGTCCGATTTTTCAGGTCGCTCAGCTCGACGGCCGGCAGGCTTTTCAGGATAGCGGAGATCATATCCTCTTCGAGAGCGTTCGCCAGTGCGTAGATATCCTGATAATGTGCATAGAAAGTCGATTTATTGATACATGCCTTTTCGCACAGTTCCTTGATTTTTATCTTTTCCAGCGGTTTCTGTTCTCGCAGGGAGAGGAACGCCTGTTTGATGGCTCGTTCAGTCTTTTCGATTCGGATATCCAGAAAAACCACCTCTTTTTGCTTTTAGTTGATTATCCAACGGTTTTCTTTTTTCGTCGATGGACAAGCCCCATCGCTTTTCTTACAATAGAGTCAGGCCATCACTCTTTTTTATAAAGTAATCCAAGTGCATCCAGTGCATCCCGTACACGCCGGAAGGTCGCCTCATCCGGACAGCGGAGAGTATGAAGATGGACACCGCCGGTCATCCGGCTCAGCAGGCATTCAGGCGTTTCCGCCGCCTGCTGGATGAAGTTGTCCACGTCATACCGGCTGGCAAGGTTCAGGTTTCCGCGCAGTTCACCGTAAAGCGGATTTTCGACCGCCACATCCACGACTACGCCGCCCTGATCCACTACCGTATACAGTTCGGTGCGCATCTCCTCTGCCGTGCGGTGAGCGCAGGCAAGGATCCCGGTATAGCCTTTTGCTTCCGGATGAAGCTGATACCCTCGGGGCGTTGCGTCGATTTGAGTCCCGCCCGCTCGCAGAAGAGCTACATCCCCCACCACGATCTGACGGGAAACGCCCAGCTCTCCGGCCAATGCGCTGGCACTGACCGGCTCGGCCGCATCGGTCAGCCGTTTCAAAATCGTTTCTCTGCGCTGCGTTGCATTCATTCCCGAATGGCCTCCCTGTTTTTAAAATCTTACTTTATAATAGCAGACTCCCGGGCAATGCGCAAGGCGTTACTTTTTCAAGCGGAGCAGAGTGGCGTAATTCGAGGGCAGCTGAACTTTCATCCGGCTCCACTCGATGTTCGTCATGATCTCCTGACTGCCAACGCAATCGGACAGCAGGTCTTCGACGCCGGAAGCTTCCACCGGCAGCTGGAATTCCAGCTGCGCAGGCGAATCGCCGTTGTTCATGACCGCTACAATGGCCTCACCATCCAGCACACGGGCATAAGCATAGCACTGAGTCGTCAGGTGCAGTTCCTTGACCTCGCCCCAGCTCAGCTCCGGGCATTCAGCCTTGAGTTTTCCGAGTTTTGCGTATACACTGGTAACAGGATTGGTGATTTCCGCATCCTTGAAGTCTTCCAGCTCAAGGCAGGGACGGAGCGGCCAGTCGCTGCCCCACTCTTTTTTGCCTTCAATTGCAAATTCTGAGCCATAATAGATGGACGGAATGCCCCAAAGCGTGTATACTAGAATCGCAATGTGGCGGATATGGTCTTTGTTCCGCAGCTTGTTCGGCAGACGCTCGACGTCGTGGTTGTCCGAGAAGTTATAGAGCCGTGTTTCATGGCACAGCCCCTGCAGGCGGCGCATGGTATGCGCGATCTCGAAATAGTTGTGGTCGTTGTGGCCGCTCCACAGACCCTTGTGAAGTTCGTAGTTCGTCACCGAGTGGAGCATCTGGGGATTTGCCCAGCGGCTGTAATCACCGTGGATGACCTCGCCCATCAGCCAGAAATCAGGTTTGATCTCATTTGCCAGACCTCGCAGGCCGCGCATGAAGTCGAAGTCCAGAACATCGGCTGTGTCCAGACGGATTCCGTCGATGTCGAACTCATCCACCCAGAACCGGATGCTGTCGAAATGATAGTTCTGGACTTCCGGGTTACGCTGGTTCAGTTTGACCAGCAGGTTGAAGCCGCCCCAGTTGCCATACGAGAAGCCATCGTTATACTCGTTATTGCCCCAGAAGTTGACATCGCAGAACCAGTCCTTATACCGGGCGTTCTCACGATGTTCCTGCAGTTCTTTGAAGGCGAAGAAGTCACGGCCCACATGGTTGAACACGCCGTCCACGATGACATGCTGTCCACGGGCATGGCAGTTCGCCACGAACTCCTTGAACTCTTCATTGGTACCAAGGCGGCGGTCGACCAGACGATAATCAACGGTATCGTAGCCGTGGGAGCCGCTCTCAAACAGAGGGCCGATATAAATTGCGGTGCATCCCAGCTTTGCTGCATGTTCCGCCCAGTCGTTCAGTTTCCGGAACGCTCCGGGTACCGGCTGGCCGTCGTTCTCATGCGCACAGCCGCACAGACCCAGAGGATAGATGTGATAAAAAACTGCATTGTCATACCAAGCCATTGTTTGCTCCACTCCTGTATTCTTTCTAAATGATTCTGTCTGTTTTGTGACGACAGGCTTAGTATAACACAAAAATAGGCAGAAGTGTGAATTTATGCCAATTTTGTTTCAGAATCTCTCTTAAAATCAGCGGATTTGCCTACATTTCTTTGATTTTCTTGGTGGATGTGCCGATGCACAGCCGCCAAAACCATAAATAAAAGGAGTTTTTCGGATGAATTACCCAGCGATCAGTCCTTCGTTTTTTGTGGGCGAATGCTTTGACGCCTACCGTACCCTCGGTGCGCACCCCTTCCGGGCCGATAACGGCACGGATGGCTGGCGATTTGCGGTCTGGGCTCCCGGCGCAACGGCCGTCGAGATCTGCGGCGGCTTTGACGGTTGGGGGCCGGGCGTTCCGATGGAGCGTGCAGCTACCGGCATCTGGAGCGGTTTTGTCCCGGGGCTTGCTGAGGGCGAGATGTACAAGTACCGTGTTCACGGTGCAGACGGCAGTGTCGTCATGCGGAGCGACCCGTATGCTTTCTCGACCGAGCTGCGTCCCGGCACGGCAAGCAAGCTGACGAAGCTGGACTTCAAGTTTGACGACAACGAGTGGATGATGCGCCGTGACAAATGCCGCAACCTGCCGCTGAACATCTACGAGCTGCACGCCGGAAGCTGGAAGCACAAGCCCAACACCCAGCAGGAGGACGGCTCAGACGGCTGGTACAACTACGAGGAACTGGCACGGGAACTGATCCCCTGGCTGCTGGAACATCGCTTCACCCATGTCGAGCTTCTGCCTCTGGCGGAACATCCTTTTGACGGCAGCTGGGGCTACCAGACTACCGGTTATTTCTCCGTCACCAGCCGGTACGGCACTCCTGCCCAGTTCGCAAGCTTTGTCAACGCCTGCCACCGGATGGGCATCGGCGTCATCATGGACTTTGTTCCCGTCCATTTCGCTGCCAACGCCGACGCTCTTGCCATGTTCGACGGCACTCACCTTTACGAATATGACAGCGATGTGGGACACAGCGAATGGGGCACCTGCAACTTCAACTACTACCGCCGGGAGGTCTGCAGCTTCCTGAACAGTGCCGCCGCCATGTGGATGGATGTCTACCACTGTGACGGTATCCGGATGGATGCCATCTCCCGTGCCCTCTACTGGCAGGGCGACCCGAACCGCGGCGTCAACGAAGGTGCCGTCACCTTCCTGCGGAATCTGAACCACGGCCTGAACAAGTTCTGGCCCACCGGCATCTACACCGCCGAGGATTCCACCAACTTCCTGAAAGTCACCGCCCCGACCCGGTATGATGGCATCGGCTTCGACTACAAGTGGGATATGGGCTGGATGCACGACACCCTTGACTACTTTGCCACTCCGTTCGGCGAGCGTCCGGATCACTATGATAAAATCACCTGGAGTATGCACTACTTCTACAACGAGCTGTATCTGCTGGCTCTCAGCCACGATGAGGTCGTTCACGGCAAAAAGACCATCATCGATAAGCTCTGGGGCACCTATGAAGAGAAATGCGCTCAGCTGCGTACTCTATATTTCTATATGTACACCCATCCGGGCAAGAAGCTGAACTTTATGGGCAACGAGATGGCACATTTCCGGGAGTGGGATGAAAAGCGAGAACTGGACTGGGGTCTGCTCAAGTATCCGTTCCACGACTGCTTCCAGAAATATTTCGCCGCCATCAGCCGTCTGTACGCCACCGAACCAGCTCTTTACGATGGAGAATATAATCCCAGCTGTTTTGAGTGGGTCGCTTCGGAAAGCCGTACCGAGGGCGTTTACGCATGGCTGCGCAAGAGCGGCGGACAGACTCTGCTCTGCGTCATGAACACCCAGAATACTACCCACAAGAAGTTCCCTCTCTACCTCAAGTTCCCCTGCGGAGCGGAAGACATCCTCAACACCGAAGCTTCGGTCTGGGGCGGTGCCGACAAGAGCCGGACAAAGAACTTCCACACCACCGACGGCGGCGTATACGGACGTGATTACACCCTTGCCGTTGACCTGCCTGCAATGGGAAGCCGGCTGTTCCGTCTCTCGCCGGAAGCCCTTCATCCGGATGCAGCCAAGGCCAGCGCAAACAAAGCCGCCGCACAGAAGCGCAAAGCGGCACAGGCCGTGAAAAAGGCAGCTGCGAGCAACGCCAAAAAGTAATATTCGATGTAAAATATCCCGTTTGTAGGAAATGCGACGGGATATTTTGCGTTTCGGGAGCCGTGCAGGGTTGCCAGTCGGGATTCCAATTGGTATACTGTATCGTGAATGATTCTGTTCCCGTGAGAGGTTTTTGATCATGCCAAACATTTTATCCAAATACAAGCTCACGCCGCTGGGCTGGGCGAGTGCCGGACTTGCCGTTATCGGCCTCATTCTGGCTCTGCTGGGCATCGCCAACATCGGCTTTGCTTCTTACTTTCCGCTGGTCGGACTGTGGTACAGCTGTATGCTGTTCATCGGTGCCTTTTGGGTGCTGCGTGCCGCAGGTGTTGAGCTGGACTTTTTCCACCGTGCCGTCCTCATCGGATTCTGGGCGGCGGCCATCGTCTATTTTTACTGGGCGTTGAACCGGCGGACGTTCATCTACGCATGGGACTATGTCAACTACATCTTAAAGCAATACTCAGTCGAAGCCGCTTTTGCGTCCAGTCCGCATGAAGGTTTTGCGGCAGTGTTCAGCTCCTTTTCGGAGGATTACACCAATTTCATCTCCCTGTTCACCGAGTTTCCATTCTGCCTGACCGACCATTCCGGCGACAGCTACGCCTTCGCGCAGGTCTTCTGCATCGTGCCGGCCCTGCTCGTTCTGCTGGCCGGTCTGGTCGTGAAAGTCGAGCAGATGCTGAACATCCGGCACCGGTTCTACTTTTTCTTGATCGGCCTGTCGTGGACGTTTACATATCCGTTCCTGCGGATGAGCGCGATGCTCTCGCAGCCCGACTGGTTAGGACTTATCTTTGCATTTGCCATCCTTCTGCTGACGCTGGATTATCGGTTCGACAAGCTGGAACCGGGCCGGTTCGTCCTGATTTTCCTCTCGACGGCTGCCATCATCCTGACCCGGCGGTGGTATCTGTATTTTGTGGTCGGATATTACTTTGCCTATGCTCTGCTTGTTATCCTCGGAAGTATCCGTCTGGCAAAGCAGGGCGACAAGAGCGTTGTCCTCCGCCGCTGCCGGAACCTCATCGGCTTCGGTGTGGCGGCTTTGGCGGCAATGCTGCTCCTGCTCTGGCCGATGGTGAGTAAGATCCTCTCCTTTGACTACGCAGGCCGGTATTCTTACTACAATGTCGGCGGCATGGTCGAAGAGCTGCGGTATCATCTGCTGCGAGTCGGCCTGCTCAACTTCATTCTGATCGGTCTGGGGCTGGTCTACTGTCGGAAGCGAAAGATCTGCGCCCTTCCCTGTCTGGCCGGATGTGAGCTGCTGGTGAGCATGATCCTGTTCACCCGGGTGCAGAACTCCGGCTCCCACCAGATGCTTCTCTTCGTGCCGGGATGGATCCTGCTTTTCCTCGTTGGTGCGGCGGCTCTGGCCGAAGGCATCAACCGGCACAAGGCCCTCAAGCTGGGTTACTGGGGCTTTACCATCGTTTTTGCAGTCTCCGTCCGGTGTTCGCCGCTGACGGTCATGGCTCTGCCGAACTTCGTTCTCGACCATCTGTCGCTTTCCAGCACTAAATACTTCACTACGATGGACAAGCTGACCTATGACCGGAAGGATGCTGACCAGATCGAAGCCCTTTCCGACTGGCTGGACAAGAACCTGTCCGACGGCGAAACGGCCTACATGATCCCGAACGACATGCTTTACAACCCCGACCACTTCAAATACTGCGACCTTCCCGAGATTCGTCTGTCCGGCAAACTGTCCGACAGCTTCTCCATCCCGGGAACTCATAATTTCCCGATGCAGTTCTTCGAGGCGAAATACGTCATCACCGCAGACCCCTTCCCACAGACTTATGTCTTCGATGGTGAGCTTTCTCATATCTTCAACGAAAAATTCCTTGCTGTCCGGAAGCAATATTTCAAGCAGGTCAAACGTTTTGATATGGGGAACGGCACCGTTTTCACCGTCTGGGAGCGGACGGCTGAGCCTACCCGGGAAGAGATCGAATATTATCTCCGTGCCTTTGCCGCCGAGGATGCGCAGTATCCCGAGATGTTCTCGGAACTCGCGGAACAGTGGATGGACGGCCACGGACTATAAAAAGCTTATTTTCTTTTTACAGATAGAGGATAGAAAAGGAGTATCATACTTATGGAAACCAAGAAGCGCACTCTTCCCGAAGCAAAGCTGGGTCAGTACAAAGGTCTGGCCGTTACCCGTCATGTCCGCCCGGTGACTGAGCAGACCCTGCAGCAGGAGCTGGCTCATCAGGCACGCACCCACTCGGTCTACCACAACACCAACGCCCCTGCCAAGACCGGCGACCGGGTAATGCTGGACTTCGTCGGCTACATGGACGGCGAGGAGATTCCCAACAGCAAAATGGAACGGGTCATGTTCGTTCTGGGTGACGGCAAGCTGATGACCAATGCTGAAAACGCGATCTACGGCCACAAGGCAGGCGAGGTCTTCCGCTTTGACTTCACCTACCCGGCAGATTTCCGCATCGAGGAGCTGTCCGACAAGACGGCACAATTCGAGATCAATCTGCACTCGGTCGCCGAGAAGTCCACTCCCGAGCTGAACGAGGAATTTGCCAAGGCGCAGGGCTATGACTCTCTCGAGGCCATGAAGGAGTCTTTCCGCGCCAAGAAGCAGGCCATCCATGAGGCCGGTGCCGACCGTGCCGCCGGGATGAAACTGCTGGAAATGGCCGGTGCAAACCTGACCGTCGACCTGCCTGCCGCCATGCTCGACCGTGCCGCCGCCAAGGAGATGGACGCCCTGCGTCAGCGTCTCACACGCAGCAAGATGACCCTCGAGCAGCACTGCCAGAAGCAGAACACCACTCCGGAAGCTCTCGAGAAGGGCTACCGTGACGAGGCCGAAAAGCGCATCCGGGTCATGCTGGCCGCCCGTGCCATTGCCGACGCAGAGGGCATCGTCGTCCGTCCGGAAGAGGTCCACGCCGAGTATCAGCGGCTGTCTCAGATGCAGGACACTCCGGTGGAGGAAATCCGCAAAGCTCTGCCGGAGGATGCTATCGCCACCGCCCTCGCCGCTCAGAAAGTCCAGAAGTTCCTGCTGGACAACGCCGTCGTGACTACGGTGGTCATGGACAGTGCCGAAAAGGAGTGAGCTTGAATGAGTATCTTTACCAGATACGCTATGGACGCCCTGATGAAGACTTCGCACCCGGAGATCAACCGCCGTCAGTGCTGGAACCTTCATCCGCACCGCACCCCCTGCACCGCCTGCAAGGACATCTGCCCCTTTGGGGAGCAGATCTTTACCCGTCCGAATCTTGTCAAGGACTGGGATCCCTGCACCGACTGCGGCCTCTGCGTCTCGGCCTGCCGGAGCGGCTGCATCGCTCCCTCGCCGGAACAGGTTCAGCGCGACACCTCTCCTGCGGACACCGACAACGACACCCTTTGGATCGGCTGTGAGAAGAGCGATCGGAAGAACACCGTTGTCCGCTCCTGCATCGCCGCTCTTTCCTGGGAAGCTCTGGCTTATCTTGCCCTGAACAAGAAGATCGTCCTTGACCTGACGCCCTGCGGCGAATGTGAGAATGACGCCTGTGCCGAGCAGCTCCGCAAAGAGCTGACCCGTCTGGTCGAGTTCTTCGGACAGCCGCTCTTTGAGGCACGGTTCTCACTGGCTTACAACGAAGAGGATTTTCCCTTCCATGTGCAGGAACTCTCTCGCCGGGAAATGTTCAGCCACATGACCCACGGCTCCAAAGCCGGTACCAAGCAGCTTCTCCGGATGCTGCCCGGTATGCGCAGCGACGATGACGCCGGTGTGGATTTCCGTCTGATGCTCCATCAGCGGACAAAGCAGCTGAAAGCGGCTTCCGAAACACCGCTTCACTACGGCTATCATCTGCCCAACTTCACCACCAAGTGCTTCGGCTGCGGCAAGTGCGAAAAGGCCTGCCGTGCCGGTGCGCTCAAACTGGAAGATATGCCCGACGGTCAGACTCGTGTAGTCGTGACCCCTTGGAAGTGCAGCGAGTGCGGCGTCTGCGTCGCTTCCTGCTCCAACAGCGGCATCGACGGGATGAAGCTCCGTCAGCTGACCAGCCTCGGCCCGGTAAGCATCTACAAATGCACCAAGACCCTCTGCAAGGAGTGCGGCAAACCCATCTCTCCCAACAGCCCGGAGGGCATCTGCTCGGTCTGCCGCATCAAGGCTCGCACCAAAAAGCGGCAGGAAGAAGCTCTTGCCCGTGCAAGGGAACGTCAGGCAGAGCGGGAAGCCAAGCGTGCCGCCGAGGAAGCGGCCAAAGCTGCGGCCGAACAGATGGCTGCGGAAACCGCTCCGGCAGAACCGGCTGTTCCTGTGACGGAGACAGCAGCCGTCTCCACTCCGGCTGCTCCGGAAACGCTCGTCAGCACCCCTGCAGAATCGTAAACCTTTTCCTGCACATTTCGGCATCTTTCACTTGCTGTTCATTGACATTTTCTCAGTGGACTACTACAATAGCTGTTGTATCCTGCGTATCTTTTTCACAAAGAGCCTGATGTAAAAAATCACGGACTCTCTAAAGCAAAGGAATGAAACCATGACAACTGAACAGAATGTCCGCTACGCTTCTCAGGAGCGGCCCTGGCTGAAATATTACGACAAGAAATTCGTGGAACAGACCCTTCCGGACTGCTCTGCCTTCGAGTATGTCTGCCAGCAGAACCAGAAACATCTGGGAAGCGTCGCTCTGGAATATTATGGCCGGAAGATCACCTATGCTGACCTGATCGTCAATGTCAAAAAGACTGCCGCTGCCTTCCGTGCTTTGGGCATGAAAAAGGGCGATATCGCCACAGTCGTCAGCGTCATGACCCCGGAAGTCATCTATGCGTTCTACGCCGCTGACCTGATCGGTGCATCGCTGAATCTGGTCGACCCCCGTTACAGCGAAGAGGGCATCCGGGAGTACATCGAGGAAGTCGATTCCCACATCCTCATCTGCCTGAACGTCGTCTATGAACGCTGCCGTCAGGCTGCAAAGCGCACCCGTGTGGAGCATGTGGTCGTCCTCTCCCCTGCCGACTCCCTGCCGCTAGCAATGTCCATCGGCTACAAACTGACGAATCCCGACCGCAACCACTACAAATCCAATGTCATCCGCTGGAAGCAGATGATCGAGGACGGCAAAAACGCAAGCACCGCCGCTGAGCCGTATGACCCGGAGCATTGCTGCGTGGTCGTCCACACCGGCGGTACCACCGGTTCGCCCAAAGGCGTTATGCTGACCGACCGGAACTTCAACGCCATCGCCCAGCAGTTCGGCGCATACGAGCAGCTGTTCTGCCGCGGACAGAATCTGATGAACATCATGCCTCCGTTCATCGCCTACGGCTATGCCTGCGGCGTTCATCTGCCGCTGGTACTGGGTCTGACCGTTGTCATCATCCCCAACCTCGACCCGGCAAAACTGGGAAGCCTGATCCTGAAACACCGCCCGGAACACATGTTCGGCGTTCCGGCTCATTATCAGCAGATGTCGGCTGACCCCAAGCTGAAAGACAAAGACCTGTCCTTCATTCGCAACTACGCTGCCGGCGGCGACGCCATCGCACTGGGCGCAGAAGAGGCGGTCAACCACTTCCTGAAAGAGCATAGTGTCCAGTATCCGCTGGCAAAAGGTTATGGCATGACCGAGGTCTCCTCGGCTGCAACGGCTGCCGCCGGTTTCAACAACAAGCCGGGCAGCGTCGGCCTGCCGCTGGTGAACACGCTGGTATCCGTCTTTGAGCCGGGCACTGATAAGGAGCTGCCCATCGGTCAGCGTGGTGAGCTTTGCATCTCCGGTCCCGGCACCATGAAGGGCTACTACAATAAGCCCGATGAGACCGCGATGATTCTGCGCAAGCATCCTGACGGCCGCATCTGGGTTCATACCGGCGATATCGGCTACATGGACGAGGACGGTTATGTCTTCCTCGATTCCCGTATCAAGCGGCTCATCATCCGCCACGACGGTTTCAAGATCTTCCCGTCCATGATCGAAAATGTCATCAGCCAGCACCCGTCTGTCCATCAGTGTTCGGTGGTCGGCTGCACAGACAAAGATCATGTACAGGGCCGTCTGCCCTTCGTGTACGTCGTGCTGACACAGGACGCTTCGCCCAAGAAAAAGAAGCAGATCATTGCGGAGCTGCGTCAGATGTGCGCCGAAGAGCTGCCCGAATACGTCCAGCCCGTCGCCTATAAGTTCCTGCCGGAGATGCCGCTGACTCCGGCTGCCAAGTTCGACTATCGCAAGCTTGAACAGGAGATCACTCCTCGCGATTATTGATGTGTAGAAAGGAATCATTTACCATGAGAAAGAAAGTTGTCAGTCTGGCTCTTTCTGCCGCGCTGATCTTCTCGACCCTGAGCGTTCCTGCTTTTGCGGCCGAGACGGATGCGCTGTCGGAAACTGCGCCAGAAGAAACCGTGGAAACCGCTCCGGAAGCTGATGCTTCCGCCGAACCTGCTGAGGAAGAAAATGCTTCTTCCTCTGATACGATCGTTGTCGTTCTGCCTTCCGCTTCCAGCGAGAGCAGTTCTTCGTCCGAAAGTGCCGCCTCTTCCAGCAGCTCGGCTTCTTCCAAGACGGAGAAAACGAAGGACCAGTCGAAAAGCGACGCCAGTTCTTCCAGCAAAACCGCGACGTCCGAAACGAGCAAAAAGACTGAGACTTCCAAAGTGGAAGAAACGAAGAGCAACCGCTTCACTTATGTAGCTCTGGGTGACAGCATCTGCTCCGGTGTCGGCCTTGTCACTATGGAACACGGCACCTCGATGGTCGGTGTCGACGTTGCGTCCAACTTCAAGGGTTATCCGGCACAGTGCTATGTTGGTCAGGTCGCTAAGACCTTTGACCTCGACCGCGACCACGCCATCAACCTCGGCCTGCCTGCTCTGATGAGCAACGACCTCGTCGAGCTGCTGCGCAACGGCAAGATGAACGGCATGAACATGCTGTCCGGCTGCGAGTATAACTATCCGCAGATGCGCGAGTACATCAAGTCCGCTGACGTCATTTCCATCCAGATCGGCTCCAACGACGCTCTGGTTCCCTGCATCGTCGGCCTTGGCAATGCCACCAACTGGAAAACCGAGGAAGCCGCATCTATTATCCTGAGCGGCGACCTGCGCACCACCGGCGGCTTCAGCGCACTGGCAAAGAGCCTGAGCAAGTACAAGCTGACGACCGCTGAGGTCAACGCTACTTGGAAGCTGCTGACCTACGGCATGGGTCAGATCTGCAACGAGGCTTATCCTACTGCAAGCGAGAACCTGCGTCTTATCGTCGAGGAGATCCGCAAGCTCAACCCGGATGCACAGATCCTGCTCATCGGTTACACCAACCCGGTTCCGCTCATCTCCTGCTGGACGAAGTACTTCAACAAGATGAACAAGTATGAGAAGGAGCTGGCAAGCGTCTATGGCCTGACCTACGTTTCCATCCCCTACACCAAGACCGATCTGGACGGCCACCCGACTGTCTCCGGCCACAAGTATATCGCACGCCAGATCTCCAAAGCGATCAGCGACGATATCAAGAACAAGTAAATTCCAAAGAAAAAGACAGGAACCCGTCAAAAACGACAGGTTCCTGTTTTTTCATGCCCTGATTTTATTCTTCAGCCCAGTCCAGACTGCGCTGAACCGCACGATGCCACTGATGGAGCAGTTTTTCGCGCTGTTCGGGTTCCATCTTCGGCTGATACTCAATTTCGCATTCCCAGAGTTCCTTCAGAGCATCGACATCCTTCCAGACGCCGACTGCCAGACCTGCGAGATAGGCTGCGCCGAGGGCTGTTGTCTCACGGATGGCCGGACGCCGGACACGGCAGCCGATGATATCCGACTGGAACCGCATCAGAAAACGGTCACGGCTGGCTCCGCCGTCGGCACGCAGTGCTTCCAGTTTCAGGCCGGTATCCGCCTCCATTGCCTGCACAAGGTCAGCGACCTGATAGGCGATGGACTCCTGCGCAGCACGGATGATATGCTCCCGTTTGGTTCCACGGGTGATGCCCATGATGCACCCTCGCGCACGCATATCCCAGTTGGGCGCACCCAGACCGGTAAACGCCGGAACCAGATAGACGCCGCCGTTATCCGGAACTTTCTGAGCGTAATATTCGGCATCGCAGCTCTCACTGAACAGGCGCAGCTCATCCCGGAGCCACTGGATGACCGCACCGCCCACAAAGACCGAGCCTTCCAGAGCGTACTGCACGGTGCCTTTCGGTGTGGCGGCTAATGTCGTCACCAGACCGTTCCGGCTCTCAAACGGTTTATCGCCGGTATTCATCAGCAGAAAACAGCCGGTACCGTAGGTGTTTTTGGCTTCACCCGGCGCGAAACAGGTTTGACCGAAAAGTGCCGCCTGCTGGTCGCCTGCCATGCCTGCGATGGGAATTTTGACCCCCTGCACCTCGGTGGTGCCGTAAATCTCACTGGACGAGCGGACTTCCGGCAGCATGGCACGGGGAATGTTCAGAGCGTTCAGCAGTGTCTCATCCCAATCGAGCTTATGGATATCATAGAGCATCGTCCGGGATGCGTTGGTACGGTCGGTGGCGTGGACAGCTCCGCCGGTCAGTTTCCAGAGCAGCCAGCTGTCCACCGTGCCGAACAAGATCTCTCCCTTTTCGGCACGCTCCTGCGCGCCCGGCACTTTGTCCAAGATCCAGCGTATCTTCGTCGCTGAAAAATAAGCGTCCGGCAGCAGACCTGTTGTCTTTCGGATATGATTGGTCAAGCCCTGTTCCACCAGCCTATCCACCAGCGGAGCCGTCCGGCGGCACTGCCAGACGATGGCGTTATAGATGGGTGTTCCGGTGGCCTTATCCCACAAAACTGTTGTCTCGCGCTGGTTGGTGATGCCGATGGCCGCGATATCCGACGCCCGGATATTGCTCTGGGCGATGACTTCCATCATCACAGCGTACTGGCTCGACCAGATCTCCATCGGGTTGTGTTCCACCCATCCCTCTTTCGGGTAGAACTGAGTGAATTCCTTCTGGCTGACGGCCACAATGTTCTGCTGGTCGTCAAACAGGATGGCACGGGAACTGGTAGTTCCCTGGTCGAGGGCGAGGATGTACTTTGACATAAAAAGTTTCCCTCCTGAAATCGTTTGGTTTCAGTATAACAGACTTCGCTCCGGATGGAAAGCCGGAACCGGCTTCTTTTCGTTGTACAGTTTACACAGTTTTTCTTGCAAATTTTTGACACGATACAAAAATTTCATCAAAATCATAAGAATTTGACATTGAATGATTTTTAACAATGTGGTAAAGTAATCTTAAGAACGTTCGCCGAAGACGAACAACGAGAGAATTTGGGAGGAAAAATTTTATGGCTGACCGCATTGTTCTGAATACCATTTCCTATCATGGCCACGGTGCTATCGAGAACATCGTTCCCGAGCTGACTGCCCGTGGTTACAAGAAAGCATTCGTCTGCTCCGACCCCGACCTGATCAAGTTCGGCGTCACCAAGAAGGTCACCGACCTGCTGGACGCTGCCGGTTTCGCATACACCGTTTACAGCGAGATCAAGCCCAATCCCACCATCGCCAATGTGCAGGACGGCGTGGCAGCTTTCAAGGCTGCTGAGGCAGATTGCATCGTGACCATCGGCGGCGGCTCCTCTATGGATACCGCAAAGGCCATCGGTATTATCATCAACAACCCGGAGTTTGCGGATGTCCGCTCTCTGGAGGGTGTCGCTCCCACCAAGAAACACGCTGTCTTCACCATCGCTGTTCCTACCACCGCCGGTACTGCTGCGGAAGTCACCATCAACTACGTCATCACCGACGTAGAGAAGAAGCGCAAGTTCGTCTGCGTCGATACCAACGACATTCCCGAGATCGCAGTCGTCGATCCCGACATGATGTCTTCCATGCCCAAGGGTCTGACCGCTGCTACCGGTATGGACGCTCTGACCCACGCCATCGAGGGCTATATCACCAAGGGTCATTGCACGATTTCTGATATGTTCCATCTGGAAGCAATCAAGCTCATCAGCGAGAATCTGCGCGGTGCCGTCCAGAACACTCCGGAAGGTCGCGAGGGTATGGCTCTGGGTCAGTACATCGCTGGCATGGGCTTCTCGAACGTCGGTCTGGGCATCGTCCACTCGATGGCACACGGTCTGTCCGCTCTGTATGACACGCCTCACGGTGTGGCCTGCGCCATCCTGCTGCCGGTCGGTCTGGAGTACAACAAGACCGTTGCCGGTGAACGTTATCGTGCTGTCGGCAAGGCAATGGGCGTCAAGGGCATCGACGAGATGAACGACGCACAGGCCGCTGATGCTACCATCGCCGCCGTCAAGCAGCTGTCCGCTGATGTCGGCATCCCTGCAAACCTGCATGGCATCCTGAAGGAAGAGGACATCCAGTTCCTCGCCGAATCCGCTTATGCTGACGCCTGCCGTCCGGGCAACCCTCGTGATACCAGCGTCGAAGAGATCGTTGAGCTGTACAAGAGCCAGCTGTAATTTCTGAACCTTCCAAGGCCGCCGTTTTGCCAGCCGCGGCGCAGCGTCCGGCCCATTCTGTTTCGTTTATGGTACAGCCGCTGTCCTGATGTCAATCGGTCTGGCCGATCTGCGGACGCATCAACCTGCTGTACTGCTTCGTCTGGGGCATTGCGGCGGTGGTCTGGCTGCGGCATGGCTACTCTCTGGTCGCCAAGCTCATGGCAAAAGTCCGGAGCCGCGTCAAGCTGTGGATGACCGTTCTTCTCGCCATCTTCATGGCCGTCAACATGAGACCCTTTCAGCCTTTGCGCTGGCGCGGTATGATGCCCGTACCAGCGGTGTCGAGGCATCCAACGATTTCGAGGTCTATCTGGACGAGCATTTTGACAACAGCCGGATGGAGCGCATCTACCCGAACGCGAAAAAAGTGGCAAAAGCGGAGTAAATTCTTCGATTTCACTTGCTTTTCGCCCCTGAACCTAGTATACTACTCTTCGGATAAAAGGGAGTAGAGGGCGCAGCCTTTTTGTTGGCGGAGGCTGCGCTGCATTTTTGCGACATACCCGGCAGAAATGCCCGCAAGATGCCGAATGCTTGAGACTTTTATTACAGGACATCCTATCAACAGATGCCTGTAATAAAAGTCTCTTTTTTGTCCTCCGGAAATTCACCCGTCAAATCGAAAGGAGAGAAATTTATGCTGATCCCCGTTTTGTTGTTCATCGTCGGTCTGCTCTGCCTGATCAAGGGCGGCGACTGGTTCGTGGATGGTTCCACTAGCATCGCACGCCGGTTCCATGTGCCAGAGCTGCTCATCGGCGCGACCGTCGTTTCCATCGGCACCACCCTGCCCGAAGTCATGGTCTCCACTACCTCGGCTCTGTCCGGCCACGGTGAGATCGCCTACGGCAACGCCATCGGTTCGGTCATCTGCAACGCCGCGCTGATCGCCGCTATCACTGTCGCAGTCCGTCCGGGCAAGGTCGACCCGAAGAGCCTGCGTGTTCCGGTGCTGTTCTTCTTTGCGGCAGCTGCCATCTATGCAGGCGTCGCCTACACCACCGGTTACTTCAGCCGTCCCATCGGCTTCATCCTGCTGACAATGTTCGTCGCCTATATCGTCTGCAACGTCATGGCGATGAAAAACGCTCCTGCTCCTGAGGAAGAAGAGGAAGAGGGCGGCGAGAACTCCCTCGGCAAGGACATCGGCCTGCTGGTCGTGGGTGCTGCCCTGATCGCTGTCGGCGCAAATCTGCTGGTCGACAACGGCACCCTCATCGCACAGGCTCTGGGTGTTCCCGAGTCTGTCATCGCACTGACCTTCGTTGCGCTTGGCACTTCCCTGCCCGAACTCGTTACCGCCATCACTTCGCTGGCAAAGGGCCACGGTGCGCTGTCCTTGGGCAATGTCATCGGCGCAAACGTCTTCAACCTCGTCCTCGTCAGCGGCGTTTCCGTCTCGCTGGCACCTTTCAGCATTCCGCAGGAATCCACCCTTTTCGGCATGAACGCTTCCCTCGTGATGGACATCCCGGTCATGTGGGCAGTCATGCTCATCCTGACCGTTCCGGCTCTGCTCAAGGGCAGGCTCTCCCGTTGGCAGGGCATCCTGCTGCTCTGCATCTATGCAGCTTTCTGCACCGTGCAGTTTGCAATGTAAATTTTCGGTATGCAAAAACCTCCGCCGGGTTCACGCTCGGCGGAGGTTTTTCTCGTTATGATGCTTTTTCCATGGACTTTTTCAGGCCTTCCAGTGCCAACAGAATGACGACACCGATCGCGACTGCCGGGAGTCGGATCGTTGCGATGCTTAGCGGCGGCAGCGGAACATCCAAGCTTGCCGGGCCATTCGCAATGGCGTAGAGCGAACCCAGCATCAGACCCAGAATCAGCCACACCATTGCGCTCCGGTGGTTCTGCAACGCCGTGCGAATCGCGCTGATGGAGAAGCCAACTCCTGCCAGCACACCGATTCCCAGTGCGCACAGACCCGGAAGGACATTCAGCTGCAAGCCCATCAGACTGTAAACGGCCTGAATGGTCGGCAGATAGACGCCTGCAATGAGCAGGATGGACGAGCCGGAGATGCCGGGCAGCACCATCGCAGTGATGGCGACTGCACCCGAGAAAAACAGGTAGACAAACTGCAGCGGCTGAAGCTGTGCATAGTTGATAACACCCAGCCCATCCGTATGGGAACGGAGCATCGTCAGTCCCACTACGGCGGCAACACCCAGCAGCAGGAACCATGCGGAACGCAGATTTTTCAGGTTCTCCCGTTCCGCTGCGGCCACAAAGGGAATGGAACAGACCGTCAGCCCCAGAAACAGCGAACTCATGAAATAAATATTCTGCTCGAACAGGCTGGACAGCAGCACCACACAGCTTCCCATGCCGATGACCCAGCCGATGCCAAGTTTGAGGATGTAGCGGAAAGAATCCTTCCGTTCGTCCGCATCGCCCCGAAACAGGCCATGCAGTGAATTGATAAAGCGGTCATAAAATCCCAGAATAAACGCAATGGTTCCGCCGGACACGCCGGGAACGCTGTCGGCCAGTGCCATACAGAAACCGTGAAATGCAGTAAGAAGCATTAAAATCCCTCCAAAAGAAAAGTTCCGGTCACTGCTTTGAGTGTACCGGAACTTGTTTAACAGAGGGTTTGAGAGAATTAAATGAATTTTAAACTGAGCTTCATCGACCGGACGTATTATGGAACCGATAGCCTACGCCCCATACCGTCTGCAAAATTTTGGGTTCTGCCGGAATGTCTTCGATCTTCTCGCGCAGGCGATTGATATGCACAGCTACGGTGATATTGTCGCCCATCGACTCCAATCCCCAGATCAGCTCATACAAATCTTCCCGGCTGAACACCTGTTCCGGGTGCCGCATGAGGAAGAGCAGCAGCTCATACTCCTTATTTTTAAGTGGGATTTCCACACCATTTTTCATAATGCGCCGGGCAGTCGGGTCGGCGGTCAGGAGCCCAGCTGTTACGGTCTGCGGAACATCTACCGTAGGTTTCAGGCGTGCATACTGTGCCAGATGCGCCTTGACCCGTGCCACCAGTACACTGGGAGAAAAAGGCTTTTCGATGTAGTCATCCGCACCAAAACCAAAGCCGCGAATCTTGTCCACGTCCTCACCGCGAGCGGTCACAATTAAAATCGGGATATCTTTTTCGGCGCGCACACGCTTGCATATCGTAAAGCCATCTACGCCGGGCAGCATCACATCCAGCAAAAGCAGGTCAAAATCCTGATGGAGAGCCTTATCCAACCCGGTCGTTCCGTCCGGCGCGATCGTCACCGCGTAGCCGCCCAGTTCCAGATAATCCCGTTCAATGGCCGCAATATCCGCATCATCTTCCACGATCAGAATATTTTTTTGCTTCATCATTTTGTACCTCGGCTGCCTTCACGCGCCTCCTCAAACAGACGATCTGCCAATACTTCCAAGTCACCCTCCCGGGCATGAATGGTCTCCAGATAATGCTGCCGGGTCGTCTCGTCCGAGACAACATTTTCCAGAAGAGCTTCCGAATAAGCCCGAATAACCGTCAGCGGCGTTTTCAAGTCGTGTGACATCTGCGCGATCAGTTCCTGCTTTTTCTGCTGTGCCTGCTGCTGCTGCGCAAGGGATTCTTTCAGCCGTGCCGCCATTTCGTCCACGGCATCGCAGGCAGGCTTGAACTCATCCGGTTCCTCATAACCAATCGGCGAATCCAAATCGCCCTCCTGAATCCGCTGGACGCCCTGCACCAGCGTATTCAACGGTGCCTGAATATGGGCGAACAGAGATTTTGTCAGATACAGGTTCGTCAGCACGACTGCCGCCAGCAGCATTACAACAACGCCTGCCGCATACAGCACGATGAACCCTTTCAGCCCTTTGAATGCCGGTTCCACGCCTTCGCCCATATCATGCAGGTCACGCAGGCTCAGCCCCAGACGGGGCAGATACACCAGTTCCAGCATCAGCATCAACATTACAAGTGCCACGACCAGCAGCACTCCAACCACCAGAACCGGAACCACCAGCATCATGATGTTGGAACGCTTGAGTCTCTCCTGAATGGTCATAGGAATCCCCTCCCTTGTCATTTCTGCTCTGATTGTATCACAGGAGCTGACGGGAAAGTTAAACAAACCTTAAAAGACCCTCTCAAAAAGCGGCATTCATCCATATCACAAAAAAATTCCGTGTCCGGCACTTCTGACAGCCCGGACACGGAACCTGTTGTTTTTAGAAGATCTTCACTTCGTCCTTATCCATGAAGGCTGCGCCAGCGAAACCAGCGGCTTCCAGCTGACCCAGCTGCTTACCGAGCTTCTTGCCCTGCTGCAGGACAGTGATATTGTAGGTATCGCGGAGCTGTGCGGCCTTTGCCAGCACTGCGGTGAAATCCGCGTCCTTATTGTAGAGCAGCGCGATTTTCTGCTTTGCGCCGGGGATCTGATAGCCCTGTTCCAGCAGGATGCCGCAGACACGCTCGAAACCGATGGAGAAGCCAACGGCCGGGACCTGCGTACCGAGGAACTTGCCGACCATGTTATCATAACGGCCGCCGCCTGCGACAGCACCGCTGAACTGCGGACAGGTGATTTCGAAGACCATGCCGGTATAGTAGCCCTGACCACGGACGAGGCTGGGGCAGTATGCCACCTGATAACGGACGCCTGCCATCGCAGAAGCAGTAGACAGAACATATTTCAGGTCATCTGCAATGGCCGGGTCTGCGCAGCGAGATGCCACAGCGTCGAGGGTAACTTCGCCTGCGGCGATGAAATCAGCCAGAGCATTGATCGCGTTCTCGGGCAGCTGCTTTTCCGTCAGCTCTGCCTTGACGCCCTCGGCACCGATTTTATCCATCTTATCGAAGGTGATGCAGACAGAATCCAGCGTATCAGCGGCAAAGCCCATGCTTTCCAGCATACCGCGCAGGATACGGCGGTCGTTGATATTGACCGTGAAACCAGTAAAGCCGATATTCAGCAAGGCTCGGGTGGTAACGTCGATGAGTTCGACTTCAGCGTTCGGAGAGGAATCGCCCAGAATGTCGATATCGCACTGGACAAACTCGCGCAGACGACCCTTCTGCGGACGCTCGGCACGGAACACCCGGTCGGTCTGGATGACCTTGAAGGGGCTGGGGAGCTTATCCTTGTTGGCCGCATAGTAACGGGAAAGCGGCAGGGTCAGGTCATAACGCAGACCCATATCGGACAGCTGCTTCGGGTCACCGGAGTTGAGGGCTGCGGTCAGCTTATCGCCGCGCTTGAGGACTTTAAAAATCAGGTTCAGATTATCGCCGCCGTCGGACTTGTCGAGGTTCTCCATATCCTCGAGCATCGGGGTCGAGATGCGCTCAAAACCGGATGCACGGTAAGTCTCAAGGATCTTGCCCTGAATATAATCACGCAGGCTCTGCTCAGCAGGCAGCAGGTCACGCATACCTTTCAATGCTTGTGTTTTCATATCTATAATTCCTCTCTTAAAAACTCAAATATATAACTTATTATAAAGGAACCTGCCGATTTGTCAATCAAAAAGGGCACACTATCCGCTGAGGTGAAACGAAAATGCAGCAATTTACGGCAAAACACCCGTGGAGTATCCTTGCCGCCGGTGCCGCCATCCAGATACTGACCGGACTTCCGGCCGCATGGGGCGTCTTTCAGCAGCCGGTCATGGACGAATACAGTTTATCAGAACAGGCCGCAGGCTATGCCTTTGGCATCCTCATTGCGGCCTTTGGCGTCGGGTGCGTCATCGGCGGATTTTTGCAGGACAAGCACGGGCCGAAAATCGCCGCACTCTGGGGAACGGCTCTGCTCTGCGGCGGATTTTTTGCGGCGGCTCTCCTGCCCGGTTCGGCTGGCGGCGTGTTCTTTCTGGCGTTCAGCATCCCGGCCGGGCTGGGAACTGCCTTTCTCTACCCGTCCATCCAGTCCTGCGCTCAGAAATGGTACAAGGGTCGAAAAGGGCTTGCCACTGGCGTCATCGGCGGTGCGGTCGGCTTATCCGGCGCATTCCTGACCGTTTTTGTCCGTCTTGCGTTGAATGGATTCGGCCCGGTGCAGGGCATCCGGGGCGCATTCTGGTCGCTGGGGCTGCTGACTCTTCCGGTCTGTCTGGTGGGCAGTTTCCTGCTGAACGACCCACCACCGGAGAAATCAAAACCCGACGAGCAGGGGCGGCAGAAAGCCCCTCCGCCGTTGGATTTTTCGCCATGGCAAATGCTCAAGACCCGGCAATACTGGCTCTGTGCCGGGGCGGTCTGTTTCTCGACTCCGGCCGTTCTGCTGTTCAGCCCCATCATCCTGAAACTCGGGATGGAGCGAGGTCTGGACGAGTCCGCCGCCCTCTGGTCGGTGGTTCTCGGCAGCGTCGGCAGTGCCGCCGGGCGGCTCCTGATGCCGATGCTGAGCGACAAAATCGGACGCAAACCCACCGATATGCTGTTGTTTGGGGCGTCGCTCATCCTCTCGGTCGTTTTCCTGTTTGCGCAGGGCTGGGCAGTGGTGGCCGTGTACGCCGGGTTGACTTTCTGTTATTCCGCACTGGCGGCTGTTCTGCCTGCTCTGTCCACTGATTTGTTTGGTTTTCCTCATGCAGGCGTCAATTATGGCTTTCTGGCTCTGGGACAGAGCGTCGGCAGCCTCGCCTTTCCGTTTGCGGCAAACCTGCTCAGCCTCGAACAGGGACGGCACGGACTGGCGATTGCCGGAGCCGTTGCCGGGTTCCTCTCCATCTGGGCAATCACGCCGACGGAACCGGAACGGACGCCCCGACCCAACTGAAAATCACTCTCTCCGCCAAACTTTACAAAATTGACAAAAAGCTGACAATCCGTGCGGAGTTTGCGGTGATTCCGACAGTTAGTCATGTATTACCGTCAAAAAGATTGCGAATTTTTTATCAGAAACATCTTGCAAATTCCGTCAAGGTTCTCTATAATAAAATCATGCGTGGTAGTACCGGGGGCGGCACTGGAAGAGAGCAGTGTACCCGGTCGATGCAAAACGGCAGACAGGCTGTATCCGCTCTGGCAGCGAAGGGCTGTCCGCCGTCAAGCGACAAATTGTCAAAAGGAGAGTATGATTATGACCTATTCGCAGCAAGTACAGAATATGTGCCCGATCACCAAAGGTCCTAAGCATGGTCCGGCTCCCATCCCCGAAGAGGGCGCATGGGTCAAGGCTTATGACGTGAAGGACATCAGCGGCTACACCCACGGTGTCGGCTGGTGCGCTCCTCAGCAGGGCACCTGCAAGCTGTCTCTGAACGTTAAGAACGGTGTCATCGAGGAGGCTCTGGTCGAGACCATCGGCTGCTCCGGCATGACCCATTCCGCTGCTATGGCTGGCGAGATCCTGCCCGGCAAGACCATTCTGGAAGCTCTGAACACCGATTTGGTCTGCGATGCGATCAACGTCGCTATGCGCGAGCTGTTCCTGCAGATCGTCTACGGCCGCAGCCAGACCGCTTTCTCTGAGGACGGTCTGCCCATCGGTGCAGGTCTGGATGACCTGGGCAAGGGTCTGCGTTCCATGACCGGCACCATCTTCTCCACCAAGGAGAAGGGCGTCCGTTATCTGGAGCTGACCGAGGGCTACATCAACAAGCTGGCTCTCGACGCCAACAATGAGGTCATCGGCTATCAGTTCGTCAAGCTGGGCAAGATGATGGAGGATATCCGTCACGGCAAGACCCCCAACGAGGCTTACGAGAAGAACGTGGGTACTTACGGTCGCTTCACTGCTGAGCAGGGTGCTGTCAAGTACATCGATCCGCGTGAGGAATAAGAGAGGAGGAACAACTCATGGCAACTTTTGAATCTATGGATCGCCGCATGCCGAAAATCGAGGCATGCCTGAAGGCTAACGGTCTGGAGTCTCTGGACGCTTGCAACGAGATGCTCCTCGCTAAGGGCGTCGACTGCGACAAGATCGTCCGCGGCGTTCAGCCCATCTGCTTCGATAACGCTGTCTGGGCATACACTCTGGGTACCGCTATTGCTGTCAAGCGCGGCCTGACCGACGCTGCCGAGTGCGCTGCTGCCATCGGCGAAGGTCTGGAAGCTTTCACCATTCCCGGTTCTGTCGCTGAGCAGCGTCAGGTCGGTCTGGGTCACGGCAATCTGGGCGCACGTCTGCTGAGCGAGGACACCACCTGCTTCGCTTTCCTGGCAGGCCACGAATCCTTCGCAGCTGCTGAGGGTGCTATCGGCATCGCTCGTACCGCAAACAAGGTCCGTAAGACCCCCCTGCGTGTCATCCTGAACGGTCTGGGCAAGGATGCTGCTTACATCATCTCCCGTATCAACGGCTTCACCTATGTGCAGACCGAGTATGATATCCCCTCTCAGACTCTGACCGTCGTCAAGGAGATTCCCTTCTCCACCGGCGAGCGTGCAGCTGTCAAGTGCTATGGCGCAAACGACGTCATGGAGGGTGTGGCTATCATGAAGAAGGAGGACGTTCAGTGTTCCATCACCGGTAACTCCACCAACCCCGTCCGCTTCCAGCATCTGGTCGCTGGCACCTACAAGAAGTGGGCGATCGAGAACGGCAAGAAGTACTTCTCCGTCGCTTCCGGCGGCGGCACGGGTCGTACTCTGCACCCCGATAACGTCGCAGCTGGTCCTGCCAGCTACGGCCTGACCGACTCTCTGGGCCGTGTTCACGGCGACGCTCAGTTTGCAGGTTCTTCTTCTGTTCCTGCACACGTCGAGATGATGGGTCTGATCGGTATGGGCAACAACCCGATGGTCGGCGCAACGGTCGCATGTGCTGTTGCTGCTGCACAGGCTAACGCCTAATTTTGTTCGGCAGAGGGGAGGTCGCCTACCGAATGGGTGGCTTCTCCTTTTTATGCTGATAGATGTTTGTTTTAGCAAACCAACAATTTCAACACAAGAAGCAAGCAAGTTAGGAAGGAAATGAACATGAAACTGAAAAAGCGCATTGCTGCGTTTGCGCTGGCATCTGCAATGGCTCTGAGCCTGATCGGATGCGGCGGTTCCAGCAGCTCTACCGCTGGCTCTGCAAGCGGCGTGTCCGGTGAGTTCACCGGCACTGCCAAGGGTATGGGCGGTGACGTCACCGTTACCCTGACCCTGACCGACAGCGTCATCACCGACTGCAAGGCCGAGGGCAAGGACGAGACGCAGGGCATCGGCACTCTGGCTCTGGATCAGATCCCCGGCGAGATCGCAGCCAACAACAGCATCGCTGTCGACGCTGTGACCGGTGCGACCATCACCTCTGACGCTATCAAGGAGGCTGCTGCTGCCGCTCTGACCGCAGCCGGCCTGAACCCCGATGACTACAAGACTGCCATCGAGAACACCGGCGCAAAGGCTGAGGATTCCACCGTTGACGCTGATATCGTTGTTGTCGGTGCAGGCGGCGCAGGCATGACCGCTGCTCTGACCGCAGCTGCTGAGGGCAAGACCGTCGTCGTTCTGGAGAGCCAGTCTATGGTCGGCGGCAACTCTGTCCGTGCGACCGGCGGCATGAACGCTGCCAAGACCGTCTATCAGGACGAGAACGAGTTCGGCGAGTCCGCAGGCGTCGAGAAGACCCTGAAGTCTGCTGCTGACAACTATGCTGACAACGAGACCATCACCGCTCTGGCAAAGACCGTCTCCGAGCAGTGGGCTGAGTATCAGAAGAACCCCACCGGTTACTTCGACTCCGTCGAGCTGATGGAGCTGGATACCATGATTGGCGGCAAGGGCGTTAACGACCCTGCTCTGGTCGAGACTCTTTGCGAGGGCACTGCTGACGCCATCGACTGGCTGGACGAGAACGGCATCACCCTGCACAGCGTTTCCAGCTTCGGCGGTGCATCCGTCAAGCGTATCCATCGCCCGGTCAACGCCGAGGGCAAGACCGTTTCTGTTGGTTCTTACATGATCCCCCTGCTGCAGGAGGACTGCGAGAAGGCTGGCGTTCAGTTCCTGCTGAACACCACTGCAAACAAGATCCTGACCGATACAAACGGCGCAGCTGTTGGCGTTGAGGCTACCGGTTCCACCGGCGAGACTGTCACCGTCAATGCAAAGGCTGTCGTTCTGGCATCCGGCGGTTTCGGCGCAAACCTTGACATGGTCGTTAAGTACAAGCCGGAGCTGAAGGGCTTCATGACCACCAACGCTCCTGGCATTCAGGGTCAGGGCATCGAGATGGCTACCACTATCGGTGCAGATACCGTTGACATGGACCAGATCCAGATCCACCCCACCGTTGAGGCAAACACCGCAGCTCTGATCACCGAGGGTCTGCGCGGCGACGGTGCGATCCTCGTCAACGCTGAGGGTCAGCGTTTCATCGACGAAGTCGGCACCCGTGACGTCGTTTCTGCTGCTGAGATCGCTCAGACCGGCAGCTACAGCTGGCTGGTTGTCGATCAGGCAATGGTCGATGCTTCCAGCGTTATCCAGGGTTACATCACCAAGGGCTACACCGTGACCGGTCAGACCTATGAGGAACTGGGCGAGGCTATGGGCGTCGACGCTTCTGCCTTTGCTGAGACCATGGACAAGTGGAACGGCTACGTTGAGGCTAAGAACGACCCCGATTTCGGCCGTACCAGCTTCGCAAATCCGCTGAACACTGCTCCCTACTATGCGATCAAGGTCACCGCTGGCGTCCATCACACCATGGGCGGCCTGAAGATCAACACCAACACCGAAGTCCTGAAGGCTGACGGCACCGTCATCCCGGGTCTGTTCGCTGCTGGTGAGGTCACCGGCGGCGTCCACGGCGCAAACCGTCTGGGCGGCAACGCTGTTGCTGACTTCGTCGTCTTCGGCCGTATCGCAGGCGCACAGGCCAGCGAGTACGCTGCATGAGTGACCGCAAATCCGCTGCGGCTTCCGGCAAAAAACGCCTGAAGCCGTGGAAGAAAAACCTCATCTTCGCTGTCATCGTCCTGCTGATTGCCGGAGCTGCTTTCTTCGCGCTCCGCAAAAAAACGGAAACGAAACTCGTGGCTCTTGTCGATTTCGGCGACGGCATCACCGAGACGCTTCCGCTCAGCGAAGACCATGATTACCTGTATGATGTCGGCGATTATGTCGTCCATATTCAGGTCAAGGATGGCGCAGCGGCTTTCCTCGACAGTCAATGCCCGGACCATGTCTGTGAGCAATTCGGTTGGCTGAGCAAGGAAGACGCATGGGCAGCCTGTGTACCTGCCGGAGTCTATCTCCGGATCGTACCGGCCGACAGCGTGGAATAAGTCCGATAGGAGCATCCGCATTCCGTTTGAACACGGGGTGCGGATGCTCTTTTTACATTTTAAGTTGTAATACACTTTCCAAACAGGTACAATAGGGGTGCGTACTTTTTGTGAAATGAAATTTGGACGCTTGTGTATCTTACGAAAATGCGATACACTACACTTAACAGACTCTCAATGAAGGTGCGGTGGTTTGCCGCTCTTTCTATGCTTAGGAGGAAAGAATCAGCATGAATTGGAAAAAGAAGAAGGACGCATCGTCTCTGCCGGGCGATGCCGCTGCCAACGCAAAGAAAGGCCCCATCCCCTTTCTCAAGCAGCATTGGAAAATTCTCGTCGTGGTCGTCTGCGCCGCAGCGGTGGGCGGATACTTTTTGCTGAAGCAGAAAGACAACAAGCCGGTCAACGTAGATACCAGCTATGTCGAGGACGTGCCGACCTTCCGGGATGTCTCTAACACTCTGAGCGGCACCGGCGCCCTGAATCCAGCCAATACCTACACCGTCAAGTCTCTGGTCAACGGCAAAGTTTTAGCCTCTACCATTGAAGAGGGCGATATCGTCGAGGAAGGCACTGTTCTGTACACCATCGACAGCTCCGATGCTTCCACCAACCTGCAGAAGGCCGAGATCGCCCTGCAGCAGGCACAGCGCAGCTACGATAAGACCGCTGACCGCCAATATGTCCGTGCGGATGTTGCCGGTACTGTCAGCAGCCTGAAAGTTGCCAAGGGCGACGAAGTAGCCAGCGGTCAGGAAGTTGCGGTCATCCGTGACAGCTCCAAGATGCTTCTGACCCTCGAGTTCCCAGCTGCGGACGCTGCGAACTTTACCGTCGGACAGACTGCGGTCGTAACCTTGGACGGCACCTTTGAAAACCTGAACGGCACCGTCACCAAAGTTGCCGGCACCGATTCCCTGAGTACCGGCAATCTGCTCACCCGTACTGTTACCATCTCCGTCCCGAATGCAGGCGGTCTGACAACTGCGCAGGCTGCGACTGCCGCAGTCAACGGTGTTCCTTCCATCTCGTCGGCTGCTTTCGCTTATCAGGCAGAACGCACCCTGACGGCGCAGGCTTCCGGCACCGTATCGGCCATCAACGTGCAGGAAGGCTCCCACGTTGAGAAAGACTCTATCCTGCTCCAGCTGAGCGGCGATGACCTGACCGAGGCCATTCAGTCCGCTTCCGAGACCCTGCAGAGTGCGCAGATCTCGATGGAGAACATGCAGGATACGATGAACAACTACACCATCACCGCCCCCATCAGCGGCACCATCATCGAAAAGGACGCCAAGTTGGGTGACGCCATCACTTCCGGCTCGACGCTCTGCATGATTTACGACCTGAGCTATCTTGAGATGGAGATCAACGTGGACGAGCTGCAGATCAGCTCCCTGTCGGTCGGCCAGAAAGTCCAGATCACTGCGGACGCTGTGCAGGACAAGACCTATGTCGGCACCGTTACCCGTGTTTCGATGAAGGGCAATACCAGCGGCGGCACGACTACCTATCCCGTCAGCATTCAGATCGACGACATTGACGGCCTGCGTCCCGGTATGAACGCCAATGCTGAGATCGTCGTTGCTGAGGCAAACAATGCCTTGACCGTTCCCAATGCTGCTGTCGTCCGCGGCGGCTACGTTCTCGTCACCAAGGATTCGCCCAGTGCATCCAAGGCAGATGACACGATGGAAGCACCCGAAGGCTATGTCTATGTTCCGGTCAAGACCGGCGTCAGCGATGTCGATTACACCCAGATCACCAGCGGTCTGACTGCAAAGGACACCATCGCCTATGACCCGAGTTCCATCTCGTCTGACAGTTACTATGACGATGGTTCGTACATGATGTTCTAAACAGGAGGGCGTCCATGAGCGCATTGATCGAATTTGATGAGGTCTGCAAATATTACCAGATGGGCGACACCACGGTAAAGGCTGCAGACCACATCACCATGAAGATCGACAAGGGCGAATTCGTCGCCATCGTCGGTCAATCCGGCTCGGGCAAATCCACCTGCATGAATATCATCGGCTGCCTCGATGTCCCCACCCACGGCACTTACAAGCTGAACGGGCGTGATGTCGGCAAAATGAACCGGAACGAACTCGCCGCCATCCGGAACGAGATGCTGGGTTTCATTTTCCAGCAGTATAATCTTCTGCCCAAACTCAATCTGATGGAAAACGTCGAAGTTCCGCTGATCTACGCTGGTGTTCCCCGGGCAGAGCGTCACCGCCGGGCCCGGGAGGTTCTGGAACAGGTCGGTCTGGGCGACAAGCTGAAAAACCGTCCGAACCAGCTTTCCGGCGGCCAGCAGCAGCGTGTTTCCATTGCTCGCGCGCTGGTGCGGAATCCGGCCATCATTCTAGCCGACGAGCCGACGGGTGCATTGGACTCTCACACCGGCCGCGAAGTCCTCGGAATGCTTCAGCAGCTCCACGAGGAAGGACACACCGTTGTCCTCATCACCCACGACAATTCCATTGCAGTACAGGCCGACCGCATCATCCGTTTGGAAGATGGCTGGGTCGTTTACGATGGCGATTCCCATGCGCCGGAAGCCATCGTCCAGCCGACCTTACTTCCTGAAACGGAAGAAACTGAAACCAAGGAGACGCAGGCATGATCTTTGAAACCTTCCGACAGGCCATCCAGAATGTCTGGAGCAACAAGCTGCGCACCTTTCTTACGATGCTGGGTATCATCATCGGCGTTATGGCGGTCATCGTCATCGTCGGACTTGGCAACGGCATGACAAAAAGTATGCGCGACAGTTTTTCGGCCCTCGGCACCAACACCCTTTCCATCAACATCTGGGGCTATGGTTCCCGTACCGCTTCGGTCGAGGACGTCTATAAAATCGTCGATGAAAACCGCGACCTCATCAAGGCCATCTCACCGCAGGTCGATTTCGGCGACAGCAAGCCCCGTGTCGGCACGACCACTTATCGTTATTCCAACGTTTATGGTGTGGACGAAAATTACATCGAGATGAAAAGCTATACTCTCTCGAAGGGCCGCGGCTTACAGTATATGGACATCAAGGACAACAAGCAGGTCTGCATCATCGGTGATTATCTGAACCGGGTCGCCTATGGCGGCAACGCAGTCGGCCAGACCATCAAGCTGGGTTCCTACAAGTTCCTCATCGTCGGCGTTCTGGCCCCGAAGGTCTCGAATCAGTCCATGCAGCAGGGCACCGATGACGACTGTGTATATCTGCCGTACAGCACCGTCAACCGCCTGCTTTCCCAGTCCACCGTCTCTTCCTATACCGCTATCATGCAGGATGAGAATCGTGCCAACGAAGCCAAAGCCGCAATGGAGAACGGTCTGTATGACCTGTTCAAGAGCGACAACGCCTATTATGTTTACAGCGCAAGTGAATGGCTGGAAGAAATGAATAAGATGATCAACATGGTCATCATCATCCTGACCGGCATTGCCAGCATCTCGCTGCTGGTCGGCGGCATCGGCATCATGAACATCATGCTGGTGTCAGTCACCGAACGCACCCGGGAAATCGGCATCCGGAAAGCTCTGGGCGCAAAAGAACGTGTTATTCTGGCACAGTTCGTTGTAGAAGCGGCAACCACCTCTGCTCTTGGCGGTGCGCTGGGCATCGTGCTGGGCTACATCGTCTCGGCTGCCGCCAACAAAGTCCTGCCCATGCTGATGAGCGGCACCGATATCACAGTCAGTCCTTCGTTCAACTCCATCGTCGTCGCTTTCGGCATCTCGGCCGGCATCGGCGTGCTGTTCGGCTACCTGCCGGCAAAGCGTGCTGCCCGGCTCAACCCTATCGAAGCTCTTCGCTATGATTAAAACCTCTCACCGCTTCGGTCTGGCTTCGCCAGAGCCTTGCAGAGTTCCCCTATCAGGGGAGCCACGAACAGAGGAAGGAGTAATACCATGAAAAAACGTCTTCTCGCACTTTTGCTTGCGGTCTGCCTGTCCGTATCCATGCTGGTGATGCCGGCATCCGCGGCAGGCAACTCCAATGCTAATACCGCTGTCCAGTTTGCCATCACGCTGGGAGCGATGGACACTGCCCAGACCGGCGCGCTGAATGCAGTCGTGACGCGCGGTGCCTTTGCTAAAATGCTCGTCTCCTTCTCGGTCTACCGGGAGAGTGCGCTTTCACAGGGCGCAGTCGGCACTCTGTTCACCGACCTGCCCGGCAGCTCGGCGTGGGCTCCCTACGTCCGCATTGCCATCCAGCAGGGTTGGATGAACGGCTATACGGACGGCACCTTCCGCCCGGACAACGCCGTGACCCTGGAAGAAGCCTGCACCTCCGTCCTCAAAATGATGGGCTACAAAATGACCGACCTGAGCGGCTCTTTCCCTTCTGCTCAGCTGAACAAGGCGCAGGAGGTCGGCCTGCGCAGCCAGCTCGAGCGCAAGCAGGGCGAAGCGATGAATTATGAGGACTGCTCTGTCCTGCTCTATAATGCGTTGACTTCCAACACCGCCAGCGGCAGTGCCTACGGCACCTCTCTGGGCTTTACCGTCTCGAACGGTCAGGTCGATTCCTCTTCCGTCCTGCTCAGCAGCCTGAAGGGACCTTTTGTGGCAGCGGCGGACACTCAGCTGACCTTTACTCCGGCCACTGTCTACTGCAATGACAAGGCCACCGATTCCACCACCCTGAATCCGTATGACGTTTACTATTACAGCGAACCGCTGAAGACCGTCTGGATCTATACGCGCCGTGCCGCTGGACGCATCACAGCCGTTGCACCTTCGGCCAGTGCGCCCACCTCTGTCACGGTCGCCGGAAGCACCTACACTCTCGGCAGCTCCTCGGTCGCATCCAAAGTCTCCTCTCTCAACGGCGGCGGTGTCGGTCAGGTCGTCACCCTGCTGCTGGGCATGAACAACGAAGTCGCTGACATCATCACCGGCGAAGAAGCAGATACCGTCTTTTACGGCGTCGTCCAGTCCGCCTCTCGTACCCTCATCGAGGAAAATGGCGCAGACGTCCTGCAGAAAGTCTCGGTCATGTGTACCGATGGCATTACGCGCAGCGTCAACGTCGACAAAAGCCTGAACTATCCGGCCGGCTGGCTGGTCGAGATCACGGTCACTTCCGACGGTGAGAGCATTCAGGCCATCCTCCCGAAATCCACTTCCGGCACCATCAACGATACGGCAACCGCACTTGGCAGCTATAATTTGACCAATGACGTAGAAATTCTGGATACAACAACGGAGGGTGTGGCTGGGACAGTTCGTCCCAGCCGCCTATCGGGGGTAAAATTATCGAATTCTGACGTCCGTTATTTCACCACCAACGACAAGGGCGAGATCGACCGGCTCATCCTGAACGACGTCACCGGCGACCTGTGGAACTACGGTGTTCTGGATGACATCAAGAATCTGGCGGCAAACGTCACTACCATCATCAACACCGGCAGTTCGTCTTCTTCGTCCAGCTCCTCCAGCAGCTCGTCTTCCAGCTCATCCGGGGCATCCTCGGATTCCAGCTCGAGCAGCAGCTCCAGCTCTTCAACGACCACCACGACTGCACCGATTCAGGAAGTCACCAGCCTTCTGGTTCCCACCACCAGTGAGATCCTCTGGGGCGTCATCAGCGGCGATATCCTTTCGACCACATGGAACAAGCTGACGAGCAACACCGGCTCTCTGCTGGGCATTGGCTTCCGTCAGATCGCTGCCATCACCGGCACGCCGTTCAAACAAATTTTTGGTTTTATCGGCGGCGGCGCAACCTACATCTGCTACGTCAATGGCAATCCTGCCAGCTACACAACGTCCATCAAATACCCGGTCATCGCAGGCGGCTTCGCTGTCCGGCAGGAAACGACCGGTTCGGTCAAGGCAATGGTCCAGCTGATGCCGATGAAAATCGATCGGGTCGGCGCAGCTACCGTTCTGTCCGGTGACACCCGTTACGAGATGGCTGACAACACGCAGGTCTATCTCTGGTACAAGGGTCAGTATTATCCCACCAAACTTGCCTCTGTCAACTCGGATGAATACTATTTGACCGGCTGGTATGACAACTTCGGCTGTGCCGCCGGCAAGAAAGTCCGCGTCATCATCGCTGTTAAGAAGGATTGAGTTCCTCATGGACTATTACAGCCGTCCACGCCGATTTTTTCGGCAGATCCAGCATCTTGTCTATCCCCGTCACTGCCCGTTCTGCGGTGCGGTTCTGGGCGGCGTTACGGCGTTCTGTTCGGACTGTGCCAAAGAGCTTGAACCGCTTCGCCGGAAGCCTTCCATGCGCCTGAGCCGTGACCTGCACATTCTCGGAGAACTGGATGGTGCGGCAGCTCCCTATCTGTACAGCGGCCCCGTCCGCCGGGCTGTGCTGAGGGCCAAATACCAGCAGGCTCCGTGGGCGGCTGTGGAGCTTGGCGTTGAGATGGCGCATCTGCTTTTCGGTGCAGACATCCGGATGCAGGGTGCAGAGCCTGTTCCCTGCCCCGTAGAGGGCTACGAACAGGGCTACCAGATGATCCTCCCGGTTCCACCCTCAAACAAACGCCGCGGCTACAACGTCCCTGAGCGGATGGCTCAGCCCATCGCAAGAGCCATTGGTGTTCCGTTGCGGACAGACCTCCTTCTGCGTATCCGGACAAACCGCAAGCAGGAAGGGCTTTCCTTCGAGGAGCGGCTCTCGAACGTCGCAAATGTGTTCCGGGTATCGCATCCGGAAGAGATCGAGAACAAGCGTATCCTTCTCATCGACGACGTGATCACCACGGGCGCGACCGTCTCCGCCTGTGCCCGTGTTCTGCGCCTTGCCGGAGCCGAAAGCGTTTACGCAATGGCTCTCGCAACTGTGGAATCGGTTGCTGCTCCGCTTTCTCCCACCACTCCCCTGTACGAAAGCTCTCCGGAAGAGGACGAAGAGGATGATTTCTCTGATTTTTGAAAAAGCTCTGCGTACCTTCAAGCATTTTTTGATTTTTGAAAAAAGTTGTCAGATTTTTCAAGAAAACGCTTGACAAAACATCCCAAATCGGATATACTGATTGAGCTGTGAGCGATAACAGTTTACAGGTATCCGGGTGTAGCGCAGTTTTGGTAGCGCGCTTGAATGGGGTTCAAGAGGCCGTGAGTTCGACTCTCGCCACTCGGACCAAGCAAAAATAATCCGAACTTGTTTCCAGTAGGAGATGGGTTCGGATTATTTGTTTTTTTCGGAAGTTTGAACGCAGGTATCCGTGGAAGATGAAATCCGAAATCATAGATTGACCGACATAAGCCACAACATGATTTCAGGAGAACACGATTATGAAGTATGATGAAAGAGCCTGCCATTTTAACATGGACACCGGGTGCATGGAACTGCTGCTCCAAGATGGGAGAAAAGTTTCCATTGACTGCACGGAAGTTGAGGATGCGCTGGATGTGACCATGGTACAGCAGATGGAATTGGACTACCTTATCTACAATGACCCACTGGGCTATGCAGATTTGATTCTGAACGGTGACCCGGAGGAATATTTGAAAAATGTGGCCGGGAGCCATGGGTTAGAGGATTGAATAAATAGCGGTCGACTTGATATAAGGAACAAGCCCACTGGATAGGTTGCATATAAAATGCGGCTGACCGGTGGGCTTGTTTGCTGTTATCGATTCATGCTCGAATTTGAAATTCCAGAACGACCTTATCATATTTATAGGTGGTAGGCGACATACACGAGCAGATCACGGTGGTGGTTTCCTGATTGAAAAGTTTGGGAGGGAAAATCTCAAGTGGGTCGGAATGTGCTTCTCGCGGTTCCTGAATGCAGAGATAATTTCCTTCGGTTAGTCGTTGTACTGCGTCGGAATCGCTCGGCAGAACCTCCAGAAACATGGTAGAGAGCGTACATTGCCCGTTCTGATAGGTGGAGATGATGCCGTGCGGAAAAGATGCCTGAAGGTTCTTCTCTTTGGCGAGATCAAACAATTCGCTCAGTTTCTTTTCGTAAACTTTGGCACTCATCTGCGCATCACAGGGAGCTGTGATGATGTATCGCTCAAAAATAAAACGTGAATAGTATCCTTTCCTTCCCAAAAAGGATTTTTGCGCATGGATATGCTGCAAGGTACGGTCAATCGAATTCAGATTGGATTCGATCTTTTTTATTTTCTGGGTCGCCAGCTTTCGCCCGTCCCGCAGCAGCCGCTCAAATTCCAGCTGGTCATCGGCGTCCACATAGTTTTTCAGGTCTTTCAAGGGAATACCAAGGTCAACGCACAGAATGATGGTATCAAGGATCATGATTTGCTCCAGCGAATAATAGCGATACCCTGTTTCCGGGTTGATATAAGCAGGAATCAGAATGCCGAGCTTTTCATAATAGCGTAAGGACTGCACATTGACATTCCGGATTTTGGCGACCTCGCCGATGGACAGCAGGTTTTCCATATAGACCCCAACAATTCTCTCATAAAGTTATAGTGTTGTTCTGGCTTATTATAGAAAACTCATTGCGAATTGTCAATCTTAGGAGAAATAGGATGTAAAACAAGATTCAAAAAGTATTGACTCTATGATTATCATATAGTTTATAATACCTCCTGCGGCCCGAAAGGACTGTAAACACAGGAGGTTTAATTTGAATGAATTCAGAAGAAAAGAATCCGCTGGCTTCTGCACCAATCGGAAGCCTGATGCTGAAATACGCAATCCCAAGCGTCATTGCACTGGTCGTGAACGCACTGTATAACATCGTAGACCAGATTTTTATCGGGTGGGGCGTCGGCACATTGGGCAACAGTGCCACCAATGTGATCTTCCCCTTGAGCATGGTCGTTACTGCATTAGCCCTTCTGTTGAGTGATGGCGGTGCGGCGTATCTGAGTCTGGAACTCGGACGCAACGAACAAAAGAAAGCCGAAGAGGGTGCAAACAATACTTTTTCGTGGCTGATCATCACAGGTGTTTTGATGTTCGTCCTCTGTGCAGCATTTCTGAAACCGTTGACTGGTATTTTAGGCGCAACACCTGATAACCTTTCCTACGCACTGGCATACGGTAAAATCGTGATTATCGGTTTTCCGTTCGTCATTATTGGCTGTGGTATGTGTTCTCTGATCCGTTCGGATGGAACGCCGCAGCTGACGATGATCGCCATGATCGTGGGCTGTCTTGCAAATGTCGTTTTGGACGCGCTGTTTGTCCTCGGTTTTGGCTGGGGCATGGAAGGTGCTGCTGTCGCTACCGTCATTGGTCAGCTGTTGAATTTTGGCATCAGTATGTGGTACGTTCCACGCTTCAAGACTGTGAAAATCTCGCTGCATGAGATGAAGCCGAAGTTCACCTCGCTCAAGAAAATTGCAAGTCTGGGCATATCCAGTTTTATTTCTCAGTTTGCGATTGCCGTCATTATGGCGGTCATCAACTATTACCTTGTACGGTATGGATCGGCATCGGAATACGGCCCGGATATTCCTCTGGCAGCGTTTGGCATCGTGATGAAGTTCAATACGATTCTGGTTTCCATCGTGACGGGCATCGGAACAGGCGCACAGCCAATCGTCGGCTACAATTACGGTCGTTCGGATTATAAGCGCGTAAAGGAAACATTCTTCCTTGCTGTAAAAGTCGCAACGCTGGTTGCTGTTATATGTTTTGCGATTTTCCAACTGTGTCCACGTCAGCTTACGGCGATGTTTGGCGAGCAGGGCGAGCTTTACACGGAATTTTCGGTCAAGTCGTTCCGCATTTTCACGCTGCTGTGCTTTTTCAATGGCTTCCAAATCGTTTCTGCAATTTTCTTCCAGTCCATCGGAAAGCCCGTGACTTCCGGTGTCATCTCCTTCAGCCGCCAGATCATTTTCCTGATTCCGGCTACGATGATTTTGTGCAGTATCATTGGATTGAATGGCGTTCTGTGGGCAGGCCCGGTTGCTGATGGTTTGGCTTTTGTTCTTGCGTTGATTCTGGTGACCCGTGAAATCAAAAAGCTGAATTGTGTTTGTGAATCAGCGGTGTGAGCCATGGCATTTTATGCAAGCCGATGCGTGGACTGTTCCAGCCCACGAAAAAAATGTGTGGAGCAAAATCTGAAAGATGAAGCAGGAAATCCATTCTCGCTGCAAATGTACGAATGCGGTGAATTTTCCTGCGAGATCAATCAGAAACGCCAGCACGGAGAAAAAGAAATGCGCCGATTTATAGCGCAGGAAGATGGAGTAACGCAAAATGAAGAAGGTAATCACAATCGGACGCGAACTGGGAAGCGGCGAGCGCACCATCGGCAAGATGGTGGCCAATAAACTGGGCATCCCCTACTACGACCATGAACTGATCGATGCAGCCGCAGAAAAGTCCGGGCTGTCTGCCAGCTTTGTGGAAACGACCGAGCAGAAAGTCACCAACAGCCTGCTCTACAATCTGGCGATGGGAACAAGCTATGGCTACGGTGTTCTGAAAAGTGCCAATGCACAGACTTTGCCGCTGGCAGAACAGGTTTATATTGCGCAGAAAGATGTCATCACGGAATATGCCAACAAAGGCAGGTGCGTCATTGTTGGCCGCTGTGCTGACCAGATCCTTGCAGACAGGGATGATGTGCTGCGTGTTTTCATTTACGCTGACCCTGCCAAGCGTGCAGAACGCGGTGTGAAGGAATATGGAATGACGGAAAATACAGCGTTGAAGGAAATCAAGCGATCGGATAAAGAACGCAGCCAGCATTACAACGGCTTCACCGAAAAGGTCTGGGGCGACCGCCATAACTATGACCTGCTGCTGAACAGCGGTGTGCTTGGGTTTGAAAACTGTGCAAAAATCATCTGCTCGATGGCAGAGGAACTTTAATTTGCACAGTCAAAAATAAAATAGGAAAGGGTTTGATTTTTATGACGAACGAACAGAAATACGATCTGCTGGAGAACCGACTGAAGAAGCTCCTGAACCGACACAAAGAAAATCAGGGCGTTTGCCGTAAGATTCGGCGCGAAATGCGGAATCTGGAAAAGACTGCATAAAAAACAGGGTGCGCCCACGCGGACGCACTCTGCAAAAAAATCCACAGACAATAATATGTACAACAGGGAGTTCCCCAGTGGGAGCTTCCTGTTTTTCTTTTCCTGCAAGATGAGCCTGTTCCGCTTGCCACGCGGCAAACTCTCGCTGGCCTTCCTCGCTGTTCCAGCAGGCAAGGATAGCCGGGTAGAATGCCCGTGGGCGTGGCACTGCTGCTGGCGGTGCTGGCAATTTATAATGCGACCTATCAGGATTGAGGATAAGAGAGAGATAAAGGAGAATTCCCATGGATGAAACAAGAAAGGCCGGGTGCGTGACCATCCCCACCGATTTGGACGTGGTGCCTGAAACACTGGAAATTCTGAAAAAGTGGGGCGCAGATGCCATCCGTGACTGCGATGGCACTGATTTTCCGCAGGAGCTGAAAGATGCCGATGCAAAAATTTACTCCACTTATTACACCACCCACAAGGATAACGCATCAACTTTGAGGATATCAAGAACGACCCACACCTGCTGGATTCCATTGATGTTCTCATCAATGTAGGCGATGCCGACACCGCACATACCGGCGGAATCTGGTGGGAAGATCCGGAGATTTCATCGGCGTGGGTGAGCCTTCCGGTCACCCGTATCAAGGCCACATTCTCCAGCTTGCCAGTGTGCTGGGCGTGGAGGAAGAAAATGGCTTCACCCTCAACTACGACAAGTACAACTGGGAAGAACACCCTGACCATTTCATTCTGCAGGATGCCGACCAGCCTATCGACTTTGGCGAGGGCAAGAAGAACATTTATGCGCTGGAAGGCACCGATGTGCTGGTGCAGTGGAACAAAGAAGTGCAGATGGCGGCACACGACTTCGGCAAGGGTCGCGCCGTGTACATCAGCGGTGTGCCTTATAGCTTTGCCAACAGCCGCACGCTCTATCGTGCCATCCTGTGGAGTGCCCACAGCGAGGAGGAGCCCAGTGCGAACAGGCATTTCAGATAGTTCTGTCCCATGTGGCTCTGTTCGTGGTTGCCCCATGTGGCCATGGGAATCGGAGCAAGGCTCACCATGCAGTAAATCTCGATCATGCGCCCGTACACGATAACAAAAATGACGATGCTCAAAATCCGCATCGTGATTCCGATGAAGAACGATTGCAGGAAAAGCCCGAACAGTGGGCCAACATCCATCTGCATCAGGCTGGCTTCCAGCATCGACAGGCCGATTTCATTGACGCGAGTATTGCCCACAATAATGCCGCTGGAATCGGACACGACTTTCTGCGTCAGGTCGAACACTGCCATCACAATATCGAACGTGTTGGAGATGAACCAGACTGACACCGCTGTTTTGAAAATCCAGCGCATGATGAGAGCGAGTTCAAACTGCGTCATGTTGTTGTGCTGGGTTATCATTTCAATCAGTTCGTAACAGGCGATAACGGTCAGGATGATGCCAGCAATCGGCAGAACCACATTCCGGGAAAGTGATTCGATCATCGCAAAAACGTGCGGTTCAAAGGCCGATGGCTGTGTGCCGACCTGCTGTGCAATGTCACCGACCTGTTCATTTACGGCATCGAACAGCCCGGACAAATTTGACATGATGCCCGCTGTCAGGATGCCTTTTATCCAATCGGCGATGGCCTTCAGAACAGTTTCCATTCAGCAGTCACCGCCTTAGCTGAAATGATTGATGAGAGTTTTCAGGAGGTTCAGGAGAAAAATAATGTGGGTTAGAAGCTGCATAATAGCACCGCCTTTCGTTGATGGGTGGATAAAATAAAAGCACGATTTTGGAAGACACTGTTCAAAAACTGCAAACCGCAGCAGGTTGGCGTGATGAAAAATCGTGCTATGGAAACAAAAAAGCCGACTGCTTTTTAGCAATCGGCGTAGGAAAAACGATTTAGTTAAGCAAGCATCTTGCCCTCCAGATAGGAGCAGCGCAGATAATCAGGGTTAGTGTAGTAGACGTTGGAATTGAAATCGGAAATTTCATCGGAGATAAACGACGAAAACACATCAATGATCGCCTGCGCTGCATCATCGTTCTTCATGGTGGCCAGCACCAATCCATGATACAGCATCCCGATGGAAGTTGCGGAAGGAACTTCGTAGCGGCACTCGGCTACGGTATCAAAATTACCGTCCGGGATTTAAACCAATCAATCAGTTCTTCCGAAACCTGTTCAAAGGAAAGGCAGTGGTTTACCTCGGCATCATAAATTTGACGCTCAATGTCCTTTTGGGAAAAGCAACGAATCACATCCTGCCGATGGTTCTTTGTTTTGCGAGCAATGTATTCGATCAGGCTGCATACATAAAAAATGTCATTCATCTGTTTTTCCGTCATGGATGTGCTCACTCCTCTCAAATGTTAAGCAGCGCAGAGCGTTGGCTGTATGGAAGCTGATCTGGTGTGTCGGGTGCTTAAACTTTGCCAATGCCCAAAATGCTTCACGGCTGATCCGCCCGGAAGTAAAGCCGTTGACATAATCCCAAATTGTATCGTCAGCCATCGGCCCCTCTACAATATCGTAGGAGTGCATTTCTCCTGCGCGGCATTTTGCAATAAAATCCAGCCATTCATCTGACATTTCCGGGAAACAACTGTTGAAGAATTCCATAGTCTTTTCTCCTTTATTATAAAGCGTTTCTGGTCATTTGTACACACCTGAAATCCTATCATTTTATGCCGCATAGCCGCAGCAAAGTTGATTTTCTAGTGTACATATCAGACCGATGATAAAAAATAAAACCGTCTGTCCAATCAGGCAGTCCAGCACAAAGCGGATGTGGTCAGCGTTCAGCTTTTTCAGCCGACTACGCACTACTTCAGTGAGCTTATCATCGCCAGGCGTTTTCTGTCACAGGTGTCCACCAGCAAATTCACGATCTGATAGATGGTATCTTCATCCTCCGGGTAAAGCCGAAGAAGAAGGTCTATCTCCAATTTGACAGAAAGGCTCATGCGGTCAAGCAGGATCCGCTCAGAACCGTAAGACATACCGCTGCAAACAAAAAGCACCCTCCTCCCCACATTTCTGCGGAGAAGAGGGTGCGAAACTCATATTACCGCCGCTGCGCAGGCTGCAACCTGTCCATTATCTGGTCAGGTCAGGTGCGCAGCGTTCCCGGTACTTCGGAGCACAAGGACTGATCAGCAGTTCTCAGCGAAGTACTTGATGGTACGAACCATCTGAGAGGTGTAGGAGTTCTCGTTGTCGTACCAAGACACGACCTGAACCTGATAGGTATCGTCGTCGATCTTAGCGACCATGGTCTGGGTAGCGTCGAACAGAGAGCCGTAACGCATACCGATGACATCAGAAGAAACGATCTGATCCTCGTTGTAGCCGAAGGACTCAGAGGTAGCAGCCTTCATAGCAGCGTTGATGGACTCCTTGGTGACGTCCTTGCCCTTGACAACTGCAACCAGAATGGTGGTAGAACCAGTGGGAACAGGCACACGCTGAGCAGAGCCGATCAGCTTGCCGTTCAGCTCGGGGATGACCAGACCGATAGCCTTAGCAGCACCGGTGCTGTTCGGAACGATGTTCTGTGCGCCAGCACGAGCACGGCGCAGGTCGCCCTTGCGCTGAGGACCATCCAAGATCATCTGGTCGCCGGTGTAAGCATGAACAGTGGTCATGATACCGGAAACGATGGGATAGGTCTTGTTCAGGGTGTCAGCCATGGGAGCCAGGCAGTTGGTGGTGCAGGAAGCAGCGGAGATGACCTGATCCTCAGCGGTCAGGGTCTTCTCGTTGACGGAGTAGACGATGGTCTTCAGGTCGTTGCCAGCGGGAGCGGAGATAACGACCTTCTTTGCGCCAGCCTGAATGTGAGCCATGCTCTTCTCCTTGCTGGTGTAGAAGCCGGTGCACTCCAGAACGACGTCAACGTTCAGTTCGCCCCAGGGAGCATCCTTTGCGTCCTTGACAGCGTAGATCTTGATTTCCTTGCCGTCGACGATGATGGAGTCATCGGTAGCCTCAACAGTGTGCTTGCCTTCGCCGATCTTGCCGCAGAAGGAACCCTGAGCGGTATCGTACTTCAGCAGGTGAGCCAGCATCTTGGGGCTGGTCAGGTCGTTGATAGCGACGACCTCGTAACCCTCAGCATCAAACATCTGACGGAAAGCCAGACGGCCAATACGACCAAAACCATTGATAGCAACTCTAACAGCCATGTTAATAGTACCTCCTAATTTTCTTACCCTTAAATCGGATAATTCACGGTATCTTTATTGTAGACCAAATCCGCGAAAGTTTCAAGTGTCTGCCAAAAAATTAACAACTCATTTTCACACTTTTTTGATTTTGTACGATTTTCTCTGACCTTTGGGATTTCTTTTCGGCAATTCAGCCAACAGAGTGCTTGTCTGATTCCTACCAAGACTCTTTTTTCTTACTTTTTTATACATCGCAGGGCACAGATCCCACCCAGTGCGCCGATGCCGCACAGTCCCAAACCAAATAGCAGCTCCGGCAATTGCGTCAGCTGAATTCCATCCAGCAGCAGTTGCAGCACCTGCGGCAGTTCCCAGCAGAAGCAGAGCGCAAACGCGGTCAAGGCTGCCGCCGAGAAGTTTTTTCCGTTTGCAGATTCCGGCAGGTAAAGTGCGCGGATCAGCATCGACAGGAAGACCAGTGCGGCCAGTGCCTGCCAGACAGCAGCAGTCGGCGCAACACGATGCCAGCTGGAGCTGTTCTCCATAAACCGGGAAAGGACGCACCAGTAAAAGATGATACTGCCAGCCACCGCCGGGTAAAGGCTCCGGGTCGGGCGGTGCCACGGGCCTTTGCGGAGCCAGTTGCGCGCCAGAAGCGACATCCAGACCCAGCAGAAGAGTTCCAGCAGAGCGCGGACGGCTGCTCCTACGCCGTCCAGCGCGAACATCAGCCGGGTGATACCCGTCAGCGCAAAGCAGGCCGCCGCAAAACCGGAAGCATATCCAGCCGCCCGGTCATGGCTGTGCAGAGCGGTGATATCGGACTTTGTCCTGCGTCCGGCCACAACAGCAACGAGGACGGCAGCGGCCAGCAGCGCATACCGCAGCCAGACCGAACCCACCATGCACAGGCCGGTCGCCGAATTTGTAAAAAAGACGAGGTCGAGTCCTCGCAGAACACCGAGTACCAGACTCAGGATAAACGAAATCAAAATCAATTGTTCCATATCGTTCCTCATTTTTTATTCAATAGGATACGCTAATCATATCGCGTTTGGCGGACAAATTCAAGCCAAAAGATGTTTTTTCCCGATTGCGTGCTTTTTTGGGTTCCGCTCCTGCTATGCTGAGGAAAAAGCCGGGAGGAACCTTCCATGAAAAAAGCCTTTTGCCTGCTCTGCGCCGCGCTGCTCATCTTTGGCAGTCTCCTGCCCTTTGTGGGGTATCGTCTGGCACAGGCAGTTCTTGTCCCTTCTGTTTCAGAATCCACCACATCCAGTCTGGAACCTACTTTTTCACAGCCTGAGACAGAGCCGACACAGCATTCCAGTGCGGAAGTCGATGCCGATGCTTTCCTGATAAAAGACCAGTCCAGCGGTGACGTACAGACCGTTTCCAAGCGCGACTACCTGATCGGAGCCGTTGCCGCTGAGATGCCGGTCAGCTGGCCGGACGAGGCCCTCAAAGCGCAGGCTGTTGCCGCCCACAGTTACGCACTCTATTGCCGCGACCATGCCGCTTCGCCGGAAGAGGGCTGGCTTTCTGCTGACCCGGCCCGGCGTCAAGGATATCTAACCGACCCTGTTCTCCGGAGTTACTGGGGCGTCGACTACGAGGCCAATTATGCCCGGCTGTCCGCTCTGGTAGATTCCGTTTTAAACGAGGTCGTCTGCTACGAGAGCGCCCCAGCCGGAACCAGTTATTTTGCCATTTCCAACGGCATGACCGAGGCCAGTGAGAATGTCTGGGGTTCTGCTCTGCCCTACCTGATTCCAGTGGACAGCAGTTTTGACCTCACTGCCGACAATTACGAATACACCATCCGCCTTTCGCCGCAGCAGGTCAGCAGCCAGCTTGCTTCCGGGCTGAGCATCCTCACTTCCGGTTCCTCACCGGAGAACTGGTTCGGCACGCCGGAACTGACCGCATCGGGCTATGTCTCCTCTCTGCCGGTCTGCAGCCAGACCATCACCGGCTCGGCACTCCGGCGTGTGCTTGGCCTGCGGAGTGCCTGTTTTACCATCCAATATCAGGCAGATATCTTTTCCATCACAACGCGTGGATACGGCCACGGGGTTGGGATGAGCCAGTGGGGAGCCAAGGCAATGGCCGAACAGGGGGCGTCCTACGCCGATATCTTAGCGCACTATTTCCCGGGCACGGAAATCTGGCACTGAAAAAGGCCCCCGTTTCCGGGAGCCTTAAAGGATTTGATTTTAGCTGAACAGACCCGTCCACCAAGTCAGGGCATCCATCTTAGCCTCAGTTGTCGTCTCTGTTGCCTGTTCCTCTGCTGCGATCTCCTGATCCACTTCAGCGATGACCGCTTCCGTCAGAGCCTCATCGACCTGAGTCGTAGCGTTCTTATCCGAAACGATGTACCAGTAGCAGGACGCACTGCCGATAGAAACGCTTGCCTTCGAGATCGGCACACGGCCTGCGGAGATGTTGCCTGCCGGGTCGGAGCAGTAGAAGACGCCATTGGTATAGTCGGTCAGGAGAACGGCGTGAGGCTGGCTGCGGTCATAGAGGACGATGCCTTCCGGATGCTCTACCAGCAGCTGGATGAGGGCTGCCGTCTTTTCCGACTTGCTTGCCGGGAGAGTACCATAGCCGACCTGCATCGACTTGTATGTAAAGTTATGGGAGAGGCCGCCTGACCATGCAGTGGAACGGACACTGTTTTCGGTCACGTCCACCCAGTCATTCAGGCCGTCAAAGTAGGCACGCCGCCGGAGCATCATTGCCGCCGAAGCCAATGTGCAGGTTCCACCGCGGCTCTGCTTGAAGTAGAAGCCGGCGTCAACGCTCAGGTCAACAGCCAACGCCCCCGGCAGAAAAACTGCCATCATCACCAGCGACAAAATAAAAGCCATCAGTTTCTTGCGGATCGAATGCTGTGCGGTTTCCAATTTTTGATTCCTCCTAACTTATTTACGGTCGTTCACTGGTGTAAAGTATACCAGCCTCTTACCGTTTCGTAAACCTTTTGAAGACTTTTTTCTCAAGATTTACACGTTTTGGAGAAAATCCGGGTGCAAGATGTTATGGATCAGCACCAGTCGGAGGACGAGCTGTTTCGTCTGGGATTCCAGTGTATAGAAATGCAGAACGACCGGGGTCAGGGCAAAGATGAAAAGGTTCCATGACTTGTATCCCGGAACAGCTCGAAGCCAAAAGGATTGATTTCATGTCGTTTTTTGTGCTATCCTTTTGTCAGCGAACGGGAGCATGGTCCGGAACATCTCCCATTGGATCAGTTTGAAAAGGAGAAATCAAAATGGCGAAGAATTATCAACAGCTTGCCGAACAGATCATCCCTCTGGTCGGCGGCAAAGAAAATACGAACGGCTGTACAGCAAGATTTCTACCTTTGGCACCGAGACGTCTATCTTGTTCATCCTGAACGTTCTCTTCTCCATCTGCTTTGCTGCTGACTACGACGCCAACATGGAGCGGAAGATCGGCACTGCACGGGAACTGGAAATCTCCCGTCAGACCAACGAGCAGGCTCTCAGAGAGAGCTGATGCCGCTCAGTCCAGTTCTTCGCCGTTCGTCGCAATGACTTTCTGATACCAATAAAAGCTGTCCTTGCGGTGACGGCTCATATCACCGGTAACATGACCGAAACTGTGAAATCTGAAAATTATACGAATAAGTCCTTGTCAAATGACTCGAATCCCACTACAATGGAGATGGTCACTCAAACCAATGCCGTCAAGTCTCCGACTGACAGCTCGGAAACCACGAAGCTGGTGTACACGGTAGAAGAAATCGCACGAATGCTGGCCATCAGCCTGCGCTCTGCTTACAACCTGTGCAACAGCACCACCGAATTCCGTGTTCTGTGGGTAGGCGGAAGCATCCGTGTCCCGAAAGACAGTTTCGATGCGTGGCTCTACCGGGCAGCTTGATAAGGAGGCAAACAGTATGGCATATATTACGAAGCGCGGCAACTCTTACAGTGTCCGATACACCTACAAAGATGAACACGGCAAGAGCTGCGACAAATGGGAAAGTCTTTCTACAAAAGAGGAGGCAACGAACCGAAAGAAGCAAATCGAGCATGAACTGGCAGCTGGCACATTCCTGATTCCGTCCTCAGTGACGGTGGCAGAGTTTCTGATGGACTTGCTGCCCAAACAGTGCAGCAAGCACAAGTGGGCACCCAAAACCTACGAGTCCAACCTTTGGGTACAGCGTTCCAGTATGCCGTAGAGTGGAGCATCCTGATTAAAAGCCCTGTTCCTGTGGACAGCCCCAAGAAGTCCACACAGGAGCGTATCATCTGGACGGTAGAGGAAATGCGAGCAGTTCTGGACAGTATGGATGACCCCATCCTGCATCTGGCAGTCCACCTCACGCTGGTGGGCGCGCTGAGAGAGGGCGAGGTCGTAGGTCTGACCCCAGAGGATATTGATTTTGATGCTGCGGACGGTATCGGAACATTCCGTATCAACAAGTCCATGCAGCGAGTGCGAAAAGAAGCCCTGAATCAAGTAGACGATGGCTGCATCATCAAGATATTTCCGGACAAGCTGGAACGCAGCACCACTTCTCTCATCCTGAAAAGCACCAAAACGGCGTCCTCCTGCCGCACCATCTTCATGACCTCTGCTCTGAAAAAGGAATTGAAGAAGTGGCTGAATCAGTTGGCGGCAGACGAGATGAAAGACCCGACCCACTATCGTGACAGTGGGATGCTGTTCCGTCTACCCAATGGTCTGGCTGTGGAGCCTGTGCTGATTCGTAAGAAGTTCCTCAAATGGCAGGATGCACACCCAGAGTTCCCTCGTATCGTGTTTCACGGTCTGCTCCATTCCAGTGCGACCTATCAGCTGATAATCTCCGGCGGCGATGTGAAGGCTATTCAGGGAACCACGGGACACGCTACGGCGGATATGCTGGTGAACACCTACGCCTATATCCAGCAGTCCTCGCAAAATCTGCTGGCGAAAATCACGACCGTGCAAACCCCGATTTTTCGGGGTTACACAACAAAAAAGAACGCCAAATCTTTCGATTTGACGTTCAATATCTGGTGCACCTCCAGGGACTCGAACCCTGGGCCCACTGATTAAGAGTCAGTTGCTC